>DATJGD010000080.1:0-30370 GCA_035495255.1 Bacteroidota bacterium | reverse complement strand
TTTTGAACCCAGAATATTAAATATCCTATCTCTGAGGACACTCCATTCGTGATGCATTGAACAGGGATTCTCATTCGAGCATTGCTCAAAACCGAGGACGCATGACCGGAGGATCTCGCCGCCGTCGATCGCTTCGACGATTTTCAGGAGTGAGATTCTCTCGGCCGGAGTCGCGAGGGAAAATCCTCCGGCAGGGCCCTTGGCTGAGACGAGGAGGCCTTCTTTTCTGAGGTCCCGCAAGATTTTCGCCATGAAATGGAATGGCAGCCCCAGGCGGTCGGTCAGCTCCCGAATGGAAATTGTCGTTCCTTCCGGTTGACGGGCGAGGTAGAGGATCGCTTGCAGTGCATATTCGCACCTTCTGCTGAACAGGATGCTCATGGGTGATGGGCCGCTAACGTTGCATGGCCGGAGAGGAGGTTGAGGCATTGGCCGCAGAATCGGGCGCGTTTCAGGTCGATCTCCTCAACGTACGTCGAAGAACGCATAACGCATTCGAAATGATGGCAATGATACAGGCCGAACATATGGCCAAGTTCGTGGATGATTTCTTTTTGAAGACGATCCTCGAGGAGCGCGGAATTCGCCTTCAGACCGTAAAATTCGTTGCTCAGCCGGTGCATTGACACGATGGCCATCTGGCCTTCGAATTGTGCTTCTCCAAAGATGAATGTCAGCACCGGGGTATAAAGATCGACATCCACCACGAGGATATACTTCTTATCTCTGTCAAGAGTGGCGCCGCGCATTCCCGAGAGCAAGATGAGAGAGCTGTACTGGCTCCTCGATTCGTCATAGGCATCGTCGACATTCATGGGAAAATGCCGGACATGCAGTTCTGTCGAAAATAGTTCAGAAATCCGGGAGCAAGACACCCTGAGAATGTCGTCGTCCAATGCAGACGCATTGTAAATACAGATGCCCGAAGTCATGCAGGATGTTTGAGGCCATACTTGTGAATTTTGTTGTACAACGTCACCCGGTCGATGTCGAGAATGGATGCCGACCTCGATATATTCCATTTGTTACCTTCCAGAACGGCTGTAATGAACTCCTTTTCGGCAGAGGCGAGAGTGCCGCTCGCGGGGAGGGGGCGCCCTTCGGCGGCCTCCGCGCGAACGGGAAGGTCCTGGGGAGTAATGCACGGAGCATGTCCCACCACCATCGCACGTTCGATCGCGTTTTCAAGTTCTCTGATATTTCCGGGCCAGTTATGGCTCACCAGCACGTCCATCGCATCGGGCGACACGCTCGCTATTTGTTTTCCCAGGATCTGTGAATACTTCCTCACGAAATAGTTCGTCAGGAGCGGAATATCGGACTTTCGCTCGCGAAGCGGAGGGACAATGACCGCAAAGACATTGAGTCTGTAATACAGGTCCTCCCGGAACGAGCCGTCAGCCATCGCCTTCTCCAGGTCCTTATTCGTCGCGCAGATCACGCGGAAATCCACTTTGATAATCTCGTTGCCACCCACGCGCGTAAATTGCTTCGTTTCGAGTACCCGGAGGAGATCCATCTGAGTTTTGGGGCTGATATTTCCTACCTCGTCGAGGAAAAGCGTGCCTCCGTCCGCAAGCTCGAGTTTTCCTTTTCTCCTGTATTGGGCGCCGGTGAATGCCCCACGCTCATGGCCGAAGAGCTCGCTCTCAAGAATCCCTTCCGGAAGGCCGCCGCAATTTACCGTCACGATGGGGAAGTACTTCCTGGCACTGTTGCCATGGATTGCGCGGGCGATGAGCTCTTTTCCCGTGCCGCTTTCGCCGCGGATCATGACCGTCGTGTCGGTCGCGGCGACGGTTCTGATGAGCTCGTAGACTTTCTGCATTTGCGGCGAGTCGCCGATAATATCATCCACCTTGGAAAATTCTGAAATCGACTCCTTGAGCTTCCGGTTCTCATGCGAGAGCGCCCGCTGTTTCAACGCGTTCTGCACAAGATGCGAAAGGTAGTCGGGATCGATGGGCTTGGTGACGTAGTCAAACGCCCCCCGTTTTAACGCCTGAACGGCTGTTTCGATAGTAGCATGCGCCGTAATGAAAATCACCGTCGCAGCCGGGTCTATTTCGGCAATGCGCTGCTGCAATTCCATGCCGTCCATTCCCGGCATGCGGATGTCCAGGAGGATGACATCCCAGGTTCGCTCCTGTAAGCGCCGGAGCGCCTCAGCGGCATTCTCGGCGGTTCCGATGAAGAACCCGTCCTCCCGAAACCACTTCGAAAGTGAATCCCGCACGTTTGATTCATCATCAACAATGAGTAGAGCAGTGTCTGAGTTCATAGTCTTTTGTCTGAAGAAGAAAGAGAGTGCGCGGACTCCAACGGTAACTTCGCCTGCCCCACGCGCGGCAGGACCAGTGTAACGATCGTTCCTTTCCCGACTTCCGACGCTATCGATACATTTCCGCCATGCCGGTCGACGATTCCATAGACGATCGAGAGCCCCAGGCCTGTTCCTTTGCCGTCCTTTTTTGTCGTAAAGAACGGTTCGAACATGTGTGGGAAATCCTCGGCATGAATTCCTGCACCGGTGTCTGTTATCGCGATTGTTACGTCGTCGCTGGACTCGGAGGCGTCGATATCCACCGTGATCGTCCCGCCACCGGGCATTGCTTCGATTGCGTTCATAAAAAGGGCGACAAACGCCTGTTCGATCTGATTCTCGTTGCACATGATGGTTACGTCGCCGGCGTGATGGGAGACGTGAAACCTCACATTCGAGATCTCGCAATGATGATGGAGAAGCCCCATTGCGCGCTCGATGACAGGCCGGAGAGGGACGAGGCCGAACTCACCCACCTGTTTTTTCGAAAACAGGAGGAGGTTCTTCACGATCGTGCCGCATCTGTCCGCCTCCCGCGCAATGAGGCTAATATCTTCGATGTTGGCTCCGGTAGTACCGTTCCCTTTCTGAAGACGGCGGCCGATCAATTTTGCGTACGTGAGAATGGCCTCGAGCGGGTTATTCAGCTCATGCGCGACAGTAGCCGCAAGCTTCCCCATCGAAGCCATTTTTTCGATATGGAGAATATTCTTATGCATTGCATTGAGCTCATCGGTCTTCTCGCGAATGCGGTCCTGGAGCGTCGTCGACCAGCGGATATTTTCTTCGTTGGAACGGCGCAGTGAATTCACCATTTCGTTGAACGTTCGGGCCAGAGCTCCAAGCTCGTCCCGCCGCGTGACGGCGATAGTGTGATCGTAACGTCCTTCCGAGACTGATTGTGCGCCCCGCATCAGCCGGTGGACGGGCTTAATGACAGCCGACGAAAGCGATGCCACTGAGATAATTGCGATAAACGCTGCGAGCCCGATGGCCACTGCCGCCGTTGTGTTTTGAGCCCGCGCGATCGTGTTATCCATTTCTGCAAGCGACATGCGGACGTCAAGAACGCCTAACACAGTATGATCTGCCGGATGGGCGTGGCAGGCGGCGTCCGAGCATGCGGGTTCGTTGCGAATCGGGTTGATGACGCCCAGGACCCGATGCCCGTTTCCGCCCCGATAGATCCGGGAGCGGTCCGGCATCGCCAGCGATGCCAGGGGTTTCGTGCGTTCGTGGCAAACAAAGCAGGCTTCCGCATTCATCTCGACAGCGGTATGTTCTTCCCGCTTGTCGGTGGAATACATAATCTCCCCCCGCTTATTGTAAATCCGGATGCCCTCGACTCCCGGCTCTGCGCCGATCGTCGAGATGATATGATAGACATCTTCCTTTCGATTGAGCAGCATGCTGTAATGCGTGGCCTGTTTTATGATATCGCTCATCCGGTCCGCGCTCAGGACAACCTGGCTTCGCATCTGGTCGCTGGAATATCGGATCGCGAAGTATGAATAAAGGCCGAAACACGCCACGACGAGGACAACAGGCCCCCACAACACTCTGAGGCTCAGGCGATGTATGAAGGGAATGTTCATAATGCACCGCCTAATCTGGCACAACTAATGTGCCACGCGAATAGGGCAGTTCCGAAGGAATACCCCGGAATCCGGGGGCGGCTTCTCACTGATGATAATCCCAAAAGAGGGCTTTATTATCCCTGAGAATAAGAAGGCCGGTCAGAGATGAAATGACGTTCTGAGCAGTTCGTAGTAACGGCGGGATCGCATGCCAACCGGAATTGAAGAAAGCGGAGTTCCGCCGTCCTGCAGCATCAGGCCATCGAGCGTGGCATGATGCACTTCTTCTGTCAGGAGTTTTCTGAATGATGCGATATCCCGGTCGTAGAAATGCTGGATTTCTGAGCGTGGAAGTAATGGGGAACAGGATGCGGGATTGTCTCCCGTCATAATACGCAACAGCCACCCGGAGGAGAGGGGGTGCTCACAAATTTCCTGCGGATGGTCAAGCAACTCAGTGTTGATCGACTGGATTTCGCACTCGACCGGGGAATGAAGCTGAAGTGTTGTTCCGTCTACCACGAGCCAGCACAAGGAATCGCGGCAGGCGACCTCCTGACCGACGGACGGGAAAACGACCGCCTTCGGCGCGATGAGGGACGCTGCAAGGCCGGGTTCGATTCCGAGGATTGCAACATGAGGTTCCACCTGAGACAGCCACATGTGCCCCTTGGTATACACATACGTATCGCGGGTCGCGGGAAAGCTTACCCCGGGCTGTTCTCCCGAACTTTCCTTCGTCCGGAAGATTTGCATTCTCATCGCGCTGTCGAGGGGGCATGCGTCGCATTCAAACGCCCGGTTACATAATTGGTATGAGACGATCCCGGCGGTCATCCAAATGCATCGTTGTCCTTCCGGATCCCGGCGATGATGCTCATTCTCTGGTGAGGGCTGCATAACCTGTTTCCAATGTCGTTAGTTGTGAAACCTGTCGCAGATCTTCGTTGAGATCAATCTTCTTCCCTGCGCTATGAGGCAGTTCCTCATGAGAAAAGAGGGGGAGATGCTTTGCCGCAGCGCTGAAGATGAAGAACCCCGCAGTCACGATAGCGAGGGTCACCATAATTTCCATCCAGGACGGAAAGTACGAGATCCCGGCCCAGGCTTCCATACCGGTGATGCTGATGTTGAGCCGGTTAAAAATAAATCCCAGGATCACCAAAATGGATCCGGTAAATAGACCGCCCCTGCTGGTCCTCACCTTTGGAAATCCCAGGATGATGAGCGGCAAAAGAATTCCTATGCCGATCTCAAGCCAATAGAAGTATGTCTCAGGCCGCGGAAGAAAGAGCAGGTGTAATGCATTCCGGCTGGCGAGATCCGAGATCTTCGCGGTCAGGAGCACTGCAAGAATGACCATGCCGAACCGCACGATATCGACGAGGAGTGGAAGCTCGAGGCCCTTGTGAAATACCCGCGCGCTGAGGATAGATTCAAAGATAATCATCGCGCATCCGACCGAAATCGCCGACAGGTAGAAAAACACCGGAAGATATGGCGAATACCACAACGCGTACAATTTCTCGGGTACGATGAGGTACAAGGAACCCAGCGAGGATTGATGGAGCGTTGACAGGATCACGCCGACGATAATCAGCACCGGGCTGATATGACGAATCGCTTTCAGGAGGCGCGGCATGCCGAATTTTTCCAACAGGACCGGAGAAAACTCCAGGGCCAGAACCGTGGTGTACAGCATAACGCACCACGCCACTTCAAACATCACCGAATGCGGATTCCACATAATGATCGCGTGCCAGATCTGGAGAGGCCTTCCGAGATCGAACATCAATGCCACGATAACGAGAAGATATCCGAGGAACGCGGTCAGGATTGTCGGCCGGAGGATCGGTTCGAATCGCTTAATGTTGAAAATGTGGACGATCGCAACAAGCGTGAACCCCCCGGCGGCCAGCCCGACGCCGCAGAGGATATCGAATCCTATCCAAATGCCCCATGGAAACTCGTCGCTGAGATTCGTCGAGGCCCCCAGCCCTTTCGTGAATCGAATTGTCGTCGCAACCGCTCCGGCAAGCAGAATACACACGCCGATAATTTTCCAGAATGTCATCAGTGAAATAATCCGTTTCATGTTATTCTCCGGTTTGTTGAGATTGTTGACGGCGTTCCAATCGTTGTATCTCCATGCGGCGGTTCGTAATCCACCATATCCCGTACAGCAAGACTCCTCCGACACTCACGACGCTTGGGACTTTCGAGAGGGCGTTCCACGTGAGCATCGGTAATGCGGTTGATTCGAGCTGGGTTTTGAATCCGAGCTGTTCGAATGGAACCGATGAGAGATAAAGTATGGAGGTCCCGCCCACTTCCTGCACTCCATACACCTTGTTGACGTACTTTCCGGGCTCTGCGCCGATCCGGGTATAGGCTTCTTTGAGCAGCTCGTCGCGGTCCCCGAATTTCGTTGCACCGGTGGGGCACGCTTCCGCACACGCAGTCTGCAGCCCCTTGCTTACCCGGGAATAGCAGAAAATGCATTTTTGCACTTTCGGATACGTGCTGCCCCATTCATAGCGCGGAACCTGAAAGGGGCACGCCTGGATGCAGTATCTGCATCCGATGCATTTCGATTCGTCGTAGATCACGGGCCCTTCGGGCGTCTTTGTGAAGGCATGCACCGGGCACACCGAAGCGCAGGTCGGATCGACACAATGCTGGCACATACGCCGGACATAGATCCCGTCGTGTTCTTCGAGCGCGGTATAGGCCGATGCGGAGAGTTTCTTCTCTTCACCCTCGGCAAGTTGATTTTGCTGCTTGCAGGCATCCTGACACGCATTGCATCCGATGCACAGTGTCGTATCGATCAACAGAGCTTTAGAGTGTGACATTGTCGTCCCTTCAATGTGGTTGCAGAAATTCCTGGTCGATCTTCTGCCAGGTTTCGGACGGCATAGAATCCAGAGCGCCTTCGACGGGAAGGCCGCCATCCTGCATCATGAGAGGCTGCAGTTCCGGTCCTGTCGCGCCGGCGAGGATGTCCCGCAAACGTTGTACTTCATCTCTGATCCATGCGCGCGTCTCGGAGCCGACGAACATTTGTTTTATGTCGGTTTGCGAAGCCGGCTCAATGATATATCCCCACCCGTCGCTAAACGGCTGTTCTTTCAACAGCGACGGGTCGCCCGGCAATGCGTGGTTCACCGAAAGAACCTTGCCCGAAATAGGTGAGCGCACAGTTAACAGGTGATCACCAGTTTTGAGGAGCATCATGGGCTCATCTTTCTCGATATGCTCGTGGAGTTCCTTCAGAAGAATAATTTCGGGCGATTTCATAAGCTGAGAGATGAAGTCATCCACTCCGACCTCTACCTTTCCGGAGGGGAAGAGGTGAAGCCAGGTATGTGACGGGGTAAAGAATATGCCTTTTGGAATACGAAGCGGGTGGGCGGGCGGAATGCGATAAGGCTGCGGTTGCGCAGCGTGGGCCGCACGCCATCGCTGGAGAATCCAATCGGCTCCGAGGAAGAGAAGAATTGTGGCTAGTACAAAGAGAACGGTCATGGCGTATGCTCCTTCAATTGTTCACAAGAAATAGTTGAAAAAAACATGCCAGGATCCGGCAGCGCTCGCAAAGCTGTCTAACTGCTTGAGACCAGCGAGGTTACCCTACACGACGCAGGAGAGTGAGAATGGGAGGCGTGATGAGAAATTCGTCATTCGGAACGCAGGCGCAGGAACAACTGCTGCAAGCTTCATCACCATGCAATGTTATCCCGCCGTGGTGATTTTCAACAGGGGAGTTGAAATACTCAACAATTATCTGAATGAATTCAGGGCCTTCATGTAATTCGCCCGTTCAAACGCGGCGGGATCGGCCACGGATTTCTGGCTCATGCTCCCCTTCATTTGCCGGATGGAAACATACTCGTTATCGATCATCCATCGATCGAGCGTCGTAAGAACCTCGGTAATGTGTTGGTGCCCGTGTTTGAGAAGCGAAGAACACATCATCGTGACATCGGCTCCAACCATGAGCATCTTGATGACATCCGATGTGCTGTGAATGCCGCTCGTTGCGGCAAGGCTTGCGCGGATTTTGCCATAGAGGATGGCGATCCAGCGCATGGGTAGGAGAGACGCTTGGGAAGTGCTGAGTACGACGTTTGGATTAACTTCGAGCCGGACGATATCGATATCAGGCTGGTAAAACCGGTTGAATAACACGAGGCCATCCGCCCCTTCCGCGGCAAGGCGCTGCGCCATATGCGCCATGGAGCTGAAGAACGGGCTGAGTTTCATCGCCACAGGGATCTTCACGCTTTGCTTCACCGCACGTAATATTTCGATATACCGGTCTTCGACATCGACTCCGGTCAATGTCGGATCGGTGGGAATGTAGTAGACGTTCAGTTCCAGCGCATCAGCCCCGGCCTCTTCGATCTTCCGGGCGTACCGCATCCATCCTCCCACGGAAACGCCGTTGAGGCTTCCGATCACCGGTATGTCGAGCGACCGTTTTGCCTGGTGGACAAGCTCGACATATTGATCCGGTTCGAGATTATATTCCATCACCGACGGGAAATACGTCAGGGATTCAGCATAGCCCTCCGTTCCGTATGAAAGATAATGCTCGATCTCGGAAATTTCATGTGTGATCTGTTCTTCGAACAGGGAATACATGACAATCGCGCCGGCCCCTGCGTCTTCGAGGCGCTTCATACCGTCGAGCGTGCGTGATAAGGGGCTGGCGGAGGCGACGATGGGATTCTTAAGCTTGAGGCCGAGATATGTCGTCGTTAGGTCCATCTGTGGTATCCTTTTAGTGGCGAATGGGGGTATGGGAAAGAACGGCATGGATTGCCGTCAGTAGTTGACTTGCCGAAAATGGTTTAGGCTTGAGAGGTTGATGTTCTTTCTTCACATCTGCCGAAAGACCGTCGTTGCGTCCCATCCGTTATCCCTTCTCTGGTGTTTCGGCAGGCCACGCGGCCAGCGATTCATAGGTCTTCCAACGCAGGTTCACATCTTCCTGTGCCAGAACTGCGAGTTGGGCCGCTCGCTGGGGATTGCTCTGTTCGAGCATCCTGAAACGTGTTTCCAGCTGCGTGAACTCTTTTAGAGGATGCCTGGGAGGCTTCGAATCCAGGATAAAGGGATTTTCGCCTTTTCGGGAAAGGTCCGGATTGTAACGGAAGAGAGGCCAATACCCCGTCTCGACAGCCATCTTCTGATTATGCATCCCCTTCGTGATATTCAGGCCGTGCGCTATGCAGTGACTGTATGCGATGATGAGCGAGGGTCCGTCGAATGCCTCGGCTTCAGTGAAGGCCTTCAGGGTCTGCATGTCGCTGGATCCCATCGCAATGCGAGCCACATACACGTTCCCGTAGGTCATAGCAAGCAACCCGAGATCCTTCTTTGCAGTTGACTTGCCGGAGGCGGAAAATTTCGCAACGGCCGACCGGGGTGTCGACTTTGAAGTTTGTCCCCCGGTGTTGGAATAGACTTCGGTGTCGAGGACAAGAATGTTGACATTTTTTCCGGACGCAAGGACATGGTCAAGCCCGCCGTATCCGATGTCATACGCCCATCCGTCGCCGCCCATGATCCAGATGCTTCGCCTGATCAGGTTATCCGCAAGGCTTAACAGGCTTCTGGCTTCCGGGGTCGCGACGTTGAAAAGTTTTTCCTTGAGAATCGCGAGGCGTTCCCGCTGCTCAAAAATGTGCTGTTCATCGAACTGATCGGCGTTAAGGATCGATTGAACAAGTTCCTCACCCAGGACAGGCGCGAGCGATTTCAAGAGTTCCCGGGCCATCTCCGTATGCTTGTCGATCGTAAGGCGCATGCCAAGACCGAATTCTGCGTTATCCTCGAAGAGCGAATTCGACCACGCGGGGCCGCGTCCGTGGGCATCGACGGTCCATGGCGTCGTCGGCAGGTTCCCGCCATAGATCGAAGAACATCCTGTGGCATTGGCAACAATCGCACGGTCACCGTACAGCTGGCTCACAAGCTTGACATAGGGAGTCTCGCCGCAACCCGAGCATGCCCCCGAATACTCGAACAGGGGGGGGAGGAACTGGGAATCCTTCAGGTTATTGAGATTGATCGCACGTCGCTCCAGATCAGGAATTGCGAGGAAGAAATCATAGTTGACTCGCTCCGCTTCCCGCAGAGGAGGCTGCGGCTTCATGTTGATCGCCTTTACCTTCGATTCAGACTTGCTCTTTGCCGGGCATATTTCGACGCACAGGCCGCATCCGGTACAGTCTTCAACTCCAACCTGGATCGTATATTTGAGGTTCTTGTGCTCAGCTCCTTTGAAATCCATCGACTTAAAGGTCGGCGGGGCGTTCGCGAGCTTCTCCGGCTCATACACTTTGGTCCGAATCGTCGCGTGCGGGCAGACAAGAACGCACTTGTTGCATTGAATGCAAATGTCCTGCTCCCAGACAGGTACTTCGAGGGCGATGTTTCTCTTTTCCCACTGGGCGGTGCCCACCGGAAATGTCCCGTCGATCGGCATGGCACTGACCGGAAGCCGGTCGCCGTAGCCGGCAATCATCCACGCTGTCACGTCTTTGACATACGCAGGGGCATTGGCGGGCACGCTTGGCGGCATCTCAATTGTGCTGGAAACACGGGATGGGATATTTACTTCAAAAAGATTTGCCAGAGTTTCATCAACAGCCGTAAAGTTTTGCCGCACAATATGTTCGCCCTTTTTACCGTAAGTTTTTTCGATGGATTTCTTTATCGCGGCAATGGCTTCGTCCTTCGGCAAGACCCCCGATATGGCGAAGAAGCAAGTTTGCATAATGGTATTGATGCGTCCCCCCATGCCCGTAGACCGTGCAACCTTCGTCGCGTCGATAACGAACATCTTCAGGCGCTTGCGGATGACATGCTCCTGAATTGTCCGGGGGAGCATATCCCATACATCTTCACGGCTATACATGCTGTTGAGGAGGAATGTACCCCCTTCGATGATATTTTCGAGGACATCGTACTTTTCGAGGAAGAACCATTGATGACAGGCAACAAAATTAGGCCTGTCGATAAGATACGTCGATTGGATGGGCTTTGGACCGAACCGTAAATGCGAGGTGGTGGTTGATCCCGACTTTTTCGAATCGTAAACGAAATATCCCTGCGCAAAATACCCGGTGTCCTCACCGATAATCTTGATGGAATTTTTATTCGCGCTTACGGTGCCGTCGGCGCCGAGCCCGAAAAATACCGCGCGGACGACATCTTCCGGTTCCGTTGAGAACGCCGGATCATAGTTCAAACTCGTATGGGAGACGTCGTCGGTGATGCCGATGGTAAAATGATTCTTCGGGCTCACTTCCCGGAGCTCATCAAGGACCGCCTTCACCATCGCCGGAGTAAATTCTTTGGATGAAAGGCCGTACCGTCCGCCAATCACTCTTGGGAATGGCGTGACGGAATCACTCTTCGCCCGGGATTCGGCAAGCGCCGTGATAACGTCAAGGTAGAGGGGTTCGCCGGTAGCGCCGGGTTCTTTGGTGCGGTCGAGTACTGCGATAGACCGCACAGAGGCAGGGATCGCACCGCAAAAATGCGAAATGGAAAAAGGCCTGAATAGCCTGACCTTCAGCACCCCGACCTTTTCTCCCCGGGAATTAAGATAACGGACCGTCTCTTCGGCCGCTTCTGCCCCGGATCCCATCATGACGATGATTCGCTCCGCATTTGGATCACCGACGTAATCGAATAGCGAATACTTCCTTCCAACAGTTTGTGCAAATTTGTCCATGGCCTTCTGTACAACGGCCGGACACTCCTGATAGAAAGGATTCACTCGCTCGCGCCCCTGGAAAAAAACATCGGGATTCTGCGCCGAACCTCGCATCACCGGATGATCCGGGGACAGAGCGCGGCCGCGGTGCGCGAGGACAAGCTCTTCGGGAATCAGGGTACGCAAATCATCGTCGCTCAGCTGTTCTATTTTTGCTACCTCGTGCGAAGTGCGGAAACCGTCAAAGAAGTGCATGAACGGAATCCTGGATTCGAGGGACGCCGCCTGCGAGATAAGGGCGAAATCCATGACCTCCTGGACTGAATTGGATGACAGCATCGCCCACCCGGCCGATCGCGCGGCCATGACATCGGAATGGTCTCCAAAGATCGAGAGAGCGTGCGTCGCCACCGCGCGCGCAGCGATATGAAATACCGTCGGTGTGAGTTCACCGGCAATCTTGAACATATTGGGGATCATGAGCAGCAATCCCTGCGATGAGGTGAACGTGGTCGAGAGAGCGCCGGTCTGCAACGCACCGTGCACGGCTCCGGCCGCGCCTGCCTCGCTTTGCATTTCATACACCTGGGGAACCGTTCCCCACAGATTGACTTTCCCGCGGGCTGACCATTCATCCGACCATTCACCCATGGGAGAGGAGGGGGTGATCGGGTAGATGGCGATGACTTCGTTGAGCTTATGAGCCACGAATGCGGCAGCTTCGTTGCCGTCGATCGTGACCATTGTTCGTTTAGATTTTCTCATAACAACCGTAGTAGTTCAGTCAGGGACGTGGTTAGCTTATTCCTCATTGCCCGCAATTTTCATTCCACAGTCTACGGCGTAAACGCGGCTTGAATCATCAAAATTGCGTTGTTTGAGGTAGAAATACTTCAACCCTGAGAATCGAGAGGTCGATTTTGTCAGGTGAGAGAAATGAGGATACAGTACAGTTGTATCCCTACGAGGGGTATTTGCCTACGAACTTTGCGATCGTCCCATGCCACCGGTGAAAGAACGCTGCGTCATGCAAAAACATGTACGGGCAGTACCCGGCAATGATTTGCATGTTTCGCGATTCGCACAGGCGAAGAATGGAGGGCTCGATCTCGCGTTCGCCCGAGATCCCATAGATCCAAACGGAAACAAGCTCGGCTTCAACACAATCGAGTAATGCTTCCTGTGTCGAAGATTTGTTCGTCAGGAGCATTGCTGCCGTGACCTCCGGAAAGACCGCCTGAATGCTGGGAAAGCACCGCTGTCCCTCAAGAATCGGGATATGAGGATTGACAGGCACGACCTCATAACCGCGGTCGAGAAATTCCCTGTAAAGTCCGTGACTGAAGCTCTTTGCGTTCCGTGAAACGCCGATCATGGCGAACCGCTTAAGCTTCAGGAACTCCTGAATGTGATGATACGTATTGATCATGGTGATTTCCTTTCGCCGTAATGAATAAAGCGGGAGAGAGCCGCAATACGCACTCTCTCCCACGTTGCTTCTGTATCATGCCCCTCTCTCTTCTATGACGTTCTTTTGGCAGACGGCACGTAATTGCGGGTATCGTGGCCGAGATACAGTTGCCGCGGCCGGGCGATTTTCTGCTCAGGATCGAGCAGCATTTCCTGCCACTGGGCAATCCAGCCAGCCGTCCGCGGTATCGCAAACAGGACGGTGAACGCATCCGTCGGGAATCCCATTGCCTGGTAGATAATCCCCGAATAGAAGTCGACATTCGGATATAGTTTGCGCTTCACAAAATAATCGTCTTCAAGAGCGATTCGTTCAAGCTCCAGAGCAATATCGAGCAGGGGGTTGCGCCCGGTGACCTCGAACACTTTGTCCGCGGTCTCCTTGATGACTTTGGCCCGCGGATCATAATTCTTGTAGATCCTGTGACCAAACCCCATCAGCCTGCCGGCTTCGCCCGATTTGACACGCTTGATGAAATCGGGGACTTTCGCTTTCGAGCCAATTTCCTTTAACATGAGAAGAACCTGCTCGTTTGCGCCGCCATGCAGCGGGCCGTAGAGGGCCGCCGCCGCGCCCGCCGTCGCCACGAACGGATCCGCGTGCGAGCTGCCGATGCTGCGCATGGCGTTCGCACTGCAGTTTTGCTCGTGGTCGGCGTGGAGGATAAACAGGATATCGAGGGCTTTCGCCAGTACCGGATCAGGTTTATACTTCAGTTCTGTCATTTTGTAGAGCATGTTGAGGAAGTTTCCTGTATAGCTCAGCTCATTGTCCGGGTAGACGTAAGGGAGGCCGAGACGATGGCGATATGCGTAGGCAGCGATGGTCGGCATTTTTCCGATAAGCCGGAACGTCTGAAGTTTGCGTGATTCCTCGTCGAAGATTTGCCGGGACTCCGGATAAAACGTGGAGAGCGCGCCCACGGTGCTGATCAACATCCCCATGGGATGCGCATTGGGATGGAATCCTTCCATGAATTTCTTCATGTTTTCATGGAGCATCGTATGCATGGTGATGTTGTGAGTCCACTGTTGCAGCTGCTCCTTCGTCGGCAATTCCCCGTGAATAATGAGGTACGCGGTTTCAAGGTATGTGCTCTTTTCGGCCAGCTGCTCGATGGGGTACCCGCGATAGCGCAGTATCCCTTTGTCGCCGTCAATGAATGTAATTTTACTTTGACATGAGGCGGTATTCATAAATGCGGGGTCGTACGACATGATCCCGACGTCCTCCGCCGAGACCTTGATCTCCCGCAGGTCCGTTGCTTTTATCGTACCGTTGGTGATCGGGACAGGATACTCCTTGCCTGTTCTGCTGTCGATGATCATGAGATGGTCGGGCATGACCATCTCCCGTGGAATCGAATACTGCTTGCCCGTCCGATTTTGAGTTATGACGAGATTGTCCGGCATGGTATGTTCCTTTCAAGTGTGGTACATTTCTATGGTAGTGTATGTGACGCGTTCCATCCTCACTGATGAATGGAACGAGGGTCCAACAAATACTATCTGATCGTTTCCTCCGTTTTCATGCGCGTTTTCCTCTTCATCGAAGCGGAATGTGTTCGAGCTGCAGATCGCGGAAGATGTGTGTGCCGCCCGAGCCTTCCACGGCCGCATGAAGATGTTCCGGATCTGTGATGATCACTTCTTCGCCTCCTGCCTCCAGGAAGTCCATTGCCGCTTCGATTTTCGGTTTCATGCTGCCTTCAAAAAAATGATTCTCATGGCGCAATTTAGCCGCAAGTTCAGTATCCATGACATGAATCGGCGTTTGGCCTGATCTTGAAAAATTGAGATAGACAAATTCTACGTCGGTTGATATGATCATTCTCTGAACATGAAGCTGGCGCGCCAGCAGCCCGGATGCCCTGTCCTTGTCCACAACCGCCTCGACGCCCGTCATTGCCCCGTTCATCGCAACGACGGGAATACCTCCACCGCCCAGAGTTATCACCGTCATGCCGCTGTCAAGGCATTTTCGAATTGCCTCAAGGTCGAGAATCGCGCATGGAAGGGGAGAAGGGACAACGCGCCGGTACCCGCGCGATGCGTCTTCCACGACAGTCCAGCCCAGCGCCGCAGATTTTTGCAGGGCGGCCTGTTTCGTATAAAAGGGGCCGATTGGTTTCGTCGGATGCCGGAATTCAACGTCGCCGTGATTGACAAGAACGCGGCTGACCAGGGATGCTATCGGCGTTGAGATCTTGCGCTTGGTGAAGACCGATTGAAGCGTCGTTTGCAGAATGTAGCCGATCTCACCCTGCGTCATCGCCACGCACACTTCAAGAGGCACCGGATAGGCCTGATCAGCGGCCGCCTCTGAACGCAGCAATTGTGCTCCCACCTGCGGGCCGTTGCCGTGTGTGACGACCACATGGTATCCTTCCTCGACGAGATCTGCGATCTGTTCACAAATACGCCTCGCATTTGCGAATTGCGCCGCGATGGTCCCGGGTTCACCGAATCGGATCAGGGAATTTCCGCCGATCGCTATGAGAAGAGATCGCACCACGTCAGTCTCCGTTCATCAATGTGACGAGAATTGCTTTCTCTGAATGCAGCCTGTTTTCGGCCTGGTCGAACACAATTGACTGCGATGAATCGATGACCTCGTCGGTGACCTCCTGGCCGCGGTGTGCCGGAAGACAGTGCATGAACAGCGCGTGATGCTTTGCATGCGACAGGAGTTCGCGGTTGACCTGAAACTCTCTGAACACTTCGAGCCGTTCCTCGCTCTGCTGTTCCTGGCCCATGCTCACCCACACATCGGTATAGACAATATCGGCATGCTTCACAGCCTCGGGAGGATGATGACTGATGTCGATGACAGCACCGGACTCCCGTGCCGCGTTCACCGCGATTTTGAAGACATTCATGTCCGGCGTATAACCGCGGGGTGTGGCCGCGATAAACGTCATCCCGAGCTTGGCGGCCATGAGCATGAGAGAATGACATACGTTGTTCCCGTCCCCGACGAAGACGAATTTCTTGTTCTTCAGATCGCCGAGCTTCTCCCTGATTGTCAGAAAATCGCCCACGGCCTGACAGGGATGTTCCTGATCCGTAAGCGCATTTACGACAGGGATGCTGATCGCACCTGCAAGATCGACACAGGTTCCGTGCGCAAATGTCCGCACCACGACCGCATCGACCCAACGCTCAAGATTCTTGGCAGTATCATAGACAGATTCCCGTTTTCCCAGATTAATATCCGCCTGCGTCAAGTACACGGGATGGCCGCCGAGTTGATGGATACCGACATCAAATGTCACATGCGTCCGCAGCGACTGTTTTTCAAAGATCAGCGCGACAGATCTGTTCCGGAGCGTCTCATAATAGTTCGCGCGATAGCGCTTCATCGCCGATGACACATCCAGGAGGTGAAGGAGCTCATGTCCGGTTACGTCTGCAATGCTCAGGAAATCATGCTTCATAGCTCATGTGCTCCTTATGCGTGTTTTTTTTGAGAAACTCGTCGATGACAGCGGCGAGCGTCGGGCTCGTGATCTCTGCCAGGTCATACCGGACGCGGACTGAAGGTTTATTGATTGTGATAATGCGGCGCAAATCAATGGGAGTACCAATGATGACGCTGTCACAATCGACGTTTGCAATGGTCTGTTGAAGATCTGCCATCTGCTCTTTTCCGTATCCCATCGCAGGAAGAAGGGTCCCAATCCGGGGATATTTCGCGAACGTCTCTGCAATGGAATTGACCACCCATGGGCGCGGGTCGATGATGGATGCGGCGCCGAATTTCCGCGCGGCAATAACGCCTGCGCCATACGCCATCTCGCCATGCGTCAGCGTGGGGCCGTCTTCCACGACGAGCACGCGCTTTCCCCTGATGACCTCCTCATCCTCAACGGAAACGGGGGATGCAGCTTCGATGACCGTTGCCCGTGGATTCAATGCACGCACATTGTTCCGCACAATGTCGATATGTTCACGCGAAGCGGTCTCTACTTTGTTGATGACGACGACATCCGCGAGAAGGACATTTGTCGCGCCGGGGTAATACGATACTTCATGTCCCGGGCGGTGGGGGTCGGCGATTGTAATCGTGAGATCCGGCCTGTAGAATGAAACGTCGTTGTTCCCGCCGTCCCATACGATGACGTCGGCTTCTTGCTCCGCCTTCCGGAGGATCTCTTCATAATCGACACCCGCATAGACGATCACACCGTTGACAATGTGGGGTTCATATTCTTCCATCTCTTCCACCGTGCACTCGTGTGCGGCAAGATCGTCGAGCGTCTCGAATCTCTGCACGGTCTGCTTTACCAGGTCGCCATACGGCATCGGATGGCGGATCGCAACTACGCGAAGCCCTTTGTTCCGCAGTATATCGCAGACTTTCCGGGATGTCTGGCTTTTCCCCGAACCCGTCCTGACCGCTACGACGGCGATGACCGGAACGCTGCTTTTGATCATGGTGGATTTCGTCCCGAGAATTTTGAAATCCGCGCCTGCCGCAGTGACCTGAGCTGATTTGGACATGATGTAATTATACGAGACGTCGGAATACGAGAAGACAACTTCCTGAATATCATAATGCTTGATGAGATCGAGCAGTTCAGATTCCGGGTAGATGGGGATTCCGTCGGGATAGAGCTTGCCGGCTAATGCCGCCGGGTACTTCCGGCCTTCAATGTTCGGGATTTGTGTCGCGGTGAACGCCACGACCTCGTACCCCTCGTTCTGTCTGTAAACCGTGTTGAAGTTGTGAAAGTCTCTTCCTGCAGCTCCCATGATGATGACGCGAGTTCGGTTCATATGAAAATTCTCCTGTTGTGACATCGTTTTGAATAGTCTCATGCTTCTGCGGCAAAGTCATCCAGATTATAGCCCGCCCGGATAACTGCCCTCCGGGTTGCTTCGGGAATTTCAGGTTTATCATTATTCGGAAGCACCGGTACTTCGGCAGCCGCTCGTACCTTATGCTGGGCGGCTTTGACTACGGGGCCGTTCATCGTGTCGCAGTGCGGCAGCACTCTTGCAGGAGCGCTCAAAAGAATGAAGACGCAAAGGAGGGCCGGCCGGATTCTTTTCATATGAACCCTATGCTGAGAGTTTTTCGAACTGCCCTTTTCCTGAGTGACAGTTCGGACATTCGTCGGTCTTGTCGGAAGTCAGAATGTATCCGCAACCGGGGCAAACGAAATACGGCACCTTCGTGATCTTCGCATTTTTGTCGAGTGCTTCCTTGAGGAGGTCGTTCTGCCTGCCGTCCGAGGACTTTATTTTCTCGAACTGGTTTACAGCTTCGGTGAACTTCTCGAGCTCCGCGGTGCGGATAAGATTGGAGTACATCGATTCGATCTCAATTTCCTCGCTGCTGAGCGCCATCTTGAGACTTTGCACAGTCGTTCCGATCGTAAGAGAATCGAGCGCAGGCGTTCTGGGTTCGATGCCGTGAGCGCGCAGAAGGTCGGCATGGCGGGCAGCATGGAGTTCTTCCGAGCGCGCCACTGCGCGATAGAGATTCGCAGCTTCCTTCAGTCGCTCTTTCTCCGCATTAGCGGCAAAACGCGCATACATTGCGCTATACTTCAGGGATTTTGCATACGCGGTTTGTAAATTTTCGAGAGTGATGGGGCTCGCCTGCTGCTGCGGTTTTTGTTCTTGCCCGCAACCATAGAGCATGGCTATTCCGGCGAGCGCAGCAAAGAAGGGAACGAGAAAGAAATGAAAGCGTACGTTGTCAAAAAACGTCATTTGACGCATGGTTGGTCTCCTTTCGTCACATGGCCGGGACCCGGATTGATCTTCAGTTCCCGCTGCCTGGTTCAGGAGGAAAATGTCATGCCATCAAAGCGACCTCAACGGGCTCCTTGAGATGTGCAATACGGTACGAATGTGTGATCTTGACGGTGTTTCGCAGCATTGCGGAAACTGCGCAGTATTTTGTCGTCGAAAGTTCAATCGCTCGTTCGATATCGGCGGGGTTGATGTCTTCGCCGTAAAAAACATATTCCATGTGAATATCGGTGAAGATCTGAGGATGTTCTTCCCGTACGTGTCCGGTCAGATGAAGCTCGAATCCATCGATTGTCACCCGTTTCTTTTTTAAAATGGGAATGACATCGCTTGCAGTGCATCCGCCCAGCGCCATGAGGATCAATTCTTTCGGCCGCGGGCCGGCTTCGCTTCCGCCGAACACTTCAGGGCCGTCCATAACGACCCAATGATTCGAATCGGATTTTGCCGTAAACGTGATGCCCCTGACCTGTTTCACTACTGCGTATCTCGTTGACATGTTCAAATTCCTCTTTGTCGATCTGTTATTTTTGAATTATCTCTATAGGGATAAATATCGTGCCAAGTTTGTAGCGATATTTGCGTCAATTTATGTCGCGATTTTCAACAATACGGCCTGATATTCTCAGCGCTGAGAGCATAATTAAAGCTGCTTCTCATGTATGAGACTTCTTCCGATTGTCTTGGCGGAATTCATCATAGACGCTCTCCTTCGGCCTTTCTTCCATGGCATAATTGTTGACAGGAGGGAAGGTGCGGCGATGGCAATAGTCAAGAAATGGAGAAACTTATGAATGCACTCGTTTTTTTAGGACCTGGAAAAAAATCCTGGCAGGAAAAGCCGAAGCCGGCGCTTCGTGATGAGACTGACGCTATCGTGAAGATCACAACAACCACCATTTGTGGAACAGACTTGCACATCCTTAAAGGGGATGTACCCGAAGTACCTCCCGGGCTTACCCTCGGACACGAAGGGGTCGGAATCGTCGAAGAAGTAGGAACCGGGGTAAAGAATATCGCGAAAGGGGACAACGTACTTATTTCGTGCATTTCATCCTGCGGAATATGCGAATCCTGCAGAAAAGGAATGTACTCACACTGCCGGAACGGCGGCGGATGGATTCTTGGACATCTCATCGACGGCACCCAGGCGGAATATGTGAGAATTCCGTTTGCCGACACAAGCCTGTACAAAATTCCAAAAGGCGTTGACGCGGAATCTCTCGCCATGCTGAGCGATATTTTCCCGACCGGGTACGAATGCGGCGTTCTGAACGGCGCGGTCAAACCGGGCGATACGGTTGCGATCGTCGGCGCAGGACCGATCGGCCTTGCCACTCTCCTGACTGCCCAATTTTACTCTCCTTCGAAGATCATCATGATCGATGTGGACGAAAACCGCCTTGCGGTCGCCAGGAAATTCGGCGCCACCGATCTTATCCGCAGCTCTAACGGCAGCACCGTGAATGAGGTCATGAAGCTCACGCAGGACAGGGGAGTCGATGTGGCGATCGAAGCGGTCGGCATTCCGGCGACATTCGACATTTGCCAATCCATCGTCGCTCCGGGCGGCCATATCGCGAATGTGGGCGTTCATGGGAAGAGTGTGGAATTGAAGCTCGACAAACTCTGGGCCAGCAATATCACGATCACGACGCGCCTTGTCGATACCGCGACGACGCCGATGCTCATGAAGACTGTCGAATCGGGAAAGCTGGCGCCACAACAACTCATTACCCACCGCTTCCAATTGAAGGACATCCTGAAGGCCTATGATGTCTTCTCACATGCTGAAAAGGAACGCGCATTGAAAGTGGTACTGACAAACAACTAAATCCCTGAGATCACGGCGATGAATATAGGAATTCTGAAAGAAGATCCCCGGCATGAGCGTCGCATCGCGCTGACGCCGGCCGCCGTCGAGTCGCTCATCGTCCTCGGGAACAGCGTGTACGTCGAAAAGGATGCCGGCATCGCCTCTCATTTTTCGGATGAGGATTATAAGAGCGTCGGGGCCAGCGTCGTCTACACCCCCGACGAGGTCTACGGCCGGTCGAACCTGCTCCTGAAGATATCTTCTCCCACCATCGAGCAGTGTGAGAGGCTGATCAACGGGCAGATGCTCTGTTCATTTCTTCACCTCCCGGTTGCAAATCCCAGAATTATCGGCTCGCTGCTTCGCAAGAAGATTTGCTCGATCGGGTACGAACTCATGGAAGATCCGTCGGGAAACCTTCCTGTTCTCCGGGCGATGAGCGAGATCGCAGGGCAAATGACGATCCAGGTTGCGGCACGCTACCTCGAGAGCAGGAACAACGGGAGAGGGATCGTCCTGGGGGGAATCACAGGGGTCCAGCCGGGCCTTGTTGTTATACTCGGGGGCGGCACTGTGGGGCAGGCTGCCGCCGAAACCGCGCTCGGGATAGGGGCGAACGTTATCGTGTTCGATAAGGATTTGGAGCGCCTCCGCTGGATCAGGAACCGCTTCCCGAATCGTGTTACGACCTCCGTAACCAGCGCGTATAACCTTTCGAAAGCCCTTCGCAACACCGACGTTCTCATCGGGGCCATCATGAACAAAGGGGAGCGTGCCCCGCACGTCGTGAACGAGGAAATGGTGAAACATATGAAGCCCGGGTCGATCATTATCGATGTCGCAATCGACCAGGGCGGATGCATAGAAACAAGCCGCCCGACGACGCTTGAAAACCCGACCTATACGCTTCACGACGTCATTCATTATTGTGTTCCCAACATGGCGGCGAACGTGGCCCGTACGGCTACCTACGGGCTCACAAACTCTCTGCTCCCCTTCCTCATGGAAATTGTGCAGAAGGGAATACACAAAGCGATCACGGAGAATCCGGGTCTTCGCGCCGGTGTCTGTACGATCGACGGACAAAGGACGAAGAACATCCTGAACCCTGCGGTTGAAACGGAACCTTCATTCGTTGAACCTTTGTCTTTTTCAAAATAGCCGGAATGAACTGGATAGAACGTTACAGGAGTAAGCTGCGAACCGCCGGGGAGGCGGTGAAGATCATCGAGTCCGGGCAGCGGGTCTACATCCACCCTGGCTGCGCCATGCCGGAAGTTCTGGCCGATGCGATGTGTCAGCGTTATGCCGAGCTCGAAGATGTCGAAGTGATACATCTTCTTACCGTTGGGCGAACGAAATATTCCATCCCTGAAATGGAGGGACATTTTCGCCACAACGCGTTATTTATCGGGAAGAATGTCCGCGAAGCCGTCAATGACGGCCGGGCCGACTTTACGCCGGTTTTCCTGTCCGAGATACCCGACCTGTTCTATCGCGGCATTCTTCCCATTGACGTTGCCCTTATCCATGTTTCTCCGCCGGACGAACACGGCTTCTGCAGCTTTGGGTTAGGCGTCGAATGCACCAAGCCTGCCACCGAAGTCGCAAAGGTGATCATCGCCCAGGTCAATCCCAATATGCCCCGCACGCTGGGAGACTGTTTCATCCACGTCGACAAGCTGACGTACTGTGTGGAAGTGGATGTGCCGCTGAAGGAACTCCCCCAGGTCGAAAAGGGTATCAGCGAAAGTGAGCAGGAAGTATACCAAAAGATTGGCAAGAACATCGCCGGACTTATCGAAGACGGCTCAACGCTACAGCTTGGCATCGGGAGCATCCCGGACGCAGTCCTCTCGTTCCTGCATAATAAGAAACATCTTGGCCTCCATACTGAGATGTTCTCGGACGGCGTGGTGAAGCTTGTTGAAAACGGCATCATCACAAACGAGAAAAAGACGCTCCACACGGGCAAGATCGTCGTATCGTTCGTCCTGGGCACGCGTCCGCTCTTCGACTTCATCGATAATAATCCTCTCATCGAATTCCACCCGTCGAATTACGTCAACAATCCGTTCATCATCTCCCGGAACGAAAAGATGGTGGCCATTAATTCAGCCATTGAAGTGGACGTCACCGGTCAGGTGTGCGCCGATTCCATCGGCAGCAGGTTTTACAGCGGGTTCGGCGGGCAGGTGGATTTCATCCGGGGGGCATCGAGGAGCAAGGGCGGGAAGCCGATCATCGCGCTGCCGTCGACTGCAAGGAATGGAAGCATCTCCCGCATCGTACCCCGGCTGACGGAAGGTGCGGGTGTCACCACCACGAGGGGCGACGTGCACTACGTCATTACGGAATTCGGTGTTGCTGATCTCTACGGCAAAACGATTCGCGAACGGGTCAAGGCTCTTATCGACGTCGCGCATCCCGAGTTTCAGGAGGAGCTGGAGCGTTTCGCGGTATGCCAAAAGTATTTTCCGGTCTCGTCTGATATCCACGGCGCGGCCAATCATGAATTAGTCGAGAATCTTCGTTCGTAAATCACCCAAAGGACCATGAATATGCAAATTGAAAAGAATGAACAGGCAGTTGAGGTAAATCCATATGACGCAGCTCTCCGGAATTTTGATCTGGCTGCCGACAGGCTTGAACTGGACTATGATGTCCGCAAGATGATCAAATATCCTGAACGATGCCTGACAGTGAACATTCCTGTCAGAATGAACGACGGCAGAGTCGAGCATTTTGAAGGACACCGGGTTCAGCATAATACGTCGCGCGGGCCGGCAAAAGGGGGGCTCCGGTTTCATCCCAATGTCACACTTGACGAGGTGAAAGCCCTTGCCACCTGGATGACATGGAAATGCGCGATCGTGAACATCCCGTTCGGCGGTGGAAAAGGAGGAGTAGCGTGCAACCCCCCGGAACTGGCACGGCAGGAGCTCGAAAGCATCACCCGCCGTTACACATGCGCAGTATTGCCGCTCATCGGACCCGACACCGATATACCGGCGCCCGATGTGTACACCAACGCTCAAACCATGGCGTGGATGATGGACACCTACAGCATGATGAAGGGGCACTCCGTTCCGGGCGTCGTCACCGGCAAGCCCGTGAGCATCGGCGGCTCGCTGGGGCGGGTCGATGCGACAGGCCGCGGGGTGTTTTACACCATACAGCGCGCGGCGGAACACATTCACCTTCAGCTTGACAAGGCGACAGCGATGGTCCAGGGATTCGGGAATGTGGGATCGTATTCCGCGAAACAGCTCCACGATGCCGGATGCAGGATTATCGCCGTGAGCGATGTGAACGGGGCAATCTATAACGGCAAAGGGATAGACATCCCCGCGCTGATGGCATACGTTCAAAAAGGATCCACAGTCGTCGGATTTGGCGGGGCAGAGGAGATCAACAGAGCCGATATGCTCCGGCTGACGGCAGACATTTTTGTCCCGGCGGCGCTCGAGAACACGATCACGAAAGAAAATGCCCACCTTCTGAATGTGAAGATCATCGCGGAGGGAGCGAACGGCCCGACAACGCCCGATGCAGACGAGATCTTGTTCCAAAACGAAGTGTTTCTCATTCCGGACATCCTTTGCAATGCCGGCGGAGTAACCGTGTCGTACTTTGAGTGGGCGCAGGATGAGCAGCACATGTTCTGGGATGAAAGCGAGATCTACCGGCGATTGGAACGCATCATGAAGTCGAGCTTCGATGAAGTCTTCCGGGTGCACCGGGAACGAAACGTCAACATGCGTCTCGCCGCCAATATGCTCGGGATCAACCGGGTAGCAGAGGCGACAAAACTTCGCGGATTGTATCCCTAATATCTGAATAAAGAACCCATGTACGGATTAGGATATTGCGGCGGCTGCGAGAAATTCAGGGTGACGATTGAGACCCCGTTTCCCGTCGCTTCACTGAACGAGCTTCCCGGCACCTACGATTCGCACGAGAGACGTTACGTGTGGAAGTTCAACGAATTCGCGGGGTACGCGCTGATTCCGCAATCGATTTCAGGCAGGACGGCGTTGCTCGACCTGTTTTTTTGCGTCGACGGAAAAGACGGTGAGACAATCGACACGTTTGGCTACGCGAAGCGATTTTTCGCTGAGCATATCCGGCCGCTTTTTGGCAACATACAAAGTTTCGAACTACTGCAGTGCGAACCGGACTCCCCGGAACACATCGCATGCAGAAGGCCCGTTGAATTTCATGAGAGGAGAACGTTATGATTCGAAAACAAGAGGCGCTTGATTACCACGCACAGGGACGAAGAGGCAAAATCGAAGTCGTTCCGTCCAAACCCTGTACAACCCAGCGGGAACTTTCGCTCGCCTACACGCCGGGCGTTGCCGATCCCTGCCTCGAGATCCATGATCATCCCGACGATGCGTATCTGTATACCGCAAAAGGGAACCTCGTCGCCGTTATCTCGAATGGCACGGCCGTTCTTGGCCTGGGGGACATCGGCCCCCTGGCGGGTAAACCGGTCATGGAGGGAAAAGGAGTCTTATTCAAAAAGTTTGCCGACGTCGACGTCTTCGACATCGAGCTCAATTCGCACGACCCCGAAGAGATCATCAGAACCGTCAGGATGCTTGAGCCGACGTTCGGCGGCATTAACCTCGAAGATATCAAAGCACCCGAATGCTTCCGCATAGAAGAAGAGCTGAAGAAGGTCATGAACATCCCTGTCTTCCATGACGACCAGCATGGGACCGCGATCATCAGCGGGGCGGCGCTTCTCAACGCTCTTGAGATCGTGGGAAAGAAAATTGACCAGGTCAAGGTTGTCTTCAGCGGGGCGGGAGCTGCCGGAATCGCGTGCGCCAAATTCTATGAGCGGCTCGGCGTTCGGCGCGAGAACATTCTCCTTGTCGATACGAAAGGAGTTGTCTTTAAAGGACGGACCGAAGGGATGAATCCTTACAAAGACTACTTTGCAGCCGACACCGACGCGCGGACGCTCGACGATGCAATGAGAGGCGCGGACGTTTTCTGCGGTGTTTCCGTCAAGGACATCGTCACGCAGAATATGCTCAAGACGATGGCAGCCGATCCGATCGTCTTTGCAATGGCAAACCCGGATCCCGAAATCACATTTGAGGCCGCCCTTGCCGTGCGTAAGGACATCATTATGGCGACCGGCCGTTCTGATTATCCAAACCAAGTCAATAATGTGCTCGGCTTCCCGTTTATCTTCAGGGGCGCTCTTGACGTGCGCGCGAAGAGCATCAATGACGAAATGAAGATCGCCGCCGCGAAGGCGCTGGCATTGCTGGCGAAAGAGGACGTGCCGGATTCAGTCGTACGCGCCTACGGGGGCAAACGAATTGAGTTCGGGCGGGACTATATTATCCCGAAACCGTTCGATCCCCGCGTATTGCTCTGGGAAGCACCGGCTGTTGCGGCCGCGGCGATGGACTCCGGCGTAGCCCGGGTTCCGATTAAGGATTTCGGACGATACCGCGACGCGCTCGAAGCCCGCCTCGGAAAGACACAGGAAGTCATGAGATTCTTCATCAACAAGGCGCAGAGCGAGCCCAAGCGGATTGTGTTCCCGGAAGGTGAAGAAGAGAAAATTCTCCGCGCTGCGCAGATCATCGTGGATGAAAAAATCGCGCGGCCGATTCTTCTCGGATCGAGAAGGCTCATTCAGCAGCGGATTACCGACCTTGGATTGGATCTCAACGGCGTCGAAATCATTAATCCCTCCAAATCGGAAAAGCTCGACGAGTATACGACGATTTTTTATAACAAGCGGCAGCGAAAAGGTGTCACCCGTGCCGACGCGGGGCGTCAGCTTAAAACGCACAACATCTTCGGCATGGTGATGGTGGATAGAGAAGACGCAGACGGACTGATCTCCGGCCTTACGCAGCATTATCCGGCGACAGTCCGACCTGCGCTGCAGGTGATCGGAACCAGGCCGGGCGTGAGCCGGATTGCGGGTCTGTATATGATGGTCTTCAAGAATCGCACGATCTTTATCGCTGACGCCACGGTGAACATCGAGCCGAGCGCGGAAGAGCTCGCGGAGATCGCGCTCCTTACGGCGGAAAAGGTCAGACAGTTTGACATCCAGCCGCGCGTGGCAATGCTCTCGTTCAGTAATTTCGGAAGCACCCAGCACCCGCTTGTCGAGAAGGTGCGAAAGGCAGTCGCGCTCGTAAAACAGCGGGCTCCGGAACTCATGATCGACGGCGAGATGCAGGCCGATACGGCGCTCAACCAGGACATCATCAACGAGCTCTATCCGTTCAGTTCATTGAAGGAGAGCGCAAACGTGTTTATTTGCCCTGACCTCACCTCGGCGAACATTTCGTATAAGCTCCTGGCGCGGCTCGGGGACGCCACTGCAATCGGCCCCATCCTCATGGGAATTCGCAAACCTGTCTACCTGCTTGTTCCCGGTAATGAAGTGAATGATATCGTCAACATTACTGCCATGGCGGTTTTCGAGGCGCAACAACGAACGCCGGGAGGAGCCCGGAAGGGTGATCCGGCGCCGGTACAGATCAAAGAATTTCACACATCAACGATAAAAGCATAAATGATCGTCAAAGTAGTGGGATGGTATTGTCCGAGGACTGAACAAACGCTCATCAACGCACAGGCAGCCCTTCGGGATTTCGACCGCAGAAGCAAGGTGGAATGGGTGAGCGACCAGCATGCCATGATCGCCCTGGGGATACGGCATACCCCGACGTTGTTTGTCAACGGCAAATTGCGTTCGGCAAGCCGTGTTCCGAGCGTCCATGAAATTTCTCTCTGGATCGAGGAAGAACTTGTGGACGAATTTGCCGAAGAGCGGGAATGAACGATTCACTAATGAAAGGACGAGTATGAATTCTGTTCGCGGTACAATTGCCGTCGATATCGAAACGTGCAAAGGGTGCGAACTCTGCATCGAGGCATGCCCCCAGGAGAGTATAGATCTTTCCGGGAGCATTAATAAGCAGGGGTATCATTACGCCGTGCTTGTGAAGGACAATTGCACAGGATGCGTGAACTGCGCGCTCGTGTGTCCCGACGCGGTCATTACGGTGTACAGGGCAAGGAAACAGAACGGGAAAAAGGAACCCGTCGCAGTCATAAGCAATGTCCGGCGCGATATAACATTGAATATTGGAGATGTCCCACAGGGAAGGATTGACATATGAGCGAAGTCCGGTTAATGAAAGGAAACGAAGCGCTTGCGGAAGCAGCGATCCGGGCGGGTTGCAAAGGATATTTTGGTTATCCGATCACACCGCAGTCGGAGATTCTCGAGTATCTCGCCGATGAGGGCCGCAGGCGCGGCATGGTTGTCATGCAGGTGGAGAGCGAAGTTGCTGCCATTAATATGGTGTACGGGGCGTCCGGTGCGGGAGCGCGCGTCATGACTTCTTCATCCAGTCCCGGAATCAGCTTGATGCAGGAGGGTCTATCCTATATTGCCAGCGCGGAGTTACCGTGCCTTGTTGTGAATGTCAATAGGGGCGGACCCGGCCTGGGTACCATCCAGCCTTCGCAGGGTGATTATTTTCAGGCTACAAAAGGGGGCGGTCACGGCGATTATCGTCTGATAGTTCTCGCACCCTCAAGCGTGCAGGAAATGGCTGATTTTGTCTTCCTCGGATTCGACCTGGCGGATAAGTACAGGAACCCCGTCATGATCTTATCCGACGGCGCGCTCGGCCAGATGATGGAAAAAGTAGTGTTTGAACCGTACGCGGCCGAAGAGCATCTCAGTCGCAAAGATTGGGCCACGACCGGCAAATCCGATTCGCGGGAGCGAAATATCATCACCTCGCTTCACATTCAGCCCGAGAAAATGGAGGAGATCAACAGAAAGCTCCAGGCGAAGTATTCCTTTATGAATGAAGAAGAGGTTCGGTTTGAAAGCTATCTCCTTGAAGACGCTCAACTGCTTGTCGTTGCGTACGGGCTTGCCGCCCGGATCTGCCAGCGGGCAGTCGACACGGCGCGCTCAAGAGGAATACCCGTCGGCCTGCTGCGTCCGCAGACTCTCTTTCCGTTTCCGCAAGCTGCCATCCGCCGGCTCTGCCAAACGCAAAAAGGGGTGCTCGTCACTGAAATGAACGCCGGACAGATGGTCGAAGATGTCAGGCTTGCGGTAAACGGAGAGGTCCCCGTAGAGTTTTATGGACGAACAGGGGGGATCATTCCTACGCCTGAAGAAGTGCTAAACCAAATTCTGAAATTTTCACAACAACTGGGATTGATCGAACATGAAGAAGACCCGAGAAGCCGAGTCCTTACCCGTTAGCGTCACTGAGCAGGGAGAGCTGGAATGCGTCTGGATGAAACCGGAGACGCTGACGGACACCCGGATGCACTATTGCCCCGGATGCGGCCATGGTGTGGTCCATAAGGTGTTGATGGATGTCGTCCAGGAGCTCAACATCCAGAGTGACACCATCGGCGTCGCCCCGGTTGGCTGCGCTGTCTTCGCGTACCACTATTTGGACATCGATATGCAGGAAGCCGCGCACGGCCGCGCGGCGGCGGTAGCAACCGGCGTCAAGCGCATGCTCCCGGAAAAGTATGTGTTTTCCTACCAGGGAGACGGCGATCTCGCGGCAATCGGAACCGCAGAAACGATTCATGCCGCGAACCGCGGAGAAAACATCCTTGTCATTTTTATTAATAATGCAATCTACGGCATGACGGGAGGACAAATGGCCCCCACAACGCTTCTCGGGATGAAAACAAGCACCACGCCCGAGGGCCGTGCTACCGAGACACAGGGGTTTCCGTTCAAGATCACCGAGCTCATTGCGCAGCTTCCGGGAGCGTATTATGTCACCCGCCAGGCCGTACACACCCCGAACAATGTCCGGCAGTTGAAGAAGTCCCTGACAAAAGCATTGCAGTATCAAAAAGACAAGAAAGGATATTGCCTTATCGAAGTCGTGTCAAACTGCCCTTCCGGATGGAAGATGACTCCGCTGGAGGCAAATGTCTGGATGAAGGATAACATGTTCCCGGTGTATCCGCTGGGCGATTTGAAGGTTGACGGCAAGGTTGTCGCTGCATAGATGGATTTGAACATTTCAATCATTTCAGAAGGAAGGAAGAATTGACATGGTCAAGATCGGTAACGCGATTATTGCGATAGTGATAACAATCTTATGAAAGAAAGAACGCGATGACAACGCGCACCCGGGAAATGGTTCTCCGGATCGCGCTGATCGGAGGATCGGTGTACGTGCTCAGCTTCTTCGTTTACGGGAAACTGATTTTTGACTCCACAATGTCGCCCTCGGCATACGGAGTAAATGCCGTCACACTGGGGATCTCATACGCCATGTTTACGGCGCGCAGGTACCGGGATGGATTCACGATGCTCCTTGTCTGGTACATTGTCGTCACCGGCCTGTTCTTTCATCAGCATACCGGCTTGTGGAATTTTGTGATGGAAGCGCATTACATCATTGGTCTCGCCGGCACCGCGGCGCTTTACGTCTATCTCATTGAGAAGAAACTGCCATTGCATCACTGGGTTCAACGGATTATTCTCTGGACGCTCCTCTGCGGAATTACTCATGGAATCATCGTCATTCTGATGCAAATAATTACGGCGAGGTTCTTTTCGCATCTGTCGCTGGTCGCCTCCTACAGCTACCATAATCTGCGAAGCGGAATAATGGTAGGCCTGGTCTCCGGCCTTGGCC
>DATJGD010000079.1:0-9241 GCA_035495255.1 Bacteroidota bacterium | reverse complement strand
TACAGCTGCTTCACTTCATTTTTGATTCCGGAGGTAACGGAGGCAACCCGATCTCCCGCACCGCCTGAGGCCGGTGCGCCGGCTGGTTATCCGCGGAGGCGGAGAGAATGAGCGTCCCGGGAGCCAGGAGTTTCACCCAGTACGCTTTCCCGGGCCGTATCGTGTCAGCCGCCTGATAGGAAATATTGTACTCGTAGAACGGGCTTGCGATAAGCCCGCCGGGGATAGTCGTTATGTGTGAGGCAGGGACCGGCCACGTTATTGAGCCGATGAGGTTCCATCCTAACGTGCATTGAATCGTATCCGGCGAAATCGGATCCCCCGTCATCGTGACGACTGCCGGCCCGTTATATTTCACCCAATACCCAAGCCTGTTCGCAAGGATGCTTTGCGCAGAATACGAACCCGCAAGGTACGCAAACACGCTCGTCGGGGTGGCGGGGAAGAGAGTTGATGTGTGGAAATCGGGAACGACAAGAGGCACACTGACCATGTTCCAGCCCTGATTCAGGCTGACGCGCACAAGCGCAAACTCATCGGCGCCAATATCCGGTCGTTGCGGATCCCTGAAGTCGCCGTCGATGTCTCTCGTCACGGCGGCGAGCGGCGTTCCCTGGCTATCGTTCTGCGCAGAATAGAGGTGAAGGTTTGTCGTCGAAGCGAACAGAGGTTCTACGGCTATCGAATGTGCATCTCTGCCGCTTGCCAGTTGCAGTGCGGCCAGATCCGCCACGTCAAGCCCCTCCCAGGATGCTACGCGGAGCCCGTTGGTGTAAAGATTGTTATAGTCGGAACTTGCGATCTCTGTCGATGCCGGAGAATAAATTGAAACAGAGTATCCCGTTCCCGAATTGGCGAAAATATTATTGACGATGTTGACGTTTGCCGCGGTGCCGTCCACGAGAAGGGCCTGCCCTTCGAAACTCTCATTCGTAATATTGACACTATTATAGTAGATATTCTGATAGGTGCAGTTCGAGGCCCATACTCCTGTGCTGTTGCCGTGGAGGCTTGTAACAAAGTTGTTCGCAACAAGTCCCGGGTACCCGGCGCTGCCATTGCACGTATACATGTTGATGCCGAAACCTCCATCAGGTATTGTGATCTTATTTGCAAGAATCTCCAGCGTCGAATCGCACCGGGTTACGTCGATGCCCACGAACACGGTCGTAACGGATGTTGAGATGGAGTTGCCCCGTATGATGGCGCCGTTGTGATAGGAGAGCGAGATCCCCTTGGTCGATTGGTTCGTGAAGACATTGTCGGAGACCTGTATGCCGGCGGAGAATGCATCGGGGTTCGTCCTGAACATGGCGACCCCAATGCTGCCGTTCGTCACAGTATTGCCCGAGATGATCGTATAATCCGAAGAGTCGTCGCTAGCGTACACGGGGACAAGGGTCTCGGAGTTCAGGGAAGTGGAAACCCCAACGATGGCATTGTTGATGATCCGGTCGTAATCAGCGTCGCCGTCGAATTTCACGACGTTTCCATACTGCGTACCACCGCTCGCGTCGAGCGTCATATTCTGAAAAGTCACGTACCTGGCACCGAAGAGGTGGACGACATAGTTGTTCGTATCGGCCGGAGGAGCAAATGCGAGCGTGACGTCGGCGCGGTTACCGCTCTGCGACTGGAATGTAATGGTGTTGGTTTCGCTTGCCCCAGGAATACTGCCGATGAGGACTTGTTCGTTGTAGGTACCGTTCATCACATTGAACGTCACCGCTCCTGAAACACCCTCCGACATCAATGCGGCCGCCGCCGCGTTAAAGGAACCGTAGTCTCCGCCGCCTCCGATCGTCTTCGTGCCGGAGAGCTGTGCATGCGATGAGCCAAAGGAGAGTATACACATCATCGTGAGTACAGCGCCGCGAACACAATATCTGACTGATGTCGTACGACAAGTAAGCTTCATGGTTGTTCCTCAATTAGTGAAAGTCTGTTTCTATCGCGCACTATTCGGACTCGGCTTATGTGTGGGGACGACGTCACTCCATGAGAGCGAGTACGACCCGATGCTGTTGCTCCCGGGCAGGTATCCCCCTCCAATCGTGTATGCGGTACTCATTGTCAGCAGCATGTTTGACACATCCGATGGCAGGCCGAGGTCTGTCGGGCTTCCATTGACATAATATGTGGACTGAAACCCAAGCTGCCCGAAGTTTGCGTTGTTCGGCGGTCCGACAAGCGACCCGAACATGAAATTTGCCCCCAAGGGGACCGACCCCGAACCGGTCCAATATTCCTCAATGATTGATGTGTCTTTCGGATTCACATATATTCCGCTGCACTCATAGTCTGCATGCGATGTATTGAGCACCTGGATATACCGTGGAAACGGGAAGATGGGTGCATCGGCAATATTGATCCGAAAGTCATGTACATCTGCGAGAAAGTCGACGTTCATGACAATATGCTGCTTCAGAGAGCCGCGGCCGTTCAGGGTGTAATCGAAGACAGCATGCCATTCTGTGTACTGCGTAATGTTGCTCGTTCGGCCGCGCACGGTCACCTGAACATCGCCTCCATGCGTCGGCGGATCGAGCCTGAGCTTGGTGGAGTTGACCCACTCCCTGATTCCGAGAGGATTTCCGCCAACGGTTACATTTATGTTCGCCAGTCCCTGATTGTCGCCAAACAAACCATCGATATAGAAATCGTCAGAACCCGGGACCGGATCGGGGTACGCCTGCAGGATGCTCGGTGCGAGAAGATTATAGTTCGGAATGACCGGAGTGAGCCAGAATTTTGCCACCCCTCGCCCCGACGGTATGAGATCATAATGTTTGAGAATCATGTCATTCCACACGAGGTCGGCGTCGAACGGACGTTGCGGCGGATTCTCCGGGAAATATTGGTTCGTCCCAAGCATGCGGTCAAAGAAATGCCTGGCGGATCGTATCGCCGGCTCAATGTTGATGCGGTTGGTCCATCCGGCGTACACGCCCGCGCCCTTCGATATGCACGCGTTCGCAAAGGCAGCTCTCTTGTAACTTTCGCACGCATTAATAAAGACAAGCGCCCCCGGATCGAATTTCATGTATCGCTGCACGAACAGCGGAGTTATCGCGTAATGCGTCTCTTCGATGGGGTTTCCGGAACCATCATCCGCGTTCGATCCGGTAAAGTAGGCCAGGTACCCGCTGTCGAGATCGTCCTTGAACAGCATGTCGAAGTAGGGTGTCCGTGGAGTTGCCGTCCACAGGCAAAACGGTATTCGCTCATCATCGCTGCTTCCGCCATGAGCGCTGATGTAGAAGACGCCCACGTGCCGGACCAGTTTCAGGTCCCAGACGTCCGCGCCGGCATTTGTTGCAAGCGCGTACCCGGTCGTTTTGTGCCAGGCCTGCAATTGCCCGACCGTTTGAGTGGCGCCGCCTCCGGGCCATCCGTCGTAATAGGAACCCATAGCATTGGCGATCCAGGCATCGGGATAAAAAGGAAGATTGTCAGCGGGTGTTCTCGGCGGTTGTCCCTCACTCATCGGAGTGGGTTCGACGCTTTTGTTTTCGAGAACGGTGTCGCCGATCCCGAAGTTGTCTGTTCGAATGAATAACCTGCCGTCGGTAAATCTTGCCCACACGCTTCCCGGGGTGGTGTCAACAACTTCAAACTCGGGGAAGGTGCGAAGATAATTCATCAGTGCAATATTGTCGAGCGAATCATCGGCGTGGGGCAACCGGTTCGCAAAGGCATTGATCGAATCCAAAATGACCGTTCGGAGGCTGTCGCTGATCAGAGGGGGCGTTGTATTCGGCACAGCGTGAATCAGGACGCCCGCCTCGCTTGACTTAACCCAATATCCGCTTCCTGGTTGGATCGTATCGGTTTCGTAATAGCCGCCGGCTGTAGCGTCATACCCAAAATACTTTGGAGTGACGATCCCCTCCGGATAGCTGAACAGAGAGTTCGTCGCGATCGGGATAGAACATGAGCCCACCAGGTTCCATCCCGGATGGAGATGCATGGTCATATCGGGAATTGAATCGCCGGCAATCGTGATCGTTTGAGGCGAATTGAATTTCAGCCAGTAGCCGGGCCCTGCCTGCAGAGTCTCCTGCGCAGCATACGAGTCGCCGTAGGTATATGCCGGAGATATCGCTGTCGGATACAACACGCCCTTCCTACCGTCTGCAACATCAAGCGGCAGCGAAAGCAAATTCCATCCGGCATTTACGTGGAGTTCATAGGAGGCGGCAGGTTTCCTGGTGCCCCTGGCGCCGGTAGTTGCGGCGGCGCTCGTTACCAGCAACAATACAAACGTGGTAAGGAGGATGTGTCCTGTAGATGCCTTGTTAATCATTTCTCACCACCCTCCATTCGGATCCGGTGCATAGACCGGCTGGATATCATTCCATGTCACCGTACCGCTGAAGTCTCCGCTCGACCAGGGAATCGTAGTACCAGGCAAAATATATCCGCTTGTCATCTGAAGCAGAAGATAAGTAAGCTCGCTGGGAGGAGTGAACGTCTCTTCGGAAGTTCCCGCTCCTGCAAGATAACGCGTGTATTTTCCCGCGAATCCAAGCCACAGGCTCGACTGTCGTCCTGCTGAATCTATTTGTCCGGTGATTCCGAAGTATTCGGAAGGGGGAGGAATCGACCTGGAAAACTGAGGGGTCACAGCGTTTGACCAACTTTCATACACGATGGTCGTATCGAGGTCGCTTACTTCTTTCCCGCTTGACTCAAATTGACAGGAAGAATTCCCCATCGCATAAATAAACCGGGGCTGCCAGTAGTTCACCGGTTTGTGAGGCAGAGTTCGCCAGTTGTGGACGTCAGCCCAGAAATTCATGTTCATGATGATACGGTGCTGCAACGTTTGTTTTCCATGGTAGACAATTGTGAACTGCGCATGCCATTCGGTAAGCTGAATCGTATTGCTCTTGATCCCGCGAACGCTCACAGAGAGGTTTCCGCCGGTTTGCGGTGCCGGACATTCAATACGAATCGGGGTCCAATTGGCAATCGTCAGGGGAGTGTTTCCCAATTTTACCGTCCCGGTATTCGTGTCATCCCCGAAGGATCCATCCACCCAGATGTTAACATCGCCGGCAAGAAATGGCGGGATCGCCCACTGAATCGTCGGCGCAAGCAGGGTCGGCTCGCCGCCATATCCGTAATAGGGAGTTGCGTTGAGGGTCGTAGCGCCATGATTGCCGACATGGGTGTTCATACCCCTCAGAAGCATGTCCTCGAGTACATAGGTAATCTCAAACGGACGCTGAGGAGGAGTTTCTGCCGGGCTTTGCTGATGCGCTCCAAGCAACCGATCAAAAAAGAACCGGGCGGCTTTGAGCCCCAGCTGCGCATCGATGTTCTCGGACCATCCCATATAGACACCGGCATTTTTTTGCTGGCATGCAGCTTTGATGTCAGAATTTACGGCATCGCTCCTGCACGCGTTGAAAAAGACCAGGCTGTTCGGAGCAAATGACATATACGTCTTTACAAATGCTCCGGTGATTGCATAATGAATTTCTCTATTGTCACCGAAGAAATTGTTGGAGTGAAGCGCCCTGTACCAGCACAAACGGGCGGGACGGCTGTCGAGGTCGGCGCTGAACCGCGCCTCATTCGCGGGGGTCACCTCGTCGGAGGTCCATATTCCGTACTCATTGATACTCGTGTCGCGTGTTTTACCCCAGCTTCCGTGCGAGCTAAAATAGAATACTCCATCTCCTTGCGCCTGTTTCAATCCCTCAACAGAAGCATCGCCGACCGGCTGGGTGTAGCCCGCAGCAGTAAACCAGCTCCGCAATTGGTTGACTGTCGACTCGGCTCCATTGCCTGTGATCGGTTCAAACGCCGGCCCGAGAGCGTTGATAATTCTCGCGTGGATATTAGTCGGGAGATTGTTTGGCACCGGCGCGTCCTTGCGCAGAGATGATCCCGTTACGGCAACTTGAGATAACGATGTCGTGTCGGTGGTGTCTAGTGCCGTCCCGGTGCCGTCGGAAATGATAAAGAGCCTGCCATCGGTAAATCGCGCCCACATGCTTTTCGAGTCAATTGTATCGGAAGCTTCATACGTCTCGGGATGAGACCGGAAGTATTGCAGCATCTTTGCGTATTCCTGAGGGTCATTATGGTCGAGACTATCCGCAAAAGCATCAAACTCATGAAGCGCGGCAAGCCGTTCTGAAATTGTCGGATTGAGATAGAGCATGCCATCCTGCTTTACCTTGACCCAGTATCCGACGCCCGGTTGAATCGTATCCGATTGCTGATAGCCGCCGGGAGTATAGCTAAAATAGGATGATGCGATAATGGTGTCCGGATCGGCGATGACCTGGCCGACAGGCACGGGCACAGAAAGAGAACCGATCATATTCCATCCGGCCCGCACGGGAATTGCCGCGCTCGTGACCGAATCACCCGCGAGGTTGATCGTTTGATCTGCGGCGAACTTCAGCCAGTAGCCGGTTCCCGGAGCGAGCGTGTCCTTCGCTACGTAGCCAATGTTGTACGCAAATGCCGGTGAGACGGAGGTCGGGAAGAGCACGTTCGTCGTGCTGACCGGGGGACTGCAGGGTAAAGAAAGCAAGTTCCAACCGGCGCTGACATGAAGTTGGCGAGATGCCGCCGCCCTCCGGGGCAGGCCGGGCTGATCCGTCAGCGAAAAATTCATGCTGAAGCAACACACGATGACGAGTATGGAAGACAGGAAAACCTTCTTCATGGTAATTCCGGAAATTATTATTTTAAGGGAGTTATTTCCCACTTCGACGGATGCATGTCGATGACGATCATCGTCGCGTAGGCGTTCGTATTCATCTCCTCCAGGCACATGATGACGGTGTCCATATCCGCTTTGCCGTCGTTCGGCTGGATTCCGCTGATCTCCATCATCCTGTTGCCGATCTTCGTCGCACCGTCATAGTCCATTTTATTTATCGCCGCCATGTATTTCTTCTGCAGCTCCTCCTGCTCCTTCGCGCGCGCTTCCGCCGGGTTGGTGAAGTACTTATTGTAGATTACCTCGTCCATTGTGAGGTTATTCGCTCCGCCTTCCTTTCGTTTTTCACTTGTCTCCGCGAAGTAATCCAGCTTGAGGTGTTCGTACCGGGTTTCGAGTTTTTTCAATTCCGGATCTTCAAGATGTTGTTGCAGTGAGGCCAGGTCAACGGTTTCGGAATTCGAAAATTTGGCGAGATAGGCTTTTTGCATCTTCTCATACACCTGTGTCACCGAGTAATGGGTTGCATTGTTTGTCGGCCTCCCATGGATTGTCACTCCCGCCATCGTTCCGCCAAAGTTATCCCCGCCTTCGGACAGCACTCCGCCCCGTTTTTCAACGATCGCAAGCACATCTTTATAGGGAATGACGGCGCACGAGAATACCCAGTCTCCCCCGTATCCTGGCTCGAACTTGCCGCCAAGAGATTTGGTGTAATGTGCCATCGTCTTCTCAAACGAGTCCTTTGTATAATACGTCCGGCTGCGCGAATCCATCGATTTCCGTTCTGCTGCATCTGTGACATTAGGATGCGATTCGGGTACCGAACCCGGATAGGGGTCTGCGACGAGGCCGGAGCTCTTCCCCTGCGCCCGACTGTTGGAAGGGAAAAGGACCAGGATGAGAAAAACGTAAAAGATAATTGTGCGTTTCATAATAATCCTTTCGTGTAATCAACGATCAAGTTACTTCATCAAGAGCAGTTTCTTTGTCGCGATAAAGTCGCCGGCCTGAAGCTTGTAGAAATACACCCCGGTTGCGAGGTTTACGGCATCCCAGTTGACAGACTTGTATCCTGCGTCTTCCATGCCGTCGGCGAGCGTCGCCACTTCTCTGCCGAAGACGTCATACACTTTCAGCGTCACGTATGATGCTTTCGGCAACTCGTACGTAATTGTCGTTCTCGGATTGAATGGATTTGGGAAGTTCTGATCGAGCGCGAACGTTGTTGGAAGTTGTCCTCCCCCGGTTGGAGCCGGATGTTGGATCTCCCCGCCCGGTGGTACCGGCGGCCGCTCGGTTGTCGGGACAATGCGGATTCTGGTTGAAGGGGATGCTTCCGACGTCGAAAGAACAAGCTGTCCGGATTGGTTTACTTTCACCCAGTAGCCGCGTCCGGGCCGGATGCTGTCGGCCGAAGAGTACGCCGAATCGTATCCGAAAAAGCTGGAGGTGACGATACCGCCGGGGATGGAAGCAATGCCGGCAACGGGGATCGCCGAGCTGATTGAACCGATCATGTTCCACCCGGGATTAAGCGAGATCGTGTCGGATATTCTCAGATCGCCAACAACCGGGATCGATTGACCGGATGAAAATTTGAGCCAGTAGCCCTGACCATTACGCAGCGTCTCTTTTGCTGCATACCCGAGCGGAGTGTACGCATAGGCGGCCGAGAGCGCGGAGGGGAAGAGTGCGCTTGTTCGATAATCGGGCAATGTCCGCGGGATTGAAACCATATTCCAGGAAGAACGAACATGGATGTTTTCCATCTGGTTGGACACAGTGATTGAATCATCAATCGTGCCGTCGTTGCCGTTGTCGATCAAAATGTTCACGGCGCTCCCCCCGAGGCTTCCCCAATCCGGTTCGATTATTTGCCGGGAGTTGCCGCCGATCGGGATGGCAAGATGCGCCGTGGCGTCTTGTTTCGAAGATGATCTCGTGTCTATTTCGAGGTCATAGCTCTTCGCACCGGCGAAATTCTCAACTATCAGGCGGTTCTCCCCAACTTCGTGTATACGCAACGAATCGTTGATTTGCATGGGAATGTTTCTCGCGAAAAAGATTCTTTCGTCGCCGGGACGGTCGATGACGACATGGAGATTGATTGTTTTCCCGGCAGCATCGCCTGAACCTACGGAGAGCGCGGAATCAATCCGGAAACGGTCAACCTGCGAAGAGCCGGCGCCGTTTCGGTCATAGCAGTAAACGATATTTCCCTTAAACGCTGTCAGATAAACCGGTCCGCCCGGTTCTGCAAAATCGCTGAGCGTAAGCGAGTACGCATCGTCAGGGACGTAGTAGCCGATGGGATCAGAAACACTGCCGTCCTTGTTGAAGATCGCGACTGCGCTGCTGATTTCATTCGTGAGAGTCCCGTTCACAAAACTTATCTTCTTGCCGTCGGAGGCGCTGTACACCGCGTTCGCTTTGGAGGTGTTATAAAACTCGATGTTCGCGGTTGCTTTGATTTCGTCTGTGATGTCAGGACTGGCCTTCCCCATCGCCGGAAGGTAGAAATAGTTGATGATCGGAATTTCCAGGTAAAAATGA
>DATJGD010000078.1:0-13479 GCA_035495255.1 Bacteroidota bacterium | reverse complement strand
TTTTGTTATGTCGCGAACGAGGGTATCGGCGTTCCAATTTCCCTCGCCAAAAATACTGAGAACGTGTGGCACATTGTCGACCATGAACTCGAAATCATGCTGAGTGCCGATCTCGAGCGGACAATCCACAAAGTAATCGTAATCCGGGGCGGAGAATTCTTTCCCGCTTCCCTCCAACCCCGTCGTCACATGCCAGTTTTTGTACGGGTTGACTGTGAGACGGACCGGCAACCTGCGAAACTGCTCGGCATACATGAAGACGGCGCTGCCGTCGATAAAGGCGTGCTCGTCGTTGAGACCGCGTGTCCTCTGGTTAAACTCATTCGCGTAGACTTTATACCGCAGCGTTACCGAGCTTGCTCCCTTCGTCTGCACGCGCCATAAAGATTTCTCGACCTTTGACCACTCAAGTGTATTCCCCCCGCCATCATGAGCGGCAACATCCTGGACTCCGCTCGCGAAATCAAGCACAAGGTATCTTCCCGGCCGCCACACCGGGAGGATAAAATCAACTTCCCGGAGGCTTGCGGGAAGGCGATCATACGTTACTCCGACTTCGAGCAGGTGCGTCGAAGGTTTTGACATGGAGAGCGTATAATGAACAGTAGTCTGCGATGCTGCGGTGGTCATAGTGAGGAATATGGCAATGAGTGCGAACTTCACAATGGCCGAACGCCGGCAACGTCAACGACGATCGGCGAAACGAAAATGGTGTCGGGATTTTTGCGATGATCGGTCCAGTCTTTCCACATGGCGTCTCCCACCTGTTGCCCAATGACGCCCTTGTCGACCATCGTTTGCGTGTGCGTCGCGAAGAACCGGTGCGCCCACTCGATGACATTGCTCTCGGGGCCGCCGGCCAAGACGTTCGGATAATAATCTTTCAACTGTATGCCGTGCTTGCGGAAAATTACCGGGATGCGCGCGGCGATATTCGGATCGCCGCCGCCGGAGCGCCAGTATCCTCTCACAGCATCGGCCATACCGTCGAACGCGCCGCCGCGGGGGAAGAGGGACAAGCCTTCATAAATATAATCCTGTAGTGCAATTATTCCGCCCGGTCGAAGGGCCTTGAACAAACTGCTCAGAAACTTTTCAGCATCGGGAACAAAGCCGATGACCCATCGCGCGAAAATAAGATCGTAATACGAATCCGGAAGCTTTGCGGATTCGGCATCGCCGTTAATAAACTTGAAATTTGTCCATTTCCGGTTCTTCGTTTCCTGCTCGAACCATTCGAGATAATATTTCGAGGGCTCGAGCGCGGTAATTTCTCCGGTCGGCCCTACGCGTTCCCGAAGATCCATCGCCACAAATCCGGGGCCCGAACCGACGTCCAGGCATTTCCATCCCGATCCGACATTCAGTCGTTCGAAGAAGTTGTTCGTGACATGCCCCCAGACGCTGTGCTGGAAATTGAGGCGTTCGAGTTCGGTTTGATTGACGCCGAGAAGGTAATCTGTCGTAGACAAAGCGGTCAGGTTTATGAAATTATCAGATGTTGGAACTCATGGAAGCTTGAGGATTACCTCAACATAAGAAATCGTTTCCAAAAAAGCGAAGCAGGGACAGGATAGCAAGATCCCGGGATCTGCCACCTTGCGCTTTCGGAAAATTTGGGGTTTAATGGGGGTCCGGCATTACAGCTCGAACAGTAGTCCCTGATAAGAAGCGAAGAACAATCACAAGCGAAACGAACACAACCGTAAGAGAGTACTTCAGCGAACAGCCCGGAAGCAATGAGCAGCAACGCGGGAAAGATTACGCCTTCGGCAGTCCCTTTTTCGCGACAGTCTCCATAACTTCGCAGAAGCGGTCCAGCTCTTTCAGTGTCGTGTAGACGTTCGGGGTGATTCGCAATCCCTTGAATTCATCATGGATGATTGCAACAGAATAAATCTTATGCTTCGACATGAGATATTGCTGAAGCGCAGCCGTATCGACATCAATCACTTCGACGTTGCCGATCGCACAGGACTGGTTTTCAGCAAACGACGTATGGAACCGGACATTCGGAAGCACTTTGAGCCTGTTCATCCAGTAACGCGAAAGATATCTCAGACGGGCTTCCTTCCGTTTGCCACCGATACCGTTGTGAAAGAGAAGCGCCTCGCCGATGGCAAGCTTCGGGGCAGCGGAGTGTGTGCCGATCTCTTCAAACTTCCGGATATCGCCCTTTTGCGTCTTGTCCGCAGCCATAAGCGCCCAGATTTTTTCGATCTTCTCGCGCTTCACATAGAGCATGCCGGTCCCTTTCGGCGCGTACAGCCATTTATGCAGGCTCGTACCGTAGTAATCGCATCCGAGGTCGGACTGCTTGAAATCAAAATGTCCGAACGAGTGGGCTCCATCGACTATGACCTCAATTCCTCTTGACGCGGCGAGTCCACACACGGCCTTCACCGGAGTAATTTGCCCGGTGATATTGATGGTGTGCGCAATAAGAATAAGTTTGGTTTTTGCCGTTATTCCCTTTTCAAACTCGTTCGTTATCTCGTCGAGATTCTGAGGTGCGATCGGGACTTTAATAAGCTTGAGCTTTAAACCTTCCCGGATTTCCCTTTGACGGAGCGTCGTAAGCATGCGGGGATAATCCTGCGTCGTCGTAAGGATCTCGTCGCCCGACTTGAAGTCCATGCCCATGAGGAGCGTCTCGAGTGACTCGGAGGCGTTCCGCGTAATGGCAATCTCTTCGCGGTCGACTCCGAACATATTCGCAAGACCTGTTCGGATCGTTTCGCACTGAGGCTCGAGAATTTCCCACATCGTATAGGCTGTCGCGTCTTCCTGCTCCCAAATGTAGCGGACTACCGCTTCGGTCACGATCCGGGGCGACGGCGAGACGCCGCCGTTGTTGAGATTCGTAATTCCGCGGGTTACTGAAAATGCCTGTTGAATGTCGAACCAGAAGTCCTCGTCCATTGCAGCCTGCTCCACCGGTAGATTCTCGACAGTTTTTACCGAAGCGTGAAGGCGGTCAAGAAGCGCCGCGACAGAAGCGGTCGTTAAGGCGGCGAGGCCGACGCCTTTGCCTGCCATGGAAAGAAAGTGACGACGTGTGTAATCCGTTGACGAGGATTGGGGCAGCATGGGAATCTCCTTTCGATAGAATAGTTAGGCGGGTGTAAGGTAGAAAACTCCCGGTGAAGAATCAATAGGGAAAAATCCCTATATTCAACACTATGTACGAGCTTCTTCGCGCCCATATTCTCAAAAAGATCGAGCTTACCGAATCCGAGCTGGATCGCATGGCCTCGTATTTCACCCCCAAGAGGGTCCTCAAAAAGCATTTTCTTCTCCAGGAAGGTGAGGTCGGCAAATACATCGCCTTTGTCGATCGCGGATGCCTGAGGTGCTATTCGGTCGACCCGAAGGGGGAAGAGCATGTTATCCAGTTTGCCATCGAAGACTGGTGGATATCAGACTTGCAATCCTTTCTCACCGGCGAGTGGTCACGATACAATATCGACGCGCTCGAGGATTCTGAGGTGTTGGTCATCGACAAGATTTCCCGCGATTCCATGCTCGTTGAAATTCCCAAACTCGAGCGCTTCTTCAGGCTCCTGCTCGAGCGCAGCTACATCGGCACCCAGCAGCGCATCGAATGCACGCTCAGCGCGTCTGCCGAAGATCGCTACCAAATGTTTCTTAAGACATTCCCCACGCTCGCGCAGCGGGTCCCCCAGAATCAAATCGCCTCCTATCTTGGCATCGCTCCGGAGTCGCTGAGCCGGATACGAAAGCATATCGCCGACACGGCGAAGTAACCTATCACGATCGAACTCCTGTGAGTTCTGCGTTCCTCTTCATTTTGACCTATCCTCGACCTCTCTTAACCCAGATCAATCAAATTTCCTAACCCCCGTCAATGGAGAGGGGCAGGAATGATCGTACCTTTCAAGTGTTAAACATTTAATCTCAAACATTCACTGAAAGGGCTTCAAATGAACAAATTCATGACGATCATTGCCGGAATGCTTCTCGTGGCGACGGCCGCCTTCAGCCAGGCGACATGGAACCTGGACAATGCGCATTCATCTGTAAAATTTTCCGTCTCTCACCTCATTATCTCCGAGGTCGAGGGCAATTTTAGATCCTTTACGGGATCGCTTCGCTCAGACAAATCCGATTTTTCGGATGCACAAGTAACATTTGCCGTGGATGTCGCAAGCATTAACACTGAGAACGAGGGGCGCGACAAACATCTGACAACGGATGATTTTTTCAACGCAGAAAAGTATCCCAAAATGTCGTTCAAAAGCGTTTCATGGAAGAAAGTCGACGAACATAATTTTGCCCTGGAAGGCGATTTGACGATACGCGACGTCACGAAACGGGTTACGTTCGCCGTAAAGAACGGCGGTACAATACAGGATCCGTGGGGAAACACCAAATCGGGGTTCAAGGCGATTGCTACGATCAACAGGTTCGATTACGGCCTTAAATTCAACGCTCTTACGGAAGCAGGAAGCGCAGTCGTAGGAAAAGACGTAACAATCACGCTGAACCTTGAATTTGCAAAACAAAAATCTTCGTAACTTTGTATATTATTGTGTAGAAAAACTTAAGAAGAGGAGCACCTTATGTCAATACGAGCCGTTAAAAACATCATTCAGGCACGACCCACTATCGAGGGGGCCGGCGTGCGCTTACGCCGCGCGTTCGGCTTCGGTCAGACGGAAGAGTTTGATCCGTTCCTGCTGCTCGACGATTTTAGAAACGAAAATCCTTCGGACTATATGGCGGGATTTCCGTGGCATCCGCATCGCGGCATCGAAACGATAACCTATGTGCTCGCCGGTGAAGTCAATCACGGCGACAGTCTCGGAAATCGCGGAACGATGCGCGCAGGAGACGTCCAATGGATGACCGCAGGAAGCGGCATCCTCCACCAGGAAATGCCGCACGGAGATCCGAACGGACGCATGCATGGATTTCAGCTGTGGGCGAACCTGCCCCGGTCGCTGAAGATGACGAACCCGCGGTACCAGGATATTGAATCGAAAGAAATTCCGGAAGTCACCGACGACGACGGGACACATGTCCGTGTCATTTGCGGAGATTTCTGGGGTAAGAAAGGGCCCGTCGACGGCGTCGCCGCCGAGCCCCGCTATCTCGACGTGTTTGTTCCCCCGGGGAAAAAGAAGATTCTCCCCGTCGAAACGAACCGGCATGCCTTCGCGTATATCTTTGAAGGAAGCGGAACATTCCGCGATGCATCGGGACCGCAGCCGATAAAAACCGATCGCGTTGGCTCCGACAAAGGAGAACAATACGAGCTTATCGGTAACCGTTCGCTCGTGCTGTTTGATCGGGGCGACGAGGTTTCGGTTCAGGCCGGCGACGAAGGAATCAGATTCCTGCTGGTCTCAGGGCAGCCGCTCGAAGAACCGGTGGCATGGCAGGGTCCGATCGTCATGAATACGCCCGAAGAATTACGACAGGCGTACGCGGAGCTTCACATGGGTAACTTTATCAAGTCCCGGTGAACCCGTTGGACAAACAGCCGACAATTAAGTATACAAATGGTGGGGTTACCGTGCTCTGGCGACCTCACGTTTGTATACATTCAACGAAATGCTGGAAAGGGTTGCTGTCCGTATTCAACCCGAGCGTCAAACCGTGGATTAATATGGACGGAGCTACAACTGAACGAATCATTGATCAAGTAGAACAATGTCCTTCAGGAGCTCTGCAATATCGGAGGAATGAAAATGAACAATCAGAAACAACAACCGACACAACAACCGATTGACCCTGGCGTTGCGATCGGGCATGTCCATCTTAAGGTGGCGAACATCGAACGCGCGCTTGCGTTCTACTGCCGCGTGCTGGGCTTCGAGCTCATGCAGCGATACGGGCCGGGAGCTGCGTTTATCTCCGCAGGCGGATACCATCATCATATCGGACTCAACACCTGGGAAAGCAAGGGCGGATCGCCCCCTCCCCGCGGAGCTACCGGTTTATATCATCTTGCAATACTCTATCCAACTCGGGCGGCTCTTGCCGATGCGCTGCGGCGGTTAACGGACGCCGGGATTTCGCTTGATGGAGCATCCGATCACGGTGTAAGTGAAGCACTGTATCTCCGCGATCCCGACAATAACGGCGTTGAGCTGTATTGGGACCGTCCCAGGGAGGAGTGGCCAAGAGATCCGGATGGAAAGCTCGCGATGGTTTCAGATCCGCTTGATCTGGACTCACTGCTCGCCGAGTTGAGTCCCTCGCCGGTAATGCGCTGAGGTGAACTTCGCTGCCAGTGTACTGAAGATTTTTCCGCTTGCCGCGCTGGTGAACCAACCGCTAGCGCGGCCTTGCGAAAGCGTTATCCCATGCCGGCAACGCGGCCTTGGGATTGAGATTGATGTCCACCAATCCGCAGTGCGCAAATAAGGGGAGAACCGAGCCCGGAGGCGGCGGGTTTGCGCTTAAATCAAGATCTGTAAACGTAAGTTGAAAGACGGCAATCGCTTTGACAGAATCGAGCAGCCGCATCTGCCGTTCGATGTATCTTCTCTGCTTTTCCGGCGATGAAATAATCCCTCCAAGCGAAGCCGATGTCCAACCGCCTTCCGTCACCATCGTAGGAATCGCTCTTCCATCAACCAATCGCGAGTAATAATTGAGCGGCACTGAGTCCGGATCGCTGAATCGCGCGAGGTAAGGATAGGATGAAAGCCCGAGCTCCTCGATGAACGGAAAATGAACGAAGTCGGTGTCCACGCCGTGATAACCGCTGCTGTCGAAATGCCCCCACGCGTAATCAACCTGCACGCTCACGCTGAGCTTCGCGGCCGTTCCTCTCCCCAGCACGTCAAGAGCTGCACCATTAACCGCGGTTCGGATGGCAGAGTAGACTAGTGCTGAGGAGGCCGCGCGGATGAGATTCGTCTCGAGAGCAAGCCCGAGGTGTTCGGGATGCACGATGCTGTCGCTTGCGACAACCCACCGGCGGTAGAGTTGCTGGATGGCCGGCTCAGTGATGCTTCTCCCCCTTCGCACAAGAGCATCCGCTTCTCCCGCGCGGTTAAGCCCGTTTGCCGGATCGATATAGAGCCAGATTTGAAAACCTTTGGATCTGTAAAAATTTGCAAGGCCCGTAAAATTTCTCGCGGCGACAGACTCCGCGGGTACCCCGTCGAGCAGTGAATCCCATGGCACTTCATAGCTCATGATCGCGGCGTCGGCGCGCTGGGTCCACATGTTTAGGGACGCGACGAGGATGTTAAAATCGGGCCGGGGAGGAATTGCGGAAAACCCCATGTGAAACGTCCTTCGCGGAAGAGATCCTGGGGCAGTGACATCATTATTGCATCCGGTGAAGATGGTGAGGAGTAGAAGGAGTGGAAGAAGACTGACAACAATAAGAAGCCAACACCTCTTCAAGAATGGGATCATGCCGAAATAATACAAAAGCCCCGCCTGAGATTCAAATCCTTGGATGGAATTTGTTTCGGGCGAGGCTTCTGATTCAGTGCGGGTGCACTCTCTGATCCGCCATCATATAAAAGCTCCCGGCCCTACTTCGCCAGGAGCATTGACTTCACCTCTGTAAATCCATTTGCAATCATCCGATAATAGTATATTCCGCTCGGCATATTGCTCGCATTCCATCGCGAATGGTGCGTTCCCGGTTGCAAGACATCATTGACCAGTGTCGCCACTTCCCGGCCAAGCAAGTCGTAAATCTTCAATGACACGAACCTCGAGCCCCCCTTCTGACCGGCGGGCAGTTCAAACCGTATGTCGGTGCTCGGGTTGAACGGGTTGGGATAATTTTGCCCGAGCATGAATGCTGAAGGCGTCGTTGAAGGAAACGCCGCTCTCACGTATTCGGGGGGAGACGGTGGCAATTCTGCCGACGGGGCGATGCTCACCCGGGTGGCGGGGGAAGCTGTCGGGGCCGAAGCAAGGACAATTTTCCCATCCTGGCTTGCCTTGACCCAGTAGCCGCTTCCCGGCATTATCGTGTCGGAGATCGAATAGGAAAGACCATATCCGAAGAAATTCGAAGTTACCATCCCGCCCGGTATCGACGCGATATTTGTCACAGGTACCGGCGAGCTTATCGAGCCGATCAGGTTCCAGCCAAGGCTCACGGAAATCGTATCAACGGTTCTTGCTTGACCGGCCAGCGCCAAAACTTGACCGCCCGAGAACTTCATCCAGTAACCAGTACCGTTCCGTAACGTATCCGTTGCGGCGTATCCGGAGGCACTATAAGCAAATGCACTACCAGAGCTGGAGGGGAATACGGAAGATTTGCGATAGTCCGGCAGCGTGCGGGGGACGGAGAGGATATTCCATCCGTTATTTATCGTGACAACGGATGCATCAGTAATTTCCGCCAGCGGACGGCGCCACACGCTCCGCGTAGTCGTTCCGGCGTAGAGGTATTGGTCGTCACACGTCATCTTATACACGGCATTTTTCGGGCTCCAACCCTCATTGATCGCGGCCCAAGTTCCGCCCTTATCGGTCGATCGATAGACGCCGTCGTTGGTACCCACGAAGAGATCTCCCCCCTTTGTTGTAAGCGACTGTGCACCCACGGCAAATGGAAGACTCGCGGTCGCCGTCCACGTCGAGCCGTGATCGGTCGACTTCTTTACACCCGTGGAAGAAGAGGCGAATAGCGTCGAGTCTATCTGAGCAAACGTCGATATCGCACCGGCTGTCGTAGCCCACGACGCCCCATCATCCGTCGAACGGTGGGAGGCGACATTGGAACCCGTCACAACGTTGGAGCCATCCTTCCATATGTCAAGGCCGCCTTCGTAGAAGAGATAACCCGCCGGAAGTGTAGCCCACGTTAACCCTGCGTCCGTGGATTTCGCCACCCCCGGGTATCCGGTCAAGTACACTGTGTTTCCTTCTACCCAAAATGAAAAAGTGTTCGTCAGGCCAAAGCCGGTGTTGCTCAACGTCCAGTTGTCGCCGTTGTCGGAACTTCTGAATAGTTTGTAGGAAGCCGTACCGCCAAGCAAATCTGTTCCGACGCGCGCAAAGCAGTAATACCCGGCATCTGCGGGGAGCCCGTTATTGATTTCCGCCCATGTATCGCCATGATCGCTGCTTCGGAAAAATCCATCGGCATCACCTGCCGCAAACAATGATCCGTTACTGGAATAGATGCCGTTTATCTTCAGCGCCTTTATGCCGGCCGACGACTTGAACCAGTTCGTTCCATTGTTCGTTGACCGGAATATTCCATGGCTTGCAAAACCCAGCATGACACTCGATCCGCTTGCCGCCAGTGATCGAATTGCCGTGCCGGATGTCGGTTGCGGCAAGCCCACCCGAATACTATCCCACGTGTTGCCACTCTGATCGGCACGAAACATATATCCTCCCACACCGATAAAAAGATTCGAAGACGTCGATAGAACGCTCGTCGTGAAGTTTGTTCCGGGAATGGCGGCACTCGGATTGATTTTCGTCCACGCTGTATCGTTCCCGGTGGATCGGAACACGCCCGTGGTGCTTGTGGCAACAAAGATATACGAACTATTTGCACTCAGGCCCGTGATTCCCCCAATCGTGGTGTTGCTCGGAATCCAATTCACGCCGTTGTCGGTAGACTTATAAATCCCTTTCACGGTATTCGATAAGCCGGCATAAATATCAGATCCCTTCGTTGTAAGGAAGATCGCCGAGGAATTTGCAGGCATGCCGGCATTCGACGCCACCCACGTGTCACCACCATCAGTCGAAGAATAGAACGAGGGACTCCCAAGGGCGGTGGTGACGTGGGCGAGGAGCTTTGACCCGACGACCAGCATCACACTCATCGTTGCGTAGCCGGGCAAACCGGACCCATTCATCTGGCTCCACGTATCTCCATTGTCGGTGGAACGATACACGATCTTGGGATTTACTATTGTGCTTGAGCCGATGTACACTGTTGTCCCGGAGGCTGCAATGGAATACAGCGGCATATCGGCACCGAACGAGTTCGTGACCGGAACCCACGAGGCGCCGTTGTTCGTGGACCGGTACACGCCGTTATTTGCAAGAGCGTACACATATCCGTTCGCAGCATTTACGACGAGCTGGCTTACGAATCCGCCCGATGGCCCGCTCGTCTGCACCCATTGTCCCATGGCGGGGATACCGCCGAGGAGAAGAAGGATGAGAATGGTAATGAGGTATTTCATGATAACTTCTTTCGGTTAATGGTAGAGGTGCAAGTAACATGCGTACAGGAACAGTCTGACATGGCGATCATTTAACGAGCATCATTTTTTTGATTTCCGAATACGAACCGGCCCGCATTCTATAATAGTACAGCCCGCTCGATACTCCGCCCGCATCCCACGCAGTCTTGTACGTTCCGGGCTGAAGCTCCTGATTCACCAGCGTGGCAACCTCTCTTCCAAGCAGATCGTACACCGCGATTCTTACCACTCCGAAACTTGAAACCGAGAACTCAAGCGTCGTCGTCGGGTTGAACGGATTCGGATAATTCTGGCTGAGCGCGAACCCCGACGGAACCATCGAGGGAATTTCCTCGACAGCAGCGACGACATCGCTCAACGGCCGTTTCCACACACTGTTGCCGCTCGTTCCAGCGTACATTGACCCGGCGACAACGGCGAATGAATACCCGTAATTTGAAGGGGGCAGTCCCGTGGAGATCTTCGTCCACGAAGTACCCATATTGGTGCTGACAAAGATCCCATTGTTCGGGCTGCATGCGAAGAGATTGCTTCCCTCCCCCCAGAGCTGACCTGTCCCTCCGCCCGAAGGCAGATTCGTAACAGCACTCCAGAACCCGCCGCTGTTTGTGGATTTATAGACTTTGTTCGGAAACCCTCCTCCGGCAAATAGGGTCGATCCTACTGAGGTAAATCCACCGACGCCAAAGTACGGGGCTATCCCGGAATCGGCCCATGCCCAGGTAATTCCGTTGTCGGTTGATTTTGCGACTTCCAGGCCATACGCGTATAACTCCGCGCCGGATTTATAGAGCCCCGAAAACCCGACAAAGTTGCCGAGCGCGGTGTCGGCCTGCGTCCAGTTGTCTCCATTATCCGTGCTGAGATAGATTCTGCCGTTTGCCGCGATGAGTCCGGCGGGTGTCGAAACGATGGCGCCGAGAGAACCGAACGCGCCCCCCATGCCATTTCCGATATTTGTCCAGGTCGCACCGCCATCGGTCGAACGCTCAAGGCCGTCGACCGGAAAATCGCGTTCGATGAGAGTTGAGCCGTTCACATAGACAAGCGTCGCCTGGCTCGAAGAATCTTTGAGATTACCCCGTACGTTCGTCCATGTATCTCCACCATCGTTTGTTTTGAAGATGCTATTCCCGTTTCCGTAGAGTATGCCGCCGTCGAGGAGAAAGTTATTCATGTCCCGCGCTTTGAGCCCGGTGACTGTCTGTGTCCAGTTCGCTCCATTATCGGTGGATTTGTAAACTCCGTTTGCAATGGTTCCGACGAAGACATCGGATCCTGATAGCGCGACTGCATTCATATTCATGTATGGCAGGCCTCCTCCAAGCGGCGACCAATTTGCACCGCCATCGGTACTGCCATACATGTAATACGCTGCCGCTGCATAAACGCGCGATCCTGTCGCACGGAGTTTGATAATTCCCGAATAGAGCGGAATGCCGTTGTCAGCCTGCACCCAGGTACTGCCGGCGTCCGTCGTCTTATAGAGATGAACTCCTCCGGCGTACACCGTTGAGCCGTCGGAATACATGCCATCGTAGAGATAATAATCGGCAGGAAGGCCGCTGTTGGAAGGAGACCACGATCCGCCGAGATCGGTCGAGCGGAACATCGGACTGAGGGTTCCGTTGCTGTACGATGCGCTTGCAAGAAGAGTTGTACCGACCGCCGCAATGCTGCCCACCGCCACGTTTACTCCGCTGTTTGGCAGGCCGGAATTCGAGGTTGCCCAATTGACACCGTTGTCCGAAGAATGAAACACGCCTTTCGCCGTTGTGCTTGCAAAAACATCCGCGCCGATAACCGCCAGGCCTGTAACGCTCCCGAACAACCCGGTTGCTTCCGTCCATGTGGTGCCGTTGTCGGATGAGTAGTAAAGACTGCTTGTCCCGGACGCCAGGAGGTTTGAACCGCTCTTCGCCATCGCGACGACGGTCTGATATCCCATGCCGTTGATTTTTTGCGTCCACGTGGCGCCTGCGTCGGTGGAAAGGAACACGCCTGCACCCGATGTTCCGGCATACAGGTTCGAACCGTCGGCGAGAAGCTCGAAGACTGCTCCTCCTTCCGGCCCTTTTGTTTGCACCCATTGCGCAATGCCGGTAGTGCCAAGTATCAGAAGCGCAAGAATAATTGTACCAACGAATTTCATACTATGTCCCTTCCTGAAAATGAGGTGTACGAGGATGAATCACTTTTGTCGAAACCCAGTGCGGAAGCTTCTGCGAGCACAAATCCGATCGGGATGCGCTGGCAGATTTCCATTGCTGTCGCCTTATCTGTTGCGGTCATAATGCTGAAACCTTCTTTTGTGAGAACTTCCCGAAGCCGCCGGAGTTCTTTTGTGTCTGAATCGATAACGAGGATGTGCTTTTCCATTTAATTGGATCGAATGAGTGGTACGTATTTATACAAAGGTCATGCCGAACGGGAAATGGGACTGAAACCGGCGAATGGAAACCGGATTCCTGATTTTTGAACTCTGAGCCTTGAAACGTGTCGCCGGAAAGCGACGAGTAAATCGTGGAAGTTTGTCGGCGGAGGGAGACATCGCCCTTTTGAATGTGGCGATTAATTTTGTAGATTTTGATAGGTTCACTCGCAGATTACCTGATTTCACCTTAATGAAATACCTCCTTGCTCTATTCATAGTGGCATGTTCCGCCAATGCAACTGCGGGGGCTACGCACTCGGTCGCCCGCCAGTGGAATGAAGCCATGATCCAGGCCGTACGGCATGATCTCGCCCGGCCGACAGTTCAGGCGCGTAATCTTTTCCATTTTTCGATTGCGGTATATGATGCATGGGCGGCATACGACAGTGTTGCTCAAACATACCTACTGGGGAAAAATGTCGGAGGATTCGTCTGCCCCTTCACCGGAGTAAGCCAACCGGCAGACGTCCATGCCGCTCGTGAAAAAGCGATGAGTTATGCGGCGTACCGGCTTCTTACATTTCGGTTTCAGAATTCTCCCGGAGCGACCGCCTCTCTCGCCCGGTTCGATTCACTGATGAACGTTCTCGGATTCGATCCTGCGGATACTTCGACAGACTACACCACGCAATCACCTGCCGCGCTTGGGAATTATCTCGGCCAGCAACTCATTTCATATGGGCTTCAGGACGGCGCCAACGAATCGGGTTCTTATGCGAATCAACATTACCTTCCCGTAAATCCTGCTCTCATTGTGGCACTTCCCGGCAACCCGCGGATCGTAGATCCCAACCGGTGGCAGCCGCTTGCGCTCGACACCATTATCGACCAGAACGGAAACGTTCTCCCCGAAAACATCACAAAGTT
>DATJGD010000077.1:0-5516 GCA_035495255.1 Bacteroidota bacterium | reverse complement strand
GGCGTATGGACTTTATTGGATGTAATATTTATATTACCCCGAACATTCCTTCTAGATCCTATGAAGAGCCTCTTTAACCAGGCGGACAACGCCGAGATGATTCAGCGTATCAACAAGTTAACCCCGGGGTCATCCCCGCAATGGGGAAAAATGCAGGTGTCCCATATGATGGCGCACTGCAACGTGGCGCTGCAGTCGGCGTTCGGCGACGTGAAGCTCAAACGCAGCATTCTGGGAAAGCTCGTCGGCCCGATGGCAAAGAAGAAGCTCCTCGGCCCGAAGGGATTTTCAAGGAACCTTCCGACGGACAAGCATTTCATCATCCACGATCATCGCGATTTTAATGAAGAGAAAACGAAGCTTACGGGTTTGGTGCAGCGTTTCGTGGAGAAAGGAGCGTCAGCCCTCAGCAGCGAGCCGCATCCATTTTTCGGTAATCTGACCACCGAGGAATGGGACGCCCTTATGTGGAAGCATCTCGATCATCACCTCGCGCAGTTCGGAGAGTAGCATTTCAACGGAAGCCTGATGCCGTGTTAGTGTTCAACGTCTGCCATGTTCAATGGCCGCTGAAGGGAAAGCGCTGCAATCACAAACAGGACACCGGCACCGACGGGTACTCCCACAAGCATGAGCCAGCACTATCAAGTCTGCCGTTTGTCGTACCGGCCGGCATACGAAGGCGCTTTTTTGGCGGAAAGGAAGGGACTTCAGCTTCGATGTTCAGGACCTCGCGCTGAAGCCGAAGAAAGAATCTAAGCCCTAGCTTTCAACCTCGACGGCTTCCTTCTTGCCGTTCTTCCTGGCCTTGCCGTTCTTGCGCATGAAAGGCTTTTCCACCGGAGGCTGGTGCCCTGCCGGCTCTTCCTCTGTATCGGGGTAGGTGAAAATCTCGTACTTGTAGTTGCGCAGGATAATGTTCTTGCCCGCTCTGCCGATGACGTATTGGGGCAGTATCGGGATCTTTCCGCCGCCTCCGGGCGCGTCGATCACGAAATACGGTATAGCGAGGCCTGATGTATGGCCCCGCAGCTTATCCATAATCTCCAATCCCTTGCTGACCGGTGTCCGGAAATAATCGGTTCCTTTGGTGATATCCGCCTGGTAGAGGTAGTACGGCCGCACGCGCATCGCGAGCAGTTTTCTCATGAGCTCGAGCATCACGTCGGCATCGTCGTTCACGCCTTTCATCAAGACCGCCTGGTTGCCGACGGGGCATCCGGCGTCGGCGAGCATTTCACACGCGCGCTTCGCCTCCGGCGTGCATTCCCACGGATGGTTGAAATGCGTATTGACATAAATCGGGTGATACTTTCGCAGCATCTTGCAGAGCTTCGGCGTAATGCGCTGGGGAAGAACGCACGGCATCTTCGTTCCGAGGCGGATGATCTCGACGTGCGGGACTTCCCGCAAGCCTTTCAGGACGCGCTCAAGCAGGTAGTCGGTGAGCATGAGCGGATCCCCGCCGGAGAGAATGACGTCGCGGATCTCAGGATGTTTCGCGATATAATCGATGCCATCCTGGATAAACTTCATGTTGATCTTTGAGGAATCTCCGACTTTGCGCTTCCGTGTGCAGAACCGGCAGTACATCGAGCACTGGCTCGTCGTCAGGAACAGCACGCGGTCCTTGTACCGGTGGACGATGCTCGGCACGGGGCTGTGCTTGTCTTCTTCGAGAGGATCTTCGGGCAGCCCGTCTTCCATGAGCTCCTTTCCATCGGGAATGCACTGCAGCCAGATGGGGTCTCCGGGGTGACGGATGAGGCTGAGATAATAGGGATTGATTCGGATATGAAAAAGATTGTTCAGCTTGTCTGCAAGTTCCTTGTCGAAACCGAAACGATCTACAAGATCTTTTCCGCTGTCGACGCTCTGACGAAGCATTTCCTGCCAAAGTTCCATAATGCTATCGGTTCTTCCTATTGTGAGACATATTTTCCGTAGATGACGAGATCATCACCGGGTTTGTAATACTCTTTGATACGCGCGACTTCCAGGTACCCGTGCCGCAGATAAAACATTCTTGTGTTATCGTACTTCGGAAGCGACGACGTATGAGCGATGAGCAACCGCGCGCCGTGCCCGCGCACCCTGTCCTCGGCATGCTCGTTCAGCAACCGGCCGATGCCCTGGCCGTGGGTCTTCGGGTCGACGGCGATCCAGTAGAGATCGTAGGTCCCCTGCGTTAACGGGGTCGGGCCCACGCAATAATAGCCGACGACTTCGTTCTGTTCGCTCACGGCTGTATAAATCTCGTAATCCTGCTGATGCGGGTTGTGCAGCGTCGCGTCGATGAGCTCGAGCGCGACACGGACCTCTTCATCGGTGAAGACGGCTGTCGCCACCAGAATTTCGTGAATTCGTTCGCGGTCACTATGCTGCAGTGTGCGAATGTCAATCAGGGCATCCGTTCCAACGCGCATTCTACTATCTTTCCAACCAATTCTTCAAATTGATATCCGTGCGCAGCGGCCGATCGCGCGAATCCGGCATCGTCGGAGATGTCGGGATTCGGATTTACCTCGAGGATATACGGCTGATGATCCTTGCTCAACCGGAAATCGACACGGGCATAATCGCGGCAGCCAAGCAGACGGTAGGCGCACAGCGCCATTTCCTTAATTTGGGTTTCCAATGCCGGGGGAAGCAGGGCCGGGCACACGCCTTTGGTATGCTCATATTCCTCGGTCCCCTTCATCCATTTGGCATTGTATGTAATAATGCGCGGGTAGCGCTTCGGAAGGGTCGACATGTCGATCTCGGAGATCGGGAAAACGACCGGTTTTCTGTTCCCCATAATCGCGACATTAAGCTCGCGGCCGTCGATGTATTCTTCCACAAGCGCGGGCTGGTCATATTCTTCGATAACGTGGCGGACCCGTTTCCGGAGCTCGGTCATGTTCGCCACGATCGAACCGGGTTCGATTCCGATGCTCGCGTCTTCGCGTGAAGGCTTCACGATCAGCGGATACGCCATGCTTTCATCGAGGGCTATGCGCACCGGGCTTGAAAACAACTGAAACCGGGGAGTCGGCAAGCCGTTACAATAGAGCATTTCTTTGACGAGAACCTTATTGAGCGCGATGCCGAGCGTAAACGCGTTCGAGCCTGTGTATGGGATCCCCAGCAGCTCGTAGATGCCGGCGACATGCATTTCATGCGTTGCCTTATTGGCGACGCTTTCGCAAAGGTTAAAAATGAGATCGGGCTGTTCTTCTTTAAGAAAATTTACCAGGCGGGAAATATCTTCGTCGACATTAAAAATAGACGCCCGGTATCCAAGCGCGTTCAGCGCGCGCGCGATATCCTCACGCTCCTCCAGCACGCCGACTTCCGAAAGATCGACCATCGTGTCCACGTGGGCCGGGGAGACGCTTCTTCCCTCCTGCAACTCACCGCGTTCCGAGATGAATTTCCGCTTTGTGTCGACGTCGGTAACGGGCTCGTTATGAACAATAGCAACAGAAACTTTTTTTCTCATAGAGGTTCCTCAGATCATTGAAGAATGGAGGCCGCTCGTTTTCCGAGACCATAACGCTCGGCAGCGAGTTCGAGGACGGTTTGGATCAGGCGGGAATAATCGATGCCGGCGGCGCGTGCCGCCTTCGGAAAACACGAGTTGTCTTCGATTTTCGGCAGAATGCCCGGTAGCGGATTAAGCTCTATAATATGGGGGATGTCGAAGCTGTCGAGGCGGACGTCGATGCGGCACCAGTCGCGGCACCGGAGATGGTCGTAGGCCCTGCGGCAGATCGTTTCAATGTCGTGCCGGAGCCTTGGCGTAAGATTCGCGGGGCACTCAAAAATATCAAGGGGATTCTCCGCCTGGTCCCAGATCCACTTCGCTTCGTAGGAATAGATAGGATTGACGCCGTCCGGCAAAGAATCGAACTTTATCTCTATTATAGGGAGTACGCGGACGCTGTTTCCGTTTCCCAGCATCGCCACGGTAAACTCGCGACCCGGGAGGTATTCTTCGATGAGAGCGGGTTCCCGGTATGTCTCAAGGGTCGATCCGACCTGCTGCTCCATCTCGCGCGCATTCGTCACGAGCGACGCGTCAAAAATGCCCTTGCTGGACCCCTCGTGAAGCGGTTTCACCATGCAGGGATAATCGAGCGCAAGCGACTGAATATCCTGCATCTTGTTGACGACGAAAAAGCGCGGAGTGGGGACGTGGTAGTACGATAGAATTTCCTTGGCTCGCGACTTATCAAGGCAGATCGCAAGCGTCAGGGGATCGGAACCGGTGTAGGGAATTTGAAGCATTTCGCAGATCGCGGGTATTTGCGCTTCGCGCGAAATACCGTGAAATCCTTCTGACATATTATAGACAATGTCGGGCCGATGCTCGCGAAGGCGCTCAAACGCGCGTTCGTCGGCTTCGACCATCGTCACTTCATGCTTGAGAGCGAGCGCGGCCCTTACTGCCTCGATTGTTTCGGCAGTATCCCATTCGGCGTAAAGATCGGTAGAAGGTTTGACAAGAGGAGAGGTAAGTGTTTCATGATTCTGATTTTTATCGGCACCGTTCCCCGGTTTCGGCGGCTCGACAGAATCATCCTCCATCGATTGTTGTGTAGCTTCTTCCTTCTTCTGATTGAACACAAGCGCAACGCGCAACGGACTCATGTGCACAGGAAGATCTAACAAGTTACTGATGAAGTCCTCTCGGGAAGTTGGACATTAGGTTGATATGTGTGGTGACAAGGTGTCGCATGATTCATCATTGATACGCTGTAATATAATCATTTTACAATCTTTGTCAAGAAAAAAATGCATTTTTGGCAATTATTTTGATCGTCATCGTTCAACGAAAAAAAATTTCATCATCATCCGACGTCGACGAGAGCGAGAGCATCTCTCATTCTCTCTTCAACGTATCGTCGAAGATGTTGATGTCCGCTCTGACGGAGATGAGGATCGTTTTCAATGATGCCGAACGCTTCCTTTCTTGCCATCGTAAGAATCTCACCGTCGGTCACCAGGTTTGCGAGATGAAGTTCGGGAAGTCCGCTCTGCCGGGTCCCGAAAAAATCCCCTGGACCCCTCAATTGCAGGTCAATTTCGGCGATTTTGAAGCCATCGGCGGTCGCAAGCATTGTTTGAAGACGCTTCGTCGCCTTAAATTCTTCCTCCTCATGCATCTCAGGTGTTGATGTCAAAGGGCGCGCGATACTCTTGCTCATCCAGTTCGGCGTCATGAGGATGCAATACGATTGATCGCTTCCTCTTCCAACCCGGCCTCTGAGCTGATGGAGCTGGGATAATCCGAACCGTTCCGCATGCTCGATCATCATAACGGTGGCGTTCGGGACGTCGATACCGACTTCGATGACCGTTGTAGCGACCAAAATGTCTAGTTTTCTCTCTTTGAACGCTATCATGACACTGTCTTTCTCATCCGTCGGCATCTTTCCATGTATCAACCCAAGGCGAAGATCGGAAAATGTTTCATTGGAAAGCCGTTCATAACCCTCCGTTGCCGCCTTTAAATCGAGTTTTTCGGAAAT
>DATJGD010000076.1:0-10296 GCA_035495255.1 Bacteroidota bacterium | reverse complement strand
CGCCGAGATTATCAAAGCAGGCGAAACCGGCGGCACATCGGCTGCGAAAATATTTAAGGGCATTGGGCTGGGAGCCGCATGGAAGGCGCTTCCCACACTTTTCGGGTTTTGGAAACCGTCTGTCGGCCAGGATCTGAAATTTTATCCCGGGGCGTCGTATGGAATGGATGTCGCCCCTGAACTCATGGGTGTCGGATACATCATCGGCTGGCAGACATCGCTCATCATGGTGGGCGGCGGCCTCCTGGCCTCATTGGTGATTTCACCCATTATAGCATTTATCGGCGCTCACGCGAAAGACGCGATATACCCGGGGCCGGTGCCGATCAGCGAGATGAGCACAAGCGACATCTGGAGATATTACGTGAAGTACATGGGGGCGGGAGCGGTTGCCACGGGCGGCGTTGTGGGGTTGTTCAGAGCGTTTCCCGCGATCTGGGATTCGTTAAAAGCTTCTATAAAACAGCTTGCGGGAGAGCGTTCGGGGGGCAATACTCCGGCCGTCGTTTTACGCACCGAGAAGGATACTCCGATAACTGTCGTCGGCCTCGGATCGCTTGTGCTGATTTTGTTTATCTGGCTTGTCCCGACGTTTCGGGTAAACGTCCTTGGGGCGGCGCTTATCGTAATATTTGGTTTCTTGTTTTCAGTCGTATCCGCAAGAATCACCGGAATCGTCGGATCTTCGTCGAGCCCGCTTTCAGGAATGACAATCGCCGTGCTCATGGGAACCTGCCTGATCTTCCTCGCAGTGGGCTGGACCGGCCAGGAGTACACCTACCTCGCTCTCGTTATCGGAGCCACCGTGTGCATCGCCATCAGCAATGCAGGCACGACGGCGCAAGATCTGAAAACCGGCCATCTGCTCGGAGCTACGCCGAGCAAGCAGCAGTTCGCCATGCTCGTCGGCGTTGTTACGTCGGCGGCCGTTGTCGGTATTACGATGCTCCTGCTTAACGAAAGCCATGCGAAAGAGATACCGCTGGCCACACCCTTCGCCCCATCGGCCGTCGCCATACAACGGGCTGACTCGGTGCAGGGAAGAGACCACAAGACATATTTACTCACAAAAGTGGTCGATCAGCAGGGGATTGAGCCCGGAAATTATTTTGTCGATCCGCAGACGCACATGGCGGTGATCAAGCGCGAAGACGGCATCGGCGGAAAGGATCTCGCCGCGCCGCAATCGAATCTCATGGCCGTCCTCATCAGCGGACTGCTTGAACAGAAGCTTCCCTGGGGCCTTATCATGATCGGCGCCAGCCTGGCATTGTTCATGGAGCTCATCGGATTTCATTCACTCACATTTGCAGTGGGATTCTATCTCCCGCTTTCGTCAACTCTCCCGATATTTGTCGGCGGGCTCGTGCGGCGCATTGCCGACCGTAGATACAAACGCGTCCCGGATGCGACTGAAGAAAGCGAGGGCACATTGCTCTCGTCCGGACTCATCGCCGGCGGCGCGTTGCTTGGCATGCTCGGCGCGTTCATGAATTTCAAAGAAGGGCTTATCGACGACGCGACCGGCCTGCCGTTGTCGTTCGCGGTGGGATATAATTATCTTCGGTTCCTGTGGGACAACGATGTCATCGCAATCGTTATGTTCGCGATTCTGGGTTACCTCTTATTACGAGGCGCCGCCGATGCCAGGAAGGCCTCAGCATGAGACGATTTGACTGGAAAGTTTTATTCGTACTGGTTCTCGCGCTCTCGGTCGCCGGTGCGGCAGATGCGGCGCAGCACAAGAAGAAACGCCGCCTGCGTTCGATCCGGGCGGACGTCACCGAAAAAAAGATTTCCAGGAAAGCGCTGCCTGCCGAAGTATTGAAATCGTTCGAGGAACATTATCCTACGGCGACGATCAAGGCGCAGACAAAAGAGACAAGCGAAGGGAACGTTTACTACGAGATCGAAAGTGTCGACAGCTCGAAAAACCGGAATGTGCTGTTTAAGCCGGACGGTTCGATCGTTGAAGTGGAGGTCTCCATTCCTGTCGGCTCGATCCCGCGGTTTGTCCGGGACGGCGTGAAAGACAAGTATCCGGACGCGCGCATCGTCTCGGCAGAATCGGTAACGCGAGACTCTCACGCGGAATACGAGCTCGTTCTTGGAATCGGCAGCAGGACAATTGAAGTGGTCGTGAGTCCGTCGGGGAAGGTGTTTAAGATTAATTAAGCTGTCTACGAGTTTTCATGATCTCCAGGGTTGCAGTCTGTACCATAGCCGTATGCTTCTGCGTCTCGTTTTCGGTCTATGCACAATCGACGTACCGAATTACCGAACTCAAACTCGCCCAGAGCGACTCCTCCTGCAGTATTGACGGATCGTACCCAAAAGTTGAAGGCCTGGCAGACAAGGCTGCTCAATCCCGATGCAACAAGACTATAGCTTCTCTTGTGAATGGATGGTTGCAGGGATTTACATCAACCTCGCATCTGGCATTCACCAGGTTTATAACGCGCGCGGGCACGGGGCCGGTAAGCTTTCTCAATATCAGCTACGATGTCGAATTGAACGGAGTGCGGTTTCTCAGCCTGACACTCGAATGGAGCGGACGGCCTGCGGGCTCCCCGCACCCGATCGTCGAATATGAAGGCCTTACCTTTGACCTCGAGTCAGGCAAGGAAATTTTTCTTTACGATCTCTTCGATCCGGGGACGCACTATCTCGACACCCTTTCGCATGTTTGTACTGAGGATCTGCTCGGACAGAACGCCTCGCTCGAAAAAGTAATCGAAGGGACATCGCCGTTGTATGGCAATTTTCACAACTTCACGCTGGATGATGAATCGCTCACGATCATGTTCGGGCCAGAGCAGGTGGACACGTACAAGTCGGCTCCGGCAGGTCGATCGGTGAAGATTCCTTACTTCAAACTGGAACATATACTGAGAAAACATGGACCGCTCAGCAAGCTGTTCAAATAACTTGCGATGCCCTCACGTAATCTCCCGTGCCGGACGGGCATCATTATGCTGCCTGTTCATCATAGTCATCGCGTGCCTGCCCGGAACTGCGTTCGGACAGGCGACGCTGCACGGCACTCTGAAGACGGGCGACGGAGAGACGCTTCCGGGCGCGACCGTGCAATTACATTACCTGTTAAACGGCGAAGATAAATTCATCGGCTCGGATGTCAACGGGAGCTTTGCGTTTTCGAACCTTCATTCGGGCAAGTACGCGCTTACGGTTTCGTCTGTGGGATTTGCAACCTATCACGATACGATCGAGCTGGCTCGTGATCAGGCGCTTACAGTTACCATCGCGATGGAGGAGGAGTCAGTCAGTGAGAAAGAAGTCGTTGTTTCCGCGAGCAGGGTTGCCCGCGACGTTGACGATATCCCGTTCCGTGTAGAGCTCATACCGGCCGACGATCTGGATGAATCCATTACGATGGGGCTGAATTCGGCGAAAGCGGTTCTCGGCGAGCTGCCCGGAGTGATGGCGCAGACCACGTCGGCGGGACTCGGCGCCTCGACCGTCCGTCTTCATGGGCTCGACGGGAGGTACTCACAGATCCTCGTCGATGGGGTGCCGGCGTTCGGCGGGCTCAATATGAACTTCTCTGTCATCCAGCTCCCGCCGCTTAATCTCAAGCAGCTGGAAATCATCAAGGGATCCTCCGCCGGTCTGCACAGCGACGCAATCGGTGGTATCGTCAATTATATTACCAAGACTCCTGCCAGGAGCGCCCCTGAGGTGACTGCAGTGGCAAATTATACTTCGTTCGACGCCACCGACCTGGCGGGTTTTTATGGCCAGCGGTTTGACCACGTGGGGCTATCCCTCCATACAACCTACAATTACGCGCCGAGGCGGGATGTCGACGGCGACGGATTTGCCGATGTTCCCTACCAGCGCCGCTACAATATTAATCCGAAACTGACGTACGCTTTCTCGCCTCAAACGCAGATCTCGGTCGCCGGAAACGTGACGAATGAAGACCGTCTGGGAGGATTCATGTCGGCGCCGCTCGATCTCGATCGCGGCGATACGAGCGTGTTCTCGGCGGCGCTGAAAACACGCCGTGTGGACGGCGAAGTAAGTTTCTCCTCCCAGCTGGATCAGCATACGAGGATCGGCGCGAATGCCGAATACGCACAGACCCAGCGCAATTCCTACCGTCAGGGAATTCCGTTCGACGGAATGGAACGCGTCGGGTATATCGACGCGCAATGGTCGAAGAGCTATGATCAGCTGCAGGTCCTGCTGGGAATGTCGAATTTGAACCAGCGCTTTTTCGAGACAACAAAGGACTACGTCAATAACGAGAGGCGGGGTTTTGCGTTCAATACCTATTCGGTATTTTCTCAGCTTGAGTACGCGTTCTCGCCGGACGTTTCCGGTATGCTGAATCTCCGCATGGACCACAATAACATTTACGGAAATATCATATCTCCGAGATTATCGCTCATGGTAAAGCCAGCGAACGATCTTTCCGTGCGGGGGAGCGTGGGAACAGGATGGAGAGGGCCGACGCTGTTCAGTGAAGATGCGGAAGACCGGGGGTATTATCTTGTACATCCGTTGTATCAACATTTTTTGGGCCCTGTACCGCATGAATCCGCTTACAGCTATTCGATAGATAGCCGGTATGTCACTTCCATGAAGGGATGGAAGTTTACGACGGATATTAATTTGTACGCGATCACTATTAACCCGGAGGCCGAATTAGCTCGATTACCGACTCCCGCCCCGTACCCCGGGATTTATCTCGATAGCTACGGGGCAATCGAAGAGTCCAAAGGAGTGGAGCTTATCTTCGAGGCTCGCACCGAAACGTTCAGCGCATTTTTCGGATACACGTACTCTGACGTGACGAAAAAAAGTTCCGGGATTGAGGGGCGAAAACTGCTCACGCCGTCGCATTTCATCAACGGGGCCTTGCTCTGGGAAATTCCCAAGACCGTGCGATTTGTCTGTGATTTCATGCTCGAATCGCCGCAGCTGCTCCCGGCTAATCCCTACATCACTGAATCACCGACCGTTACGACGGTAGGCTCATCTGCCGAGTTTTGGTTGACAAAAAATATTTCGATATTTGTCAACGCGGAGAATCTTTTTGATTTCCGGCAAACGGAAGTCATGCCGTTGTATCTGCCGACGTCATCATTTCCCAGCTACAGCACAAATGTCATATGGGGTCCGGTGGAGGGGAGGGTCACGAACGGCGGCATCAAGTTTTCGATGTAGACGCTGCACCGGTCAACGACAGTCCAACAAGAGAGGAATGCAAGATGCAGAATAGACGAATGGCGATCGCGTTGCTCACAGTGGCTTGTCTCTCAGCGTGCGTTGCGCGGGAGGTAACACCGACGCTGTACGAGAAAGCTTACATTCAACTCATGGACCTTAAACCGGTGCCCGCTCAGGGCGCGCCGGTGAAGAACATCGTCATCACGCGGGACGCGGGAGAGTTTGCGCTTGAGGAAGGGCAATTGTTCCTGTGTACGCAGGTATTGGACAGGACGGTCGCGGCGGTTTTTTATGGCAAAGGGACGTTTTCCTTTACACCCCCGCTGCAGGTCGAGCGTGATCAGCTGAACAGGTTTTACGAGCGGGATTCTCTTCATGAACCCTTCACTTTTCTCGTGATCCTGTTCGGGGACAGCACCCTCCGGGAGCTTTATCATAAATGCAAGTTCGGCCCGCTTCCTCAGCCGTCGAAGCAATGGAAAATTCAGGACTGCCTTGCCTACATGGGCGACAAAGACAGCAAAGCGTTCGATCCGGAGATCATGAAGACATTTCTGGAGCTCCGGAGCAACGAGCTCTTCTACGCGTTTATCGACACAAAGGACCGGGGTGATCTTTTTTTCGAAATTAATCCGTTCGCGGAAGAAGAGGTACGGCTCATGCAAAAGGCCGATGTTCCGCGCGTGTTCGGCATGTACCGCGAAGCAGTTTCCAGTTTTCATCTTCAGAAATGCTACGCGTCGGGCGACCTGGACCACCGTGCCGGGCGTGAATTCATCAAGACGGAAAAATACGCGATCCGGTCGGTCATTGACGACGACGTTAATTGTGCGATAGCGGCGGACATTACGTTTTTGAGCCTGAAAGAGGATCAGAGCTGGATCTACTTCAACTTGTTCGGGGAGCTCAAAATCGATTCCGTTCTCGATGCTGACGGACGCAGCATCCCGTACGTGAAAGGAAAAGAGGACTCCCGGCTGTGGCTGAATTTTGATCCGCCGCTGTCGACAGGTCAGAAGAGAACGGTGCGCGTGGTCTATCACGGCGGTGTTTTGGGAAAAAACACAGATCTTGCGTGGGTGGTTTTGAGGTCGCCGGATCTCTGGTATCCGCGCTATGATTGGAAAAACAAGCAGATGTACGATCTCACATTTTCCGTTCCGTCGCGGATGAAGTTTTCCTGCGTCGGTTCAAAGGTCTCGAGTACGGTACAGAACGACGTTGAGGAATCACATTGGGTGACTTCGAAGCCGATCAGGAATGCTTCCTTTAACGTGGGCTACTTTAAGGAGTTTAAGATCGAAGGAGATTCCCTGCCGCCGGTTCTCGTCCAGATGTCGGATTATGCCCATCGGGAGCTGGGTGGAGACTGGAACATGGAAGAAGACGTCGGCGCGGATGTCAAAGAAAGCCTTCACTTCTATCAGCATATCTTTGGCAAATGTTCCGCGGATGAGCTTTGCGCGACGGAAATTCCTCAGGCGCACGGCGAGGCATTTGACGGCTTGATCCATTTATCGTACTGGACATTCCAGAGCAGGGATGAATCCGGCGATCATGAAATTTTCCGCGCGCACGAAGTCGCCCACCAGTGGTGGGGGATCGGAGTAGGCTTCAAGACCTACCACGACCAATGGCTGAGCGAAGCATTCTCCGAGTATTCGGCGCTTTGGTATATGCAGGAGAGACTTCACAACAATGATAAGTTTTTTGACCAGTTGAAAAAGTGGAAGGACGCGATATTTTCAAATAGAAAGTTCCTCTTTGGCAGCGGCCAGGAAGCCGGCCCGGTCTGGCTGGGATACAGGACTCAAAGTACGAAGACCTCGGGGGATTACGACCTCATCGTATATAAAAAGGGGGCGTGGGCGCTGCATATGCTTCGCATGATCCTCATTGATCTGAAAACAATGAATGAGGACAGGTTCCAGAACATCATGCGAAAATTCTATTCGACGTATGCCGGCTCATCCGCCTCGACCACAGATTTTCAGCGTGCCGTGGAAGCGGAAATGGGAATCGATATGGGATGGTTTTTCAGGCAGTGGATCTACGACACGCATATTCCCAAATATAAATTTTCATACCGCGTCGCCGAACAGCCGGGCGACAAATTCAAAGTCACCTGCACGGTCGACCAATCCAACGTGCCGGACGATTTCCAGATGCCGGTTCCTCTTTACGTCGACTTTGGGGACAAACGGTTCGCCCGGGTGCGCGTTATTGTCAAAGGCCCGCACACGCAGGTCGATCTTCCGCTGATGCCTCTGAAGCCGGAAAAAATTGTCTTTAACGATATGGAATCGGTGCTGTGCGACATTGACGATACCGGTGAAGAGAAAAACAAATAGACTATGAATCCAAAACTGCGTGACGCCTCCATGATCGCGCTCCGGGACTGCATGGGAGTGCAGCCCGGGGAGAAAATCCTTGTCGTCACCGATGCGCCTCTCCGGCCGATAGGCACAGCGCTTTGGGAAGCCGCGAAGGAACTGACAACTGAGGTCGTCTTCGTCGAAATCCTTCCGCGGAAGACGAACGGTGAAGAGCCCCCCGCGGAGGTCGCCGAGCTCATGAAAATGTTCGACGTCGTCGTCTGTCCCACCTCGAAGTCGTTGACCCACACCGACTCGCGCAGGGCAGCGAGCGCGAAAGGCGTGCGCATTGCGACACTCCCGAACGTTACCGAGGAGATCATGATTCGCTGCATGAACGCCGATTATCATCGGATTGCCGAACGAACGTTCAAGCTCTGCGAAATGTTAGATACAACAGAAGTGATTCGGGTGAAAGCGCCCGCAGGGACTGATATCATGTTGCCAAAACAGGGAAGAAAAGCCCACGCGAGCACTGGATTGTTTAGAGAAAAAGGACAGTCGGGAAACCTTCCTACGGGAGAAGCGTATCTTGCGCCGCTCGAAGGCAAGTCAAACGGAATTCTCGTCGTCGATGGATCGATCGCGATGGTCGGTATGCTGAACCACCCTGTCAGGATTATGGTGAAGGACGGATATGCAACGACGATCGACGGCGGCCCCCAGGCAGAGCAATTTGCCGGGCTCCTGGAGCCGCACGGCCGGGACGCGCGGAATGTCGCGGAGTTCGGCATCGGGACGAACGACAAGGCCATTCTTTCCGGGCTTATCCTGGAAGATGAAAAAGTCATGGGGACGATCCATGTTGCTTTTGGCGACAACAAATCTATGGGCGGGACTGTCCGCGTCGCAAGCCATCTCGACGGCCTGGTCAAATCGCCGACAGTCTGGTTCGATGAGAAGATGATCATGAAAGACGGAAAGTTTTCGGTCGAGGTGTAGATTTCCTTTGGCTCAGTATCTGCATGATAAGCATTTTACAGTGGAACAGGCCCAACGGATGCTGACCGGCATTTCATCACTTGTCCAGGAGATCGTCTCGCTGAAACAAAAGCTCGACGCGCGCGGTTTTGACATATACCGCCATCAGTACTTCGGGGGATCTGGGCCGAATGGCGACAGATTTTTTCCCCCGGAAGTTGAAAAACTCGTAAAAATTGCGCAAAATCTGCATCGCAAAGGTATTATTATAAAAAGTATGGAGGACGGCTTAATCGATTTTCCCCATATTCGGTCTAATAATCAAGAGGTGTATCTCTGCTGGAAATTCGGCGAAGACGACATCCGTTTTTGGCATCGCATTGAAGATGGATTTGCCGGAAGAAAACCGATAGATGAATTATGAATAAGACATTTACCAGGAAGAATGCATGAAGAAGCTTTATCTCTATAGTATTATAGGTGTCGTGTTGCTGCTTGGGACAGGCGGATATTTTTGGCTTTCGAATTCCGGCGGGAAGGACATAAAATACCGCACCGAAAAAGCCTCGCGCGGAAGCGTGGTCGTCAACGTCCGTGCGACCGGCACGATCAATCCCGTCCAGACGGTGCAGGTGGGAAGCCAGGTCTCAGGACTGCTGGCGAAGATCTTTGTCGATTTTAACTCTGAAGTAAAGAAGGGACAGGTTATCGCGATTATCGATTCCACGTTCCTGTACGCGGCGGTAAATCAGGCGCAGGCGAATCTTGAACGAAACCAGGCGCAATTGAACCAGGCAAAACGGGATTACGAGCGCACAAAATTATTGTCCGATAAACAGCTCGTCTCCCAGGCAGATCTCGATGCCGCTACGGCGACGTACGAGGGATCGAAGGCCCAGATGAAACAAACGGAAGCCGCGCTCGATCAGGCAAAGGTGAATTTGCGGTATGCCGTCATCCGCGCGCCGATTGACGGCGTCGTTATCTCCCGCGATGTGGACGTCGGCCAGACCGTGGCGGCGAGCCTCCAGGCGCCAAAGCTCTTCGAAATCGCCAACGATCTCTCGCAGATGCAGGTCGAGGCGAGCGTTGACGAAGCCGATATCGGCCAGCTGAAAGTGGGACAGTCGGTAACGTTTTCAGTCGATGCCTATCCGGAAGAACAGTTCCGCGGAAATGTCTCGCAGGTCAGGCTTTCGCCGATCACCGTTCAGAATGTCGTGACGTACACGGTTATTATTCAAGTCCCCAATCCCGACATGAAGCTCCGTCCCGGAATGACGGCCACAGTTTCCGTGCTCGTCGATAAGAGGGACAACGTGCTTCGCGTGCCTGTGCTCGCGACGCGATTCCAGCCTCCTGCCGATGTTCTCGATAAGGCCAGGGAAGAGAGATCCGCGGCTGGCGATTCCTCGGGCCGTCAGCAAGGACAGGGACAAGGTATGCAGCAACGCGGAGACCGGCAGGGGTGGCAGTCCGCGGCGGGAGACAGCTCACGCCGAAGATGGCAGGGTATGGACAGCACGCAGCGAAGAGAGATGCGCGAGCGGTTCCGCAACGGCCAGGGTGGACAGATGGGCGGAAACCGGCAGGGACAATGGAGCGGCCAGGAAGCCGGAGATAACCAGCGCCGAATGTCTCATGTCTGGATATTGGACGAAAACAGAAATCCAAAAATGATCAGTATCACGAACGTCCTGATCGACAACCGTTATGTGGAAGTGTTCGAGGATGGCCTCAAAGAAGGCGACGATGTGATCATCGGAACTATCGGCGGTGAAACTGCAGGCGCTTCCCAACAAAA
>DATJGD010000075.1:0-29306 GCA_035495255.1 Bacteroidota bacterium | reverse complement strand
CTTCGAGACACCGTGAAAGGTTAGTGCACCCGTCACCTTTATGCTGTCTCCGGCGGTATCTATCGCTGTACTTATAAATGACACTTCGGGGAAGCTGAGTGCATCCACGACCTCCATTGCGTGCGAATCCCGGTTCGAATTTCCACTGTCGAAACTCATGACGTCCACTTTGGCGGTTACGCTTTTTATCTCCTTCGACACCGTGTCAACCTCCGCACTGATCGTCGCCTCTTTACTCGTAGCCTCGATTTTGTGCAGCGGGTGATGAAGCGTATATGTCACGGAGGTGCTATCCGTGATGGACTGAAGTACTTTCGACTGCGGAACACTATTGGTACGGAAGAAGAGGAGTACTGCCGCTATGACGAAGCCGCTTTTCAATGATACTGCCGGATTCAGAATGTCACGACAATAAGTGACGCGGCAAGGGCGCTGGCAGTGATATACCCCGAAATCTGATGGAAGCGAACTAATTGGTCATAACTCATACTGTTGTGGAGAGAGGCGCCGATGATAGGAGTTACAACCATGCCGGCAAAGTGAACCCACGCAAGGAGCTTGTGTATCGTCGTTGTGCTAACTTCATCTCTTCGGATCAATGGGGGTGGAGAGAGCACGGCAAGCAATCCCGTCAGTGAATAGGTAATAATAGAGGCCGTCACTAGATTCGAATGAATGGAGCGCAAACCGCGAGGATCTCCTTCATCGAGTGTTCTCTGTCCGTAGTAGACAGTCGCTCCTAACAATCCGAGAGTAACAAAACCACCGATTTGATGGGCGGTCAGCATCGTGCGCCGAAGAGCCAGCTCACTCTTTCGCGTTTCGGGAGTGAGAGTGGAAGCAATCCCAATCTTCCTGAGGATGCCAAATTCTCCCCAAAGCCCCTTCTCCATCCAGCTGATATTGGCTGGCAGTAGTCGTTGAACATTCGATGCCTGGCCGGATTGTACCGAATCGACGATACCATTCTCCGTGCCCGTCAAATTGTCTTCCAGGACGAACTCCTGTGCGCGGAGACCTCCACGAACCAATACTAAAAGACATGTGACAGCGACAGTAACTCTAAACATGGATAAATTTACCGGCCCGTTGTCATATTTAACGACTTGCTCATCTGTGTAACACCTCAATATCCTAAAAGTTTAATTTCAGGAAGGAATTTCTGTTTTTGACCGCGGGCGCGCGGTACATCGATTGTTAGATGGCCTGCAATCTAATGAGAAAGGCCAAAATTTGCACTTCGACATTGTCTTCTGTATACTGCGGGAGAACTTCTGGGAGGAAGTATGTTTTCACACACCGTCAGCGGCGCAACCATTGGTATCAGGGCTTATCTTGTCCATGTCGAGACACACATCGAGCGAGCAGTTCCATCGTCATTCAATGTTGTCGGGTTGCCCGATAAGACCGTCAAGGAAAGCCGCGACCGCGTCTTCGCCGCGATAAAAAACACCGCATTCCGGTATCCGGGAGGGTCCAGGATTACCGTCAACCTCGCCCCCGCCGACTTCAAAAAAGAAGGGTCAGCCTACGACTTACCGATCGCCGTCGGAGTCCTCGCCGCCACCGGACAAATTAAAGGTGAGGTTCTAAAAGATTATCTGCTTCTGGGAGAACTATCGCTCGACGGCACATTGCGTCCCATCCGCGGCACCCTTCCCATCGCGCTCGAAGCCAAGAACGCCGGCATTGTCGGAATCATCCTTCCCCGGGAAAATGCGCGCCAAGCTGCGATCGTCGAGGGAGCGAAGGTCTTCCCCATGTCCACGCTCATGGAGACTGTCGATTTCCTCGACGGCAAATATCGCCTTCAGAAGCCCTATGAGATTGATATTCAGGAGGCCTTTTCTGCGAACTCACCTTGCCCCCTGGATTTCGACGAGGTGAAAGGGCAGGAAAACGTCAAGCGCGCGCTCGAGGTCTCGGCTGCCGGAGGACACAATATCATCATGATCGGCCCTCCCGGTTCGGGAAAAACGATGCTGGCAAAGCGCCTGCCCACAATCCTCCCTCCTCTCACCCTCGAAGAGGCTATTGAGACGACGAAGATACATTCGGTCGCCGGCCTGCTGCCCTCCAATGCCGCTCTGGTCAGGACACGGCCATTCCGATCACCGCATCATACAATCTCCGACAGCGCGCTCGTCGGGGGTGGGATGGTTCCCAGGCCGGGAGAAATCTCACTGTCGCATCACGGCGTGCTGTTCCTGGATGAACTGCCGGAATTCGCGCGTAATGTGCTTGAAGTATTGCGCCAGCCATTGGAAGAAAGTTACGTCACGATCAGCCGCTCACGAATGTCCGTCGACTACCCGGCGAATTTCATGCTTGTGTGCGCGATGAATCCATGCCCGTGCGGCTATTTCACCGATCCGTCGAAGGAGTGCGCATGCAATTCGATGCAAATTCAAAAGTACATGGCGAAGATATCCGGCCCGTTACTTGACCGTATTGATCTTCACATCGAAGTTCCGGCGGTGAAGTACAGAGAACTTGCGAGTAAAGAAGCAGGGGAATGTTCTCCAAGGATTAAGGAAAGAGTAATCCTCGCGAGAGAAATTCAGTTGAAACGATTCGCCGGAAGAAAAGGAATGTATTGTAACGCCGGTATGCAATCGAAAGATCTGCAATCGTATTGCAAACTCGATGCGGCAGGTGAAGAGTTATTGAAAATGGCAATCACGAAACTTGGTTTATCAGCGAGGGCATACGATCGAATATTGAAAGTTGCGCGAACAATCGCCGACCTTGCAAATTCGTCCGAAATCAGGTCGGAACATATCAGCGAAGCAATACAGTATAGAAGCTTGGATCGTAATCTCTGGAATGGATGATGCATCAAAACGAGTGCGTTGTTCCGAGCACATCCCGCCAAAAACAATGGCGGCCAAGCAGTGAGTCGATCCAGTACAGAAATTTGGATAGGAATTTGTGGGAAACCCGCCAATGATTGCAGGCTCAGAAGATGATGAACACTGGCAATGATTTGTTTTCTTTATGGACTATCTACCTTTACCAATTTGTCGCAAGTGCGAAGAGGCGTAGAGATTATTTGGAGCAATTTGTAACGCTTTTTCATAGTATTCTTTTGCCTTTTGAACGTCTCCAGTTAAAAAGTAAGTATCTGCCAAGAGCGACCAACCAAGGGAAAAATGCGGATCATACTTCACAATCAGTTCGAAATGTGTTTTGGCGACTTCATATTCTTTGTTGTCCCTTGCTAGAATTCCAAGTACAATTTGACTTCTGGTCAGTCTTGGATCAATTTGAACCGCGCGCGTGTAGGACTTGTATGCATCCTTGTGCTTGTTCAGTGCCCAATATAGATCTCCAAGGGATTCATACAACAAGCCAAAGTTGTCAGGACTGGTTTCCATTGCTTGTTGAAATAGCCTAATTGCCTCACCTGGCTGTTTATCCGCGAGATTCGTCCCTTCGTAGAACTGATTAACGAAAGCGTTACGTGCAGGACCTCTAACGTCTGACAGTACTTTGGACAACGGTGTGTCACTTCGTTTGAAGATTTCTGTAACCTTGTTGAAATCTCCGGTGGGATGAAAGCGGTATGGGTAGTACCACCGGAGAAATTCATCTTGTGTAAACAGGCCTCGCTCAGCAAATGCGCTCGGCTTGATACCGGTGGAAAAGCAAATCCAATCGGGTCGCCGTGAGAGTACATACGAAACGTTGTAGTGTCGTTCCTTCCAGCTGCTCTCAAGCCCCTCGATGTTCTCAGGATCGTGGGCTATTACTTCATCGGTTAGACCAAGCATGTCAACCATTGTCACGTCGGAATAATAGCCAAGGGCTCCTATTGTCGATGCTGCAACTATCGTCGTGCTGGTGGAGTTCGCATTAATCCACTTCCCAACTTCCGTCATCTTCGACACTAATCCCTTCTCCAACACCCACGAAGCACGGACGTAGTCATACGGAATCCTATAGGTAATGTAAGCAAGTAAAAGAGGAACAATAAGAATAATATTTTTGAGCGTTGACTTTTTCTCTCTTACTGCACGATAGGCTTCGAAGAGGCTCTGTTGTACCAAGAGATATAAAAGCGGGACCAAGGGAACAAAAAATCTAAAAGCTGGTAAAACATCACCCCCGATCAAGATCGTAGAACTAATGTATGATAACACAATAAGCGAGAGATAGATCATCTCACGTGAAAGCTTCCGTTTCATCAAAATTATGAACGGAGGAACGATCAAAACGCCCCAGAGTAAGTAATTGGCAGCAAACTCATAAAAATAACGAATACCAGCACCAAGGGACTGGAGTGAAAATCCGACCTTCGCATAAAACGTGTTTGGAAACATGTAGCCATAGTAAGAAAGTCTCCAAATCATGTAGCCACCGATGCATAGGATGTAGACAGCAATCCAGACTGCAATTCGCTTAATCTGGTTTTGACGATGAATAATCTTGTTCTTGTAGACTTCAACAACAGCATGTACAATCGTTACCGCAAATAACAAGATGCCTTCCGGCCTAGTGAGCGACAAAAACACAAACACCAGAGGAATGTACGCAGCATGCCCCGACTCGCCTCGTTCCTTCAAATACAACCAAATGGCGAGTAACGTGAGAAAAGAAAAGAGAGCGGTCTCCATCCCACTGATTGTCCAGTATGCCACGGCGCTATTTGCAACAAGAAGGATGGGCGCTATAAGTGTGAATCCAAACGGTTGATCTGGCTTTCTAAACTCTTTACAAAAACGATAGAGCAGATACACTGTTGCCAAACCGGTCGCAAGACCGAAGTTCTGTGCCACTGAGGTAAGATCTAGTCCGAGCTTCGCGGGAACAGAAAGTAAGATTGTCCACAGAAAGGAAGTGTATCCTTCTACTCGTTCACCCACATTCCACACCAAGCCTTTGCCTGCCACAAAATTCCTGATGTAGCGAAACGTGATAAAGGAGTCGTCTTGAATAAACAGAAAGTGTTGCGTATGGGCAAAAAAGCCGATTAGTATTGCAATAAGCGCAGCAAAATCTCGTCGCTCAAATGTCTTATCCGGTACAAGAGCAGGCTTGGCTTTATTGTTAATTGAGGACCGTTTCATCCAGGTCGGGTGAGTTGATAACTCCTATCCAATATGAATTCATTCTCATAGCGACCAACCGATGATCCATGAGAATAAGTTTGTTAATTGTTTGGTATGACATTTGTTCTCCCGATCGTGCGTAGATTAAGAACACGAGAAGATAGCATTTGTATAAGCAAGGCACAAATACCTATCAACTGTCAGTTCTGGTGTACACGATTTATCATTTCATCCAGCCGGAGCTTAAATACCATTTTGGGTTTGCATCGACCTTTTTCCCATCGTGCAAGCGTCCCGGGATCGACACCCAATTCCTCTGCCAACCTTCTCAGGCTCAGACCCTTTTGAATTCTATACTGTTTGATCCTCTCCCCAAGTGTGGCTGGGCTGACTTGTAACGGATTGTAACCCAGGAGGTGGCATATTTTAAGCAACAGATATAATCGTGGGGTCGTTAGGTTGTTCACCCGGTTGCAGACGGTCAGGGTATCTACCCCTATAGCCCTAGCAACATCCTTCTGAAAGAGCATCAGGTCTAGCCGTTTTTTTTTAGATGGTCACCGAAGGCTTGCAGCGTTCTGGGATATGCCTCAGATAGAGGCTTTTCGTAGAAAGCGTGACATCGTAGAAATGCAACGCAACCCTGCCCCTGCGGCTACTCGACGGACCCGCAAAAAGCGTGCACTTGCACGCAGCTTCAGATCCAAAAATACATGGCGAAGATCAGCGGCCCGCTCCTCGATCGGATCGATCTTCATATTGAAGTACCCGCTGTGAATTACAAGGAACTTTGCAGCAAAATGGAAAGCGAATCATCTCAAAAGATTCGACAGAGAGTCATTGCCGCACGAGAGATTCAGTCGAAGAGATTCAAAGGGCGCAAAGAAATGTTCTGCAACGCCGACATGCAATCCAAGGACATAGGCACACATTGCATACTCGACACAGTCGGGGAAGAATTGTGGAAGATGGCAATCACCAAGCCCGGGTATGCATAGATCTCTGCAATCTGGTGAGCTGCGGAAACCGGATTATTCTCCGGTGGCGCACAAATCGTGAATCTTCGGATTCCGCCGTAATCAGCTCTACCCACGGATGAGATTGCTTCAACGGATCAATAACATCTTTCTTACTGACGTGGCAGAGCCGGCCTGAAGCCGATAATAATATACGCCGCTTGCGACCGCAGACGCATTCCACCGGACGGAATACCTTCCCCGCGCCTTGGTTTCATTCACCAGAGTGGCAAGTTCCCGGCCGAGCACATCGTACACTTTCAGGCTTACGCGGGCAAAGGAGGATAGTTCATAAGAAATTGTTGTCGCAGGGTTGAACGGGTTCGGATAGTTCTGGTTGAGGACGAACCGCACGGGAGCTTCTTCCCCGGGGCGAACATCCGTAAGGACGGTATCCCAGTTTCCCACCGCGAAGGCCGGCGCGACTATTTGGTCGACAGAAAATCCGCTTGAATCCTTCGAAGCTATCCGTAGATCAATCGCTACGGAATCTTCGGCAGTCGCCGCTGCCAGATCCCCCTCGACGATCAGCCCTTCGGCATCTGCGATTTCGGCAACTTTTGTCAGGGGCAAAGGCTGCCATGCCGCCGTTCCGTGCTTTCTGTACCATGCTTTTGTGGAATCAAAAATCGGTATCCTTGTGGCCGGCGCAAACGTATTGACTGCAAATTGAAGCTTACCGCGGCCCCCTTTGACGAAGCTGTCGGTCGAATGAAGACTCGAATCAAACAGCACAAACGACGTCACGCTCGGCGGGATTGCCGAAAACCCGGCCCCCAGATTGAATTCCGATGCGAGCGTGAGAGATCCCCTTGCGTTGCGGAGCCAATACCCGGTCGAATGGATGACAACTTTGTACATTTCCGCGGTGAGCTCCCGGGGCGAACGCGGCTCATTCAGAGATTTCGTGAAGAGCTCGGCTCCGTTCTTGTCGAAGAGCGTGTATGTACCGTACGTGTTGTCAATGTCGCGGGTCTCCCGCAGCATCCCCCGGAACACCGTTCGAAAATGCAGAGTGTTCGTTCCGAATGAATTGTTGTACCATAACGCGTAAAGATACGAAGGAGACCCTCCAAACGTCATCGTCGCCCCGCTTTCGAACCGTGGAACTGCCGGCGACACAAGTTCCCTCGGCGAGGCAACGATGCTGTCCCGGTAAGGCATGATAAACGGCATTTCATAGTCGAGCGGAAGAGTTGAAGCGTTTGAGTAACTCGTGTAGAACAATGCAGCAAGATCCTCGTTCGGGAGCGTTGACGTTCCAAAATACCCCGTGAATGCGTACTCACCCCCCGCGACCGCAACTGTGTCGACCATGCTCCCTATCCCGCCGAAGCCGCCCGTTCCGTTGCTGAACGTATACGACCAAATCTGGGTAGCGTTCACAGCAAAAAGAGTTCCGGGCGCCACCTTCACCCTGAAATGCTGCTGAATAAAGTTTGAAGGGGAATTAACGGCCGTTCTCGGACCGCTCATCCCGGTAAATCTATCGAACTGGATCGTGTGGAATGTTTTGGATTGTGCGAGGTCTACCTGAAACTCGACCGGCTTGAACGAATGGCTGTTCGACGTATTCGAAACGAACAGCGTATCGGAACCGCCCCGCAGCGTCGTGACGAAATCGCCGAAATTGGGAAGCGTTGAAATGAGTGAGCGTTGCGGCAGCGGGTATCCTGAGAGCGATAGTCCATGGTGATCGACGCCGTGAAACACGAGGGGGTTGACGGCCTGAGCCGCGTCGAGAAACAGTGCCGCCGCGTCGCTGTTGATTGATACACCTTCGTTGATGACGATCTTCGAAGCGCCGGCCGGGTTACGGAATACAGAAAAAAATTCGTACGTACCTTTGACGGGGGCATAGACCTCCGCGCGCGCCGGATTCGTAAACACGATCGCGCCGGCATTGCTCGCGATGAACGATGCGTTCGAGTAGCCGATAAAAAAGGCATTTGGCTCACTCGTGGTGATCACCAGTCTGTTCGTGCGGACAAACGCCCACGGCACGCGCGCCGTATCGGCCGTTCCGTTGAATACAACTGCCCCGCTAAACCGGAGAATATCCTCGTTGACAATTGGTACCTGGGTGTTGTTCACCGAAAGAGTGACCACGACCATTGCAGAGTCGTCCGGAGGAACCAGGAACGATGAAGGAGAAACGGCGAGGGAAATACCGGCGGCGATTCCGCTTGTTGCGGTACCGTATGTTTGAGCTGAAGCATTTTTGTTTTTGACAAACAGCGTTTCAGAACTGCTCCATGTCGATACGGCAGGATCATCCAAACCGTAGCTTAGCGTCGAAGGGACGATCAGGGTGCTCGCCGAAACTGCCTTGACCGCCTGCACTCTGCCGCCTCCCTGCCCAAAGATGCTTCGTCCAAGATCCTTCGCCTTGTTGACAATCGCGGATTTAATGGAGGCAGGGCCCCACGAAGGGTGTACGCTTTTAATCAGGGCTGCGACGCCTGTGACCATCGGAGTAGCCATCGAGGTTCCGCTCAGCACCTTGTATGCCGAGCCGGGAAAGGTCGAGTTGATATTGACGCCGGGAGCGACAACGTCCGGCTTAATGCTGAAGGAAGCTCTGTTCGGTCCCTTCGAAGAAAAATTTGCAACTGTATCTTCGAGGACGGAGGCGCCGACCGTGATTGCGAGTTCCGCCGCACCGGGTGAGCCGATTGTCGCGGATCCGTCATAAAAATAGTTGCCTTCTTTTCCCAGCACCGGAGTTCTTGCCCCGGAATTTCCTGCCGCGACGCAAAATACGATCCCCAGCCGGGTCGCATTATCGACTGCAATGCTCGTCGGATCTGTGGGGCTTCCTCCGTTGGTGCCGAGGCTCATGTTCACGATGTCGAGCTTGTCTGTGTCATCGCCGTTCTGATCTGGATCGACCGCCCGTTCGATCGCTTCGAGAACATCACTGTCCATACCCGTTCCTGCGGCGTTAAGCGCCTTGAATGCGTAGAGGGTAGCCGTAGGGGCGACGCCTTTTACGCTGTCGGTATTCGCCGCGACGATCCCGGCAACGTGCGTCCCATGGCCGTTGTCATCCATCGGATCGGCGTCGTTATTGACAACATCGTATCCACCCGCCACTTTGAAGCCCGGCCCGAATCCTCCGCCCAGCGCCGGGTGCAGGTAGTCGATGCCGGTGTCGATGATGCCGACGCGCACTCCGTCACCCTGCGTCGAGTAGATCGCCCACACTGCCGGGGCCCCGATAAGCTCGATCCCCGGCTCGAGGGAAACATGCACCTCACGATCGTCATGAATCGACCTGACATACGATAGCCGTTGTATCAGGGGGAGCATCCAGGAAGGGGCGTTCACGCTTGCGCCGAAGAAAACTCTGTAAAACTGGCGCCGGACTGTTACCCGGCTCGACGGGAAGACACCGGAGGATTTGGCCAATGCATCGATATCGGCCGAAAATTGTGAAAGTCGCGAGAGGTACGACTCGGGCGAAACAGCCTTGCGCATGCCGGTAGGGCTTATTCTCGCAAGAAACATCGGCTCCTCGGCGAACTCGACGATGATGTCTCGTTGAACTGCCGGCGCGGCATCGCTCAGGCGACTGAGGCTGTCGATTGTCGACCTCCCAATGCGGACGGATTCACGGATCTCAGGCAGGATCTGCCCGTTCGAAGGTAGTTGAAGGCCTGCAAAGAACAACAGAGCAAAAAGAGTTTTCAGATATTTCCCTTCTGAAACTGAACCTGTGTGAAGGTGAATCTAATGTGAGATCACATACAAATATGCACCCGTAACAGGCCCCCGCGGCCTGCGTCCATTCTGATCGGGCTTGGCGTCAGAAGGCGGAGCCCCGTACGTGGGCTGAAAAAGGTATGCCACATGTTTGATTGGATCGACCGAAATCGTCTTCGCGCCTCTTGCGGTAGGCACCGTGCCGACTACGCTGTACCTATCGGGAGAATCTTCATGAACTACCGTTACATTGCTGTCTCTGCCGGCAGGAAGATAGATCAATTTTTCATCCTGATCCCATCCAAGAGCGTCCACCCCCTCGCCGTTTTTTATCCAGGATACGATTTTGCCGGTGGTGGCGTTTACCACCGCCGACTTGCCGCCGCAGCCGGTGAAGATCCGGTCTGTCGAACGATCATAGGCAATACCGGTAGGGCCATCGCATGAATCAAGAGGCCATGAGGCCAGCACTTTCATTGACTTAGCGTCAATCACCTGAATCGTATTCTTGCTCTCATTATTGACGAAGAGCTTTCCTTTCCCGTCGCTGGCGGCTCCTTCCGGTGCGTTGTCTTCCAACTCAGCTTGCCCGGTGATTTCTCCTGAAGCGGGATCGATAGCGGTTGCCGTGCCCGGCTTGCTGTGGTTCGTAAGGATAATGCGATCGCTGAAATCATCGTACATGATCCCGTCGAGCCCCCCTGCCGGAATCTTGATTTTCTTTACGACGGCGAGTGTTTTGAGATCGAACACGCCAACCGTCGAATCGCCGCGGCATGTTATGAACCCGTGGTTCGATTTCGGGACGAGCAATATGCCGTGATTGCCAGGCATATCAGGAATGTCGCCCAGCACGGTTCCCTTGTTGCCGTCGACGACCATAACATGCGAACTCCGCGAAACAAATATGCGTCCGGTCCCCGGTTCCGCCGTAAGATAGTCGGTTCCTCCGTCGCCGCCAATACTGAATTTCTGAACCTTAAATGTCTGGGATGCGGCGATGCCCACGAGGCCTAATAATACTACGATGAGAACTACGAAGCGTGCCATTGTAAGCTCCATGCAATGATGAGAATGTTCCAAACTCCAGCCATTAATTACGGCAAAATATTCGCTCCGTAGTGAGCTAGAGAGTCTGCGACGATTTCACCAATATAGGGAGAAAAGATAAAAGAAAAATGAGGTTTAATTATTTTCCCGGTTCATCCCACCTGCAGATAAACCCCCATCCTCCTCCCAACTCTGAAAGGGCCAGTATGAGCTCGTTTTTTCCCTTGTGCAATCGCAAATACACCGCGTCATCCTCAGGGTAAACAATACCGAGAAATCCCGGATCTCGGAAACCCTGCGCGCTGCGGCCCCGGAACAGCGCTTCACCGTTGAGAGATACAGTAACTTCGTCGCTGTAGCCGATGTAAAGCTTTCGTACCTCATCTCCCGCAGAGACAATTTCCGTCCGGGCGTAGACGACTTTTGTTCCGGGCTGAGGCTGAAGGCGCGTTGAAAAATCGCTCTGAAATGTAACGTTGGGATGCGGCGCGTCACGATATCGCTGGACTGCAACGAGCCCGGGGGGTTCGACCTCGACCTCCTGCCATTTTATGGTGTCGGCTTCCTGCTTGCTCAAAGGGCGTTCAACATCGTGCGAGAGCGCATCGTACGAAGGCGACAGCGACCACTTGGTTATGGCCCCCGGAGACATCGGCGGCAAATGTCTCACCCATGGAACATCCGGTGTTGATCTGATGCTGAAATTTGAAAAGTAGACCGGTCCGGCCAGCGTGTACAATGCGACTCCCCCTTTTTGAACTCCGCTCTTCAAATCATCCATCACAAGCGAAGGTGACGTTGTATCACCCACGTACAATCTTGCCTCGGCTCCCGCCACCACAAGCCTGAGATGAAACCAGGTGTTCATGGGAATATTCACGGCCCCGGTGAAACCGGGCCCATTAAAAAGCTGCCAGTTTCTTCCCGTTCTGAGAACGGGGGTGTATTGCATCGCATCGGGCAGACCGGATTTATGACTCCGGAGGTACACTTCTTCGTAGTCTACGCTATCGATACGAAAATCAAATCCAAAGAACGCCCGTTTGCCGCTCGTAAAAACATCGGCATCCAAAATTCCATCGCGCATCTCAACATCTTTCAGTTCCGCCACACCGCTGGCGATGGAAAACCCCTGTCTCCCTGCAAACAGGCCGACCGTTGCTCCTCCGTAGAGGTTCCAGTGGACTGAGTCTGCCGGGAAATGCTGTGCGATTGCCAGTGAACCTGCCATTGATGCTACTACGATTACCCGGAGAGAATACTGAAAGAGGATGTTTACCATGGTCTACAAAGAAAGAAGTTGAATTGATCGCGGCTGCGCCTCAAATCCCTGCCGCACCTGATTTCAGTTACGAGTCCATCCGGCAAATGTTTCAACCCTAATGATATCGTTTGGAAATATCCCGTTTTCTTTACATAGTGGAAATTCAACATTACTATTCACAACACTAATAAGGAGTAACAATGGGAAAATTTCTGATCAAAGCTTCCTATACCGCTGATGGAACAAAGGGGCTGCTGAAAGAGGGTGGCAGCAAACGGAAAAAAGCGGTGGAGAAGATGGTTGCGGGCCACGGGGGAAAAGTGGAGGCGTTCTATTATGCGTTCGGCGAATACGATGTGTTCGCCATTATCGAATTGCCCGATACCGTCACCGCCGCCGCACTTGCTCTTGCGATCAATGCATCCGGAATGGTAACAAATACGATGACGGTGCTGATGACACCCGCTGACGTGGATAAAGCGACGAAGAAGACCGTGAATTACAGGGCACCCGGGAGATAAGTTTTATCTTCCTCACGTTCTGCACTATCACGAGACCGCAAACAAAAAGACCTTGCGGAGGCTTGTCGCCCCCGCAAGGCTGACTTCGCCCTACTTCACCAACATCATTTTCCTGACATCGCTGAACGAGGTTTTACCCGATTGGTCCGACGCTGTCACACGATAGAAATAGACGCCGCTGGCAGTGCTCGAGGCATTCCATAGGACGGACTGGTAACCGGCACCTTGTTCGCCGTCGATAAGGGTCGTTATTTCCTGTCCCAGGATGTCATAAATTTTTAACGTGACATGCCCGCCGGCAGGAAGCGCATACCTGATCGTCGTCGTTGGATTGAACGGGTTTGGATAGTTCTGCTCGAGCGTATACTTCAGAGGTACCTGTTCCGCGCGCAAAGCGAAGCTCTCCTCCTCGATCGGCGTCAAGGTGACTGATTTTCCCTCCTCCAAGGTATGCTCTTCTATAACCTTATCCTTTTTCCGTTCCACCAAGATGTACCTGGTACCGGCTCGGTCTTTCACCGTAAGAGAAAGTGTCACGGGAACTCCGTTCGATTGTATAGTAATTGGAAGCTCCTTTGTCTCCCCGGTAAACCGTTCACCGTACCTGTTTGTCGCAAACCGTACATCGAGTTTGCTTTCCGGCGCGCGCGGCGGCATATCGTACTTTTCGGTATTTTTGCCGCTCACAGTCGCGGCACCGAACAGTAATTGCTGATGATAGGATTTTTCCCCATTTGTCTCTATCGTCAGCGTGTTCATTCCGTCAGAAGAATTCGGACTTGAAGCAACTGCGGCGGCCGACGGCGAAGCCATCTGAGGCGCGTTCAGGACGAGCATTCCATCGCTATTCGTTTTTACCCAATATCCTTTACCCGGATCAACGGAGCCTGCAACCGAGTACCCGCCGCCATAACTGAAGTAGCTTGATGTAACAATGCCTCCCGGAATTTCAACGATCGACCCGGTACTGACGGCACTGCCGATTGAGCCGATCATGTTCCACCCTTTCCTTACGTGGATCGTATCGTTCGTCAGGAGAATACCGGGGAGAGTAATGAACTGGTCGCCTGCATATTTAAGCCAGTACCCTGTTCCATGTGGAAGGACATCGGATGGAACATACGAACCGTTGTAAGCGAAGGCATCCCCCGCGGCCGACGGATAAAGCACGCTCTTATGGTAATCCGCGGCTTCCTTTGGCATGGAGATAAGGTTCCATCCTTCCATTACTGCGTATGTTCCTTCATAGAACTTCTGCAGTGCGTCGCTCTCCTCCCAAAATCCCGATCCCATGGAAAATCCGCTCGACGCGGTCTGTCCGGTTGAAGACTGGCCGACCGTATTATCCATCGCGTACCAGGAAGATGTCGCGTGTGAAGCACCTCCCGCTCCGGTGATGGTTTGTAGGATATGATATTTCTGCGCCGACGCCGTGCTGAGACAGAGCATCGATAGTAAGACGATATGGATAATAAATGTTTTCATGGCCATGTCCTTGTTGTTGTGACCCTCCTCCCGTCTCCGACTTCGTCGGGGCCCTCTTTATGGAGAGGGCCGGGAGCAAGGGTTACTTCAACTCTCCCATCGATTTATTCCCTGCGCCATTTTTTTGCGCCGCGAGGGATTTTACCAACGCTTTGAGCTCATCAATTTGTTTCTGCTGCTCCTGGATTGCCTTGGTCAGCACAGCGATCACTGGCAAAGGATTCAGTGTCTGGGGCTGGATTTTACCGTCTTCAGCAACGGCATTCTTATCTCCCTTGACAGCGCTCGGGATGACCGACTGCAATTCATCTGCAATGAAACCTTCCTGAGTTCCGGGATTCATCTTTTCGTAGGCGAACCCGTCGATATGTTTGAACTGGAAGGAAACAGGTCTCAGGGACATGATTCTGCTCAACGCCTCATCCTGCATCGGATTAATGTCTTCTTTCAGTCTGCGGTCTGAGACAGGTGTGGTGTTAATGATTCCGGCATTAAATCCTCCCGGACCACCCACGATGAGCTGCGGCAATGTGGAAACAGCGGGCGGGACGTAAAAGCCGACATCATAGAAACTCATCGTCCCGGCTTCGTTCTTGGTGCGGATGGCGCTTGACCAGACCCCACCGGTGAAATCGGCACTGCCTGCAACGCTCAGCGCACTTCCCGGTGAGTTCGTCCCGATGCCGACGCCGCCAGCGGCACGGATGAGGAACTGGTTGTTGCCGGTCGAAACGAAATCCCCGAGTTGAGCATCGGACCAGGTAAATGAACCCATATGATTGGCTTTCGCGTTCGCCCCCGCGGCAAAGGAGTATTGGCCGGTTGCAGAGTTATGATAGCCCCCCGGAACGGTGCTGTAGCCTGCGCTCGCGGTGTTCGAGACCCCCCCGCCAACCGTGGCATACGTGGAGCTTGCACTGTTTGATTCGCCCCCACCAACGGTGGAGGTACTACCGCTGGAGGTGTTGCTTCTTCCTCCGGCGATCGTGGCAAAACTATTGCTGGCATCGTTACTCACTCCTCCGCCGACAGTGGAGTAATTCCCGCCGGCTGTACTCGTGGCCCCGTTCGCGATCGCATTGAGCCCTGCCGCAGTGCTTCCCTGCCCCAGCAGTGACACGAAACGGAGAGAGCCATTGACATCGAGCTTTGCCGACGGGATTGGCGTTCCGATGCCGACGTTGCCGGAAGTGTAGTACACGTTCGAGCCGTTCGTTGTCCACTGGGACGGGACCGGGGCCGTTCCCCAGCTTGCCACACCGTTCGCGTCCGACGTAAGAATCTTGCCCGAACCCTGTGTCCCATCCGCTATCTTCACGTTCCCCGCGATATCCAGTTTTGCTGCAGGTGTGTTTGTTCCGATTCCGACTCTACCGGCGCTGCTAGCGTTCATGATGATGTTGCTCGATGTTCCGCGGATAATGAATGGATAATCCTGATTCACGCGGGACAAGGTGAAATCTCCAAAATTGTTGAGCCCGTTATATACGTCAATTTGCCAATCGTATGCATGATGCCCATCGAAAAAGATGTTCGCCGCCGGAAAACCATTCACGCTTCCAATCGTAAGTGACCGTGAGTAATCGCTCACAGGAGTACCCACCGCGGTCGCCCCGTTAAACATGCTGGTTCCCTCTACCTGGAAAGAGTTTGATGGTGTCGTCGTGCCTACGCCGATATTGCCGGTCACGTCATCGAAATACATTCGTGTCGCGCCTGCCGTCTGCAGCCGCAACGGACTGTTGCTGGACACATTGCTTGCAAAGAGCGTATCCGAAACTCTCGCGCTTCCAACAACGTCTAGTTTCTTTGTAGGGGTCGTTGTGCCAATTCCAACGTTGTCAGAACCGGTCGTTAACCGTACAATAGATCCATCGTCGGTAAAGCCATCGGCGCCCAGTGCGACGGAACGGGCAAAATCAGCGGTATCCGCATAGGGTGCCTTGAACGATGGTTGGGCATCTGACCGCTGGATCGTCCCGTCAAGGATCTTCGCAGAAGTAATGGCGTTATCGGCGACTGTACCGGCAATGCGCGCGCTGTCGGAAGTCGCCGATGGCGATTCCCAGCTTGCTAAACCGGTTGCATTTGAGGTAAGAACTTTACCGGCGCCCTGCGTGCCATCGGCAATTTTCACACTACCGACTACATCGAGCTTCGCGGAAGGCGCTGTCGTGCCGATACCCACTCTTGCGCTATCGTTTCCAAGAACGACGCTGTTGCTTGCGGTGGCGCGGGAGTTGGCTCCGATGACGGTGGTATTAATCAGTCCATCGGTGGAATATTGCCCAGCCTGGTATCCTACTGCGGTATTGTTTGTTCCGCCGGTAGAATTCGTCATAGCAGCATAGCCAACAGCAGTGTTTCCATTCCCACCGGTGTTGCTGAAGAGAGATTGATTGCCGAGCGCGGTATTATTAGATCCACTCGTATTGTGGAAGAGCGCCGCCGCGCCGTTCGCGGTATTTGTCCAGCCGATTGAATTGGCCTGCAATGCATCCGCTCCTACCGCAGTGTTAAAATCGCCTGACGAGTTATTCGTCAGCGCGTTGCTTCCGACCGCGGTGTTCTGGGTACCGCTTCCACTGCCATGCCCGATCGTCAAAGAATTAATTTTTGCGTCTCCTCCGCTCACTTCGAGCTTCGCGGTCGGAGTAGAAGTCCCGATGCCAACGTTCCCGCCATCATAATAGACATCCGTCCCCGATGTCGTCCACGGGGCAAGCGAATATGGCGCGCTCGTCAACCGTGTCCGCGGCGCAAGGGTCTGTCCGTTCACCTCAGTCTCCAACCAGTACTGGTTGTTAAACGTGACGCCGGAAACATCCAGATTCACGGTGAATATTCCTTTGGCGAGCGACACTCCGGGAAATGTCTGCGTGAACGCCAGTGATCCCCCCAGAGAATCGTCAAACATCCTGAAGGTCATCGGCAAAGAGCCCGTAACGCCATTGCCGACGCTATCGGCGATATAGCCCTGGTGGCTTAAGAATTGTGGGACACCCATGGTTGTTATCGACAAACTCCCCTTGGGTGCCGCGATTGCCGGCTTTTGATCTGTCCCTGATTTGGAACCGGTACCGCTGATTGCCAGAGTCGAGGCCAGCAGGGTTGCGGCGAGAAGAACGAGGAAAAAGTGTTTCATTACTGTGCTCCTTGAATATGAGTGGATTTGAGTGGTAGTTATTTGTCAATTTGTCTTCCGGCATCGGGGCAGCCTTTCGGTCACCCACCCGCCGTCTCCGGTACTAATCCACTCGAAAAGTCCGGAGAAGCTTTCCCGAATGTCGTTAGTTATGCGTTGGGATTAATTAACAAAAATGAAGGGGGGGGTAACTATCGCCGGAGGGACAAAAGCTATCAAAATAGGGACATCAGGAGAAAACTTGCAGAATCATGCGTTTTTCGTCCCTTTGCGGCTAACCGTGTTACCGCTAAGTGATCACGAACGAAACGTATGGCTAGGCCGGCTTCCTCGCCTCGCTCGGTGTGGTGCCGAACTGTTCCTGGAAGCATTTGGTGAAATAGGCGGGACTGCTGAAACCGACAGAGTAGGCGATCTCAGAGATGTTTGAGGAGGAATCACTCACCAGGAGATCCATCGCCCTATGAAGCCGGAACGAACGGATGAAATCGTTTGCCGTGGTGTCGGCTAGCCCCTTAAGTTTCCGCTGGAGCTGCTTCGAACTGAGACCGACAGCGTAGGCAAGCTCTTCCACGCCGAACTTTTCGTCGCCGATATTCTTTTGCATTACGTTGACGACCTTCGTAATGAAGGGCTGCTCAGACGGGCCAACTTTCACCTCTCCCGGCCTCAGGCTGACAAGCTCCTTACCGAACTTTTCCCGGAGTTTTTGCCGGGACTCGATGAGGTTTTTGACGCGGACAAGAAGTTCCGCCGAATCGAAAGGTTTAATAAGATAATCGTCGGCGCCGGTCTCAAGACCGCCGATCTTGTCTTCCCTGGCTGCTTTTGCCGTTAACAAAATAATCGGCACATGGCTGGTTTTTTCATCCTGCTTAAGCCGGCTGCAGACCTCGTAGCCGTCCATCTTCGGCATCATGACGTCGGAGATAATAAGGTCTGGTATCGTCTCTTTCGCCTTATCAACCCCTTCAGCCCCGTCTTTGGCTTCAAGCACGCTATAGGTTGGGACGAGGTACGACCGGACATAATCGCGGACGTCTGTGTTGTCTTCAATAATAAGAAGCAGAGGTTTGTTCTCTTCGTCGTCACCTTTCGGCAAATGAAGAGCCTCTTCCTTGCCATCCACGCCAATCTGACCGGCTGCTACGGAAAGCTCCGACCGCTGTTCCGTTGGAAGCTCGGAATCGACAATTTCTTCAGGTTGTAAATGCGATTTGCCGAGAGGCAAACTCACGATGAATTCGCTTCCCTTCCCCGGCTCGCTGGCAACGGTGATGGTTCCATGGTGAAGGCTCACGAGATCCTTCACCAACGCGAGTCCGATCCCTGTTCCCTCCTGAAGGCGGGTCGTTGTGCTGTCGACCTGGTAAAACCGGTTGAAGATTTGCTGCTGTTTTTCAGGAGGAATGCCGATGCCGGTGTCACGCACGGAGATTTCCACCGGCCCGCCATCCTTATTCTGGATTGAAACAATGACCTCCCCATGGTCCGGCGTGAATTTAAACGCATTCGAGAGCAGGTTGACGACGATTTTCTCCATTTTCTCTTTATCGAAGTACGTTTCCAGCTCTTCCTTATTGGACCGAACATCCAGGAAGATCTCTTTTCGTTCGGCGAGAGAGTGGAACGACATGGCGAGCCCCTTGATGAACGCGACAATGTTTCCCTTGTTTGCCTGCAGCTTCATCCCCCCCGCTTCCAGCTTCGAGAGATCCAGGAGCTGATTAATGAGGCGGAGCAGCCGCTGGGCGTTGCGGCGCATCATTCTGAGCTCGCGCTTCTGCGTATCTTCAGGAACCGAAGCCCCAAGCAGTTTTTCTATCGGTCCGAGAATCAGCGTCAGCGGCGTGCGGAATTCATGGCTTATGTTCTGGAAGAACTGCATCTTCAGTTGGTCTACTTCCTTCAGCTGATTTGCTTTGACCTCCGTGATCTCCAGCTGGTTTTTCAACCCAATGCGGTTCAAGTCGTATCGGCGGAAAAGATAGAGGCCAGTCAGCAAGAGCCCGGCATATCCTGCATATGCCCACCATGTGCGATACCAGGGGGGTAAAATTGTCAGCAGCATCGATGCGCCGGTTTGATTCCAGATTCCGTCGTTGTTGCTCCCGCGTATGCGTAGAGTGTACTTCCCGGGGCTGAGATTGGTGAATGTCGCGGAATTCGTTTTCGATGGTTTCGTCCATTCGTCGCTGAATCCTTCAAGCCGGTATGAATACTGATTGCTGCCAGGGTTGACGAAGTCGAGGGCGGCAAATTCAATCGTCAAAATATTCTGTTCAAAGGGGAGAACGATCTCCTTCGTCTCGACGATGCTCTTCTTCAGGGGCGAATCCTTGTCTTTCCACGAAACCGGGTTTCCATGAAGTTTCAAATCCGTGAAAACGATCGGAGGGACATGAGAATTTTCCACAATTTCTTCCGGATAGAAGACATTCATCCCGCCTGTTCCCTCAAGATAGATGCGTCCGTCAGAAGTCTGGAAGTTATTCTCGCGATTGAACTCCATCCCCTGCAATCCATCGTGAATGTCGTAGTAATGGAATGCCATCGTCTTCGGATTCATCGAGCACAATCCATTATTTGTGCTCATCCAGAAATTTCCCTTCTTATCGGGGAAGATGGTATAGATAACGTTGTTTGGCAGCCCTTCTCGCGTACTCAGCCTGCTGGACCTACCGGTCGTTTTATCAAATTTGTTCAAACCGCCCCCGTCCGTGCCAATCCAGAGATAACGATCAGGTTCGGTTGGATCTTCTGCCATCGAGAGCACGCTGTTGTTGCTGAGGGAGGTAGTGTCGGCGGGGATGTTCGAGAACCGCTCGAGCTTTAGCCCGACGGGATCGAACCGAAAGAGTCCCTGGGGAAAAACGCAGAGCCAGAACGTACCGTCACGATCTTTGCGCGACGCGGTGATCCTGAACTCATCCTGGTTCATCATCTGAGACAACTGTTTTGGCCGAAGTTCTCCGTCGATGATCTCATAATGTTTAAACGAACGGCTGCCGGAATCGAAGGAGCTTAAAACCCAGGAGCCCAGCAGCCACGGGGTCCCGTTCTTGTCCTCAAGCATTTTCAATGGCTTTGATAGAGGAAATGTACCCGGCGTGAGCGTTGCTTCCGGGACTCGATGGAAGCTTTTCACCCCGGCGGTCGCAGGATCATAGAAGGACACATCGGAGTAATATCCGTATCCAAATTTCCCGTAGTCGGTCGGGGCCCAGGGATACCATTTTCTCCCCGTGTGGTCGCTGAAGACCAGGCAGTCGTAGATATCCGCATACGGCGTTGCATCAAAATTAATTCCCCCCCGCCGGGGAAATCCGATCTTCGCCATGGTCGCGTTGAGGAACCGGTCCAGGTTTATCCCGGAAATCGTCCCAAAATGTTCAATTGCGGGATTGAATTTGTCCACGCCGAGCCCCGTAGAACCGAGCCATAGGACGCCGCTGCTGTCGACGAGCCCGGCGTTCAGAGAAAGCACATTGGGAGATTTCACGATCTTCGTCTTCTCCGGTGAACGCATATTAAAGCTAAGAATCGAATCGCCGTAGCTCAGGAACACATTCCCGGACCGATCCCCGATTGAGGTCAGCAGGGCCGCCCGTGCAAAGTGCTCCGGCAAAGGAAGCTTGGCGGTGCTTCCGGTATGAGGATCGATGGAATAATAATAATTATAAACGGAGGCGATATCATACGGAAAGAAAAAGATCTTGCCATCCGGACTCCCAAGGATCCCATTTCTGGTCAGCCTGAGTTCGTGTGAACCGGATTCGATGCGCGGAGGAGGGCCAAGCGTACGGTTGAGAACATGCATTTCTCCGTTACTCCAGATCCAGACACCCCCGGAGCGATCGGCGAATGTTACCACAGGGGATACCTGAAGTCCCGGCTTGGCTCTAAATTCGTCTTTCCGCGTAATTTGAAAACCTCCTGCCAGGTTTTCGTTCGAGGGCCCCTCTTTTTGGATCCGGTAAACGCCATCGGCGCGTCCCACCCAGTGCACGCCGGCGGTGTCCTCTGAGATAGAATAAAGGTGAGTGTCCTCGGCCGGATTTGGATCAACTTGCCGGAGGTGAACAAATTGCTCCGTCGAGCGGTCGAGGAGATCGATCTTACCGCTGTAGAAGCCCACCCAGATCAAACCTGATCTACATTCATGAAGAGCATAGACAAGATCGGGAGTGATCGTTGTGGAATCGGTGGGATCAGGGCGATAGTTCTTAAAGGTGTATCCGTCGTAGCGGCTCAGACCGTCTTTCGTCCCGAACCAGAGAAAGCCGCGGCTGTCCTGCAGCATTGCGCCGACAAAGCCCTGTGCGAGGCCATCGTTCACGCCAATATGCTGCCAGGCTGATTGCGAGAATGCCAGGGTTGCTGCCAAAAATACGAATACTGCAGCCCAACGAATTATAAAGCCTATCTCCTAAGAATAGAAAACTGGGGGAATAATATACGCATTGTGCCTGTTAATTTCATGTCGGCCGATGATACAAGAATTTCGTAGTATGGTTCATGCATTACACTTGAAGGAATGCTCATTGAGTAAACGCCCAGTCTGGGACGCCTCAATGTCGACGCTTTCGGCACTATTTGCTCTTGGTGTGTTCGGATGGAACTTACGGACGCGAAAAGATGGATCAGTTGCTTTCGACGACGCGGTGGGCGAAGTGAGCGGCACGTGGGTCCTTCATCGTACACCAATGAAGGAGGTCGGATTGCTCCTGTATGTCATGGTTGAGAGTGTCGCCGCAACAATTGAAAAGATCATTACCAAGGCGGCAGGATTGTCCAGCCAATCGGCGCGGACGCACCGGACATCACCGCAAGATTTAGTGATCCTGCAGGTAATTTCATCGGGCTCTACGAAAACCCGTCATAGGGACGCGACTACACATGGTTTCTTAACATTAATTCTTTCGGGTGAGGTTTCAAATACAGTTGTTCCCGTATATACGGGACATTGTACAGGCTCACGAAGTGCTGGATCAGGGTGAGAGGCACCACGAGCGGAACAAGCTCTTTTGCGTAATCATCGATGACACACAGAACGTTTTCCTTTTCGGCGGAATTCAGGTGATCACGAAGAAATCCAAGAATGTGCTGCAGCACGTTGACATTCTTCTTGACGGTGGATTTTACAGCCAATGCCTCCATGAACAATCCGGCATACCGGTCTCTGAGTGCCGCAGCCGTATGGCTCTTCGCGTCGGCGACAAGCTTCCCCAGTATCTGATAATGTTTCGGGCTGTGCGCCAGGAGAAGATATTTTTCTGATGAGTGGAATGTCACCAAATCACCTCTCGTAAATCCCCTCCGGATCAACTGCTGAAGGCGGTGGTACGCAAACATTCTCACGATGAAATTATCGCGGAGCTTTGCGTCATTCAATCGTCCTTCCTCTTCAACGGGAATGAGGGGAAAATGCTTCATGAATGCCCCGGCGAACAATCCCCTGCCGTTTCTTGCCGCCATGCCTGAACTGCCGTAAACTTTGACGCGTTCCATGCCGCAGCTTGGTGAATCGCTTTTAAAGATAAACCCGCTGAGATGCAGAGACTCCAATTGCCTCACTCTGTTCTTGGAAAATTCATTCATGGGTCCCGTCCAGTCGGCGGCAGATTTGGTACCGGTCATGCGAGGAGATTCGGGTGAACCGGTAAGCCGCACAGATTCCCGCGGCACCCCCATCCCGGCTTCGAGTTCAGGGCAGACGGGGACCCATTCAACGTACTCTCCCAGGACATCGGTAAGATACCGGTCTTTTTTATGTCCGCCGTCGAAACGCACCATTGTGCCCAGCAAACAACTGCTGATCCCGACGCGGAGAGGAATGGAATGTAACGAGTGTTGTTTCACTGCCTACTCAGTGAGAATCTGACGTAGGAGCGACTTGTTTGGTCCTGATTAACTTTTTCAGATCGTACGCCTGTGCTGCGACCCTCTCCAGAATCTGCTTCAATGTCGCTTCTTCAAGCGCGGGTGTACGCGCAAGAATCCATAGGTACCGGCGATCGGGTTCTCCGATCACCGCGTAGCTGTAATCGGAAGCAAGATCAATAATCCAATAATCGCCCCACACGAACGGAAGGAACGATAAGAATCCGGGGGCGAAGCGCACTTTGAGTTTGGTAGCTGGTTCTTCTTCACTTGCGCGCCGCGCGCGTCCCTCGGCTTTCGCAGTATCCCCGTCCACTCTTACGCACGTGTTGAGCACCTTGATTTCACCGTCATCCAGGACAGTATATGTCGCCGTCACGTTACAGGCGCATTCCTCCTGGTATTTGTTTGGCAGACGCGCGATCTCGTACCACGTGCCGGCATATTTCGCCAGATCGACTGATCGTACAACCTTCAACTCGCTCCGTGGCTGTTCCTGTGATCGAAGCATCTGGAAATGTGCGGAGAGTACAAGAATGAGCACCGATATCATAAATGAATTTTTCATGCTTCTGAACCTGCCGGAATCTTCGTCCGTGATGAGACGACCTTACCTGAGAAGAGACGATGAATTGTCTGAGACCGGAACGAGAATATCTTTTCAAGCTGGCGCCGCACAAAAAGATGGCGCACGATTTGCCCAAAGATACCCAGGGGCAGGGCATATTCAACATCATCTTCGATCAACGTCCCCTCAGGCAGCGCGGTAAACGTGTGAGTATGCTTCCAATAGGAATACGGACCGCGTCCCTGGACATCGACGAACCTCCGCGGCGGATCATATTCGGAAATCACTGTTCTCCACCGCACCGGGAATCCGCCTACCCTGATCCGATAGTCGATTACGGCTCCGCATGCCATGACGATGTTTCCGGGTGTAAGAATACTAAATCCGAGGTTCACTGGCGTAAGTTCCCGTAGATTTTCCGGATTCGAAAAGAACGCAAACACTTCCTCCAGCGGTACCGGCACTACTTCTTGTGTTTTGAGTGAAAACGTTTTCATTGCCTGAATCCTGCGTTAGTCTTACAACTGGTTTACAATATCATTACTCAGGGGACGCACCGTCGATGGAAACACATTGGTGAGCTCCCCGGTTTCGTCGATGAGATACTTGGTGAAGTTCCACCTCGGCGAACCGTCGTTCCATCCGTTCAAATCTTTGTCCGACAACCACTGAAAGAGCGGTGATTGTTCCTTTCCCGTAACCGGCACCTTCTCGGAAAGCCAGAATGTCACTCCGTACTTTTCCTTGCAGAACTTGCTGATCGCTTCGTTCGATCCCGGTTCCTGTCCCATAAAATCATTCGAAGGCACGCCGAGAACTTCCAGTTTATCGCCATGTTCCTTCACCAGTTTTTCCAGCTCCTCATATTGCGGCGTGAATCCGCACTGGGAAGCGACATTCACGATCAAGAGCTTTTTCCCTTTGAAATCCTTCATCGATTTTTGTTTTCCGTTGATCAATGTCACCGTAAGATCGTAAATGGATCGAAGGCTTTTCGCGTTCTTTGGCTTCGCCGACCCGGCGAGAAACCGGAATACGACAATGATGAGGACGAGAACTCCCGCGAGGATGATAATGGTCTTCATGTTCTGATTGCTTGTTGCAATTTACTGACTCCGGCATACAATGCCAGCGCCCGCTTCCGTTCCACGTCGTGATCCACGACCGGCTTCGGGTACGTCTTCCCTACTTGACAGCCCGATTGCTTCTGAAAGGAGGCCGGCATCAGCCACGGATCATGAATATACTTGTCCGGAACATGTTCCAGCTCCGGGACATACCTTCGGATAAATTCTCCCTTAGGATCGAATTTTTTGGATTGCAGCACCGGATTGAAGATTCGAAACCAGGGTTGGGCATCGTTTCCGGTACCGGCGCACCATTGCCATCCGCCGTTGTTAAGAGCGAGATCTCCGTCGACAAGGTGCTTCATGAAGTACGCCTCTCCCCTTCTCCAGTCGATGTGCAAATCCTTCGTCAGGAAATTTGCGACGATCATTCTTCCGCGATTATGCATCCAGCCGGTCGTATTCAGCTGCCGCATCGACGCATCAACTATCGGAACGCCGGTGAGACCCTTCGACCACCGTTCGAAATGCTCATCGTTCGAAGACCATTCCAGGTCATCATACTTAGAGTTGAACGAGCAATGCACCACATGCGGGAAATTTGCAAGTATCTGGTAATAGAACTCTCTCCAGATCAATTCGCTGAGAAATCCATCCACTCCCAATTTTTCCCGGCCGCGGCGGGAGGCCGATTCCTGCCTGAGCCGGTGGTACACGGTCCGGATACTCAATGTTCCGGCAGAAAGGTGATGGGAAAGCCGGGATGTCCCATGGACTGCCGGGAAATCCCGTCGTTCCTGATATATACCGACACTCTTGCGCAGGAAATTCCCGAGCACGTTGAAGCCGTTGGACTCACCGCCAGTGACGTCCAATGAACCGGCAGCTCTGCGATTGCCCCGGAGCTGCGGAATTTCACCCGCCGGCAACCGGGGTGTATGAAATTCTTTTATCGCGGGAAGAGGGGGCGGGATGTGCTGTTCTTTTTCCTTCCACGCGCGTTGATATGCACTGAAGACTGTGAATGGCCTCCGTTCCGACTTCGTGAGAATTTCCTGCACATCGAAAAGGACGTGATCATTAAACTCCTTCCAACTTTTACCGATTCCCTCAACGGAGGAACGAATCTTGAGGTCACGGGAGCGCAATTCGGGATCAAACTCCCTCGTGAGGTAGACTCCGTTTGCGCCGCTTTCCGTCAGAAGTTTGTGCAACACGGCATGCGGTTCACCTGCACGAATGAAGAGCTCTCCCCCTTTTCGTCGAAACGCGTTGCGCAGTTCTTCCAAACTGTTGACAATGACCTCTTTCCGTCCGGGAGCAGCATGTTCCAACTGATCTTCAAGTATGAACAGAGGGACGATGGATTTCGCGTCGCTGGCTGCAGCCCTAAGAGCAAGATGATCATGAATCCTGAGTTCCCGGCGGATCCAGACAATCAGGGTATCATATATGGCTGACTTCGGACTCACGCAGGCTCCGCTTCGGCCGGCTTCTTCGGCTTCGGCCCGGGCTTCAACTGGAATCTATCCCGCAGGTATGAAACCGTGTCGCTCGCGGATGACGAAATATGTTCGCAAAGGAAGTCGCCGGGTGTAAACTTTCCGGCAAAAAATCCGCCAACCATGAAGGCTGCGTCAAGCGAGTGTGCCAGTCTGCCGACGGACCGGACCTGTTCGATAAATTTTTTGTCAGGCAAGGAAAGCGTATACGAAAGACAAACCAGGTCGGGTTTTGCCACTTTGAGATAGGCCCGCAGGGTATCGAACGGCGTGTTGACTCCAAGATATTTCACTGTCCATCCCTGGCTCTCCAGGACGTACGCAAGGAGCCGTAATCCAATCTCATGATGTTCCCCTTCCGCGCAAGCGCAAACCGCGGTGAGATTATTCGACGGCTTCCGGTGCAGTTCGGGGCTCAGCCTGATGATTGCCTCGAGCAGCGCGTGCGAAGCGAGATGTTCCTCGTTGACCTCAAGTTTGCCGGATTTCCACAACTCCCCGATTTCCACCATCGCAGGCCGGATGATCTCATCGGCAGCGGTGCTGACGGGTATTCCGTGCTTCAGAAAATACGAAAGCAGCTGAATGAGACGCTCCCCCTCCCCACGGAGCGCCTCGTCCAGTAATAGTTCAGATGCCTTTCGATAGTTTCTTGTCTGAACGCTGAATTCGAGCGTGTCACGATCGCCTGCGTCCACATTCGGCGTTAACACTCCTGTGAGAGGGTATGAGTGGATCTCGGCAAATTTCATGACATCATTCATTGTGAACTTCCGATGCCCCCCCAATGTCCTGACGCAGGGAAGTTCATCCGCGTCAGCCCACCGCTTGATCGTCGTTTCGGTGACGTTCATAAGCGCGGAAACTTCACGTGTGGAAAGCAGGGTTTTCATGGGAATAGCATCTTGTGCGATATATTTGATATATTCGGTTTGTACGATTTAATATAAACAAACGAAACCGCAAAGTCAAGTGAAATTCAGATGAAACGATCTACGGAAGAAAAGGAATGTACGTCAATCCGCTACCCAGCCGGAGGGCATGAGAGGGGGAATTGTTTACGGAAGGCCTTGAAGGAGGCGTTGCAGAAGCGGGAGCGCCATCATTCTCTGACAGCGCTCCCGACACTCGCTACTTAGACTGTGCCAGGGATTTCAGGAAGGAAACCTTGTACCCGTCGGGGTCCATGACGGAGAAGAAACGCGCGCCCCATGGTGCATCAACCGGGTCCGCAATGAGCTTACTGCCCCCCGCCTTGATACGATTCGCAATGGCGTCGACATCATCGTTGGTCCATACATTGATGGAGAACCCAAGCCCCTTGATCCGGTCCCATCCTTTTGCGCCATCGTCCTGGTTCAGCCCGATGCTCACGCCACCTGCCTTGAGATATACCGTGCGCAATTTTCCATCCCGTTCCATGGTGCGTTCAATACCAAAGCCTACCACGTCACGGTACCATGACGCGCTTTTGTGAACATCTTTGACCGTAATGGAAACAGATGTGTTACCTTGAAATTTTTCAGAAACAGGTGCCGGTTGTGTCATGCATTCTCCATTGTTAAGTTGAGGGCTGCGTTCCACTGCAGCTTACGAAATATGTAGTTCTAATAACATACGCAGCCGGAACAAGAAATTCAAATAATGGCACGAGCGCATCGCCGCGTTCTTAAAGAAACTCAAATTGCCTTCGTAATAAAGCTACACCCCACCCTGTTGTATCATTTTTTCGGTGCCATGATACCGACAACCGCGATCCTGTCCCCTTTCGGACTGAACGCAATCCGGCTCACCTCCGCGATTCCCCATTTTGACAAGTCGGAGTTCAGTTTCCAGCCCACATCTGAACCTGGTCTCCAGCTGTAAAGCTTGCTGCTGTCTCCCATCACTACTTCTCCGCCCGGAGTCCATGCGAACAAGTCCCTTCCCGGAAGAGTCCTGACAATCCGGTTGGCTGCGTCAGCCCCCGGTTCGATGGTCGAAATCCACCATTGGTTTGGAAGGGCTTTCGCCACGAAGCTGACGAGCCGGCCTTTTACGACCTTGTGGATAGAGCGGCCGATTTCCCCCGGCAATCTTTGATCTCCCTTCGTCCGCACGTTCGCAATGTGAAGGGTGTTCGTATCGCCAAGCACAAAAAGTGCAACCGTTTCGGAGTCGATCCATGCCTGATATCCCACCGGTTTCACGTTCTCGAGCAAAAGCTCCGGCGCTCCTCCCTGCAGGGGAAATTTCCATAACCGCTGCGTCGAATCTTTTTCAACGCGAACCACGGAGAACGATCTGCCATCCGGCATGATGGTGGGAGAGTACTCGCTTTCCGGCGTGTCCGTGACGCGGACAATCGAATCAGTCCGGATATAGCACCGGTAAATGTCCGATTGATTCGTCAAATACTCTGTAAACAGAAAGCTCTCTCCATCGGGGAGAAAATAGGGCTGATTATCGTATCCGTCACGGTGGGTCATGTTCACAAGAGAATCGATGATGAAGCCATTGTCTGTCAGAGAAACATGGCCAACAAAAATGTCCGTCTCAGGCATTTGCGCGAGCACTGGGAGACAGGAAAACGCAAACATCGCGATAATCCGGAAGACGAATGTGACGACGTGGTTAGTTCGCATAAGATTTCCTCAAGAAGAACGCATGAACAGAAGAGCCACTCCCCCAACCGCAATGAACGCGCCGACATATGCCCGGCGGCTGATGTGCTCTTTATGGATTATCCGGAGCAATGGAAGCATAAGGACAGGCGTGGTAGCCATGATCGTTGCCGCAATGCCGATACGGGTATGTTGGATTGCCACAATGCTCCCCACGACCCCGAGAAACGGGCCAAGGATCGAGCCGAGAAGCGTTAAGAGAAAAGCCCGCGTGTCCTCGCGGAAGACCACGACAGGATTCTTCAACTTACGAAGGAAGAAGGTGGCAGGAACGAGTACGAGAAGTGACGCAAGTACCCGAACCATGGTAGCTACAAACCCGTTGACATTCCCGTCGCGGAACGCCATTTTCGCGAGCACGAGCCCTCCCCCCTGGCCCGCGGCGG
>DATJGD010000074.1:0-66667 GCA_035495255.1 Bacteroidota bacterium | reverse complement strand
CGCGTCAAGCCAGATATCGATCCTTGGAAAAACGGTCGGAAATATTTTTTCGATCAATACTCTCGGCACAGTGATCGGAGCGCTCGGGGCAGGATTAATTTTAATCCCTCTCGTCGGCCTGAAGCATACCATCGAAATCGGTATTGTGTTCAATATTGCCGGCGCCTTCATCGTGACCATGGTCGATGCGAACGAAATCGCATTGAAGAAGACCGTGCTCGTATCCGCGTTGGCGTTGACCGCCGTTCTTTCGGTGTTATCCGGTTCGGAATGGAACAAGCTCATCATGCTGTCGGGCGTATTCCGCCAGATCAACAGAAACATCACTCCTCCGGAGAGCTTTGAGGCATTCGCCAACATGAACGGCGACAATAAAACGCTGTTCTATAAAGAAGGCGCATCGGCCACAGTCGCAGTCCTCGACGGACCGTACTTCGTGGGCCGTCAAAGAGTATTATTTGTCAACGGCAAGCCGGATGCTTCGTCCGCAGGCGACCTGCCGACCCAGGAGCTGATCGCGCAACTTCCGATGATGCTGCACCCGAATCCGCAGGACGTTCTTGTTGTTGGATTGGGAAGCGGCGTGACCCTCGGCAGCGCTCTTACTCATAAGATCCGTTCCGCGGACTGCGTCGAGCTGTTGCCCGAAGTCGTTGAGGCGTCGCACCAGTTTGAAGACGTCAACTATCGCCCTCTGAGCGACCCGCGCACGCGGCTGCACGTCGATGACGCGCTTTCGTATTTGAAGCTCACCGACAGGACGTACGACGTCATCGTGAGTGAACCGACGAATCCGTGGATTGCAGGTGTCGGCAATCTTTTCACGAATGAATTTTTTGCGCGATGCAAGGACCGCCTGAATCCCGGAGGAATGATGGTGCAGTGGTTCCATCTGTATGAGATGGACGATGAAACGATCAGGCTCGTGCTGAGGACGTTCCGCGGATCGTTTGCGAACGTCTCAGTCTGGCAATCCTACAGCAACGATGTTATTCTCGTCGGCTCGAACCAGCCCATAGCTCTGAACGCCCAGGCGATGAAGGCGCGCTTCGAAATCGAGACGGTGAAGCGGGATCTTTACAGGATCAACATCACCAATGTCCCCGCGCTACTCTCATTGCAAATGGTATCATCCCGAAACAGCGGAGACTATGCGGGATTCGGAGATATTAACTCAGAAGACCTGCCGCTCCTGGAATATCGCGCCCCCCGGTCATTTTTTGTCAACAAGCCTGTCGTAGACCTTATCGCCGCCGATGAACGGCTGATACAAAACAGCGGCAAATCGGAGCTCCTCCTCCTGCAATACCAGCGCCAATTTGGGTTGACCGATGAAGAAGTTCGTTCTGTCGGAGCTCTCCACGCAATCGGAGACGGCGGAAATCTTGCCGTTGGATATTCGTTTTTGTTGAAGTATCTTGAAAAGTACCCGGACGATATCGATATTCTTCAGCTTACCGCAAGCGTTGAACGGAAGATGGGGAAGCGCGATGTGCAGCTGATGCATTTGGAGAAACTCGCGAAGCTTCGGCCGAATGATGCGAAGATCGTTTCGGCGTACGCCTGGGAGAAATATCAGGCGCTGCAGGGTTCGCAAACCTCGCTCACGCCGGCTGCCATTCGTGAGCCCGAGGAGATACTGCATAAGTGCATCGATATGGCGGGAGATACTGTGGACCGCTACCATGTCTTGCTTGGCGACATGTATGTGGGCACTGGAAATTCGCCGCAGGCTGTCGATGAATATCGCAAAGCTCTTGAAATCCGCGAGCAGTACGGTGCTACCGACAGGATGTCCCAGGATGCTTTGCTCGTAAAGTTCGCCCGGGCGATCTCGCGTAGCGGCGATGACAAGAATGCTCTCTCGTACGCGATGCAGGCGTACTCGATGAATCCGCAAAACGCGGAGGCGAAGGATATGGTGTACGCGTTATATATGAAACAAACAGGAAAAAAACTGCTCAAGGATTAACAAACGTTCCCGCATGGCCTCTATCGGTTCCGATATCACCAAAGAAAGTAATTTTTCAAAGTACGAAGACGCATTCAAGAACACGATCCGCATTCTCGCAGCCAAAGGCGAGGCGGTAAAGGTTGGTGGGGGCGCTGCTTCGATCGAGAAGCAGCACAAGCGGGGAAAACTCACTGCGCGCGAACGCATCGCAAAGCTCATCGATCCTGAATCACGCTTCATCGAGATCGGGATGTTCGCCGCGCACGGTATGTACGAGGAGTACGGAGGAGCGCCATCGTCCGGAACGGTATTCGGAATAGGAAAGATTCATCATCGCGACGTCGTCATCGTGGCGAACGATGCCACGGTCAAGGCGGGCGCGTGGTTTCCCATTACCTGCAAGAAGAATCTGCGTGCCCAGGAAATCTCCATGGAGAATCGGCTGCCGATCGTCTATCTTGTCGATTCCGCGGGGGTATTTCTCCCTCTCCAAAGCGAGATTTTTCCGGACAAAGAGCACTTCGGGAGAATATTTCGCAACAATGCGGTTATGTCTTCTATGGGAATCACGCAGATCGCGGCAATTATGGGGCCGTGTGTGGCAGGGGGAGCGTATTTGCCGATCATGAGCGACGAAGCAATGATCGTCGACAAAACGGGAAGTGTATTTCTTGCCGGGCCGTTCCTTGTGAAGGCAGCTATCGGAGAAGATGCCGATAGTGAGAAGCTTGGCGGCGCGGAGATGCACTCCGAAATTAGCGGCGTCACAGATTATAAAATGCCGAACGACGAAGTGTGCCTCGAGACGATACGGAGCATCATCAGCAAGCTTGGAGCGAACGAGAAGGCAGGCTTCGACCGGATTGCGTCAAAGCCCCCGCTCTTTCCGCCAACCGATATTTATGGAATCATGCCGCCTGACCGCGCCAAACCGTACGACATGCATCAGATCCTCGCGCGGATTGTCGACAACAGCGAGCTGGATGAATACAAAGCAAGCTACGGCAAGACGATCATCACTGCGTACGCGCGCATCGACGGCTGGGCCGTCGGGATCGTCGCGAATCAGCGGCTGGTGACAAAGACCAAAAAAGGAGAAATGCAGGTCGGGGGAGTAATCTATAGCGAAAGCGCCGACAAAGGAGCCCGGTTTATATTGAACTGCAACCAGAAGAAAATCCCACTGGTGTTTTTCCAGGACGTCGCGGGATTCATGGTCGGTACACGGGCAGAGCAGGGAGGAATCATAAAAGACGGCGCGAAGATGGTGAATGCCGTCGCCAACAGCGTCGTCCCGAAGATCACCTGCATTGTCGGAAACAGCTACGGCGCCGGCAACTATGCGATGTGCGGGAAAGCGTACGATCCGCGTTTCATCTTTGGATGGCCGACTGCGCAGATCGCCGTCATGGGAGGAAAACAGGCGAGCGAAACGCTTTTAAGCATCAAGCTCCAGCAGATGTCCTCAAAATCCGGAAAGGACATTTCCCAGGCGGAGCAGGAAAAGCTTCTGAAAGAAATCTCCGGCAAGTACGAGAGCGAGCTTGATCCGTTGTTCGCGGCCGCGAGGCTCTGGGTAGATGAGATCATCGACCCGGTCGATACGCGGCATTATATCTCCCGGTGCATCGAGATTGCCTCGAACAATCCGCACATGCCTCATTTCAATCCCGGTGTTATCCAGGTTTAGCCATGCGAGCGGCATACTTCATCCTGGTTGCAGTTTTGTGCGTGGGTGACTCCAGTTCAATTGTTGCGAAACCGCTGCCGCGAAAGGATGTGCTGGCGCGCTACTTCCGGTTCGAAGATCCCGCGCCGCTCAGCTGCCTGTATTCCTATTTTCCGCCGTTCTTTATTCAGCACGGCATGGAGCTGAAAGACTTTATCCGCAGTGCGGCATTCCGGCGCATCCGCGGCCAGTTCGGCGACCGCAAGGCGGTCGACGCGATCTACGTCCGCGCCATGCAGATGACGAACAATAATACGGCTCTTGCGCTTCTGATTTCGACGATCGCCTGTTTCGACCACAGGTATGTCGGCCTCAATGTGCCGATACTAAGTTTTTATTTCCCTCTGTCAAATGAATCCGAAGAGGAGTTTGAGCGGAGACTGAGCCATTTGCCGGTGAAGCTCTACGAAGACGGGCCGAGAACGGAATCGGGAGATCGTGACAAGCTGCAGCATTTTTTTGGATCGGCATTTCTGACAGTCGTGTTTGAATCCCGAAACGCCTCGATGCGGTTCGGAGAATTTGTCGAGCAGGGAGAAGAGGCGATCATCGTCGGAGGGATAAACGACGATCGGGACCTGAGATCCGACCGGCAGGGACAGGATTTTGGCGTCGCGTTACTCGAAAACAATCTCTGCTTCCCATCAACATTTATTATAACGCCGCTGGTGAGCGGTAAGCCGGGCTCAGCTATGATGGTTAACAACGTTCCACTTTGTGCGGGAGTGTGGTAATGAAAATGATTCTAGTGGCGGACGACGAGAAGGGCATTCGCGATTCCCTGAAGATGATCCTGGAGTACGAAAAGTACCAGGTCATGTTCGCGGAGGATGGCAGTAAGGCCATCTCGGAGTTTCGCGAGCATACGTTTGATGCGGTCTTACTGGACATCAAGATGCCTCCGGGAAAAGACGGCATCGAGGTGTTGAAGGAGATCAAACAAATCAATCCTGACGTACCGGTGATCATGATTTCAGGGCACGGGACGTTCGATACGGCGGTTGAAGCCACGAAGTTGGGTGCCTTTGACTACCTGGCGAAACCCCTTGACCGCGACAAGCTGCTTATTACCCTGCGCAATAGCCTCGAACACCGCCAGCTCGCTTCGGAGATCAAACAGCTTCGCGCGAAAGAAATGATCTTGGGGGAAAGCGCCAAGATTAAGGAAATTCTGAAACTCATCCAACGCGTCGCCCCAACCGATGCCCGGGTACTCATCACGGGAGAGAGCGGAACCGGCAAAGAACTCGTTGCAAAGGCTATTCATAGGGGAAGCAAGCGTGCCAACAAGGTGCTCGTCGAGGTCAATTGCGCAGCGATCCCCTCCGAGCTTATCGAATCTGAACTTTTCGGCCACGAAAAGGGCTCGTTTACCGGCGCGACTGCGCAACGGATCGGGAAGTTTGAGCAGGCCGATGGCGGCACAATCTTCCTTGACGAAATCGGCGATATGAGCATGCAGGCGCAGGCGAAAGTTCTCCGCGTGCTGGAAGAAGGAAAGGTCGAGCGCGTCGGAGGAAACAAGACGATCCCCGTCGATGTCCGCGTCATCGCCGCGACAAACAAGAACCTTCCGGAAGAAATTAAGCTGGGCAAGTTCAGAGACGATCTCTATCATCGATTAAATGTTATCCCGATCTTCATTCCGCCTCTGCGCGAGCGCCGGGAGGACATTGCCGTGCTCGTCGGCGCGTTCGTGGAGGAAGTATGCGCCCGCAACGGGATCCCCAAGAAACGGGTTGCCCCGGAGACAATGGACGCGCTGATCAACAAAGACTGGAACGGCAACGTCCGCGAACTACGAAACGTCGTCGAACGGATGGTCATCATGGCGGCCGGGGATACCATAGAAAGCGCGGACGCGGAAAACCCCTCAGCGAAGAACGAAGATGAAGTAGGCGGGATTATCTATACCAGCCATTCGTTCCAGGAATTTAAGGACAGGGCAGAGGCGGCGTTTATCAAGCATCAGCTTGAGCAGCACAACTGGAACGTTTCAAAGACTGCCGAGGCGCTTGAGATGGAACGAAGCCACCTTTATACGAAGATTAAGAAGTTCGGACTTGAAAGGGAAGGGAAGTCGGGTGGAGAGTAACTTCTGCGGACACTATCATTGAGAGTGTGATAATAACAGAAAGCCCCGGCTCGCAAGCCAGGGCTTTGTTGTAATTGAGCTTACAAGTTAGTCCTACAATTTCTTTCTTCGTCTTACCACCTCGTACATGACGAGAGCGCCCGCGACCGACGCATTCAGAGAATCAACCTGCCCGAACACCGGAATCTTCGCAAGAAAATCACACTTTTCCCGGACCAACTGGCGGATACCTTTTCCCTCGTTGCCGATGACAATGGCAATGGGTGAAGAGTAATCGATTTCTGTATACGTTTTCTCAGCCTCAGGATCCAATCCGACCGTCCAGACACCCTGCTCCTTAAGCTCATCGATCGTGTTTGCGATGTTCGTCACCTTTGCCACCGGAACATGTTCGCTCGCTCCGGCCGATGTTTTGGCGACCGTCTGATTTACGGAGGCGGCATGGTGCTTCGGGATGACGGCGCCGTGGATGCCCGCGCATTCCCCAGTCCGGATGAGCGCGCCGAGGTTGTGTGGATCTTCAATCTCGTCTAAGATCAAAATAAACGCCGGTTCGTTCCGTTCCTTCGCGATATCGAGAAGTGTGTCGATCTCGACATAGGTCTTTGTCCCGACGATTGCCACGACGCCCTGCGTCGTCGTATCGCTCACGAGATCCCGGAACTTTTGCTTTCCAACCTCGACGACGGGGACGCGGTTACGTTTCGCCATCTGCTTGATCTTTTCAATAATTCCGCCCTTGACGCCTGCCAGGATGACGACCTTTTCGATGATCGTTGTTCCCGCGCGGAGCGCCTCGATCACCGGCTGCCTGCCGGCGATAATATTCGCCGAGGGTTTCCTATCGTGTATCACTCGTAAGGGATTGACAAATTCTTTTTCGACTGTTGCTTCGTTCGCTTGTGGTTCGTACATATGTTCCTCGTTGATAATAAGTCATAGGTTGTCTATTGTTTCACACTTTGCCGCTCGAGTCTCTTTTCCATGCGTCTCCCAATAAAAAACACAAGCATACCTCCAAGAAAGAAATACAGCTCGCCCCACTGATCGTTTCCGTACACGCCCTGAATCAGGCCTATCATAACGGCTGCGATGCCGACCGCTTCCAGTCCCTTTGCCAGGAACGCCTTCTGCTGCAGGGTCATCAGGCGGTTTGCAATTTCGTAATAAAATCGTGCTCCGATACTTTGTACTGGAACGCGAATTTCCCGTTAATATGGATGACAGGGATGCGTTCCTTGAACCGGTCGTACGCCGGATCCCCATCATGAATCTTCACGATCTTCAGCTCAAAGGGGTACTTCTGCTGAATGTTCACCAGAACCTCCCTCGCGACATCGCAAAGAGGGCAATCGTCTTTCGAATAAAGTTCTACCAGGTTCATCGGGCTGCAACCCCGGGGTCCGGAGACTTTTTCGAAAGCGCAGAGATGCCGAAGATCCCGATAACGATCATACTAAGGGCGATGAGTTGTGCTTCGGAGAGGCCCATCAAGATTCTTGGATTGACGCGGATGAACTCCACCAAAAATCGCGCGGCTCCTGAAAGAAGGAGATAGATCATGAATAGTTTGCCGTCAGGATACGCCCGTTTTCTCAGCTTCCATAACAGTGTGAACAACAAAACCGCCATAATAAATTCATAGAGCGGGGCGGGGTGCACCGGAATCGTATCGGGGACGACGCCGTTAACGCCGTATTTCTGCACGATATCGGGAAAATCCCTGAACGCAATGGACGGAGGATATGTCCCTTTGGCATACACCGTGGCCCACGGAAGATCAGACGGCATTCCGTAATCGCCGTCTCCGGCAAGATGACAGCCTATGCGCGCGACGCCATATCCAAGCATGAGTGCCGGTGCCGAGGCATCGCAAATCTTCAGAAACGGCAGGCCTCGCTTACGCGTGTAGTAGAATATTACGACTGTTGCCAGAATGAGACCGCCGTACCAGGTCAGTCCTCCCGGTGAAAATGCTATGCTCGGATCGCGTGAAAAATCAGACCAATTTTCCAGCAGAAACAGCACCTTTGATCCGACGATGCCGAAAATTAGCGCGAGCAATGTGATGGTATTGCCGAGGTTCGGATCCATTTCCTTTCGGCGGAGCTCTTTTGTGAGAATGTAGCTCGCTGTCAGAAAACCGAGGCCCATCATCAGCCCGAAGCTGTAGATGGAAATGGGGCCTATTTTGAAAAGGACAGGATACACTGCGGGTCAGGAATGATTACTCAACATCACCACTCTTCTTCCTTGGTGACGACATCAACGAATTTCTTATGGGGATTCGGTTCCACCGTCACGAGGTCTTTCGAGATCGCGACGCCGAAGGTGTTTTCTTCTCCGTTTGGTTTTGCGATAATCAGGTTGTAGTTGCCGCTCAGTTTGCTGAATGTCGTCGAGAACTTTGCGGGACCGGTTCCCGGGATGGTGACCTGAGGCGCGCGCAGGCCGCGTATCTTCAGGTGTAACGTGCGGTCCTCGACGATTGGTTCCACGATGATTTCGTAGAGAAAATTTTTGAACTCGATGGTTGTGCGAATCGCGACCATCGTGACGATTTCTTTTTCGCGGTCATCCAGCTGCTGGAGCATGAGGACCCTGTACTCGATCGGAAATTTCGGCTTAACGCGTTTGCCTTTTTTCATTTCGAATCGGCCCTGTGTTGAAGTTCCGCTGACAGATTGTCGGTTGCAACGGTCGTCTGGTCTCCCGACGACATGTTCTTCAGAGTAACCTGTTGTTGCTGAAGCTCCTGGCTCCCCACGACAGCCACAAATTGCGCCTTCTGCCGGTCGGCTTCACGCATCTGCGCCTTCAGGCTTCTGCCCAGGAGATCGGTTTCACACGCAATCCCTGCGCGGCGAAGTTCGAACGCTTTCGATCTTGCCCACGTGCGTCCCTCGTCGTCGGCACCTGCTATAAATAGAACAGGCCGGATGTCGTTAGAAGCGATCAGCTGCTGTTTTTCCATAACCATGAGGAGGCGTTCGATGCCCGCGGCGAATCCCACTGCAGGCGTCGGCTTTCCGCCAAGCTGTGCCGTGAGAAGGTCGTACCGTCCACCGCCGGCGAGCGCATCCTGGGATCCAAGGTCTCCCGTGATTATTTCAAATGCTGTCTTTGTATAGTAATCCAGACCGCGGACGATTCTCCCATCTACTTCGTGACTAAGCCCCAGCGACGTCAGCCCGGATAACAGCCGGCTAAAATGGTTCGCACACTCTTCACACAAATTGTCTTTCATGAGCGGCGCATTCCTGGTAAGCGCGTTGTCGCCTTCATCCTTGGAATCGAGTACCCTCAGCGGATTCTGTTCAAGCCGTTCCCTGCTCTCCGGGGACAGCTTGTCCTGCACACCGCGCAGAAACGCGACAAGCTTTTCCTTGTAGGCCGGACGGCATTTTTCGCATCCGACGGAATTGACTTTCAGGGTAAAGTTTTTCACTCCCAATTTCTCGTAAACTGCGACGGCAAGTGCGATGCATTCGGCGTCGATTTCGGCATTCGGTCCGCCGATTGCCTCAGCCCCGAATTGGTGAAACTGCCTCAAACGCCCCGCCTGGGGACGCTCCTGGCGAAACATCGGTGAAAGATAATACACTTTTGTGAGCGGTTGTAGTTCCCCGAGGTTGTGCTGGATGTAGGCGCGGATGACCGAGGCGGTCATTTCGGGCTTCAGGGTGAGGCTCGTCTCGCTCCGGTCGATGAAGGTGTACATTTCTTTCCCAACGATGTCGGTGAGTTCGCCGATACCGCGGGCAAAGAGCGCGGTCTCCTCGAAAACGGGGGTGCGGATCTCTTTATAGTTGAACGCGTGCATGACCGAACGGATCGCCTGCTCGGCGGCTTGCCACCGATGCGACTCCTCCGGCAAAACATCCTTCGTGCCTTTAACTGATTTGAACTTCAATGAGACTCCGGTTCCACTATTCTACGCTACGGGGTTGGAACATGGTGATAGGGTACAAGTTGCTATAATCGCGGCGACCGCAATTATTTACATATCGAAGTAGGATGCTTCCTCTTGCTTGAACGAATCGATCACTTCTTTCGGGGTTTCAAGCCCGATAAGCTTTGTGCGGAACTCTTCTTTATTCATCAGGCGCGAGATCCGGCTCAAAAGTTTAATATGCGGGCCGACAAGGTTATCTTTGCCGACGAGGAGGAAGACGAGGCGTACGGGCTTTTCGTCGAGCGACTGATAATTGATCGGCTCTTTGGTAATACCGAATGCGGCAACGATGTCGGTAACTGCGTCGGTTTTGCCGTGCGGGATCGCAAATCCGTTGCCGACGCCTGTCGACATAATCTTTTCGCGTTCGAAAATTGCCGCGCGCACTTTTTCTTTGTCGAGGACTTTGGACGACTGGCCGACAAGGTTGACCATCGAGTTGATGATGTCGTCTTTGGAGTTGCCCTGAAGCTGGGTAACGACGAGCTTTTCTTCAAGGATGTCGCTGATTTTCATTACTAAAAATCCCGGAAAGGGAACCTGTTGATATGCTGTTTTTAAATGCCTGCGCGTACGCGGCGCAGAAAAAAGACGGTTAGAATGTAAGGAAAAAAACTCATTCCAACAACTTTCTACCGCAGCGCCTGCTTCAAATCCGCGATAATATCCTCGACGTCTTCCAGTCCGACGGAAAGTCTCACCAATCCGTCCGTTACGCCGATCTTCTGGCGCTGGTCGGGGGGGATCGACGCGTGCGTCATCGTGACAGGATGAGAGATCAGCGACTCGACGCCGCCCAGGCTCTCGGCCAGAGCGCAAAGCTTTACGCGTTTGAGAAATTTCCTGGCATTGGAGAGGCTGCCGAGATCGAACGAGATCATGCCGCCAAAGTTTTTCATTTCGCGTTTTGCAAGCGCGTGCTGCGGATGCGAGGCGAGGCCGGGATAATAGACCTTGGAAACCTTGCGATGCTTATTGAGCCATTTGGCGATGAGCATTGCGCTCTTTCCGTGACGTTCCATCCGGACCGCGAGCGTCTTTGTCCCGCGCAAGCAGAGCCATGCGTCGAACGGGCTCAGGATGCCGCCTGTCGCCTTCTGGAAGAAGCGGAGCCGCTCTTCAGTCTTTGCGCTGTTGGTGACAACCATCCCGCCCAGCATGTCGCTGTGTCCGTTGAGATACTTCGTGAGGCTGTGAACCACGATATCGATGCCGTGATTCAGAGGCTGCTGAAGATACGGAGTCGCAAACGTGTTATCGCAGACCGAAAGCAGGCGATGTTCCCACGCAATCTTCGCGATCGCATGGAGATCCGTCACCTCCATCGTAGGATTGGTAGGTGTTTCGATGAAGATCATCTTCGTGTTCTTCTTCAACGACTTCTTCACCAGCGGAATGTCCGTCGTATCGACGAAATCGAACTGCAATCCGAAATCTTCCCACACCATCTTGCCGATCCTATAAGTCCCGCCGTAGACATTGTGAGAGACAAGGACGTGGTCGCCCGGTTTGAGGAGGCGGAAGATGGCGTCGATCGCAGCCATGCCCGAGCCGAACGCCATCCCGTGCTTTCCGTTTTCAAGCGCGGCAATGTTCGCTTCGAGCGCGTCACGCGTCGGGTTATTGACGCGGGAGTATTCGTAGCCTTTGTTCTTTCCCAGTTCCTGCTGGACATACGTTGACGTTAAATAGACCGGCGTCATTACTGCGCCGCTTACGGGATCAGGCTTTTGGCCTGCGTGGATTGCTTTGGTTGAGAATTTCATATTGTCTGGTAGTTGAGTGAAAATGAGTTGAGTTGTTACCTCGCCATATACTCAATCACATCATACCGCGTCAGTATTCCCACGATATGATGATCTTCTTCGATGAGCACTGCAGAATCTTTCTTCTTTAAGAAGTCGATCGCGTGCTCGATCGGCGCGGCCGCCCCGAGAATAGGGTAGGAGGGCTTCATGAGCTCTTTCACCGGAGCATCGAGTTTCTTATTGTCTTCGAGTACCGCCGAAAGCAGATCGTTGTCGATGATTGTGCCGACTGGCTTTCCCTTGTCAATGACCGGAAGCTGAGACACATCGTGCTCTTTCAACAGGTCGAGCGCCTTGCGCACCGTTGTTGTCGTATCGACGACCACAAGCTGTGGGACGTTCTTTGATTTGCTCTGGAGTACGTAACGAACTGTCACGCGGTCAGGAATCAGGAACCCGTTTTCACGCATCCAGTCGTCATTATACACTTTGCTCAGGTATCGTTCTCCGGTATCGGGCAGCAGAATGACCATGATGTCGTTATCTTGCATCCGGTCTGCATACTTCAGCGCGCCTGCCATTGCAGTACCGCCTGAACCTCCGACGAAGAGCCCTTCTTCGCGGGTCAGCCGCCGCGCCATCAGAAACGACTCTTTGTCATTCGCTTCCACCATGTCGTCGATGACGTCGAAGTTCAGAGTGCCCGGGAGCCAGTCCTGTCCGATTCCTTCGACCTTATAGGTCTTCAATACCGGGCTAAATTTCTTCGTGTAGAAATATTCCTTGAGTACCGAGCCTTTCGGATCGATTCCGACAATCTTAACTTTGGGATTCTGTTCTTTGAGATACTTTCCTACGCCGGAGATCGTGCCGCCGGTCCCTACGCCGCAGACAAAATAATCGAGCTGGCCGCCGGTCTGATTCCATATTTCGGGGCCGGTCGTTTTAACATGCGATTCGGGGTTTTTCGGATTGAAATACTGGTTCGCGAGGATGGAATTCGGTGTCTCACGAACGACACGTTTCGCGACTTCAGTATAGCTTTCAGGCGAGTCGTGCGGCACGGCCGTCGGGGTAACGATGACCTCGGCGCCGAACGCTTTCAACAATCGAATCTTCTCGATGCTCATCTTGTCGGGAAGCGTAAAGACACATTTGTATCCTTTGATGGCAGCGGCGATCGCAAGTCCCATCCCGGTATTGCCCGATGTCGCTTCCACGATCGTGCCGCCGGGACGCAGTCTCCCTTCCTGCTCTGCTTCTTCAATGATCTCGATGCCGATTCTGTCCTTGACGGAACCGCCGGGATTAAAGGTCTCCATTTTAACAAAGTAATGCCCCTTGAACCCGCGCGTAATCTTATTGAGCTTTATAAGCGGCGTATTGCCGAGGGTGCCGAGGATATTTTCGTAGTAGGTTATTTTCTTAAGATCAGTCAGCATAGTTTTTCTTGTTATGTATTCTTGTTCATCAGGCTCGCGGCAAATCCTGCCCCGAACCCGTTATCGATATTAACGACAGTGATTCCGCTGGCGCAAGAGTTGAGCATTGCAAGGAGCGCGGTAATGCCGCCAAAGCTCGCGCCATATCCGATCGAAGTGGGGACCGCGATCACAGGGACGTCGACAAGTCCGCCGACCACGCTTGGCAGTGCCCCTTCCATTCCCGCAACTACAATGATGACACTCGCTTCGATGAGCTTCCTGCTTTGGGACAAAAGCCGGTGAATGCCCGCAACCCCAACGTCAAAGAGCCGTTCCACAGGATTGCCGAACATGGATGCGGTAATTGCCGCTTCCTCCGCAACCGGAATATCCGCAGTTCCGGCAGTGATCACAAGGATAGTGCCGAGTTTCTTATTTGGCTTAGCTGGTTCGAACGCCGTAATAGTGCGGGCCAGCTCATGGTACCGGGCCTTCGGTACCTTCTTCTTCACAGACTGAAAATGCTCTTTTGCCGCCCGGGTCGCCAGAAGCGGGAGTTTATGTTTGGCGATCCTTGCCGCAATCTCTCCGGTTTGCTGAGGCGTTTTTCCCTGGCACAGTATGACTTCCGGAAAGCCCTGACGCAGCTGACGGTGATGATCGATCGTCGCGAAATCAAGTTTCTCGTACGCAGGCACGCTCAACGCATGGACGATCTCCTGTTCGGAGATTTTGCCGCGCTTGTATTGCTGGAGAAGATGCTTGAGTTCGTCTTTCGTCATGAATGAATGAGTTTTGCTCTTGAGGCAGGCTCAAATGCGACAAAAATATAACCGTTTTTCGATGGAGAAGCAAGAATGGAGACTCAAGGATGGTTGATTGTTTACCCCATTTTTCGTATTTTGTGACTGCTTTCAACTGATAACCAGATGCAGTATTTTCTGAGTTTCCTGATCGGTTACCTTGTCGGTTCATTTCCGACGGCCTACCTCCTGGTGAAATGGAAGTCGCGCGTTGATATTCGCCACGCAGGCAGCGGAAATGTAGGGGCAATGAACACCTTCGAAGTGAGCGGCTCAACGTTCCTTGGCGTCTCCGTATTAATCATCGATCTGTTAAAAGGAGTTCTCGCGGTGTACGCCGCCTCTGTCGTCATGGGCAGCGAATTTTGGGTTACGGGGATGGCAGGCCTTGGAGCAATATTCGGCCATAGCTATTCCGCGTGGCTGAGGTTCCGGGGAGGACGAGGTCTCGCGACTGCGTTGGGGGTTATCTTATATTTTGGCTGGGTCTTTGTTATTATCTGGATTGTGCCGTGGGCGATCGTCTACTTGCTGGACAAAGACATCCATCTCGCGAACATCACCGCAAGCATCATCGGTCCCGTGATTTTGATTACGACTTCCGACCAGCTCTGGAGAACGACGCTTCCGCCGATTTCTGACAGCACAAATTTTCAATACCTGGTTATTTTCGTCTGCCTGCTGATCGTTGTCCGGCACCACGATTATCTTGCGACGCTGAAAGATTCTATCACGAACATTTCTTCTTAATGACAATGCGAACATCCGACGTATCTGAATTAAACGAAATCGCCCGCCAGATCCGGCGCGACATCATCAAGATGCTGATGATCTCGAAGTCGGGTCACTCAGGAGGCCCGCTCGGCCTTGCCGATATTTTTGCAAGCCTCTACTTTAGCATCATGAACATCGATCATGAGAAGCCGACGATGCCCGAGAGAGATTATTTCTTCCTCTCTGCCGGGCACTTGTGCCCGGTATGGTATGCGACGCTGGCCCGCCGGGGATATATTCCCACAAAGGAACTGGACACGCTGAGAAAAATGAACGGACGTTTGCAGGGGCATCCCGCGCCCGCGTACACGCACGGCGTTCCGGGCGTCGAAATCGCTTCCGGAGCGTTAGGGCAGGGTTTGTCTGTTGGCGTCGGCTGCGCGCTTGCGCTTACGCTGGACAAAAAGCCGAATCGCGTGTATGTACTGCACGGCGACGGAGAACTTGATGAAGGACAGGTATGGGAAGCGATGATGACGGCTGGCCATCATAAGGTTGATAACCTTATCGCAATCGTAGACCGCAATCATTGCCAGATCGACAACCGCACCGACAAGGTGATGGAGCTCGAACCGCTCGCCGATAAATGGAAGTCTTTCGGCTGGAATGTCCTCGAATGCAACGGCAACGACATTGACCAGTTCCTGAAAACCATTCAGCAAGCCCAGCAGCTGAAGGGCAAGCCGTCTGTGATCATTGCCCAGACCTTCATGGGTAAGGGCGTTTCATTCATGGAAGATGATTACAAATGGCACGGCGTTCCGCCGAACGACGAGCAGGGCAAGCAGGCGCTAAGTGAGCTCGCCCCGACGAAGTACGGAGATTTTATTGAGTTTGCCTGGGAAAGAGAGCCGGTCGAAGCAGGAGCGAAGTAATTCGGTATCTGCGATCCGGCAACGTACTGCCGGTTAGTGAATGCTGCAATCTTATAGAAACCTAAAACCTGAAATTCATCTATGCCTAAACTTCAAACTAAAGAACTCAAAGCCACCCGCCTCGGATTCGGAGAAGCTCTCGTCGAGCTCGGTAAAGTAAACCCCAACGTTGTCGTTCTCGGGGGAGACGTAACCGGTTCCGTGCGCACCGATCTCTTCATGAAAGCGTTTCCCGACCGGTTTTTCTCAGTCGGAGTAGCTGAACAGGATATGATCGGAACCGCAGCCGGATTTGCCGTTGCAGGAAAAATTCCGTTCGCGTCGACGTACGGCGAATTTGCCGTCGGCCGTCCGTTCGATCAGATCCGCCAGTCGGTCGCGTACAGCAGGTTGCCGGTAAAAATCTGCGCTTCGCACTGCGGCATCACCGTCGGTCCCGATGGTGCGACGCATCAATCGCTCGAAGATCTTGCGATCATGCGCGTTCTTCCGCATATGACCGTAGCGACGCCATGCGATTACAATCAGACCAAGAAAATGATCCATGCTTCCATTCAATGGAATCATCCGATATACATCCGTTTCTTCCGCGATAACACCCCGGTCTTCACCGACGCAAACGCCAAATTCGAATTCGGCAAAGCAGATACTCTCATCGACGGCAAGGACGTTACGATTATTTCTTGCGGACTGCAGGTATGGGAAGCGGTGCTGGCCGAGGAAGTGCTCGCTGCCGAAGGCATCAGCGTTCGCCTCATCAACATGCACACGATCAAGCCTCTCGATAACGACATCGTTATCAAAGCCGCCAGGGAAACTGGCGCAATCGTCACGGCCGAAGATCATCAGAAGCATGCGGGCCTCGCAGGCGCCGTCGCAGAGGTGCTTGCATGGCATTCACCCGCGCCGCTCGAGTCCGTCGCCGTCAACGACACGTACGGGGAATCGGGCAAGGGAGACGAGCTCATGAAGAAATACGGGATCGCCAAAGACGATATCGTCAAAGCAGCGCGCGCGGTATTGAAACGCAAGAAATAGCCTGAGTGTTGAGAAAGGGGAAGGAGCAAAACACTATGCCCAAGAAGCTATTTATACTGCTGGCGATCATCTCGATACCGTTTCTTGCGGGATTTTTATCCGGATATAGGGTAGGCCATCACGCTACGGCCGCCGTACATCGTGTCGACCAATCGAGCGACGATGAATCCACACCCCCCGTATTTCAGACAGCATCCCGCGACAGCGTCAACGAAAAAATTTCAGGCCAGCGCCACAACGCGATAACGCGGGCAGTTGCGGTTGCCAGCCCTGCAGTGGTTGGCATCAACGTTACCGAAGTTCGCGAATATCAATACCAGGATCCATTCTCCCAATTCTTCGGCAACGATCCCTTCTTCCGTCAATACTTCGGCAACAAAACCTATCGCCAGGAGGTCAAAGGGCTCGGATCAGGATTTCTCATTTCCGCGGACGGCTACATTCTCACCAACGATCACGTCGCCGGCAATGCGAAAGAAATTACTATAACCCTGACGAACAAGGGAAAATATACCGCGAAGCTCGTTGGTACCGATATGGTGTCGGACATTTCATTATTGAAAATCGATGGCAAAGATCTTCCTTTTATCAAGCTCGGTAACTCCGATGACGTGCTCATCGGCGAGTGGGTCATCGCGATGGGAAATCCCTTCGGATTGTTCGAGATCAGCGATAAGCCCACAGTAACCGTGGGCGTCGTGAGCGCGACGGGCATGAACCTCAATGCCGAAGGGGGGCGCTATTACAGAAACATGATACAGACGGACGCCGCGATCAATTCAGGGAACAGCGGCGGGCCTCTGCTGAATTCTCTTGGCGAAGTTATCGGTGTCAATGCCGTTATCTTTACGCCGAACCAGGGAAGCATCGGTCTCGGATTTGCGATACCGATCAACAGAGTTAAAGGCGTCCTTTCCGAGCTTAAGAAAACCGGAAAGATCGAACGCAATCTCTGGACCGGGCTGGAAATTCAGACGGTCGACCGGCGTGTCGCGCGCTACTTCGGTCTCGATCAGGTCGAAGGTGTCATTGTCAGCGACGTGAAACGGGCAAGCCCCGCTCAGAAGGCAGGATTTAAAGTAGGCGATATCATCCTCGAGGTGAATGGTGAAAAGGTCAACGACGATGATACGCTCATCGGTATGGTCGTCGAATCCTCCGAAGGCACCCTCCTGAAAATGAAAATCCTCCGCGAGAAAAAGCCGATGAATCTCGAACTACGACTCGAACGCGGCCCTTCATGATCCCACGGTATACGCGCCCGGCGATGGGCGCAATCTGGACCGAAGAAAACAAATTCCGCACATGGCTCGAAATCGAAATCCTCGCCTGCGAAGCGCAGGCTGAGCTCAAAGCGATCCCCGAGACGGCGGCTCTCACGATCCGGCAGCGGGCGAAGTTCGACGCCGCGCGCATCGAAGAAATCGAGGCTGAAGTAAAGCACGACGTTATTGCGTTCCTCACGAACGTGGGAGAATATGTCGGCCCCGACTCACGGTTCATTCACCTCGGGATGACATCTTCCGATGTTCTGGATACAGGACTTGCAGTCCAGATGAAGCAATCAGGCGAGCTGCTTCTGAAAGATTTGAACAAGTTTTCCGATGTCCTTGCCCGCAGAGCGAAAGAGTTCAAACGCACGATCATGGTCGGCAGGACACACGGCATTCATGCCGAGCCGACAACCTTCGGGCTCAAGCTCGCCCTCTGGTACGACGAAAACAAACGAAATATCGATCGCCTTCAGCACGCCATCGCCACGATCTCGGTCGGGCAGATTTCAGGCGCGGTCGGGACATATGAACATCTTGACCCGTACGTCGAGAAGTATGTCTGTGAAAAACTTGGCTTAAAGGCTGCACCGGTGTCGACGCAGGTTCTCCAGCGCGATATCCATGCTGAATTCATGACGACGCTCGCCGTCATCGCCAGTTCTCTCGAGCAATTTGCCACCGAGATCCGCCATCTTCAAAAAACCGAGGTGCTCGAGGCGGAAGAGTTTTTCTCAAAAGGGCAGAAGGGCTCATCGGCGATGCCGCACAAGCGCAACCCGATTACCTGCGAGCGCGTCGCAGGACTGGCGAGAGTGCTGCGCGGAAACGCCCAGGCGGCTCTCGAGAACGTCGCCCTCTGGCATGAACGGGATATCACGCATTCGTCGGTGGAACGCATCATCATTCCGGACAGCTGCATACTGCTGGACTATATGATCGCGACGTTTACCGATGTTGTCGATAAGCTCCTTGTGTATCCGGAAAACATGAAGAAAAATCTGGAGCTGACGCACGGGCTTGTGTTTTCTCAGTCAGTGCTGCTTGCTCTTACAAAAAAAGGAATGAAACGGGAAGAAGCGTACGCCATCGTCCAGCGCAATGCGATGCAGTCTTGGCAAACGAAACAGGATTTTAAGCAGCTCTTGCAGTGCGACGGGTCGATCGCCGCGTATCTGCCAACCGACGAAATAGATGAGTTGTTCGATCTGGAAAAGAGTATCAAACACGTGGACTATATCTTTGAACAAGCAGGTTTGAATTAACGGAGAATGAAATGAGAAAATATCAGAATTTTATCAATGGCAAATGGGTCGATGCGGCATCGGGACAGGTCTTCGAAGACCGCAACCCCGCGAACTGGGAAGAAGTCGTCGGGACATTCCCGAAGTCGTCGAAAGACGATGTCACTGCGGCGGTAAAAGCCGCGCGGACTGCGTTCGACAAATGGCGGCTCGTGCCCGCGCCGAAGCGGGGCGATATCATGAAGAAGGTCGGTGATCTCATGGTGGCGAAAAAGGAAGAAATCGCCCGAACGATGACGCGGGAAATGGGGAAGGTCCTCGTCGAAACACGGGGCGACGTCCAGGAAGGCATCGATACGGCGTTTTATGCCGCCTCCGAGGGGCGGCGGCTTTTCGGAAAGACCGTTCCGTCGGAACTGCCGAATAAGTTTAACATGGCGCTTCGTGTGCCGATCGGCGTCGCCGGCATCATCACGCCCTGGAATTTTCCCATGGCAATCCCGACATGGAAAATTTTCCCTGCCCTTGTCTCGGGGAATACCGTCGTGTTCAAGCCTGCGCACGATACTCCGGCAACAGCAACCATGCTTGTAGAGATTCTCATGGAAGCGGGGATCCCTGAGGGCGTGGTCAATATCATTCACGGCGGCGGAAGCGACGTCGGTACGGCGATCGTCGAACACCCGGATGTCGATCTCGTGAGCTTTACCGGATCGACCGGAGTCGGGATCAAAATATCCGAAGTTGCCAGCAAAACCCTGAAGCGCGTATCACTCGAGCTTGGGGGAAAGAACGCGCAGATCGTTATGGACGACGCGGACCTCAGTCTCGCGCTCGACGGCGTATTGTGGGGAGCGTTCGGCACGACAGGTCAACGCTGCACTGCGACGAGCCGTCTCCTGCTTCACGAGAAGGCGTTCGATAAGTTCATGTCGATGCTCACCGATCGGACAAAGAAACTCCGCCTTGGCGACGGACTCCTTGCCACAACCGACGTCGGACCGTGCATTCACGAAAACCAGCGGAAGACGGTCGCCAGTTATGTGCAGATCGGGCAGGAAGAGGGAGCGAAGCTCGTAACAGGGGGCAGCGTGGGTTCGGGAGACGGTTTAGGGAAGGGATGGTTCTACCAGCCGACGATCTTCTCGGATGTCACTCCTGAGATGCGGATCGCGAAAGAGGAGATCTTTGGGCCGGTCCTTTCTGTGATCAGGATTAAGTCTCTCGAGGAAGGTATTAACGTGCTGAATAATACCATCTACGGATTATCGTCTTCAATCTACACCACGAACATTAACAGCGCGTTCAAAGCGATCCGCGACGTTAAGGCGGGAATTACCTATATCAACGCGCCGACGATCGGCGCGGAAGCACATATGCCGTTCGGAGGGGTCAAGCAGACCGGCAACGGCCATCGCGAAGGGGGCTGGACGGTCTTCGACTTCTTCACAGAATGGAAGACCGTTTACGTCGATTATAGCGGCGGCCTGCAGCGCGCACAGATCGATAACGAGTAGCATCGCGACAAGTACTGCGTTTCAACATAGGCCGCAGGGCGAAGTCATTCTTCACCCTGCGGCTTTCTAATTTCAACCTCATCAATATTCCTTCCAAAAATTGCCGACCTGACTGTCCAGTTCGCCTGTTCATTTTTTAGGACATTAAGATTAACGCGCTTTAATTCTCCCGTTTTTTCCTTCCAATTCTATTCAGAATAGCAGAAAAGCAACATCGGCACGGCGTTTGTCAAAAGAAGAATTGAACATTTTATAAAAGGAGTACTACTATGAAACGTGCATTGATTGTTCTGACATTTTTATTCACCGCCCTTCTGGGTACCGGCAAAGCTCAGGCTCAGGGAGCAAGTTTCGGCATTACGATTGCGAACGGCCAGGTGCAGGGCTTCCATATGGCGATCGGTGACTACTACCGCGTACCGGCCAATGACATCACCTATATTCAGCGGCAGGGAATCTGCGACGAAGAAATTCCGGTCGTATTGTACATGTCCCAGCGCTCGGGCTATTCACCTGATGACATTATCCAGATGCGAAGACAGGGCGTAAGCTGGGGCGAGATTTCGGATCGTTGTGGAATTGATCAGGCGTACTACAATCAGGATGGCTACACGCAGACCGGTTACTATGAGACCGGCCGGCCTTCCGGCCCTCCCTACGGAAAAGCGTGGGGCTACTGGAAGAAGAGACCCCGCCGGATTATGGTGTCTGACGCGTGTGTCGTCAGCACGATCAATGCGAACTTCCTGGCAAACCGATATCATCGGAACTCTGCCGAGGTGCTTCGCCTGCGATCCTCGGGAAACAGCTTCCCGGTCATTTGCAACCAGTTCTCGCAATCGCGGTATCGCGACAACGACAGAGATTATAAAGGCCATTACGGTTACAACAACCGCTACGGTGATCGCAAGTACAAACGCTACGATCACGACTAACTCGGACGACGCTCAATAAAATATAGTTAGGTAGCGAACCCTCCCGATCCTATAGTCGGGAGGGTTTTTTATTGCCCCTAAAGTTCTGTCCTTCCTTAGCTGCGAAAACCTGTTAAGTTGCGGAAGAGTGAGGTCCTCATTCTAATAAGAATCTTTCATTGACTCTCCCGTCCCTTTTATCTATATTACCTCCCCAATTGGGACGGTATTCCTGAATTTCTTCAACAACTTTGCCGGATTGTGCCATGAATAATTACAAAGCGCTATACATTGCCTTCGCGGGAATCATTCTCATCGTGCTGGCATTCATGCAATGGGATTGCTCAACCGAGCCACCGACTCCCATTGCTCCTTCGACCGGGACAAAAATTGGAACGCAGCCTCCGACAGAGACTCCCGTGACCGTTACTACGGCATATCCCGACATAACCATCGACTCGGCGCGGCTGGCAGGAAGCATAAAGTTTTCCGGGAAAGTATTTAAGCCGACCGACTGCGCGGTTGTCGAAAGCTGCATTGTTTCCGGCAAGCGGAGAATCATGCGATTCGACGTAGCGACGCCGAACCTGGGAACCGCGGATGTCATCTTAGGGGATCCCGCGGCGCATCCCGATTGGTTTGTGTATAGCCCGTGCCACGGACACTACCACCTCAGAGGCTTTTCCGAGTACCGTTTGCGCAATACCACAGGAGTGGTTGTCACCGGCCACAAACAGGCGTTCTGCCTCATGGACGTTGCCCAATACTGGAAAGGGTATCCCTCACAGGGATACACCTGCTCCAATCAGGGAATTTCAGTCGGCTGGGGCGACGTGTATGGAAGTTATCTGGATTGCCAGTGGCTTGATGTCACCGGTGTGCCTCCGGGGAAATACTTCATAGAAGTAGTTATTAACAGATCCGGCTTCATCAATGAAGGCGCGAACGTTTATCCCGACAGCATTGATGTGCCTGTGACAATATCCAAGTAGGCTATCGAAGACACTACTAATGCGGAAGCCTTCGATTTCGGTCGATGGCTTTTGTGTTTTATGGGGTAATCTTTTCCATTGAATCCGAAGCTTTTTTTCCGTATATTACTCCCATGAAGACCGTCCAACATACCGGAATCCGTAAAAAGAACTCCAAACTCCGCATTCTTGGACGCCCCTATATCGTCTCCCTCTTCGAGCACCAGGAATTCTTCTAAGCTTCGCCCTCCCCGATAGCTGCGCGGGGATCTCTCTGTAGCAGCTGCTTAACAAACCCATTATCATTGTACCAGAAGTCCGTTGTCATGTTCAACGGCTCATTCATAAAGGTGCCATATGAAATTCGATTCAGGGCGAATCGCTTCCACTGAAATGGTAGTACAACATAACGTGCGGTCATCCATCCATCCGATGGCTGTCCACGAAACCATCGGCAAGCACATGCTTGTCGACGCGCTTGACTTCGTCGTCGATCTCGAGCGGAGTCAGGGATCCTACATCTACGATTCCAAAACAAACAGGAAGTTCCTGGACTTTTTTACGTTCGTGGCCTCAATGCCGATCGGCATGAACCATCCGAAACTGGCAGACCCGCAGTTCCAGGAAAAACTTCTGGCTGCGGCGTTGAACAAACTGACAAACTCTGACGCTTTGTCTGTCGAATTTGCGGAATTTGTCGACACGTTTGCCCGTATCGCCATGCCGGCGTATCTTCCCCATGTCTTCTTCATCGAAGGAGGCGCGCTTGCGGTCGAGAACGCGCTGAAGACCGCGTTCGACTGGAAGATCCGGAAGAACAGGGCGAAAGGACGAAACGGAGACAAAGGGACGCAGGTCATTCATTTGCAGAAATGCTTCCACGGACGCACGGGGTACACGCTTTCGCTGACAAATACGGATCCGACAAAAACGGATCTGTTCCCGAAATTCCGGTGGCCGAGAGTGCTCAATCCGGCAATTCATTTTCCGCTCAACGAGGAGAATCTCGCTGCGGTAAAGAACGCCGAACAGGCGTCGCTCGACCAGATCATGTCTGCGATCCGGTCAAACGGAGACGACATCGCGGCGATCATTCTCGAACCCATCCAGGGAGAAGGGGGAGACAACCATTTCCGCAAAGAGTTCTTCGTCGAGCTCCGCCGCATCGCGGATGAGCACGACATGATGCTCATCTTCGACGAGGTCCAGACGGGCGTCGGGCTCACGGGAAGAATGTGGGCGCACGAATACTTTGTCAAACCCGACATGATCACCTTCGGAAAGAAGACGCAGGTGTGCGGGTTCATGGCGAGCGACCGTGTGAACGAGGTTGACAATAACGTGTTTAAGCTTGCGAGCAGGCTTAATTCTACGTGGGGCGGAGGGCTTGTCGACATGGTGCGTTCTCAGCGATTCCTGGAGATCATCGAAGAGGAAAACCTTGTCGAGAACGCGCGCGTGGTGGGTGATCATTTGCTGCAGCAGCTTTCCGATCTTGCGCGGGAGTTTCCCGCAATGGTGAGCAACGTGCGGGGCAAAGGATTATTCTGCGCGTTCGATCTTCGAAACGCGGAAGATCGTACAGCCGTCCGGAAAAAAGCCTACGAGAAGGGGCTGGTCATTCTCGGATCCGGCGATCGTTCACTCAGATTCAGGCCGCCGCTGAATATTTCCGAAAAGGAAGTCGACGAAGGCATCACGATCCTCAGGGAATCTCTGCACGGGTTGTAAGGGAAAATTCTATGTTGTTTCGAAGTGAAGGCACGCTGGTGGATTAGTGCCTGAACAGGCCCCGTGACAGTAGGGACGTCCCGGGGCTTTTCATTTTATTCGAGCGGCGTGATGCCTTCCCGTACGGCGTATTTTGTCAGCTCAGACAGCGAGCGTACGTTGACCTTCTCCATGATGCTCTTGCGGTACTTCTCAATCGTTTTTCCGCTGATATTCAGGATCTCCGCCATCTGTTTGGTGGATTTCCCTTCGACGAGCAGCTGGAGCACTTCGTTTTCACGCGAGGTAAGCCGGACCGAGTCCGATTCTTCTGCCCCTTCGCTGTTAACTTTGGCAAGGTCCTTCGCCACCACCCCGATGAGTTTTGGGCTGAGGTGGATTTCTCCCCTCATGACAGTGCCGATCGCGACAATGAGCTCATCCGCGGCACAGTCTTTCCGGAGATAGCCCGATGCCCCCGCGTTGAGCATGCTCGCGACGAACCGTTTGTCGGAGTGCATCGACAACGCGATTATCTTTATCTCCGGCTGCTCTGCCAGGATCTGCCGTGTGGCTTCCATGCCGTTCATCCCCGGCATCGTGATATCCATAATCACGACATGGGGTGAAAGCTCCCTTGCCAGCCGGACCGTTTCACGCCCGTTGTCTGCTTCGGCGACGACCGCCATATCTTTATGCTTGAGAAGCAGCGTGCGGATTCCTTCCCGCAAGATCCGGTGATCGTCGGCAACGATAACTCTTGTCTGGGTCATATTCTGATTCCCTGACCGGAGGATTGAGTACTCAACGGAGTTGTAAGGCTGACCGTCGTGCCGAGTCCCGGCTTCGAATCGATGATGACGCTCCCGCCAAGGCTGGAGATCCTTTCCCGGATATTGAACAAGCCGAATGTTGTTGTCCGTGTTTGAAGCTGCTCTCTCGCCATGCCGACCCCCTCATCCTTGACGGTAATCCTGATAGTATCACCCAATCTCATCACGGAGATCTGAGCGTGACGCGACTTCGAATGTTTGACGACGTTCACGAGGCATTCCTTGACAGCGTGAAAGAGGATCCCGCGGACGTCCTCACCGAGAGGTTTCGGCGCGCCGTCGTCGGAGAAGTCGATCCTGAGGCCGTGCTTCCCCTCCATAACGTCGGCAAGCCATTCGAGGGCTTCAACAAACGTGAGCTCGTACAACACCGGCGGGCTCAGCTCGAAGGTGAGCGTTTGAGCGCTTTCTATCGACTGGCTCATGAGTTCGCTCACCTCGTCGACAGCCCTTGTAACGTCGGTCGGGGATTGTGCATCTCTCAGCGCGGCAAGCTTGATCTTGCAGAATGCGAGCGCCTGGCTTATCGAATCGTGTACGTACGTGGCCATGCGGCGCCGTTCCCGGTCTTCGGTAATCGAGAGCTGCGATGCGAGAGAGCGCAGCTGATCGCGGTAGACGATAAGGGAGCTCGTGTGCTGGCGCTTTCGAATGACCAGCGCGGCGGCAAGATAAATCACCGCGAACACGAGAATCCCCGCGGGGACCATCACGCTTGCCCTGCGATAGAGCGGCGGGGCGATGGTAAATGCTTTGATGTACGGGGTGTCCCGGAATTTTCCGAAGAGCCCTTTCGCCTGCACGAGAAAACGGTGCTTTCCCTCAGGAACCGAGTTCAGCGTGAGCTCCCGCTCCGGCGACCACTTCGACCAGGTTTTGCCGTCGAGGCTGTATCTGGTCAGGATATTATCTTCGCGCACTTCACCCCAGTAGGAAAAGGCGTGCCAGCGAAGAAGGACGTCGCTGACATCGACGGACGGAGGTTCAATTTCCACCTGTGGCGGCGGGTTCTCCCGTTCTTCGAAATTCAGGACGCAGACACTGCCCCCGTCCGTCCCGATGTACAAGCGGTCGTTTGCCGGGAGGATAGGCCAGATTTCCGTGTTCGTGAGGCCTGCCGACGTGGTGATCATAAAATCCGTCGAGTCTCTACAGCCGACGATGCCGTTCCGGGTGGCGATCCACATCGTGCCGTAGTTGTCGAGACCGAGATCCCAAACGGCGGGGCTGGGCATGCTCAGGTTCGTATCGGCATGGACTTTGTCGGCCGGATCAATCGTCGTCACGCCGGTATTTCGATCTCCGAGCCACATGGTATTGTTCAGGCCCGCTGCGAGCACGAACGGATTGGCATTGATGTTAACGCCGAACCGCCAGTACTGCCATTGGCCTTCCTTCCACCGGCTCACTCCGCCACTGCCTCCGAACCATAACGCGCTATCCGCAGTTTGAACGAACGAATACAAACGCCCGGTCATAATTTCAGGGCCCGACTTCCACCGGCTGATAACACCATGATCGTAAAGAAAGGCACCCGGGGTTCTGTCGCCATCGCGTGCCTGAAGCCCGATGAACCACACTCTTCCGTTAAGATCGTTCCGGATCTTATGGATCCTCGGCGAGGCAAGGCCTTCTGCTTCGCCAAAATGTTTCCATCGCTGTCCGTTCCATTGATAGGCGCCGTCGAAGGTCAGGCCGCTGGATGTCCAGATATTCCCTTCGTTGTCCTCGGCAAGGCCCGTGATGACGGGTATCTTATTTCCGTTGATCTCGGTGATCTGGCGGACCATCGTCCCGTTCGAGTCCCGGATTTCGATTCCTCCCATTGTCCCCAGCCATATCAAGCCGTCCCGTGAACGGACAATTTCATGTATGGAGCACATCGTGCTCGGGAATGGATGGCTCCAATATGACCAACGTCGAGAAAAAATCTTTGCGAGATAGAGCCCGGATTCGGTGCCGATCCACAATCCTTTCGTACTGAACCGCACCATAAGAGCGCTGCGAAGCTGCTGCGGCGGATGTTCGAGCGAACTCCAGGTCTTGTTTTGATAGAAGCGGACCTCCCCGGACTTGTAGACGACGATCATCGTGTCCGAGAGAGGCGAAATATCCATCGCGCGAATAAGCTCCGCGCCTTCCTCAGCCACATATCTGCCCTTTTCCTCGCCTTTAAAAATCCAGAGTCCCCGGGCGCTCGGCGGCTGAACGAGGGAGACAAGCGTTACGTCCTGCACATTGTGTGAAATAGTCTGCATCTCGTAGCGGCCGTCCCTGACAGGGATACGCTGAACCCATCCTGACTTCGACCACTCGTAAAGCCCTTGTGTCGTACTCAACCACATAGTGTATTGGGATACCTGAACCCCATGGGCTACGGTATTGATAAGTTGGCCCGGGACAGGTATCGAATCGAGTCTCCCGCTCAGATACCGGTAACACCGCTGCTTCTCATCAAAACAAATGTACTCATCGTCGCCGGTGCGGCAGGCGAACCAGATAGAAATGCTTTTCCCGTCCTTCCTGATGTCGACGCGTACAAGCTGGTCGTCTACCTCTTTGTAGAGTTTTCCTTCAAGGAGCGCAATGAGATTCCCCTTCGCGTCCGTTGATAACCTGATTTCTTCGCTGGTAACTTCGGGTGATGACGATGCAAGAGCGACGTGCCATTGGAACCCGTCATACCTCGCGATGCCTGCTGTGGTGGCAGCCCACATCGTCCCGTCGGAAGTTTCGACAAGGTCGAGCACATGATTCGAAGGGAGGCCGGCCTCTGTCGTGAAGTGAACCCAGCGCCAGTCGTCGTACAGTTCCCGAAATTGAGGCGAAGCGCCGGCCGGAAGAGACAGCGCCAACAGAGCGAATAGTACAGAGCAATGACAATATGTCCAAATGCCGGACATTGATCGATGAATACGAGGAAATGAGGTCGTGGAAAAGGACAAGTGCTGTCGATTATCCGTAACATAAGGAAACGTGGAAGGATAGTCAATATGGCCCTGACATTTGAATTCCTTTGCCATTTCCTTATCTTTTGGCTATGGAAACTACGCTCGCTTCCCAATTAAAGCTCAATACGGACATTGTCAGGAACCTTCTCGTCGAATTTATTCGCGACGAGACCACCAATGCCGGCTTTTCGAAAGCCGTTCTAGGCCTCTCCGGAGGTGTCGATTCCGCTCTGGCAGCCTTTCTTGCGGCCGAGGCGTTGGGGAAAGAGAACGTTCTCGCGGTAATGATGCCGTATTCCTCCAGCAGTAAGGACAGCCTTGAGGACGCGAAGCTCGTATCCGGCCAGCTTGGTATACGGACGGAGACGGTCGAAATTTCTTCGATGGTGGACGCTTACCTCTCCCGCAACGGAGATATCAACAACGTCCGCCGGGGAAATATCATGGCGCGCTCCCGGATGATCGTGCTCTATGATCTTTCTGCGCGCGAATGCGGGCTTGTCGTGGGCACAAGCAACAAGACGGAGATTATGCTCGGCTACGGCACCCAATTCGGCGATACAGCCTGCGCGATCAATCCCCTGGGCGATCTTTATAAGACTCAGATATGGCAGCTTGCGGCGGCGATAGGCGTTCCGCAAAAAATCGTGGAGAAAAAACCGACCGCGGACCTCTGGAGCGGACAAACGGACGAAGACGAGCTTGGATTTTCCTATAAGCTGGTCGACCAGCTTCTCTTCTATATGATCGACGAGAGGCGGACCGATCACGAGCTGATGGAACGGGGATTTGAACAGCATTTTATCGAGAAGATCCGGCGTTTGGTTCGGCGCAATCAGTTCAAGCGCCGTCCTCCGGTGATCGCGAAAGTCTCTCACCGGACTGTCAACATCGATTTTCGTTATCCGAGAGACTGGGGAATCTGAGTACCACTGAACGTCCCCGGCTCGCAGAGAGTAGCCACACCGCTCAAGAACTACTATGACCGAACCTGTCCAATCAGGCACCCTTTTTATCGTCAGCACCCCCATCGGCAATCTCGAGGATATCACCTACCGTGCGGTGAACGTGCTCGGCGCGGTAGACCTCATTGCCGCCGAAGACACCCGCACGACGAAAGTCCTCCTTGATCGCTACAACATTTCCAAACCTCTCGTAAGCTATTACAGCTTCAACGAAGTACGGCGGGTTCCCGAACTCATCGCGAAGCTGAAAGGGGGCGCGTCGATTGCCGTCGTCTCCGACGCGGGCACTCCGGGCATCTCCGACCCCGCGTACCGGATCATCCGCGCGGCGCTTGACGAACATTTGACCGTGATTGCCGTGCCCGGCGCGACCGCGTTTCTTCCGGCGTTGGTGACCAGCGGCCTGGCAACCCATAGGTTCGCCTACGAAGGATTTCTTCCCGTGAAGAAGGGGAGGATGACGATGCTGAACAAGCTGAAAACCGAGGAGCGCACCATCGTCCTCTATGAATCTCCTCACCGGCTCATGAGGACGTTGAACGACCTGCTGGAGGCTTTTGGCGACCGGGAGATCGCTGTCGCCCGCGAGATGACGAAGAAGTTCGAAGAGATCGTCAGGGGAAAAATATCGTTCGCTATCCGTCATTTCGAAAAGGCCACTATTCGGGGCGAGTTTGTGTTAGTTATTGAAGGCGCCAAAGAGTAATTGCTGACAGGTTAAGCGACAGAATGACGGTACCGTTTCGCCAGTTCAACAAGGAACTGACAAAACGTCGATTGGCAGAATTTACCCACCAAAAATATCCTTCAAATCGCTTTTCTTTCGCGAGATTTTTTCATGATTCCTTGGCATGCAGTTTGATATTTTGAATGGACGAAGAAACGAACGCGGGTTCGGTACCTGCTTGGTTTTCTGACAGAAATAGGCTATATTTAAGGATTCCAAACGGGGGTTTCCCCATCCTTTCAAGCTTAATCCAGTAATTTCATTCAATTTTGGCACTTTTTAAGGAGAGTTACCTATGAAAATCAATCCATTGTCCGACCGCGTGATCATTAAGCCTTCACCCGCTGAGGAGAAGACGAAAGGTGGAATCATTCTGCCGGACACAGCGAAAGAAAAGCCTGTGGTCGGTGAAGTTGTCGCCGTTGGACCGGGCAAACGAGACGACGGAAAGTTTTTTGAAACGGAATTGAAAGTCGGAGACAAGGTTCTCTACGGAAAGTACTCCGGAACCGAAGTCACCCTCGATGGTCAGGAATTCCTGATCATGCGCGAGAGCGACATTTTCGCAAAAGTATAATTAACTCATCGAACGCAGAATCATTACAGAATAATTGAGGAGAAGATAGTATGGGTGCAAAAATCATTACATTCAACGCCGATGCGCGCGCAGCGTTAAAGCGCGGCGTCGATAAGCTTGCCGATGCAGTAAAGGCGACGCTTGGCCCGAAGGGACGCAATGTCGTCATCGACAAGAAGTTCGGAGCCCCGACCGTCACGAAAGACGGCGTCACAGTCGCGAAGGAGATCGAACTCGAAGACCCGATTGAAAATATGGGCGCACAGATGGTGCGCGAAGTAGCCAGCAAAACGTCGGATGTCGCCGGTGACGGCACAACGACGGCAACCGTTCTCGCCCAGGCGATCGTTCGCGAAGGCATGAAGAACGTTACCGCAGGCGCTAACCCGATGGATCTCAAGCGCGGCATTGACTTGGCCGTGAAAAAGGTCGTCGAAGAGCTGAAAAAGATCAGCAAAACCGTGGGCGATGACAAGAAGAAAATTGCGCAGGTTGGCGCGATTTCTGCCAACAACGACAGCACGATCGGCGATCTCATCGCGAACGCGATGGAGAAAGTCGGCAAGGATGGCGTCATCACCGTTGAAGAAGCAAAAGGAACCGAAACGTCTGTGGATTGGGTGGAAGGCATGCAGTTCGATCGCGGCTATCTCTCCCCGTATTTTGTCACGGACGCGGATACGATGGAAACGGTCCTCGAAGATCCCTACATTCTCATTCATGACAAAAAGATCAGCGTCATGAAGGACCTGCTCCCGATTCTCGAGAAGATCGCGCAGTCCGGACGCTCGATCCTCGTTATCGCGGAAGATCTCGAAGGCGAAGCGCTCGCGACACTCGTCGTCAATAAACTCCGTGGTACCCTCCGGGTAGCGGCCGTGAAAGCCCCCGGCTTCGGCGATCGCCGCAAAGCGATGCTCGAAGATATCGCGGTGCTCACAGGCGGAACCGTCATCTCGGACGAGAAGGGCTTCAAGCTTGAGAACACGCAGCTCTCCTACATGGGAACTGCAAAGCACGTCACGATCGACAAGGACAACACGACGATCGTTGAAGGCGCAGGCAAGAAGGACGATATCAAGAAGCGCATCAATGAAATCAAATCGCAGATCGACAAGACGACATCGGATTACGACAAGGAAAAGCTCCAGGAACGCCTGGCAAAGCTTTCCGGCGGAGTCGCGGTGTTGAAAGTCGGCGCAGCGACCGAAGTTGAGATGAAAGAAAAGAAAGCTCGCGTGGAAGACGCGCTTCATGCAACACGCGCAGCAGTCGAGGAAGGAATTGTCCCCGGCGGCGGCGTAGCGTATCTTCGCGTCCAAAGCTCGCTTGCATCACTGAAAGCGGATAACGAAGATCAGCGCATCGGCATCGATATCATCAAGAAGGCGATCGAAGAGCCTATCCGCTGCATCATCTCCAACGCAGGCCTCGAACCCTCGGTCTACGTCAATAACGTCAAAGCAGGAAAAGATGACTATGGTTTCAACGCTCTCACCGAAAAGGAAGAGAAGCTCATCGAAGCCGGTGTCATCGATCCCACAAAGGTTACGCGCGTTGCGCTTGAAAACGCAGCGAGCGTTGCCGGCTTACTCCTGACGACGGAAGCGACGATTGTCGAGAAACCCGAGAAGGAAAAGGCGATGCCTCCGATGCCGCACGGCGGTGGAATGGAAGGCATGTACTAAGAAACCGACTGCTTGTCCCGACTGCATAGTCGGGACAGCTCGTCAGTCCAGGAAGTCCCGACTCTTTCGAGTCGGGATTTTCTTTTTTATGGGCTTGACATCACAAAAGTAATTCACTATCTTTTTCGCATAACCTAGCTGTAACACCCAGGGCTCCTCTCCCGAAGCGTAGAAGCGCTATACGTTCTTCACCTTATGTCCTATCGATTCATCACACCAGCGGCCGCAAGCCGTTATCTAAATTTACTTATCATTCTGGAGGCAGTATGGACGCATTATTTTCACGCTCGCTCAAGGCGGGAGGCAGGACGTATTTTTTCGACGTCAAAGAGGCTAAAAACAAGTCGAAGTATATGACGATTTCGGAGAGCAAGCCGCCGAAGGAGGGTGAAACGAAGTTCACCCGTTCGAGCATCATGGTTTTCGACACCCAGATCGATCAGTTTCGTGACGCGATCGATGAGGCGATGAAGATCTTCCAGAACTAACTCAACAACATAGGTTCATCAGGGGTAGGATTCACACGCATCTTTGGGGGAATGCCGAATTCGAAAGGGTTTGGTACGTCCGGACATTTTGCCGCTTAGGCTCTTTCCGTCCCCGTGTTCTGCAGCTCGTGAAAGAGAGTTAACTCAGAAGGTTCCACCTTTTTGAGTTGTATTCTGCGCTTTTTCTTCGGCGTGCAGTCGAACTCCTCCTGCAGCCGCTCGTACGAATAACCGAACGGGCTGAGGAGCGTTTCGACCGCTTTGAGCGCCAGTTCGGTATACTTCTCGATATCGTACCCGTCCTCAAACGCATAGAGGGAAAGCGGTTTGGCCTTATCCGGCTGCTTCTTTCCGGTCGCGTCGATGATAATAAACTCGATGAGCTCGCCGGCGGCGAGGTGAACGCCGCACTCTTCGAGCATCTGCGTGACTGTGGCGCTGATGCTGTTGTTCGAGTATTCTTCTGCTTCCTTCGTGATATGCCGCCGCAAGACAAGCTCCATCGGATTTGCTTTGCCGCTCCGAAGGACCATGACATGCTCGCGGGCAACATCCAGCAGCTCGGGGACGATCGCTTCAAGTTCGGAGGTGCGGCGGGCTGCCGACATATGGTCGAGCATCGCAGCCTGCATGTTCTTGATGAACTTCGGCGTATCACGGCGGCGCGATTCTATTCCCCGTATTTTGATGTCCCCGTGATGGTACCATCCCACGTACCGCGTGCCGGTGGGCATTCCCGCGTCCATCTTCGACGACGGAAAAAGAATCCAATCGTAGATGCCTTCGAGAGAAATCTGGATGTTTACACGTTCGGCAATTTCCCGGCAGAGGTCCAGGTAGTCCTGTTCCGTCGCCCCTTCTTTTTTCAGCCACATGCAATCGATGATCGCGTGGAGAAGCTCGTAGCCGCGCTCTTCGGCGATTTCTTTTGCGGTGAGGATGGCGTCGCGCGAGAAGGCGTTGACAGATTCATGCGCCTCGATCCTTCCGAACCGCGCGTTCTTGTAACCCAGGTATCCGAAACAGCTGACGAGCATCCACTTCAATGAATTCTGCCGGCGGTCGTACATGTTATACAGCAACGGGTTCTTCCCCTTGAATTCTTTTTTCCGCTGCTTATAGTATGCCCGCTTTTCGACGATCGAGCGTAATGTCGCCGGAATGATCCCTTCCCGGCGCTCGCAGATCGTGTACCCGAGCTCCGGCACCGCACTGTTATGGCAGCACCGGCAGTTCACCGTTTCCGGCGAGACGTTCTGCGTCACCATAATGGAAGGGTACATCGAAGCAAAATCGAGCTCGGCGACCTCTTCGTGATATCCGAGGGGCGGCATATAAATGAGACCGCCACGGTCGGCAAGTAATAAGAGGGAGGCAGGCTTGAATTCTTCCGGTTCCCGTTTCTTCGAGGGAATGAGGACCTTGTTGCGGTATGCCCAGGAAAGCTGAAGGGAAGAGAGACCCGTGCCGATCGAGGCGCGGGCCTGGTGCTGCGGACAAAGCTGCGTGACACGAATGAGTTCATATAAACCTTCCAGGTCTGATTCGATAATAGTAAATGAGTTATTTGCGTCGACGTGCCACCGCCCCCGCAGCTCGAACGCGCCGTCCTTGTGGACGACCTTCCCGTACTGGAAGAAGCTCGATTCGCGGGAAACTTTATAGGTGGCGCGCAGGTCCCTGTTAAATAAAAGTGGGACGTTATAACGGTGCGCCATCTGGGTGATTTTCGGCATGAGCACGGGATCTCCGTACTCCGTGAGGATAATGTCGGGGTCGTATCTGTAGATGTGCCCGTTGAGCGCTTCGAGCATCTCGACCGGAGTCTCCTGCTCGAGCGCGTAGGTCATGCCGTCGTACATCACCTCAAGCTGGAGAAATCTCTGGTATTTCGGAGGGACAAAATCGTTCGCGTTCCGGATCATCATCATCGAGAGGGGCGGGAGGGTGTACTCCACCGCGTCCCGGGAGTCGCGCAAGGTCCAGCCGGTCAGTTCCCCTTTTTCATCGACGAGGTAATCGCCGTAGCCCAGAGGGAAGAGCTGCGTTTCGTAGAGAAACAACTGCTCGACACGGATGTCTGAATTGTAGAGCGCGAAATGCGGAAAGAAACGTTCATAATAGATCACCGCCTGCCGGAACCGCATCGGGTTGTGCACGAAAACCTGCACGACGTCCCGCCATTCGCCGGAGAAGAGCTCCTGCCGGCTCGTCTTCTGGAATGTTACCGGTACAGGGCACCGCTGCCCGAGGACTTCGGCCCGGCGCGCGTCGTTGGCATCGACATGGAGAAAAAATGAAGGGGTGAACGTGCGGAAACAGCAATGTTTATTTCCGTTCGTGTCGATGAACCAGAGCGTGACCCCCGAGGGGGCGGGATAGATGTCAAAGAGCCATCCGTTGATCGTTTGCGTCATTTTTTAATTCCGCCACCCGTTGTTCAAGTTGTTTGATGCGCTTGTGCTGTTCCAGGACGAGCGAGACGATGATGCTTTCGAACGGGATCGTGCGCATCGCGTAAAAGTTTTCGGCGAGATGCTGTTTCGCGGCGCGGAACATCTCGTCGAACGTCTCCTGGTCCTTCTTTCGCAATCCCCGGCGGTACTTTCCCCATGACGCCAGCTCGGCATCGATGATATTCGTAAATGTCGGTACGGTTCTGCCCATTAGGCGCTCTTCTGCAGCTGTACCGGATATTGTTCTTCAAGAAACAGTTTCGGCTGCTCTGCTTCGTCCCTCACGAGCCGGTAGATGCGGTCCATGCCGTTTTTCAGGTGGTCGAAGAGCATGTTGCGCTCCTTCGGATGCACGTTCCACTCCGTGCAGGCGAGGAGGATGGAAATATTTTTCTGTTTCATTTCGTCGAGGGCACGGAGGACGCGTTGAAGGATGTGCTGAACTTCCTGCAAGGACACCTGTTCGTCGTAGAACGTATCGAGAAGGCCGAAGATCATCGCGGTCTGTCCGTTATGCCGGAAAAGAAACTCGGGAAGCTTGGTCGTTACGGCCGCTTCCATCTGGTAGCAGGTAAATCCGCGGGACACGAAGACGCGGTCGAGCAGGGGATGCGGATCGAGTTTCCGCTCGCGGGCGTACTTTGTAATTGCGTGAAGGTCGAACCTGTTGCAGCCGTCGACGACGGCGATGGTTCCGCCGCTCGCCAGCAATTCCGCCGCAGTGATCATGGAGAGACGGAATACGAGCGAGTCTCCGTAGACGAGCGACATGTTGCCGGCGGGCCGCAGCAGCGATCGCGTCAGCGTGTGCGATGTTAACGGGATGGGTATCATACACTATCGATTCTTAGGCTGCCAATGCGTATATTATAGACATATGTGTGGACGTTACGCGCTCGTGAACGCCAAAAAGGTATTTTTGACGTTCGAGCAGATGAAAAAAATGCGGCAGATGGGCCAGGTCTTTGAGATGCTGCCCCGGTACAACGCTTCGCCGATGCAGAAGATGCCGGTTGTCGCCCAGCGCAACGGCGAAGATGCCATCCAGGCGATGCAGTGGTGGCTTATTCCGCACTGGTCGAAAGAGAACAAGCCCGGGTTCAGCGCGTTCAACGCAAAGGCGGAATCTCTTGATACGAGCAACCTCTGGAAAGTGTATTTCAAAGGAAGCCGCTGCCTCGTTCCCGCCGAAGCGTTCTACGAATGGAAGAAACTCACAACCACCAAGGAAGTGAAAGGGAAGACGAAAGAGATCGTCGAAAAACAGCCTGTCTGTATCCGCATGGCCGACGAACAACCGTTCATGTTCGCAGGACTCTTTTCCGTCTGGAAAAATCCGAAAACGGAAGAAGAATTTCCCACCTTTTCCATCATCACGACGGAACCCAATACGTTGATGGCTCCAATCCATAACCGAATGCCTGTCATCCTCGAGGAAAAAAACTTCGAGCAATGGCTCGACCGGGATTACAAGGAAACTGATAAACTCAAAAAACTCCTCGCGCCGTATCCTGCAAAAAAGATGAAAGCCTACCTCGTTTCACGCCTCGTCAGCAATTCGAAGAACGATGTTCCCGAATGCCTCACGCCGATCGAGGAGGAGGACTAAGCCTCCACCTCGGCGAACAGCTTGTGGTTGACATTCACCTCTGAGCTGATATGTTTCAGATCAGGATACTTGCGGATAAGGTTCTGTGGTACCAGCACCCGGTGGTTATGCCGTGCGAGATGCCGCAGCTGAAACCCATTGATCAGCGAATTCGCCTCAGGGTCGTTGTGAAATACCACATAGACATTCGTGTTCGCAGAACTTACCTTCTTGATATAATAGAGCAGTAATTCCAGCTCGCGCTCGGAATAAGAGTAGTTGTAGCGGTTGCCGACCACGTGTTCGTTATCTTCCTCCAGCTTCCAGGGATTGTTCCAGGTATCAACATTTCTTCCCATCATGCGGAAGTATGCCGCGCCGTTCCATGAGAGGGCGGTAAGTGGCATGTTCCGGTTAACCTGGGGGAGATCGACGTTGACCAGATGGAGTTTGTGCTCCTGGAGGAAGTTGTACGTTGCCGGACTGTTCCACGAGTTGTGCCGCAGTTCGACGAACAGCCTGTACTGATGAAATACCTTGCTCAGCTGCGCCAGATATCTCCTGCGTTCTCCGAGATTCGTGAACGAGTAGGGGAACTGCATGAGAAGCCCGCCCAGCTTTCCTTCGGCGGCAAGAGGCTCGAGGAGCTTATGCACGCCTTGAACGTCCTGTGTCGTCGCGTCGAAAGTGTGCGTGAACCCCTGGAACAGCTTTACCGTAAACATGAATTCTTTATTTGCCGAAACATCCTGCAGCCACCTGCGGGAATGCACCTGCGTCAGCGCCGTATTATAAAACGACACGTTGACTTCGATGCTGTCGAAGAACTGGCTGTAGAACTCCAGCTTCCGGAAACCCTTTTTAGGTTTCGGAGGATAAAAATACTGATTGAAGGGATGCAGCTCCCACCCGCCCATGCCAATATAGATCTTGCTCATAACCTGCTCCTTTGTAGTTGATTCGTCGATTGTTCTTTGATTTTCATAGTTAACGGGCTGTCACCCTTAATCAATTCTTTCCATACATCGCATTGACAACTGTAGTATCCAGCACCCGGATCGCGGCGATGACTTTGCCGGCGATGGCGAACTGGTCATGCGGCTGCACGACGATCGGCCGGAATGCTTCGTTTGCCGGCTCGAGAGAGATCGTTTCTTTCTTTTTCTTGAAATACTTTACAGTCGCTTCTTCATTGAGAAGGGCTGCCACGATGTCTCCCTGCTCCGCTGTCTGCTGCTGGCGCACAAGGACGAGGTCACCGTCGAAAATGCCCGCGTCTTTCATGCTTTCTCCTTTGACTTTGAGGAGGAATGTCGGGCCGAGCTTCGAAAATGCGGAATCGAGCATCATCGAGCCTTCCAGGTTTTCCACGGCGGTGAGGGGCTTGCCTGCTGCGATCCTGCCGAGAATGGGGGTTTCCTTGCCGATGGCGACGTTATTAACTTTAAGACCGCGCTGCATGCCGGCGCTTCGCCGGATGTGCCCTTTTCGCTCCAAGGCCTCGAGATGCTTGGCAACTCCCCGGGGAGAGGCAATATTCATTTTCGCCCCGATTTCGCGTACTGACGGCGGGAAGCCGTTTTTCTGCATAAATGCCTGAATAAACTCGAGTATTTTGCGCTGTCTATTTGTTAATTCTTCAGCCATAGGCCCTTTCCTGTATAGGTATACAAACGTATACCTATTATAATAAATTCCCATTGACTTGTCAAGGGGTTTGGGAAATATATTTTTGGGGAAGGCGGCAAAAACGCAGAAGGTTTCCTTCAGCGGGCAGATTACGCGCCGAGGGAAACCTTCTCTTGATAGTTACTATTCCCGCCCGTGGCGGGCAGGGATCAAACGCTGTTACACTGCCGGGGAATTCGCCAGCATTCTCTCGAGCGACTTAACGATAAGCTCGAGATCATACGGCACCGCGACGGCGGCTTCGGAATCCCCATCAGCAGATCCTGTGACATGACGAATTTCGGCACGCGCAGAAACAACAATGACATCCATCTTCGGGTAACGCGCTTTAAGATAACTCACCAGTTCGGGCAAGGCGTCGCGTTTTCCAAATTGGTGTCCGCCAAGAACTGTAAGATTGTATTCGGCAAGATGAAGCGACAGCAATTCTTCAAATGAATTGACAAGCGTTAGCTGGTAGTTTTCCTCTCCAAGGCGATCGCAGATCGACCTAAGCCAGCTTCCCTGCTTCTCCACTATGACAAGTTTTTTCTTTGAAATCGGCTTGGGAACAACCAACTCTGTCGCGACCGGCTTGGTCGAGGTCGGCGTATATACAAAAGGTGTCGCTAGTGCTCGCTCGATAACTTTGAATAGATCTTTGAAATCAAATGGTTTGGATACAAAATCTATGGCGCCAAGTTGTACAGCTTCATACGCAGTCTTGAGGTCGGACATTCCAGTAATCATAATGACCTTCGTATCTCTCGTTCGCGGATCTGATCTCAGCATGCGCAAAAATGTAAACCCATCTATCTCCGGCGCATTAATATCTGATAACACAAGATCCGGCTTATTCTCAATGATCCAGGCAAATCCCTGCCGCTTCAGATCCATTCCATGCGCGTCATAACCTTCGTTCCGAAGTTCATCCACTGTAAGCTTCAAAAGGCAGTCTTCGTCATCGAGGTGCAGGATTTTAATTTTCTTGCCGGACATTAGTTCTCCCGGTTGCAAGTGGCATGCGCCGACGTCATTGCAGACATCGCAAAATTGAGATCGGCAGAGCCTGTGAGAAATATAAAGGGAATTTTGCATGTCACGGGATCGGATTGCAGGTTCCGCAGAAACTCGAATCCGTCGGTATCGAAATATCTGATGTCAGAGACAATGAGGTCAGGTTGATTGTTCCGTATCCAATCTACTCCGGCAGTTTTTAATTGCAGGAAGTACGCCTCATATCCCTTATTCACCAGCTCCTGCTGGAGAGTTGCTCCAAGCTCGCGTTCGTCGTCGAGGTGAAGGATCTTAAATTTCTTGCTGTGCATGAATGCTCCCGGTTGTTGGTGTGTATGGTGGTTCAAAAGAAAAAGCTCAGTACATCGGCATTTTCCCGCTCGTGCTTGCATGAAGGTCGTGTCCGGAATGCTCCTGCAGCACCCTGCGTACGACTTCCTGGAGGTCTGTCGGGTCGTAGGGCTTGCTGACAAAATCAGCTGCGCCCATGTTCTTTGCTTCGATCGCTGATTCGAGGCTCGCCCGGGAAGTCAGGAAGATAAATGGAATTTGTGATGCGGCCGGATCGCTCTTGAGGATCCTGAGAAACTCGAATCCATCCAATTCCGGCGATTCGATGTCGGAGATAATGAGATCCGGGTGATACTGCTTTATCCAGTCGAGCCCGTTGACTTTTGAGCGGAGGTAATATGCTTCGTATCCGGTGGCGTGGAATTCCCGCCAGAGGGTAATCCCCAACAATTCGTTGTCATCAAAGATGACAATTCTATAGCGGCGATCAGGCATCTCCCGAAAATACGTCGGTTTGTTGCGACGTGCAACGGAGAATGTTGCGCAGGTCACAATGGGTGTTGACACGCCGGGCTTTTTTGTTTCTTCCTTCCATCCTGCGTATATTCATGCAATTATACGCACAACCAACAGCCTTAGTATGTCAGAGATCCAGCCTACTCCTGCCGCCGCCGCAAAAATTCAATCAATCCAATCAGCACTCAAAGAAAACAAGATCGAGGCGTGGCTGTTCTACGATTTCTGGAAACGGAACGAGTACGCCCAGCGAATCCTCGAATGTCCGAAACATATTCTTAACACGCGTCGTTTTTTCTACCTTGTCCCTGCAAATGGCACGCCGCAAAAGCTTGTCCACAGCATCGAGCGCTGGAACCTCGACCATTTGCCCGGAGAAAAAACGATTTATCTGAGCTGGCAGTCGCTCGAAGAGGGGCTCGCGAAAATTCTCAGGAACGTGAAGTCGATCGCGATGGAATACTCGCCGTCGAACGCGATTCCCTACATCTCCAAAGTCGATGCCGGCACAATCGAGATGATCCGGAAGACCGGCGTCACTATCGTCTCCTCGATGAATCTTACACAGTACTTTGAAGCGCGATGGTCCGAAGAGGCATACGGCGATAATCTTGTCACCGCAAAAATCATGCGCGGCATTGTCGACGAGGCCTTCGGATTCATGAAGCAGCGCATCTCGCGCAAGGAACGAATCACCGAATACGATGTTCAACAGTTTATGGCCAAACGGTTTACCGACAACGGCCTTAAGACGATGGAGGCGCCAAATTGTTCCGTGAATGCGAATAGCGGCAATCCTCATTACGAGCCGACTGCCGACGTTCATTCCGAATTGCACGAGGGGGACTTCGTTCTCATCGATCTCTGGGCCAAGAAGGATACACCGGGTTCCACGTTCAATGACATCACCTGGACCGGTTATCTCGGAACCTCCGTGCCTGAAAAATACACGAAGGTCTTCAACGTCGTCCGGGATGCCCGCGATGCGGCGGTCGATTATCTGAAAAAGTCATTTGCCGAAGGGAAGACGGTCCGCGGCTGCGACGTGGATGACGCATCCCGCAGCGTAATCAACAAAGCAGGTTACGGAGAATATTTTATTCACCGGACAGGACATTCGATCACGGAAGACCTCCACGGGAGCGGAGCGAATATCGATAATCTCGAAACGCGCGACGAGCGTTCAATTATTCCGGAAACTTCATTTTCCATCGAGCCCGGAATATATTTTATGGGAGACTTTGGCATCCGGAGCGAGCTGAATGTGTACATTTCCAAAAACCGGGAAGTCGTCGTCCCGGGCGAGCCCCGGCAGACGGAAATTGTTCCAATCTTACGATAATATCATGCGATCACTTCTCCTTCTCGCTGCACTTTTTTTTGTTGCCGGGTGCAGCAAAGACGATAAGAATAACATCACGGCGTCGGGGACGATCGAAGGGACCGAAACCACCATCGCCGCCGAAGTTGCGGGGAAAATAAAAGACCTTCGCGCCGATGAAGGAACCCGCGTGAAAACCGGAGACACGCTCCTGGTTATCGACGATACAGATTTTCAGATCCAGCTTCGCCAGGCTCTGGCAAATGAAGACGCCGCGGTTGCGCAATACAAGCTCACCGTCGAAGGCCCGCGAAAAGAAGACATCGCGCAGGCGGAAGCCGCCTTCAAAAATGCCGAAGAGGACTTTAAACGCATGGAGTCGCTGCTCGCCTCGCATACGGTGACGCAGAAACAGTACGACGACGCGAAAGCGCGATACGTCTCCGCCGAACAAGGGTACCGGAAGCTCCAGACCGGTTCGCGGCAGGAGGAAATTCTTGGCGCGCGCGCACGGCGCGAGCAGGCACAGGCGCAATCCGACCAGCTTCGCAAGAAAATCCGCGACTGTAATGTCGTATCTCCCTCCGACGGAGTCGTGTCAGTAAAATCTGTCGAACGGGGCGAGTTCGTTACTGTCGGCGCCAACCTCCTCCGCGTGACATATCTCCAGGCTGTCAAACTCACGATCTATGTCGGCGAGTCCGATCTGGGCAGTATCAGGCTCGGGCAGACGGCGAGTGTCACGATCGATACCTACAAAGACAGCTCGTTTGCCGGAACGGTGAACTTCATCTCATCGACGGCGGAATTTACCCCGAAAAACGTTCAGACAAAAGAAGAGCGCTCGAAGCTTGTCTTCGCGGTGAAGCTTCTGATCGACAACCCGCACGGAATCCTCAAGCCGGGGATGCCGGCGGACGCGGCATTGAGGAGAGAATGACCCTGGTTACAGCTTCGTGATGAGCGTATGAACGAAGTCATAGTCATAACCGGCCTCTCCAAATCTTTTGACGACAGAAAAGCGGTTGACGGGCTGGATCTCACCGTCAATCGTGGTGAAATGTTCGGCATCGTCGGCCCGGACGGCTCCGGCAAAACGACAACCATCCGGATGCTCTGCGGCATCCTCTCTCCGACCGGCGGCACGGCAACGGTCCTCGGCAGCGACATCGTCAAAGATCCCGATAAAGTCAAAGCGGAGATCGGGTACCTCTCACAGAGATTCACCCTCTACGGCGATCTCAGCATCGATGAAAACATCGAGTTCTTCGCGGAGATCAACAAGGTCTATGATTACAAACAGCGCCGCGAGGAACTGCTGGAGTTTACGCGGCTCAAGCCGTTTCGCGACCGCCTTGCCGAAAAGCTCTCGGGCGGCATGAAACAAAAACTTGCCCTCGCCTGCACGCTCATCCATCAGCCGAAAATTATCTTTCTCGACGAACCGACCACGGGCGTCGATCCCGTCTCGCGAAGGGACTTCTGGAGGATTCTCCAGAATTTATTGAAAAGCGGCATTACGATCATCATGACGACCCCGTATCTCGACGAAGCCGAGCGCTGCATGCGCGTCGCGCTCATGAACGAGGGACGCATCATGCACGTCGACACTCCCCTGAACCTCAAGAAACTCATGAAAGGGGAAATTGTCGAGATCGTCTGCGAACGGGTCCGCGACGCGTACAATATTTTGAAAAACGACCCCGGCATCGGAGAAGTTCAGGCCTACGGCGACCGTTTGAATGTCATCGTACATAAAAGTTCATCGGACATTCCCCGCATCATCGCCCGTCTGGCGGTCAACGGCATTACCGTGGAAAACTCCCGCGTCATCGCACCATCGCTGGAAAACATTTTTATCTCTCTCCTCACGAAGGCGAAGGCCGCATGAGCGCCATCGAAGTCAACCAGCTCTCCAAGAAATTCGGCAACTTCACCGCCGTCGACGCGGTGAGCTTCAGCGTACGGGAAGGAGAGATATTTGGATTTCTCGGCGCCAACGGCGCCGGCAAATCGACGACGATCCGGATGCTCTGCGGATTATTGCAGCCCACCTCCGGAACCGCCACGGTGGGCGGGTACGACATCGTGCGGCAGACAGATCTCGTGAAGCAGAACATCGGCTACATGTCGCAGCGCTTTTCCCTCTATGACGATCTCACCGTCGAACAGAACATCCGGTTTTACGGCGGCGTGTACGGCCTGCGAAATAGCCGGCTCGACGAGCGAATGCAATGGGTGCTGCAGCTTGCCGATCTTCAGGGAAGCGAAGGCCGTCTGACGAAGACCCTCTCGGGAGGGTGGAAACAGCGGCTGGCCCTCGGCTGTGCGATACTTCATCAGCCGAAGATTGTCTTTCTTGATGAACCGACCGGGGGAGTCGATCCGATCTCCCGAAGAAATTTTTGGGAGCTGATCAACCGCCTGTCCTCAGAGGGAATCACGGTTCTTGTCACGACACATTTTCTCGATGAAGCGGAATACTGCAACGATATTATTCTCATCAATGCCGGGAAGCTCATCGCCAGCGGCAGCCCTTCGGACCTGAAACGAGACTACATCAAGTATCCGATTCTGGAAGTTGCTTGTACCAAGGTAGTCGAGGCTCTTGAACTTGTGCGGCAGCAGCCGTGGGCAAAGGAAACTTCGATCTTCGGCACGCAGCTCCACGTCATGGTCGCCGAAGAGGGAGAGGGGCGGCTGCAGATTGCCAGGACGCTCCTGGAGAGCAACATCGAGGTCGACCACATCGAGCGCATCATCCCGTCGCTGGAAGATGTATTTCTCTATCTGCTGGACCGCGATCCCGGCGGAAAGAAGGAGGCGGCATGATCTTCAAGGCATTACGTCCGGTGATCGTGAAAGAATTCCGGCAGGTGCGCCGCGATCCCACATCGCTCGGCATGCTGCTCTTTCTTCCCGCGTTTCTCATCATCCTTGTCGGCTACGCCCTGAACTTCGACGTCCGGCACATTCCGATGGCCGTCCTCGACGAAAGCAACACGGCGCAAAGCCGCGACTTCCTCAAGACGTTCAAGCAGACCGAATATTTCGACCATCGCTATACGATTTATTCGTATGACGAGGCCGAAGAACTCTTCGCGCATAGCAAAGCCGTTGTCGCCATCGTCATTCCCACGAAATTCGCGGAGGACGTGCTGGCAGGGAGAGACGCGCATGTGCAGATCCTCATCGACGGATCCGACAATACGAAAGCGGCCCAGGCCCTGGGATATGCCGCCGGCCTGACGTCGAGCTATTCCGGAAAACTTCTGACGCAGATGCTCGAACGAAAGGGGATACAGCAGTATGTCCCCATCGATTTCCGGCCGCGCGTCTGGTATAATCCCGATCTTATCTCGTCGAAGTTTCTTGTGCCCGGCCTGATCGGTTCTATCCTCATGCTCACGGCGGTGGTATCGACCTCCCTGACGGTCGTTCGCGAAAAGGAGAGAGGCACGATGGAGCAGATCATGGTGTCGCCGCTGCGCCCGTACCAGGTAATCCTCGGAAAGACGATTCCCTACATGATCATCGGGCTTGGAACCGCGACGGTCATTCTTCTCCTCGGCTATATGCTCTTCGATGTGCAGATCCGCGGGAGTCTCCTCCTGCTCTATGGCGCGGTGTTCGTCCTGCTCCTCGGGGCGCTCGGCCAGGGCCTGTTGATCTCGACGGTCACGAACTCGCAGCAGGTCGCGTTCATGCTGTCGATCTTCAGCTCGCTCCTGCCGTCGTTTATGCTCTCGGGATTTATTTTTCCGATCAGCAACATGCCCATTGCTCTCCAGATTCTCTCCAACATCGCGGTGAACAAGTTTTTTCTCATCATCGTGAGAGGAATTATGCTCAAGGGGGTCGGTGTTCTTGAGTTATGGGATCAGTTCGTCTATATGGGGATATTCGCGCTTGTGACGCTGGGGATCAGTTCGATGAGAATGCAGAAGAGAAGCCTCTAGAGGCCCCGTGATTTTGACTTTCTCATGTAAATGATATTATATTGATATATACAATTTGGAGCCAACATGCCAATAATAAAACCGATCTCTGATCTGCGAAACAAGGCCAATCGAATTTCAGAGCTTGCTCACAAATCCGGCGAGCCCATTTTCATCACGAAAAATGGTGAAGGAGACATGGTCGTGATGTCCATGGCTCAGTACAGTAAATTACAGCTCAAGCTTGAACTCTTCAGCAAGCTCGCTGTTGCCCAGGCGCAACGGGCAAACGGTGATAAAGGTCGGAGCCTGTCTGCTGTTATGAAGGATATTCGACAGCGAATTCGTGAGTCGGTCTAAATATAACATCAAACTGCTTCGGATTGCTGAGGATGATCTCGCCGAAATCATCAGCTATATCTCAGCCGATCGACCATCAGCCGCAGAAGCACTTGCCACAAAAATTGAGAACGATCTCGATCTGCTCGCCGAGAATCCTCATTCGGGTCGAGTGCCGGAGGAGGAGGACCTTGTTCGCCTTCACTATCGATATCTCGTTGTAGAAAACTACCTCATCTTTTATGTCATAGAGGGACAGACGATGTATGTCCATCGGATACTCCATGGCGCAAGAGACTATTTGTCCCTGTTCTGAATCGATGATAAGTTTTGAGCGTACAACCGCATCAAATGGTTATGCCGTATTCCTAGATACTGTATGAAAAAGAGCATTCAAATCATACTCGAAATCGTCAAGAAGGAGTTCTACCAGATCCGGCAGGACCGACGCATGATGATCACGTCGTTCGTGGCGCCGGTCATGCAGGTCTTTCTTCTGGGCTATGCCGCTACGACCGACATCAGGCACGGCACGATGGTGGTCTGCGACATGGACCGCACAGCGACGAGCAGGGAGTTCATCGAGCAGTTTACGAACTCTGAATATTTCGATTTAAAATACCAGGTCAAGGGGCCGAACGACGTCAATGAATACATCGAGAAGAGCAAGGCCGCTGTCGCTCTGATAATTCCGGTAAATTTCGGGAATGACATCGCTGCCCGCCGCACCGCCCAGGTGCAAATGATCATGGACGGAAGCGACGGAAACATGGCAAATATCCTCCTGGGGTATGCCAACCAGATCGTCGGACAGTACGCAAGAACAGTTGTGATCGAAAACTCGCTGATGAAACGGCCGCCCCCCGGCGGAAGAGTGCTTCCCGAGCCGCGCGTCTGGTTCAACCCCGATCTCACCAGTACGGACTATATGGTGCCCGGGGTCGTCGCGTTCGTGCTCATGATCATCACGATGACGATGACGTCGCTCGGTATTGTGCGGGAAAAAGAGGTGGGAACGCTCGAGCAGCTTCTTGTCACACCGATAAAACCGTACGAACTCATCATCGGGAAGCTTATCCCATTTGTCATTATCGGGTTCATCGACGTCATGGTGGTGCTCGGCGTCGCGCATTATTGGTTCGAAGTCCCATTGCGGGGCCATTTGCTGACGCTCTGGTTTCTCAGCGGGCTGTTTATCCTGACGACGCTGGGATTGGGCCTGTTCATTTCGACGATCGCAAAAACCCAGCAGCAGGCGATGCTCATCGCTCAGTTCTTCTTCTTCATGCCCTTCATCTATCTCTCGGGCTTTACATTTCCGATTTCGAACATGCCGAAGATAATTCAAGTCATCACGTACCTTATTCCGCTGAGATATTTTCTGGAGATTGTGCGGGGATTGTTCCTGAAAGGTTCCGGCCTCGCAGAGCTGTGGCCGCAGGCTGTTGCGCTGTTCGTGATCGGAGTCAGCGTGCTTACGCTGAGCGTGTGGAGGTTCAAAAGCAGGTTGGGGTAGGCCCTCAACTCGTGTTCCCGGCCAGTCTTCTCCTCATCTCTTAGTTCCCATTGAGTATCATTAATCCCCCGGGGGAACTGATCTTTACCCAATACCCCTTCGCCGGTTCGAGCGTATCGGCTGCGGTGTAACTTCCCTCATAGGAAAAGAAGGGGCTGTTGATCAAACCGACGGCAGGGATCGTTACAATCGCCGACGTCGCGATCGGCTTGCTCAATCCTCCGATCATGTTCCAGCCCGGATAGACCTGGATTGTATCGCTGAGCCGTTCGAGCCCCGGCGCGGCATGCGTGCCGGAACTCGCAAACTTGACCCAATATCCAACGCCCGGAACCAGCGTATCCTTCGACTGATACGAGCCAGTGTTGCCGTCGAACGCGAATGCCGGCGATCCCGCATTGGGAAAATAATCTGTTTTCAAGTTGCAGGAAGTTCTGGATGTTGGTATCGAGACAAGGTTCCAGCCCGGGGCATTCGCGATTGGCGGTGAGATGGCATCGGACCGCAGGATCACGAGAGAATCTTCATGAGTTCCGCCGGGTATTTCGGTATTCTCGTACCGCAACGAAACCTTGCAGCTGAAAGAGCTGCCGCCGTTCGCCTGCATTTCAAAATAGCGGTTGATCACAGGCGACGTCGAATTACGCACCCCGATCGCCCAATTGCCGAGCGTGTGAACTCCCTGCGTCGTAACAATATTCTGCGCGGGATTCACTGTGCTCGTGAGCGGATGCCACACATCGAAGCACGTCGCGGCAGTTTCGTTCGGATGCGTGCGCATGAGGATGGCGGACGGGTAGGTGCCGGTTCCATTGAACTGAACATATGTAGAGATGCTCTCAAAGCGGTAGCTGTCGGTGGATCCCGGGTTGATGGCGCGCGAGACCGCCCCGTCACCGACGGTCCCATTTCCGTAGATGGCCGTGCTCGCGGTATCCTGAATGTACAGGGTATCCTCCGGCCTCAGATAGATATCGTCGTCGATCTGGCAGACTCCGCTGACCCAGGCGTTTCCGTTTGAATGCCGCTCGCCGCCATTGATGAACTGAAGATTGTGGAATTGCCCGCTGAAGTATCCGAACGTCGCCGAGAAATAGACGGTCGAAATTCCTGGGATAAAGGACGAGGGTGTTCGGGGGAGAAAGTCTCCGCCGCAATGTATCTCAGGGGCGTTCAATGTGGCTGCGTTGAGCTGGCCGTTGATAACCATGTTGCCTCCCACTGTCAGGAGGCTGAAATCTCCTCCAAAGGTTGCGTTCGAATCGATGACAAGGTCCGAGGTAATGGTAAGCGGCACTCCGTTAAGAAGCAGGCTGCCGGGCCCGACATGCAGGGAGCGGATGTAGACTGTCAAGCCGCCCATCGGGGCGTTTATTTCCCCTCCGGTCGTATACACGTCGTCGAAATTATTGGGAATTCTCATCTGGTCCCAATTCTCGGGAAAAAACCATTGATTGTTGCCGCCGGCTCCGGTCCACGTGATCGTTTGAGCTTGAGTTCCGGTGCTCAGACCGGCCAGCAATGCGACAAGCAGTACGACAAAACACAATTTAGCCATGACAGCCCCTCATAATGGTCCGCGTTAGGAAATATTTATAGTGTATACGGAAGAGTGTCGAATTGGGTTCAGCGGGCGGAGTTAAAAAGTGTAAAAAGGCAGGCGAACAGGCCCAATCCGCATCCTCCATGCAATTGGGACACTTAGAAATGTCAACGTACAGCCGGCAGGAGCCGGAACGTATCTCCTGCCGGGGTGATATTGCGAGTATTAGGTACTAGCGATAGTTGGGCAACTTACTTCACCAACAGCATCTTCCGTACCGCCGAAAACGTTTGTCCCACGATCTTCTGATCCTCATCTGTCATGACTTCCGTCTTCAGGTGATAGAAATACACGCCCGAGGATAAGCTGCCTGCGTCGAACGCAACTTCCTGATCGCCGTCATCCATTTCCTCCCGGTTCAGGAGGCTCGCCACTTCCTGCCCAAGTATATTATAGACGGTAAGGGTGACGAGGGAGGGTTGCGGCAGCGTAAACGCGATCGTCGTCGTGGGATTGAACGGGTTCGGGTAATTTTGTTCAAGGCGAAAAACTTCCGGCAGCGGAGCGGCCTTCGCGTTCAGGCGGAGGTGAGCGGCCGCAGAAGCGGCGCTGCTATCGAGGTGTAAAAATCCGACATCCGACAAATTCCGCACCGGCGTCAGATTCATGACACTCGCGTAGGAGAGCGTATCGAACGGACCTGAAAACGCCGAATCGATCATGCGGATCGTGCGGTATGCCTCGTCGAAAAACGCGTTGTCATAAAGGCAGGTTTTGGAAATGTCGTCGAACGAAGACATCGCGGTGTCGAGTTGTCCGGCGATTTGGTAAATGTTCAATCCGTTAAATCTGTTCGCAGAGCCTTCGTCAAACCGCAGATATCCGAGTCCGGGCGGCGTTAACCAGAGTTCGCTTGCGAGCAGGTTGACCTTGAGGGCGAGCATTTCCGCAAACATCACATTATTCCCTTTTGTCGGGGGCAGGGTCTTAATAAACCGGGAGATCGGTTTCAGGGTGGTTGCATAGACTCCGAGACATCTCGGTGGGCCGATGTGCATCCCGTGCTTGTCGAGAAGCGATTTCCAGACGTCTGCCGACTTTACCTGGAAGACCGAGTGCGCACCGCCGAGGCCGATGGTGAGAGGGCTCAAATTCCCCAAACGGGCATACGCCTCATCGAGCATGTTCATCGTGTTCGGCATCAGCAGCAGGAGCCTTCCGTTTCCACTCGTCGACCGCACTGCCTGGGTTCCGATTGCCGGGTTCTCCGCTCCCCTGATCCACCAATATTTTGAGATCAGAAGGGTTTTGCCCTTGTTGCCCCGGGCAAATATCACGACATGATCTCCGCTGCCAAGAGTATCGTCCCCCGGCATCGCAAAGTTCCACTTTCGCAAGGCTCCGTCAGGTACTTGTGAGGTAAAGAAATTTATCGTCAGGCTTCCCGGCAGAAGGTTCTGGCCAAACTCCACATGCAGGCCGGTGAGCCCTCCCACAGGCGTCACCAAATCGAATGTCGCCTCGCTTGCATAGGGCTTTTTCTTCTCCGCTTTGCCTGTCTTCCCTTTGCTGTCATGCGGCAGGGCGAGGCTCTCCGGCAGAAATGTCCGAAAGACGATATTGAATGTAGAATCGAAGGCGACGCCGAAGTCCGTCCCGGCATGATGCTCTTCATCGCCCAGGTTTACCTGGTGCGGAAGCAGCATGGCGGGTAATGTCTGGCGGCGGTTCGAGCTTGGAATAAGGCGAACAGTGTACGGCCCGGACCACAGCCCGGTGAATTGAAAGTACCCGCTGTCGTTGGTGCTCGTCGTCCCTGTTGCCGCCCCCTCAAGCCGGATCTGCATGTTGGCGAGTCCCCCCTCTCCCGGATCGCGTGCGGAATTTTTGTCGGCATCGTTAAACACAGTCCCGGTGATCGTGCCGGGAAGGAGAGCATAGACGCCGAAATCAATACTGTCCCTAATTTCGAGCGCCGAAAGAGAAATCGACCAGGGTGAGCCCGGCGGAGAGGACTGGGCCCATTGGTCCCGCTGGTGGAGCGCGACGGTATGAGGGCCGATGACCACATTGTTCAGCGAATACCTTCCCGCAGAGTCAGTTACCGCATCGACAGAAAAGCTGCCCGGCCCCAGCGCGGAGACGATCCAGCCCGAAAGTCCCTGTTCAAGCGTGTCCTTTTGCCCGTTCCGGTTCAGGTCGTTGAACACTGTTCCCCGGACCGTACCTGCAGGAAGCTCATAGGAACCGAAGATGACACTGTCCCTCGTTTGGCCCGACGCAAGGGCAAATATGTAGAAGCTGTCGGGTGTCGACTGCTGCCACCGGTAGAGCGGGTCAAGCTCTACGGTGTATGTTCCCGGGGCAAGATGGGTAAAGGAAAATTTTCCCGCCGAATCTGTGGTTGTATTGTTGAAAAAGTCCCCGGAAAGATAGAGCGAAATCACTCGTTGCGATAGGAAAGGCTCGCGGTCATCCTGCGTTCCGTTGTGGTCCAGGTCGTCGAAAACCCATCCCGAAATTATGCCTGAGTCGCCGGGCGACGCATTGAAAAATTCACCGAAGAGAAGTCCGTTAATAAGCGTGTCAGTAGAGGGAACGACTACGGCGTACGTTGGAGTGCTCCCACCCGGGACTGTAGAAACCCAGCCGTCCTCCGGATAATGCGCGACGTAATAGGTGCCGCTGTTCCAGACAAAAAAGCTGTACGCCCCTGACGTATCGGTATACGCATCGCTCACCAAATCATCCAGCGAGTCCCTGAGCTCGAGATATCCGCCGGGGAGCGCCGGATCGCTGATATCCTTCACGCCATCCATGTTGATGTCGTCGAAGACAGTACCGCTGAGAAGGCTACCCGATCTGTAATTGCCGAACGACAGGTTATTAATCGTCTGATCGGGAACCGTGAGATTCGCGTTCCACGAGGCAGGGCTCGAGGTGAGTATCCATGGAGAAGGGACAATCTCGGAGATATCATAGGAGCCGAGCGGGAGCCGCAGTGCGTACGTGCCGTCGTCGTTTGTCGTGGCCGTGAGAGTTACCGGGCCGGCTATTTGAATGGGCCGTCCGGCGAGCCCGACCTCCACACCCTGGAACACACCGTCCTGGTTCATGTCGAGGTAAACCATCCCTCCCACGATGCCTGACTGGTCGAACACCGCGACATTATCGACGAACCAGCCCGGGAACGCGTTGAAAATCGAGTCGCCGGTATCGAAGAAGAAGCTCAGATTGACGGTCTGGCCGGCGTACGGAGTAAGATCAAGCGAAGAGACCTTCCAGCCGTAACTGTCGCCGGAAGGAGAAGACCCGTAAGCTCCGCGCAGATGAACCCATGAGGAGCCGCCGTCAGTCGACACGTCGACCATGCAAAAATCCCAGCCCCGCTCGGTCACATAATTCTCCGTGAACAATACGGATACGCTTCCCACGCTTCCTGTGAGCGGGATGGGGGGCGAGATCAGCCGCTCTGAAACTCGCGTGCCGGTGTTGTAATTTCCCTGAGCCTCTATGCCGGCCCACCAGCTGTGTGTCGGCGAGTTGGCTGCAAGAGTCGATTGATGCCAGACCGCGCTGTCGGTATGAGTTCCGACGGTCCAACCGCTCGTCCCGCTTTCCATGTCGTCGAAGAAGAAGATCGTCGACGATGAAGCGGCGATGTTATTAAATGGCGGCCGCGAGGATTGGCTTGGCCGGCTGAATGCGTCCGATTTCCCGTTTGCGATGCGATTGTTGTAATCCCGAAGCTGACGTGCGGCGGCGGCGGCGCGATTTTCCGTACCGCGAGACTGCAATCGTGCCTCAGCTGCGGAAGAAACTGAATATCCCGCTGTGATGAAAACAAGCAGGCAAATGATCTTCAAGAACAGATCTTCAGCATATTTATGGAATGCAGCACAAGAGGTCGTCATGACACCCTCCTTGACGGAATATATTCTGGTGAATGGTTGGAAAGGGACAAGTTCAGCGCGTGATGGGATAATGGCTGAATTGCAAGGCGCATCTAAATGTATGGAGCTTTCAGGCGGGAATCAACGTGCCCGGCGGGTCGAGCGGGTCCACGGGGCAAGCGGTGCCGTGACAATAGGTTACAGCTACCTCAAGAGGACCATCTTTTTGACCGCCGTATAATTCTCCGCAGAATATCCATCAGCGGAACCAGGCTGTCCGTTCGCGGACAGATGGTAGAAATAGATGCCGGAGGCAAGATTTCCAGCATCGAAGGTGATCTCATGGGTCCCTTCATTCATTAGCTTTCTCTCCATGATCACCGCAGCCTGGCGTCCGAGAATATCATAGAGCGTAATGGTGACAACGGAAGGATGGCTGAGTGTAAACGAGATTTTCGTCGATGGGTTGAATGGGTCGGGATAATTCTGTTCAAGCCGGAATACTGAAGGGGCGCCTGAGGCCGGGCCTCTATCCGGAGGCACCGGTGGCAGCTCCGATGTTTGCACAATGCGGATAGATGCCGCGGTCTGCATCGCCGAAGAGCTCGAAATCGTAAGGCTTCCCGCCTGGTCTGTCTTTACCCAATATCCTCTTCCGGGAAGCAGGTTCGCCGAGCTGAAATATTGTCCGTTGTAGCCAAAAAATTGTGATGTGACGATGCCCGGAGGAGAGGATGTGATGTTTGCTGCCTGAGTTGAGCTGCTGATCGTTCCAAGAAGATTCCACCCGGCGCTTACGCCGACTGTTTCGCTGGCAATAGGGTCTCCGTTAACGATGACGGATTCCGGGTTAGCGAACTTGAGCCAGTAGCCAAGGCCGTTCGCCAGCGTGTCTTGCTGTGCGTACGCGTTCCCATCGAACCAAAAAGCGCTTGATGTCGACGTAGGGAAGAGGGTGGCCTTTGCGTAATTCCCCACAGTGACGGGCACCGAGAGAAGATTCCATCCACCTGCGACGATGATCCTGGTGCCTCCAACCGCTCCGGAGCTTTCATTGATGCGCCCGAAGTAGACATCCTGTTCGTTGTTGAACGTCGCCGCCCAGGCAAACCGCGGGCCGTCGTTCTCGGAGATCATGTGGAAATAGTCACCCATCTTATTTTGCTGCGGCCAGCCGACGTGCGGGTCGAAGGAACCCGACAGCCGTTCGTTGGTCGACCAGGATAGTCCGCCGTCGTTCGAAAACGAATAATACAACGAAGACATCACGGTTCCGGGATTGTCGCGCGTGTCGAGCCAGATCACGTCGATGCGCCCGTTCGGCGCGACCGCCAGCGTGCCGAACCATTGCATCGCGGTCGAACTTGTATCGTCGTTGATGCGGACAGGGGGCCCCCACGTCAATCCGCCGTCAACGCTTCGCGCGAGCATGACGTCGAGGGGATCTGAAGTGGACTTCCGCTGAACGGAACAGAGAAGGTAGATATTGCCCTTTGTCGGGCCGGAAGAATTGTCGATCGCGATCCAGGTCTGTCCCGCAATCCCCCCCGGATTCGGCGCTGAACCGTAGACAATGTCGCCATCCAGGTTCACCGGGGCGAGAGTGTCCCACGTGACGGTCGCTCCGGAGTCGCGGGCAGAAGTCGATTTGGTGACGATGAAGCTCGTATCGCCGTGAGCGCCGATGAACAGCGTCCCGTTGTTTTTGATCGCCATTGTTCCCCAGAACGGCGAACCGGGAATGATCGAGCAGGCTTCATACGTTTCGTCGTCATCTGTCGAGCGTGTGAAGGAACCGGTCGGGCAGATGCTCGGCCCCACTCCGGGAGTCCAGAAAGAGTAAATGTTTCCTTTGCCCACTGTATCCGTCCGGTCGATCACCATCCATGCTTTGTCCCCTCCCCATGCCTGATGGCCCGTGTCCCACGCCGCCCCGCCATTCGTCGATTTGTAAACATCACAGGAAAAATTGCTTCGCTTGGTGGTAAGGCTATTATAGTAGAAATTTCCGTTCGCATCGGCTTCAAGAATGGGATCTGAGCGAAAAATGCCGGGCTCGATAACCCCGGGGAATGTCCAGGTCTGTCCTCCGTTGGTGGAATATCCCCAGCCCGCCTGCCTGAAATTATCCGCCACAGTATTGAACTGCCGCCAACCGATCGCTATTCTGTTCGAATCGTTCGGATCGATGGCGATCGACGGTTCGTTCGCGGCATCGCCCAAGATGTTCGCGCCGCCGGCGACGTTTACCTGCGTCATAAAAAACCGTGAGGAGGAGAGTGTGAACGCAGGCGAGAGCTTCTGCTGCGATGTGGGGACGGTGATGTATGTGCCTTCGGAGTGTTCGTGCTCCAGCGAACGCAGTTGAGCCGCAGTTCGCGATGTCTTCTGGGCGAACAGCATCGCAGGGATGAGAACTATCATCCCCGCGATTGCAAGTATTGTCTTCCGATCGATCAAATATGCGGGCATCTGATCTCCAAGGTAAAGTTCTTATTTTACGAGCAACATCTTCTTTATCGCCGTAAACGTTGTTGCCGTGATCCCTTCGTCATCGTCCGGAATTCCTTCCGCGACGAGCCGGCAGAAGTAAACGCCCGACGGCAGATTGTTCGCGTTAAACTCCACCTCCTGATCGCCGTCCTCCATTTCCTGCCGGCTGACCAACGTCGCGACCTCCTGGCCCAGGATATTGTAGACTCTCACCGTCACGAGCGATGGCTGGCTTAAGGTGAATGAAATCGTCGTCGTCGGATTGAACGGGTTCGGATAATTCTGGTTCAGCGCGAAGACATCCGGTACCGCGTACCCGGTTTGCGGCGGCAAGGAAATGAATCCTGCCCGCTGCGCTGCAAGCGGATCGAACCGCAGGAACGGAACCGATGAGAGGGGGGCCACCGGCGTAAATTTCAGTCCGCCGCTCCCCGAGAAGCTGACCGTATCGACCGGACCTGAGAAGACGCTGTCGATCATGCGGATCTTTTCGTACAGCTGGTTCACGGTATATGTTGCCAGGCCTTCGGGCATGTTGCACGGGATTGCCGGCACGGTATCTTTATACGACGACATGAAGCTGTCTGCTTTGGCGGCGATTTCCCGTATCGTCAGTCCATTTATCTGGGTACCGCCGCCGGTCGTATCGTCAAAAACAAGATTGCCGAATCCGCCGGGCAGAACAAGCAGGTCGCTTCCGCGAATATTCGCCTGCAGCGCGATCAGCTCGGAAAACAGTTTGTTGTTTCCTTTTGTCGGTGTAAGATATTTTTGCTGCTTCTTGATAGACTTCGTTGTGCCCGCGTAGAAATCGAGACAACGCGGATCGCCGATATGAATTCGATCGGGCTTTATGAACAACGAACTAATGACGTTCTTCCAGCCCAAATGAACCACGCTGTGCGGACCGCCAAGCCCAACCTTCAATCCGACCCCGACCTTTTCGAGCAAGTTGACGGCGTTCGGCATTGCGGATCTCATGTATGCCGTGTGCGACCACCAATTCCCGCTCTTTGATGAGTCGTTAAAGTTCAACGTATACACGGGGTCGACCCACACGACAGCCTTCTTGGTAAATCCGGAAACCGTTACGGTATCGTTGGGCTGTAATGCAGGAGAGAATGTCAGGTCGATTACCTTGTTCTTATCGCTCACCGGCGTTATCGTAACTCCGGGCCGGACGACAAGCGTACCGGGCTGGTACGCATACTTAAACTTGATCCGGGCGCTTATCGCTGAATCCGGATATGTGTTCCTGATAGTTTCCCAGAATTGCGTATTGATCGCCTTTGTGAGAACAGGTTTATGCTTGCCTTTGAGGTCGAGGGCAAATGCGAGGCTCTCAGGTTTGAACGTTCTGAACGACACGCTGAACGTGCTGTCCTGGACATTCCCGAAATTTACACCGGTTCTGTTTTCCTCAACATCGAGGTTAACAAAATGGGGCCCCAGATTCGCAGGTTCGGTCTGTCTCCATCCTGAGTGCCACACTTCGCTCACGACATAGCTGCCGGGCCAAATGCCGCTGAAAGAGTAGTTGCCGTTCCCGTCGGTGTACAACGACTGGCTCACCGACGCGTTAAAATATGTCGACCCGGTCAGAAGAATATTCCAGCCCTGGAGTCCCGTTTCGTTCGTATCCATGCTTCCGTTATCGTTGAGGTCGTTATACTTCAGCCCGCTCACCGATCCGGTGACGATCTCGTAATTTCCGAAGTCGACGCTGTCAAGCGTTTCGCCGTCGTTGAGGGTAAGCGACCACGACGAGTCGGGATACGACTGCCACCAACCCTGGCGGGGGATTTCCTTGACCCGGTAGGTATCGGCAGGCAGGCTGGAGAACTGATACATCCCGCTGCTGTCGGTTGTCCTCGTCTTGTACAGGTTGTAATTGTTGCCGTTGCCCTTCTTGTACAATTGTATCTTGAATCCTTCGACTCCTTCCTCTCCCGCTGTAAATGAATGGCTTCTGTCGCGGTCGTTGAACTTCATTCCGAGGATGGAGTTCGTCAACGGAGAATAGTAGTTTCCGAAATCATTGCCGTTGCTGTCGGTATTAAGGTCGGGGATCGTAATCTTGTAGGTCTCTGTTACGGGCGCGGATTGTACCCATCCGTTCCGTTCTACTTCTTTCACGACGTACGTTCCCGGCTCGAAAATGTAGAGCGAGTATTCGCCGAGTGAATCAGTGCGGTCGAAGTCAAGCTGGACGCCGTTGGTATCGCAGAGAAGGATCTTCCACTCAGGGATCAATGTGTCGGCGTTGTTGAACGCGCCGTCCTTATCGAGATCGTGGAACTTCCTGCCGTTGATGAAGCTTGCGTTGATGTAATTGCCGAAATGCACGCTGTCGATGAGCGTATCAGGGGTCGAAAGCGTGAGCGACCAGGTGCCCGAGAGCGGATAGGTCTGTGTCCAGTTCGGCTGGAACGTTTCCGAGACGGTGTAGGATCCCAACGGAAGCGTGAGCCAGTAGCGCCCGCGGTAGTTCGTTTTTGTCGTCAATGAGATCGGCCCCTCGGCTGTGATAAGCCAGTTCTTGACGCCGCGCTCTCCGACATCCTTGATGCCGTTATTATTAACATCGAAAAATTTCTTGCCGGTAATCTGTCCGCCCTGATCGAAGATGACGACATCGTCGACGAACCAGCCCGGGAACTCGTTGAAATTCTGGTCGCCGGTGTCAAAATAAAATCTGATCTGAATGTTTTGGCCGGCGTAGGCCGACAGATCCAGTGTCGAGATGATCCATCCGTCGCTGCTTCCGGCGGGAGCCGAACCGTAGCCACCCCGCAGGTGTGTCCAGTTTGCCCCGGCGTCGGTGCTGACATCGACCATGCAATAATCCCAGCCACGCTCGGTCGCGTAGTTTTCTCCAAAGAGGAGGGATATGGGAGCGACCGCGGCGGTGAGATTGATCGTGGGGGAGATGACAGCGCCGTTGATCCGGCTGCCGTTGTCGTAATTAGACTGCCCGTCGAGGCCCGGCCACCAGCTGTGGCTTGACGAGAGCCAATTGTTCGACGTCTGGTGCCAGAGATCGGAGCCGGTGTACGCGAGTGTCGTCCAGCCGTTCGTTCCGCTCTCCATGTTATCATAGAAGAAGATCGTCGAGGAGGTTTGCGTCTTGCTGTTGATCCGGATGCCGACCTCTTCGCGCTCCGCTGAAATGCCTCGCGGGTGCTGCTTTGAAACCTGAAGGGCCTGCCGGAGTTCTTTCATCTGCTGGGCAGCATCCATGGCGCGCTGCTTGAACGCAACCCGGGATTGCTGCTGCAGATCGGCAGAAGTGGCGGTGGCAAGAAAGACTGCCGAGAGGATAAGAACGATTAAATTGATTCGGGTCGGTACATTTGACAACGCGGTAAAGTGTTTCATAATGGACCCCTAGAATGTGGACATGAACGGACGGTAACGACAACAAGCAAGGTGTGCGGGACTCTTTTAGTATACTAAGGATGGGCTGCAATGTCAAGTAAATTAAGATTAATCCGCCATAAAGGAGGGCTGTTTTTGCAGATTTTGAGGTATTGCGTATGAGTGGCGGCGCTAAAAAAAAGCTGCCCCGCGGAACGGGGCAGCCTTCGACATAATTGAAACGATCGCTTACTTCATGGACCGCTGGCCGTCCTTCACGCTGAGTTCGTTCAGGAGGGTGCGTGCGTTGGAGAACTTATCCAACACGAACAATATATACCGCGAATCGACGTTGATCGAGCGGTTAAGCTCGTCCTGGTAGAGGTAGTCTCCGACCACCGCTTCCCAGTTGCCGTCGAACGCAAGCCCGATGACCTCGCCTCTGCCGTTGATGACGGGGCTGCCGGAGTTGCCGCCGGTAATGTCGAGGTTCGCCAGGAATGCCACCGGCACGTCTCCGACCTTCTTGTCCGCGTACTGTCCGAAATCCTTTTTCTCCCACAGATCGCGCAGCTTCGGCGAAACGATGAACGGATCGACGCCGGTCTCTTTTTCCATCACGCCGCCGAGCGTTGTCTCGTATTTGTAGTGCACCGCGTCGCGGGCGTCATACGATTTCACTTCTCCGTAGGTTAACCGGAGTGTGCGGTTGGCATCCGGATAAATGTCGGGGCCTTTCCATGCCATCCACGCTTCGAGAAGTCTCGCGCGCGCAAGCCCGATCTTGGCGTTAAAGCTCGCCGCCTGAGCCTGAAGCGGGGTATTCTCTGTCGTAAGGTCAACCGCGAACTTCACGAAGTCGTTATCCTTGATGTCGTCGGCGGATTTCTTCATGAGGTTCATGCAATCCTCGAGCGTGGTGATCTTGCCGTGTTTGTAAAGATCATCCACAAACTCGCGGGCCGATTTCTTTAAGCCCTCGCCGGTGTGCTGGCCGACGATTTTGTCGACGCGGGCAATGCGCTGGCCTGCGGGCAGATCTCCCGCCTTCGTAATCATTGCGGCGAGGAGGTCCTTATCGACAGTGAGGTCGAAGTTCTTGAACACTCCCGCAAGAAAATCGTTCATGTCGGCGACGCTCGCGTCAGTCGGCTTCATCTTACCCGACACTGAATCCTTCACAAACGCCCCGGCAAAGTTGTTGAACCGGAGTGCGACCTGCACCAGATCGGTGGCGCTCAGCAGCGCGCCCATCACCACCTGCTTCCGGCTGAATCCTTTAAGCGTCTCGTAGTTGTCCGCGATCTGTTTCATGACGTTGCCGTATTTGGCCTGCAGCTCGGGCTTTGCGGCGAGAAACTTCGTAAAATCCGCCTCCACCGCCGTCCGTTCTTTCATGATATCGGACCGCTTCATCCCTTCAAGGACCCCTTCGTAATTTTTATAGGTGTTTGCCATTCCTCGCCACTTGCTGGCATACTGGATTTGCACCGCGCGGTTATTATTTCCGCCCGCCTCGATAATATCCATCCGCGTCTTAAATATATCCATCGTCAGCGGAAGCGTTTCGTCTTTCGCGAGCTGGATTTCCATGGAGGTGCGGTAGCGGAATGTGCGTCCCGGGAAGCCCATGATCATGGCGAAGTCGCCTTCATTAAGTCCCGAAATTGAAAAAGGAAGGAATGTCCGCGGTTTATACGGAACGTTCTGCTTCGAATACTTCGCCGGCTTTCCGTCCGGGCCCGTGTAGACGCGCATGAACGAGAAATCGCCCGTGTGACGCGGCCAGTACCAGTTGTCGATCTCGCCGCCGTAGTTGCCGATGGAAGTCGGAGGGGCGTAGACGAGGCGGCAGTCGCGCAGAACTTCATACGTGTAAAGAATGTATTTCACGCCGAAGTACATTTCGGAAATGCGGCATTCGTTGTCGCTCGTGCCTTTGGCAGATTTTTCGATCTCGCGCGATTTTGCCGTGATCGCTTTCGCTCTGGCCTCGGCCGACATTGTGTCGCTCACTGCGCTTAGGACTTCCGACGAGACATCTTTAATGCCGATGACAATCTGGGCCGTGTAGGACGGAACAGAAAGTTCTTTGTCGCGGGTCTCGGCATAGAATCCATCCTTCAGATAATCTTCCTGGACGGAGCTGACCGATTGAATCGCGGAGAAGGCGACGTGGTGGTTCGTCAGGACGAGCCCGTCGGCTGAAACGAACGAGCTTGTTCCGCCGCCGAAGAGGACGATCGCATCGGTGATGCTCGTTCCATTCGGGTTATAAATCTGTTCGGGAGTGAGCTCCAGGCCGTGTTGCTTCATGTGCGCCCAGGGAAGCTTGTCGAGCTGTGTGAGAAGCCACATTCCTTCGTCGGAGAAGATCGTTGTGGGAAGCACAACAAGGCATCCGACAAGAATAGTCAGCAATACAATGCGTTTGTACATGATGGTAATCCTTTATGTGAAGTTCTGAGGAACGGACGCCATGGGAATGAGTTACGGGCTGTTTTTAGGGCATGGCGGCCCTTTGTGATCGCACAAGATGCAAAAAAAACGGGAATTGTGCAAAGGAGAAGGGTGAATGAAATCCCCGAGGACGAGGGTCTTGTCCCAGGTAGCTTCTACGTGCACTTTCTCCAAATCCTCCTCCGCAGGCCCGGCGAGAACGACATCGCAGCCCGCTTTCTTGAACAGGTAAGCTGCGGTGACGCCGGCGATCCCACCCCCCACGACAACGACGTCGGCCCGGAGGTTTCGTGACACTTTAGGAAAGCGTGGAACCGGAGTAGTGTCGATACAGTACGATGTAGTATCCATACCATCCCCCTCCTTACGTGCAACGATGGAGGGGTGGGTGCAGTTCCTTGGATTGATGTTCCTGATGGGAGGACGTCCTTCCGCAAACTTTTGTTCTCAATACTATACATCATGTTATCGGAGGAAAAATGAAACCGGGCATTCTCAAAAGGAAAGCTCCCGCGTCAAAAGAGGGGGACAGCCGGAAGGAAGAAAAGCTGGACTATATCACCAGGAAGCTGGATCCGGAGAATTATGAGAGATTGACGAGGGAGTGCGTTGCGAAGTATCCGGAGAAGTAAGTTTGTTGGATACTTCGGATGCAGGGATTTCGAAACCGGCAGGCTGGACAAGCCACAGCTCGTATGCGCCGAGCTGAGACCGCGTGAGCCACGCTATAAGAAAATTAAGGCTGAGAAATCCGGTGGCAAGCCCGAGCGCGAATCCCAGCACCTGAAAGAGGAGCTTAAACGGTTCAGTGGGAATCTTCAGGGCGACGAGGAAGAGGCCAATCCCGACGCCGAAGAAAAATCCGACTATCATCGCCACAATAAGGGCTACGACCGTAACGATCATTGACCTCCAGAACCACTCCCACATAATTTCAAGCTTTGCCATCCTGGGAAGGTTGGCGAACGCGATACGACGGATTGTGCCGGAGTTGGTGGTGGAGTGAAGCGTTGCGTTTTCAAGATAGTCGTCCATCAAGGCCTCGTCAATAAAGGTTTATTCCGGTAACTATTGCTGAGATAATTTTAAGATATCGTCCACTTCTAAAATTGGTTTGGGATAGCCTTTCACCACGGCATGAATCATTGCCTGTGCCACCTGCTTCAGTGTAAGAGTCTTTGCGGGATAGAAGGGTGCTATGATCGGACCCAAAATCCTGTAGATTGTCTTTACGTTAACCTGTCCCTTCGTCGCCTTCATTATTGCCGGCCGGAAAGTGAACACATGCTTAAAGGCGAGCTGCATCAACGCGTTTTCGGTCCTGCCTTTTACCCGCGCCCACATAACCTTTCCTTTTTCCGAACTGTCAGTTCTGGCTCCGGTGACAAATATGAACACCATGGTTGGATTTTGCTGCAAAACCGCGTTTGCGAATGCCAGGGTTGTGTCGTAGGTAATTCTGGAATAATCTGCTTCATTCATTCCTACGGAGCTTACACCGGCACAGTAGAAGCACGCGTCGTATCCGCGTAATTGCTCAGAATATTTTTCGATCAGAAGAAAGTTAGTGACCAAAAGTTCCTTCAGTTTCGGATGTGAAATATTGTAATGCCTCCGATTAACCATCAGCACTTCGGAAACGGCGGCATTATCCAGGCATTCGAATAGAACGCCCTCGCCGACCATACCTGTTGCGCCTGTGAGGATTACTTTCATCATCGTACTCTCAATTCAGTTACGCACATTATTGAGATTCTTGTTGGCGTTCTGTGACGGAAGTATTCTCGATATACATATCCACACGTCATTGTGAACTGAAGTGTGCTTATTTCATCTAATGTCTGAAGATACCACGGAGGAGGCCCGCGAACAAACCATAAATCATTCTTCCGAAAATCATATACCCATAAAAAATCAGCATTGTCCAAATAAAAATCTTCAGGCCTCGTTGCACTTTCGAGTCAGTGGTAAAGTCCCAAAAGCCAGGTTGCTTATCGACTTCAATCGGCAAGGAAGTAAGGGCTTCCTTCGCCTTGTCAACGAAGGATTCCGGTACAAGAATACTCCATGTTACTCCGATACCGGGTGCGGGAATCGCCGGAAAAGCCAATGAAAGTCCGCTAAGATTTTCTTCGCGCACGAAAAAGGGGATGTCGGCATTCTTGAGTTCATCACGCGCCATATCGATTTCCCACAGCCTGCCGGACCTGAACGCACGAACAAAATGTGTATGCTCGATTGGTATCTTGCTATCGTCGGCTTGTTTGGCATCGGGCCACTCGAGAGTTGCCCCGCATGTTGGACAGAGCAGATCACTTTCAGAAATATTCCCTCCACAGTCGCCACAGTGATAATCGGAAGGGTTCATGATGCCCGGCTGTCTTGTTTCATCCCAGAGGACGGATGCTGTGGTTGGGGTCGTGAGAAATACACGCGATCGTTCAGGGCGCCTGCAAAAATTATTCCGCTCGAGTCAATGCACAAGGAACGAATCGTTCTTCCGTTTACGAAAGGGCCATTTGTCGGCAGCCATCTATCCCCCTGCGCGAATGCAATGGAAGGGAACGCAATTAAGATCACAATCTTTAATTTCATGAGAGCCTCTTAAAGCTTAACAAATGGGGCAACTATTATCAACAGAGAAATAGACCCATCGTGGTAGCCGTTCTGGCAAGAATTGGGGGGATTTTGTCGAGAGCTATGCTCCTGACAGACGTATTGGGATATGAAGACGACGAGAACATCCCGACGACCCGGCGAACCCCAAACATCTCCTCACGATTCATGCCGCGGGGTACAAGTTCGTAAGATAATCTACTTCAAAATTATCTTCCCCGGAGAACTCACCTTCACCCAATACGCGCCCCCCGGCTTCAATGTATCCGCTGTAAAATAGCTTGTGCTGTATCCGAAGAAACCGCTCGCCAAAATTCCATCGGGGATTGAAAGGATGGAAGTGGCGGGAACCGGGACCGAAATGGTTCCGACGAGATTCCAGTCCGCATTCACAGATATAGTATCGGTTGTTCTTGACGATCCGGTGATAGCGACTACGTTGCTCGAAGGGAATTTCACCCAATATCCCTTGCCGTTCATGAGCGTGTCTGCAGTTCCGTATCCCGAAGTATCATATGCAAAGGCGCTTGATGATGCGGTCGGGAAGAGGACAGTCTTACGGTAATCAGAAACGGTGCGGGGTACGGAGACCATATTCCAGGCAGGCCGTACATCGATGCCGGTCGTGAAAGGGGAGAACCGGCGGAGTTCGCTGAACCCACCCCACCCCGATGCATTGTACGCACGCACCTTCCACCAATACGTCGTATCGAGTCCGAATCCGGAAAGATGTTGTTGCGTGTCGACGACGGCAGAATCCACCACCGAGTTCAGGAAAAGGGAGTCAGATCCGTACTCGACCCAGTACCGCGTGACGGCGGGGAAGCTCTTCTTCCAGACAACTGCAACATTGTCCCCGGGAAGCATCGCCCCGTTTGCCGGAGAAACTAAGGTTACGATTGCGGGAGGAGGCATCGTTGTAAAATGCCAGATTTCAGAAAAGGGTCCCGTCCCCGCTTCATTGGTTCCGTTCAATCTCCAAAAGTAGCGTACGCCGGGAATAAGGTTAGATACCTCACGGTACAAAACGCTCAGGGCCGAGTCATCGACGATGATATTTGATGCGAAGAGTGAGTCGGTGGATACCTGAAGATGGTATGTGTCCGCGGCGAGTTGCTCACGCCAACGCAACGTGACGCTGAGCGGAGCGTTCACCGTATCGTTTGACGGGCGGAGGCCGATCGGCGCGTCGGGAGGGCGAAGCGTCCACGAGACGGTGCGATACACGCCGCCCCGGGCGGTTCCGACGTACGCAAAATGATCCTTGGCTATCTGAATGCACAACGGCTCCCTGTCGGAGATTTCGTCATTCATGAGACTCCAGGTTGATCCTCCATCCGTGGAACGGCGAACGTCCTGCCTTGAGATGGCGGCATAGACATCACCATTCCGATTGATAGACAGGTGATAATCCGGATTCGACGCGTTATCGTGGAAAACTAACTTCCATGAGCTTCCGTGATTTGTAGAACGATAGATTCCGCCGGTCTGACCGCCGATCCCGGCGTAGAGCGTGCTGTCACCATAGACAACGATCGAGGCGACATACCTGGTGTGGAAGCTATCGCTGAACGCCTGCCAACTGCGGCCGTCATTGGTTGAACGGTAGATCCCTGCGGCCGTGCCTGCAAACAGCTCGCCTGTCCGCAACCTGGCAAAATCGTAGGTGCTGACAGGGTCAGAAAGTACCATCGCCCACGTTGCACCTTCGTCCGAGGATCGATACAAGTATCGGCTGCCGGCAAGGATAGCACCCTCAGCTGTTGTGATAAGGCCATAAAAGTCGAATCCGATACTGCCGCTCACGCTTGTCCAGGTGAGTGCGTCGTCAGTCGAACGGTAGACCCCATACGAGTTGGCAAAGAAGTAGTTCCCTGAGTCACTTCGAATGACAGAGCTTTGGTTGTAGTCGACCACATCAATTTCTCTGTTAGTCCAGTTTAACCCGTTGTCGGTAGACCGGAACACGTCACCCAGACGTGCTGCCACAGATGTCCCGCCCGGAATGACGCAGAGTGATGCAATGCTCGTCGCAGCCATGCCGTTAGAGATGGAACTCCAGGTTGAGCCGAGGTCGGAGGAACGGAAGACCCCGGCACCCGCCGAGCCGACAAATATGTCGCCGGCTGCGCCGGACATGAGTGACATTATCTGATAATACGTAGGCCTCAAGAGGTCAGTCCATGTTGTACCATTATCAGTCGTTCGTACCATCCCCCCGCCATCGAGACCGGCAACAACGGCGCCGGAGGGGGTTGAGCAAATGGACTGGTACGTATTGCTGAACGTGGGATTGAGGAGAGTCCATACTACGCCGCCGTCAGTTGAGCGAAGAACACCTCCGCCGTATTGAGCAGCAAAAACGCTTCCCAACGAGGTAGCCGCAATTGATCGCACGGAATGATTATTGGGATCGTGATAAACTTTGTTCCAGGACGCGCCGGTGTCTGCTGAACGGTATATGTCGACTCCGCTTGTCAGAAACAGGCGGCCGGAGGAATCAACCGCCATTGCGTCGACTTCCCCGGATGGGAGGCCCGTCGTGATCTGCGACCACGTGAGCCCGTCATTAACAGATTTAAAGAGACCCGTCGTAGCGCCTGCGAGCGCAACATCCCCCTGAAGGAAATTGATGGAAATGAGGATTGCCGAAGGATTGCCGAGAGATACCGGCGCCCAGCTCACCCCGCCATCCGTTGAACGAAAGACATGATCCGGGTTCTCGCCGGCGATGATTGTTCCCGAAGAAAATACTCCGACTTGTCGTGTTCGCCCCCGCGAGAGCTGCGTCCATGAGGCTCCGGTGTCGGAAGACACCCACAGGCCTCCCGTCGTTCCGGCATACATCTTTGAATTTGCATACCTTAGCGAAAGAACAGCTCCGCCATAGGGTCCATTGAGCTGTGCCCACTGTGAAGGGGATTGCGAAGGTAACAGGAGAATCCCAACTACGGAAATGGATACGAGGAAGAAATGGGTCCTCAGCATGATTCTCTTGCGCATTTGTCTATTCTTCTCCCGATGTGAAATGACACTCGTAATATAGATGATTGGGAGGGGGTTGTCAACCCTTCCGCTTTTTCCTCTCCGGTATCTTCCCGATCCTCGGATCCCCTTTCTTCACCAGTTCACACGCCCTGATCACGGATTCCTCAAAATCCTCGCTCGACTCAGGGAGGATCTGCCAGTTCGTTGGAGGCTTGCCCAGGACGTCGATCGAACGCATGGAGGGGAAAAGTTTTTTTAAACTTTCATGATGCTCTCGGCTTGTCGCAATCCAGACGCCGTTGATGCGCCTGAGATCTTTCTTCTTTCTTAGAATGAGATAGATCTTGCTGCCGAGATAGATCGCGTGACAGCCGAACATTGGCCTGACCACCGGCTCCTTCGGATAAAGGCAGTCG
>DATJGD010000073.1:0-41200 GCA_035495255.1 Bacteroidota bacterium | reverse complement strand
ATGCGATTATTCTGAACAGCAGAGTTTGCGGCACCCAGGATTAATTGGCCCGGACTCCCCGCGTACACCCAATACCCTGATCCAGGCCTGAGGGTTTCGGCGGCCGTGTATGCGCCTGAATATTGATAGAAAGGCGACGTGACAATTCCGGCGGGAACGGAGGTGATATCCAGCGAAGCTACTTTCACAGAGACCGTTCCGATGAGATTCCAGCCCTGCGTAATCTCAACCGTGTCCAGAATCCTGTCGCTTCCGGCGATCGAGATATTGGCAGGAGTTAAGAGTTTGACCCAATACCCTTCCCCATATGTCAGCGAATCGGCAGGGACGTAGCTCCCATTGGCATATCGGTAAGGCCCTGAAATTGCCGACGGGAAGATTGCCGCCGCCCGAAGATCAGGTACGGCCGGGGGGACGGAAAGAAGATTCCACGGCGTTTCGGTATGAAGCGCATAGAGTTTATATGTGGTGAAAAATCGCCAACCCGCGGACCACGAACCTGCGCCCGGGCCGGCCAGTCCCCGCGCTCTCCAATAAAACATCTTATTGCTCTCGAATTTTAGCAGCGCTGTCGATGTATCTGCGGCGAGCGTGTCGTCCAGTACAAGCGCAGCAAAATCTGAATCTTCCGATACTTGAAATTCATAGCCTTCGGCATTCAGGACCGGATGCAACGACAATGCTATTAAGGAATCGTGCCTGGATGAATCGAGCGGACCCGCGAGTACCGGAGTTCCGAGCATCGTTATGAACTTCCATGCCGGGGAAAACGGACTGGATCCCCCCGCATTCGCTGCTCGGACTCTCCAGAAGTATGGTGTCAGCGACGTCAATCCCTGAACGATCGCGGATTCGGCAACAATCTGAGAATCATTGAGCTTCAGGGAAATAAACAACGAATCCGTCGCGACCTGAAGCTGGTACGTCGATGCGCGCGAAGCCGGGTTCCATGAAACAGCGGTAACAAAGGGCTGGCCGGTTGAACCATTTGCCGGTGAGCTTTGGACAGGCGCCTCCGGTGACTGGATTATTGTGGTGAAGCTCGACGGAGTGCCGGCAGGACTCGTCCCCACAAAGTTCATCCCGCGGACATCCCAAAAATATTTCGTCAGGTATGCAAGATCCGGCGTCCTGCAAAGGGTGTCGGTGAGAGTTGAATCGATAATGATCGAATTGAAAAGAGAATCCACGGACAGGCGGACATGATAGGCTGTTGCGTTCGCCGCCTTGTGCCACCAAAGGGAGGTCGCAATGACCGGAATATTTATTCCACCCCCGGCCGGGCTACTATAGGTCGGAGCGTCGGGCGGAGTAATATCGTTGTCGAAGGATCCGGTCTCCGACCAGAGATTCGGGTGAATCGATCTCGGCGATTTCACCCTCCAGTAGTATCGGATGAAATTCTGGTTGACCGGGACTCTCAGGAGGGTGTCTGGTGTGACGATTGAATCTGCGATGATCCCGGTAGAAAATGTCGAATCGGTCGCGACCTGAACCCTGTACGGAGGAAAGTAGAGTGAACGGTTCCATTTGAGAGTGGGATCGACAGAGTGATTCAAGAACCCCTGCGGAGGTTCAGAAAGGGCCACGGGAGTCGAGTCGTTCTCTACGATGACGAGGTGCCGGTTCGGCGAAACGTTCGTGTAGATCTCCTGACTACCCGCCGGCCAAATAATCTTGAGAGAATCGATCGACGCCGCATCCCCGATCCCGAAATGAAGCTGGAGATTTTGACCGCAGTAGCCGCTCTGCCCCTCGACGACCCGAAGCTGCCAGACAGGTTTTCCCGAGATGGTGGCTTTGACCCGCACCTTCGCACCGATCGCGGCAGCGTTGGATTGTTTCCCCCGGAGGTCCAGCGTCAGCCAATGATTTGCGTTTCCGTCATTCCGGTAGAACGCGTTCGTCTGATTTTCGCCGAATGTCCGCGCGACGAAGAGATCGAGATCGCCATCTTCATCATAGTCGCCCCAGCTTAGCCCGTACATATACCCGGGGTCGGTGACGACCGGGCCGGTGAGAATGCGCTGGAACTTCGCCGTATCCGTTTCCATCAGAAGATTCCGATAGAGATAATTCGTCACAGGTATCGACGCGTACGCGTGAGTAACAATGAGATCCAGATCCCCGTCATTGTCGATGTCGGCCCAGGCGGCGGTGGCTCCCCAACCCGAGTCGGATGCGAACGGTTCGCCGGCAAACTTCATGAACGATCCGTTGCCGTTATTGAGAAAGAGCGAGCTGTGTTGATCGGTGGAATTTACGACGAACACGTCCTGATCTCCGTCGTTGTCGATATCTCCCCATGAGCCGCTCCAGCCCGATCCTCTGCTCGTGACCAGAGTGTCTCCCGACACTCTGGCGAACGTGTCGACGCCCGTTTCAGTCAACATGTTCCTGTAGAGATTCGAGGTCTCGCCGTTTTCATTGGCAACAAAAAGATCAAGATCGCCGTCGTCGTCATAGTCGACCCAGTTCACGCCGCGGGAGCTCTTGGCATCCGTGGCGGGAGCGCCTGTCGTTATGCGTTCAAATTGTCCGCCGCCGGTGTTTTTATACAAGAAATTGATTCTCAAACCGGCGCTGTTTGCCACATACAGGTCGACCAGCCCGTCGTTATTGTAGTCTCCCCAGCTCGCGGTTTCCGAGTACCCCCCGTTGTTCACCTGGGCGCCGGATGTAATCCGTGTAAAGGAACCGCCGGCGTTGTTATGGTACATGAGATTATTATGGTTGTACCAGTTGGCGACAAAGCAATCAAGGTATCCGTCATTGTCATAGTCCGCCCAGGTACTCCCGTCGGACGGTTCATGGTCCTGCGAAATGACGAGCCCCGACATCCGCGAGAACGTATAGTTCGGAGGGCCGTCGTTCCGATAAAGAACGTTATCCTGACCGCCCGCCTTGCCCCGCGTGACAAGCAGGTCAAGATAACCGTCCCGGTCGTAGTCGACCCAATTCACGCTTCTCCATGCGCCCAGCTCGCTGACGGGAGGGCCTGTGGTAACAGGGGTAAATGTTTGGCCATGCAGGACAATGTGCCCCAGAGCAGCGATTACAGCCGCGAACGTAATCCGACGAAATGACATGATATTCCCTGAGAAATGTAGTTTCTCTTCAGTATAGAGGAACCTGTAGCTCTATCCTATGGGAATTCGATGAAGAGTGTTACAGAAGGGGCGAACGGTGTGGTGGACGAGGGGACAATCTCAGGAAACGTTGAGCTTACCGAATACTTTCTCCCTGAACTTCCGGCTCATGGCGAACTTCTGCCCGTCGCGGAGGATCACGACGTGGTCCCCGTTGAACGCCGGCCTGAGCTCGCGGATCCTCTGGATGCGGACGATCGTCGAGCGGTGGATGCGGATGAAAAGCGCGGGATCAAGTTTTGTTTCGATGACGGAGATTTTTTCCCGCAGCAAATGGTCTTTCGCGGCGGTATGGAGCTTCACGTAATCCCCCTCCGCTTCGATCCATTCGATTTCAGTGACGGGAACGATGGTTACTTTACCGACCGACTTGATGACGATCCGCTCGAGGGGTCCGTCCTTCGGCTTCATTGCCTCTACAAGATTGCGGAGGTTCGCTGAAAAATCAGACGGCCTGCTTTGATGAAATATCGCGCGGGCCCTTTCAAGCGCCATGGTCATACGCTCTGCGGTCACCGGTTTCAGCAGGTAATCAATGGCGTGAACATTGAACGCCTTCATGGCGTGGAGATCGTAGGCGGTGACGAAGATCGTTGCCGGCATTCTGTTGACCCCGATTGCGTCGATCACCCCGAACCCGTCGAGTCCCGGCATCTGGATATCCAGAAGCACTATGTCGGGCTGAATGGCCTGGATCTTCTCGACCGCCTGGATTCCGTTTTCGCACTCACCGACGACCTTATACTCTTTGCGCGGCGTCAGCAATTTTTGGATCCCTTTGCGCGCAAGCGGCTCATCGTCGACAATGAGAATTGAAAGTTGTCCGTGCATCATTGACCCGCCGGATCTTTGACGGCAGCCGCAGGCCGATACGGTACCCACATTGTCACGCGGACACCGCCCGCTTCCTCATTTTCTTCGATCGTCAGGGCGTGAAGATCGCCGTACAATGCCCGCAGCCGCCCGCGCGTGTTTTCGAGCCCAAGCCCGCGGCCGTTGCTGCCGGGACTGAGGCCGGATCCCGAATCTTCGACCTGCAACACGAGCGACCCGTTCTTCCGGTTGGATGTAATGGTGATAATTCCCTTACCCGGGACGCTGTCGATCCCATGTTTCAGCGCATTCTCGACCACAGGCTGAAGGATCATCGGGGGAACAGTCGCGTCGAGCGTGTCCGGACCGACCTGCTTACGGATGACGAGGCGGTCGCCATACCTCGTCTGCTGAATCCGGAGGTAATGATCGATGAATTCCATCTCCCGGGAGAGCGAGACTTCCTGCGACTGGCTGTGCTCGAGCGCGATGCGGAGTAAATCGCTCAGCTGCGCGAGAGTCTGCCGGGCTGCTTCCGGATTGTCATCGATGAGGACTGAAATCGCGTTCAGCGTATTGAAAAGAAAATGGGGCTGAAGCTGCATCTTCAGGGTTTCCAGCTTCGCTTCGGTCAGCTGCACCTGGAGTCGAGCCGACTGCCGTTCGCGCTCAAGGGAAAGGAAGTAATAGTCGTAGGCGTAACTGAGCGCCACGAGAAATCCGAAACTCAGAAAGCGCCATGCGTGGCTGAGTCCCGCAAGCGTCGAAAAGTACTTCGCCACTGAGGCGATTGTCACATCCGAGAAAACTCCGGGAACCGACATGCCGTACAGCAAATATGCGGCCGCATGGAGAAATGAAAAAACGAGTCCGATCCCGATCAGCATCGCTATGTTCAGCGGCGTGAGCTTTTTCCCCGATGCCAGGCTGATGATCGGAATCGTAAAAAGAATCCAGATGCCGGTAAACCCGATAAGATCCAGTATCGAAGATGGAATATCCTCCGGCTTTCCATTCTGCATGTCAAAGACGATGCGCTGAACGACGAACACGGCGGAGGTGAGCAGGTAAACGCCTGAAATTACCCGCCACTTTTTCCAGTTATAAGATGAATGTGCCTTTTGCATTCTTTAATGTAGAGATTGCCTCTTCGTAATTCAAACTTCGTGCGGTGAACGGTTGGGTTGATGCGGTAAGCGAGGATTGCTATTTAGAATCCGGAGGATTGGTAAGGACACGGGATTTTTGTATATTGATGGCCTCAGAATCCAGATTTTTTTTCAATTATCAACGGACGCTTAGCTCAGCTGGTTCAGAGCGCCGCCCTTACAAGGCGGAGGTCGTAGGTTCGATCCCTACAGCGTCCACCAGGAAGGTTACTTTTCGGCTCGAAAACTCATCGTTTCATTAAAAAACATTAAATCCCGCTCCGATTCTTGATTTTTCGAACCTCAATATATAGATTCGTAGAGTAAACTCACCATTCAAATTAATCATTCAAGGGAGTCTTCCGTGAAAAAAATTCTCATCGTCTTGTGCGTCGTCTTCTCGTTTCTCGCCGCGCAAACTCTCGTCGCCCAGTCGACCTCGACAAAGAAAAAGTCGAAGAAGGAACAGGTAGAGGAAAAGTCCGCTTCAAAAAAGAAATCAAAAGCCGAAAAGTCATCCGACAAAGAAGCCAAGGAAACCAAAGCATCCAAAAAATCAAAGAAGGATGACGCCGATAAATCAGAGGCGAAGGTAAGCTCGAAGAAGAACAAGAAAGACGCGTCTGATGAGTCGATGGCAGAGACGCCGAAGAAGAAGCGGTCCAAAAAGGATGACGCCGGGAAATCAGAGCCAAAAGCAAGCTCAATGAAGAGCCAAAAAGATGCTTCCGACGAGTCGATGACCGAGTCGCCGAAGAAGAAGCGATCAAAAAAGGACACAGAGGCCATGGCGAAGGACGCCCCTGCGGATGATCAATCGACCGCGGCAGCAAAACCGAAAAAGTCACGGAAGAAAGCCGGAAGCACAACCGAGCCGACAGAGACCAAGGCCGACCAGCAGGAAGCACCCGCAACAGCTCCCGAATCAATGAGCAAGCAGGACCAGAATGCGGCTTCCGACAACATGGGTCAGGACCAGTCTGCCCCGAAAAAGAAATCATCGCGCAAGGGGGCGGAGAAGAAGGTCGTCAACCCCACGAATAATTCCGAAGACAAGATCGTTGGAAAAGACGATAAGGGAAGAACCATTTATGAGGGCCCGAGAGGCGGAAGATACTACCTCACGGAGAACGGCAACAAAGTATACGTCACGAACAAGAAGGATAACTGATCCGTCAGGTATGCGCTATTGAGCGTCCGGCGGTTGATCTCACGTTATGAAAGGAGTACAGCATGGGAATGTTTGATGATGTCGCGGGAGGATTGATGAAGAATCTATCCTCGAATGAAGGCGGTCAGAACAATCTTCTGGAGAGCGTCAGCGGGCTCCTGTCGAATTCCGGCGGCTTGAGCGGGCTCGTGGAGAACTTCAAGCAGAAAGGCCTCGGCGACGTGGTGTCGTCCTGGATCAGCACCGGGAACAACCTCCCGATTTCTGCCGAGCAAATCCAGAGGGTGCTTGGCCATCCCCAGGTTCAGCAGATCGCGGACAAACTGGGCGTGTCGACGCAGGATGCTTCCGGTCATATCGCGGAGTATCTGCCTCAGATCATCGACAAGATCACTCCCAACGGCTCAATGCCGGCGGAGGATACGCTCTCGCAGGGCCTGGGATTCCTGAAGGGAAAACTGTTCGGAAGCTAGTAACTCGAATAGCCGCAAGCATAAAACTAATGCCCTCGCACAGAGGGCATTTTTTTTAGACAAGGAAGGCCCGAAACAGAATTCCGGGCCTTCCTCTTATCGCCCCGTCACATTTTTCAACCCACCTAGTACATGTTTACCATTACAAGCAGCGTACTGACCGCCTGTATCTGAACGCTCGTGGCTCCCGCCAGCGCGTTCGTCACCGCTGTTTTTATCTGAGTGTCGTATGACCAGAATGCCTGAACAACATCCTGCGGCGTAATAGCCGCCTGAATGCTGGCGACAAGCTGTGCTTTGTAACCGTTATTTTTTGTAATGTTGCCGTCCACGGTCGCGATAGCTCCGGCGTACGTTGGCAAGGCTCCCTCCATCGCCTGTACGATGGCATCGTGGTAGGCACTAAAGCTCTGTGCGATCTGCTGGCTCGTGGTTGCTGTTGTAATGGATGTCTGCAGGGTAACCCCGGCCGACACAACTGCGCTCACGGTCGATTGTCCCGCGCCCAGAGCCTGAAATTCGATCTGGCTGACCCGATCCATCAGGAGCGCCCGGACATGGGCAGCCCGCTGTTCCAGGAGGAACCGGGTACCGGTCGAAAGCTGCGATGACCACTGCAGCATCGCCCGCAGTGAGGCGACCTGCATCCGGCTGAATTTCTCTATGCCGATGCCGTTGTTGACGTAGGCATTGATTGTCGCTTGATAGAATACTTCCAGAGCGGCACGGCTCCCCGAAGGATCGTCCCGGTGCGCGCTGAGGGAAGCGTCAAGCTCCGCGGCGGCCTGAACGGACGCGTTGCGCGCGGCGGCAATCTGATCCTGGGTCGCGGCGATCTCCGCGCTCGCCAACGCGTGTGCTCTTGCTTGCGCTTCCGCGCTGATGGCGCGGGCAAGCGAAACTATGGCAGAACTATTCCCCTGTACATTCGACGCGATGGAAGCGTCGATATAGGTGCGCAGGTCGGAAATCGTAACAAAGTCAGGATTTCCGTCGGCCGCAATCTGCGCGAGCACATCCGCCTCGACAGTCGACTGCACGGTCATGGGAGGCGCCTGCACGATGGTATTGGCCCTCACTTCCGCCGCAACCGCCGCCTTGAGCTCCATCGTCCCTTTCGTCGCGACAACGACGAGATTTCTCTCATTGACAGCATTGACCTCGACGAGATAATGGCCGTTCACATCGGTTTGTACTGCCGATGTTGACACGACAGACAACGATCCGTCCGACTGCATCCTGCCGACGGTGATCGTGGCGGCCGCGATCCCGGCTGTGCCTTTCTGAAGACCGGAACCGTCGGTAACGTATCCCTCAATTGAGGACGAACCCGAAGGCGCCGTCACGACGGAATCCTTGCTGCAGCCGATGACACAGAGCGACATTGCCGCAACGAGGATGAGTGCGGTCAGCGAACAGAGCGCAAACTTCTGCCCGCCGGCGTCTCGCGTTCCTGGAAATATGTTGATAAGCATATTTTACTCCTTTCTGTTAATGAATGCGCGGGAGATGCTCAAAGGAATTCCAAATTCGTACCAATCCTGGGGGCGAAAAGAAAACGGAAGAATTGGGCTGCTTTGCTAAAATGTTGCGCGGGAAAAAAAATCAGTCTTGCGGGAAGGCTTTTCGATCAAGCAAAAGAGGCGGGAAAAACGGGTAAATCGTTCACTCCGAAATAGCAACGCCTGCGGCAAACGCCCCGACTTCGAATGTCTTAACGACCGTGTTGGTGGTAAGATCGATGACGGTGACGTAACCGGGGATTTTGCTTCCGGCAGTCGGATGATGGGGAGGGATAATGCCGGTAACGTTTTCGCATGAAACATACGCGAATCTGCCATCTGCGGTGATATCGATGCCGTGCGGGTTCGGGCCCACGTTGGGGATTGTCGTTACCACGGTATTATCTGATGTGCGAATCACCGAAACGTCATTTGAATTCCGGTTCGCGGAGTAGACATATGCGCCGTCGGGTCGTATGCCGAGAATCAGCGGCCACGTGCCAACCGTTATGTTTTTGACGACCTTCATGGAATCGCGGTCGATCAGCCGGACTTCGTTGCTCTGCTGGCAGCTCACGTAGACGAACTTATTGTCGGGCGTCATGACCGTCTGGTACGGAAGAAGCGCGCCGCCTGTGCCCGGCGCCTGGTTGTTCAACTGAATGAGTGAAGTTGAGAGGTCGGCGAGGTTCACCACCATGATATTATCCGACAGGTTCCCGGTCACCCATAATTGCCTCTTGTCGGGCGTGATCTGAATGCCGTGCGGTTTATTGAGAAACGGAGAACCGATCTGGCGGGGATACAGCTGCATCGTCTGCGTATTGAACATCCGGATGGCGGTTGTTCCTGCGGCAAATTGAGCGACGTACCCGGTATCTCCGGTTACGCTCAGCGCCACCTGCGTGGGAGAAAGAATCCCTGACACCTCTCCCAGCTGAGTATTGTCGCTCAAACGGTACTTGAGCACCTTCCCTGCCGCGACGAGATTCACGTAATACAAATCGTGCGCCTTGTCCAAAATAATATTATGCGGTGCGTTCGGGGGTTGAACGAAAACGTTCGGAACGCCTGACTGGATGTATCTGGAGACAAGATTCGTCGCAATGTCCACGACCGTTACCAGATCTTCCGCCTGGTTGGTGATGTACACTTTCCCTTTCGGATAGACAGTGAAGGGTATAGCGCCGACATCGTTCGCGGCCCCTTCGTTGATCCAGCGCATGAGAGTCTGAAGCTGATTCGACGGCAGGTTAAACCCTGCGAGAGGCATGTGCGGCAGCGAAACGGAAGCAACCAGCGTGTCGGTGTTCACATGAAACACGAGATGGCTCTTGGAGGCTTTGTACGCTATAACGACCGACCCATGCGGGCCGCCGTGGATAAGGTCTTCCCACGATCGCAAAGAAAATTGCTCGTTGCCGTGCAGCGATTTCTGCAATGAGGCGCTCGTTTCAGCTCCGCCTGTCCCCACATGACACCCGCTGACTGCGCAGCTGCTGTTGAAAATCGATTGGATATGCTCCGAATACTGGATCGTCCCGATGGAATCATAATCCGCAGGTTTCCCGATCGCCACGTCGGTGATCGTGCCGGGACGCTGATCCCCGCCCGGCAGCGATTCTATGGGGAGAAGCCGATAATAATATTTTTGACCGTTCGTAACAATCGTGTCGACGAATCTCGCAGCGGATGCTGGAAGCGAGGCGTACAGTGTGGCCTGTGAAGGAGTAAAATTGGTTGTAGAGCTTTTATGGACTTCGAAGCCCGCGACTATCCCGCCCAGCGGGGGGGTCCATCCCAGCGTCACGGAATTATTTCCGTTGATGGCAAAGAGGTTATCGACTTCGAGCTTGGGAGGAAGGGTTTGAACCGAGTCCTTTTCGCAGCCTGAGATAAGAATCGCCAGCAGCAATAAACAAAAAGCTCTTATCTGCTGAAGCCGCATGAGGATTATTGGTTAAAAAGGTTTGGAGAAAACGATATTCCGAATTGAAGATTCAACGCGGAAGTTTGCTGAAGCCCATGAACATCCTGGTACATGGGAAGTTGCACGTATCCGTGCGCTGCGATATCATCACCCAACTGCAGACTCAATCCCGGGCTTGCGTAGATCCAGCTTCCTCCGGTATTGTCACGAGGTTCGTCGGTCATGCCGACATCCGCGAACTCCTGGAATCTTCCGTTCACCTGAAATAGCAGGCTGACTGCCGAAAAGAGTTCGTAGGATGTTCCGACATGAACATGCAATGTATTTCCGAATCTATAATCATCCTTCCCCGTTCCGCTCGCCTGGTATCCGAGACCGATAATCAACGGAAGCGCGCTGTACTGATTGTTGAACGTGGGAACGCTTGCGAGGGTTTGACGGTAGTTCAGACTAAAAATAACGTCGGTCGAACCGGTACCCGGCTGAATCGTAACTTCAGCCTCTTCCCCGTCGTTATTCTTGGAGCCGGTTGCTCCGGTAGGAAGCTTCAATCCAACCGATACACCAAGATACGGCTCGAACTCCTGGTCGGGCATGAGAAGCACAAACTGACTTTTTAATACAATGTCGCCCAGGCCGCTGAAATTCCAGGACTCAGGCACTGCCGGCGTTTCTTCATGGCTGAGATGTGTATGCTCGCGATGGATATAGGGCAAGGTAAATCCGAACGCGAACCTATCGCTCACCCCATAATCGGCGTTGAATTCCGTCCGGTCATTGATCGTCTGAATTTCATCGTGATCTTCCGGAATCGCCCCGACCGACGAAAGCGACGAGCCATAGTACAAGCGGTTCTGATTTATGTACTCGTGACTGAGGCTGAGTGTCAGGAAGCCGGCCCTGAACGCGTGATAATTGTTCAGCGGGCACGTAGAAGCGCCGCAGCTTGCGTAGACGATATTAATTCCCAAGCTCAACGATAAGAATACGTAGGCGAGCTTCAGAGTTCGGCCTTTCCGGGATGAGGTATTTCCTGACATTGGCAACCGTTACACCGTCGATTTCGTTCCGGACGGCTAATTACTTAGGGATTACAAAAAAGGAGGAAAAAATGTGTATGAATGTAGCAAGATTGGCCACAAGAAACAACCCGACGCAACCCCCGGAGCAGAGAGAGAAGTCAGCGAAACAGGTGCTCCGCGAAACCAATTTGCCACGCGTAGAACAACCCGAAGCAGAGACTGATAATCCCCGCCGAGGTTCGGACGATGTTGTTCAACCGATCGTGTCTGGAGGTGAGAGTGAACGGCAGCCCGATGAGCGCGCTCATGAGAAACATTCCGCCCACTGAGCCGAATCCGAAAATCGCAATGTACGTGAGCGCCACTGCTCGCGAGGAGATCGTCGCGAGCACTACCAGCATAAGGGCGGCGCTTCCCGCCATCCCGTGAACCATACCGACAAAGAACGGCTTCTTGCCGATTTTTGTTTTCGGCTGGCGATGCTGATGCTCTTGCCCAACCGGTTCTTTTACGGTATGAAGGTGCGGATGGATATGCAGGTGGTGATTATGCTCATGCGTATGAACGTGGAATTTCGCCCCTCTCTTGATCTTCCACAAGACGTTTGCTCCCAGAATAATCAACATCAGCGCGACCGAGAATTCCATCCCCTGCGCGATCCTGTCGGGGATTTGAAAATTAAACGCGATAACAATAAGCCCCACAATCAGGAGCGACGCGGTATGTCCCAAACCCCACAACGCCCCGACGATCGATGAGCTCCAGAATCCTCTGCGTTCGCTAACGATTGTCGACACGGCGATAAGATGATCTGCATCCAGGGCGTGCTTGAGCCCCAGGACAAAACCGAGGACAAGGACGGAAACCGATCCCGCGCGGACAACGTCGCCGATCGAATCGGAGTTCACAGCAAAAAGAGATGCGATGCCGGTCTGATTCAATGCCTGAAAAGATATTATCGCTCCTGCGATCGTCACGACGAACGCGCTGACGACAGGCAGCCAGCGAATCATAGGGCCATCTGTCTTGAGCTTTTCGAAGAGCTTCCGTCCGTACACCATCACTAATCCAATGCCGGTCAATACTCCTGCGAGGCCGAGGCTGAACGCCACGATCAAAAGCAGTCCGAAGCCGATTCTCCCGAGAGCGATGGCGCTCAGCAGAACGACGATCGCAGAGGGGCATGGGAGCAGGCCCCCGGAAACTCCGAGGGCGAACAATTTCTTCCACGTGATATCGCCTGAAGGAGCGTGTGAATGGCTGTGATGAGTATGGTCTCCATTCCCATGGTGATGGTCGTGTTCATGAGAGTGCGAGTGCCCGTTGCTCCCTCGCGCGGTGCGAAGCCGCGACCGGATTAAGGTCACACCGATGCCGACCACGAGCAACCCGGAGATCAGGCCCAGCCAGGGAAAGAGTTTTTCCGGAACCACGTACCGTGATGCGAAGAGGGCAATCAGTCCCATCGCGAAGACACCGATCGTGTGTGTCGCGGTTACCGTCAACCCAAGGAATGCCGCGTGTTTTGCGGTCCCGCGTTGTCCGACAAGGTAAGCTGCGACAATTGTTTTACCGTGCCCCGGCGTAAGGGCATGCCCGGCGCCGAGCATGAACGCTATCAATAGGGATACGAGCATTACCGGGAGGCTTAGTTCTTTTGCCGAAATAAGTTCTGCGAAACCATCTTTTGCCTTCTCGACGATGCCACCGCCATTAAGAACAGAGCCGGAAGATCCTCCCGCATGTTCAGTCCTGAATTTCGCAGTAGCTTCTGAGATACTCACCGGGTTCGTGAGCCGGTCGGCCGGATAGGATCGAAGTTCATTGGTAAGATCTTTTTCCGGGGCGGAGGATTGTTCGATGACGATTCCGCGCCCAGCCCGGATGACAATTTCTTTCCAGCCGGTACGGTCTTCGTAATTGACATCCTTAAACTTCAGGCTATGATGTACGCTTGCAATGACATTGTTGGCGTCGAACGTCGATTCAAGGCGGATCGTCCGCAGTCCGCCTTGCCCCTCCGGAAACGACAGATCGTAACCGGACGGCTGAACGGATACTTCCTTGCCGTCGAGTTCAAGTCTAAATCCACCCATGATCAACGGCATCATCGTGCGAGCGTATGCCGCTCGCTCTCCTTCGTCCGCTGTCTTGTCTCCGTTGGCGTCGATCTTCGTGAACTCCTGAACCGACGGGATTTCGGCGACATCGATGACGTAGACGATGCGAGCGGACGCCTCCGATAGTTCGATGCGCGAGTAGCGGTTGATGCTGAAAATCCCTAATGGATGAGCGAACAGAGATCCGCCGGCCAGTAGTAGTAAGATTGCCGTTTTCATGGAAAGAGGTTATTGTATTGCCGCGGCCCGGTGAGGCCGGGTAGTAGTATCGTCAATAGCGAAGACATTCACAAACCGGTTTTCGTTCTTTGCCAGCGCTAAATACTTTTCGGCCAGGTCTTTTTGGCCCGCCGCCTGGTAGATCATCCCCGCGTGATAAGCGAGCGTACAACTTTTCGTTTGGAGCCGCACAGCTTGTTCAATATATGGTACGGCTTCAAGCGGCCGGTGCAGGTTGTAGAGCACCCAGGCGTATGTTTCAAGGACATCGATGTTGTGCGGCCTCGATTGGTACTCGTTCTTGATTCGGCTCAATGCTTCATCGAGATTCATGCCGTGAGTGGCGCAGAACATCGCGTACTCCCGGTTGATGTTCCATCCCCCCTTTTCGTGCTGGCCGAACATATCGAGGACAATTTTGGAAACGCCTCTGGCCTCTGCTTCCCGGCCTGTCGAGCTATAGAGGTCTGCAACCTGCTCGACGAACAAGTGCTCGGGTGTAATCTGCGCCGCCTTGCTCAGGAGATCTACGGCCTCCTGATCTTTCCCCTGCGCGCGTTTCACCTGGGCGAGCCCGCTTAAGGCGAAGGCGTACTCAGGGCGTTCCTGCAATATGCCGTTAAAGATAAATCCCGCCGTGTCGATGCGCCCCTCGTTGAGGAACAACTTTCCAAGGTTATACAGCGCCCATGCACGGTTTTCCTGCCCGGCAACTCCTGCCTCAGCCGCCATCTCCATCGCGTGAATCGCTCCGGGTATGTCGCCGTGGATCTCCCGCAAATACGAGGCGCGCGCGTAGGAGCGAAGATCAGGACGCGCCGCGAGCATCTTATCGCACGCTGCTACTGCCGCTGCATACTCGCCCAATTCAAGTTCCGCGTCGCACAGCATGCCGTATGCCGACGCGCTGTGAGGCTGCAAGTTGACGGCACGCGAGGCCAGCTCCTTCGCCTCCGCAAAATGGTGCATCGTCATCGCGATCGCAGCTTTCGTCGTGATCGCGTCGTAGCTCTGAGGGTTCCGCTCAAGGGCCTGGGTGACCAGGTAATCCGCTTTCGGGATATATTCATGATGTCTGCCGGTGACCCGCGCTTCCTGCAGAAAGATCTGCGCCAGCTCGATGTAATTTTTGACAGTTTCGGGGCTCTTCTGAATTTTGTCCCGGTAATACTCCACCGACGTTTGAGCATTCAGAAACTCTTCCGTTACGGCGGAACCTCCCGAACTCAATGCCGGAATTTCCACGACCGGGCTTCGTTTATTCAGGAAGAGAACCGCCGCCGCCGCGAGCGCGACCGATGCTGCCAGTATTATGAACCAAACTTTTCTTTTCATAGGTGTAATGGCAAAAGCTCCGGAGTCCCTATTCACCACATCATCCATCCCTGCACCGGAGCTTTCACCCATACTATTACTTCACCAACAATGCTTTTTTGATCTGCGGCGTGTTGTCGCCAACCTCTAAGCGGTAGTAGTAGACCCCGCTCGCCACATTTTTCGCGTTCCATTCCGCAGTATAGCTCCCCGCGTTCTGATGACCGGAAACGAGCGTGGCTACCTGCTGGCCGATTTCATTATACACTTTCAGTGACACATTCGCGGGCTTCGCGAGGTGATACTGGATTTTCGTCGCGGGATTGAACGGGTTCGGGTAGTTCTGGTCGAGATGGAACGCGTTCGGGACGGAAAGCCCCATAAAGTCTCCGCCGATGCCGGTCGGAGTGTCCAGCGTATCCGCGACAAGCTGCTTCACGTAATCAAATCCGCGATGCGGCTCCGCGACGTACGGAAAGACGGCCTGGAACGGCTTGTCGTTATGCGTCGGACCCGATTTATATGTCAAAACATTGAGAAGATCCGGCGTCACGGGATTCGGGCCGCCGGCTGTGTAGTCGTCGTACCATAAACCGATCGCCGCGAGCACAACTCCCCCTACGGCCTGAAGCTCTATGCGCGTGACATCGTCTTCGAGCCGGCGCCCGTTGGGGAAGCCGTCCATATTGGGAATGAACTGCAGCGAACTGTTCGTGTTGAATCGCGAGTCGGTAAGTCCCAGCACCGCCGCCTGGACGAGGCCAAGGCTGCTGAAATCGGGGCTGTTCCTCGGCGTAACAGGTACGGCCATGTTCAGGCGCAGCATGTCGCCGAACGTCGGCAAAAAGTTATTGACGAACGGTTTACCTGCGGCCAGGGGATTTCCCGCTTTGCCTGTCGCGAGCTGGTACGGGGGCAGATTAGGCGCGCCGGTATAGAAGATCGGAAGAAGATCGACCGACCGGGGGGCGTTCGGACGCAGCAAATATTTTCCGAAGATGGCGGTGTCGAGCGCCGTGCCCGCTGTCGCGGGATTTCCGTAGAGGGGATACAGCCCTGACTGGCCGTTTCCGAAGTTGTATGCCTGCAATGAATTTTTCTGAATTCTCAATTTCGAGAGCGCCGGCACCGCGCCGCCGAAGAGCGCGTCGTCCATGTAGAGCCCGAGCTCAGGGTTCGTCAAGTACGTTTCAAACGAGGCTTCCGCTGTATCGTGCGGTCCGTACGCGTTCCAGTAATCTTTTTGACCGATCGGAATGACGGCCTCGTTCGTCAACGGCATTCCGAGCCTCGAGACCTGCACCCATGGGCCGCCGACTGTGGGCGAGCCGCCGTTTAATGAAAGTGTCGTCATTTGCTGGCGGTATGCCGCGGCCCAGACACCGATGACGAAATCGCCGTCAAGGATGTTCGCCGCCTGGTTCGCGCTCTTGCCGTCCTTCTGCAAGGTTGAGATCGGGACCTTGATCGCGATGACATGACAGTTGAATCCTGCCACTCCGTCCCGAGCGCCGTTGGCTCCGGAAGCGCCGGGCACTCTTGTCTGTCCGACATCGAACACGCCGCCAAGATCGACGAAGAAGGGATCATCGGAGGGGCCGCAATAGATCTTCTCCCCGCTCGATGCTGTCGCAATCGCTTCTGTCACGAGCTGAGCGTACGTCTTGCCCAGTCCGAGTACCGCATTATCAATGGACCGCGGGCCGATATTCGCCGGGGGCACAGTGCCGCCGGAGACGATCGTCGAAAAACTGGAGCCTCCGTCCGTGGAACGCTCCGCGGTGTACGTCGTCTTCAGGTTTTGCTGGCCAAGGCGGATGTTGAAAAACGTCGTCGGATCCTGGTTCGTCTGATCGAAGGTGAAGCGGTAAATGATCTCGTCCCCCGCCGTCGACGCGTTGTTATCGACATGAATTTCGTACCGGATATTTTTTCCGAACGTCGCGTAGTTCGGCCCGCCCTCAGGGAGCTCGAGCGGAATGTAACCGGCGATGATCGTTACCGTATTCGTATCGTCAGGGCTCCGGAACGCGTAGAGATCGGTGTTATCCGCGAGCGGATCGTTGCTGATTGCCGGCGCTTCCCGGTGGCTCGATGCCGTCGTAGGGCTGAACACGCCCATGACAAACCCGAGCGCGACGCAGACAGCAAGTCCGGCAATTATGATAAATTTTTTCATGATTTCACCATGTTTTATTGATGTGGATTAATGGTTTTTTTGATTCGATACAAGTTAGTACGGAAGAATATTGAAATTGGATTTCGGTTGTATGAAGAATTTACACGAGCCCCTCGGGCCGCATGTCACCTTTTTTCACAAAACATCACGGCGCCTGAGAATAGGCTCAGTGAGATCGCATTTCAAATGCATTTTTGAAGAAAGACCTTGATAGGCGGCCTCTCTGCACGCAACAGATGTGCCATCGGTGGCCAGTTGCCTTTAGCAGACGATTTATCTAATTTAAGGCTGGCAAAAGAGAAAGGAATATCAATGGCTGAACGCCGCAAGATACTTATCGCCGAAGATGAGGATAATCTCAGAGAAACGCTGGCCCTTCATCTGACGGAGGAGGGGTACGAAACCACGACTGCGTCCAATGGAAACGATGCCATTCCCCTTCTGTATGGAAGGGAGTTTCACCTCGTGGTTCTTGATCTGAAGATGCCGTATATCGACGGGTTCCAGGTCTTGAAAGTCGTAAAGTCGACATTTCCCAACACGAAAGTCATTGTGCTCACCGCATACGCGGATCTCGCCAACATCACGAAATGCAAGGAGCTCGGTGCCGATGAAGTGATCGGCAAGCCCTACAGCCTCTCCCACCTGTTCACGACCATTCACGATATGATGGGAGCCTCATAAGGCTCCGTGCCCCCAAGCGCTCCTGCGCCCGAACCCACCTCCTGTTATTCGTTTATTTCACCGATTCTAAATTTTTTTTCACTTGACATTCGGCGGGTTCGGGGGTAAATTACACTTAATCTTTTCGCCCGCGTAGACAATTCATTCACCCTGAAAAGGAGTATTTATGAGATCTCCGGCTAAGATGTTTTCGACCCCCCCGCGCCTATTTCTCATTCTTTTGCCATTCTTTTTCGCATTAACGCTTCACGCCCAGGATCCAAAGTACCGCACGTTTAGCCAGGATTCATTGGCGGAAAAGAAGGCGAAGGCGGGAAAACTCACCGGGAGCAACGTCTGTTTTAAGTTCACTAATACGACGGACTCGGTAGTCAACGCGCTCCACGCGAAACTCAATACTCATATCGTCGCGATCACCGGTCTCGGAGGATTTACTACCGGGGCGACATCAGAGAAAGACAAATCTTTCGACGTGTCGGGGACCGACATACAGCCCGGAGATTCGGTAACGATTTGTCTGAGAGTCGATAAGAAGGACGCCGATTCCCATACGAACGCCTGGTGGTGGTTGCATAACGGCAATCAGGTGGGCGCGAAGAACGGAAATATGGACAACATCAGTTACGATCCGATCTATACCCAACCGAACGGTGGGAACGTCCTCGAGTATATTTATAAAAAGATCGTCAACCGCCCGGACGGCATCGTCATCGGGATTCCCCAGGCGAGCAAGGACAGCGCGAAGCTCCGCGGATGGATTCGGTATTTGAAAGCCGACAGAAAGTATTTCCCGCACACGGGAGAGCCGAGATGTTTCGACCTCATCGCGAACGGAAGCGGCGGAACCAAGCCGTTCGTCAAGCAGCTCAAGAACCCCCACGTCAAGAAGCATGACAATCACCTGCTCGGGGAAGTCCACGCGTTGAAACTCGCCTGCGTCGCGAACCAGTCGGGATTCACGGAACCCCTGGATTCGAATGCGGCCCTGTTCAGCGATCTCGTCTATAACGATTCTGTGAACACGGGAGATCCGTGCAACGGCAAATCGATCCGCGATATTATTTACGCGACGGATTCGGCGCTGACGTATTGCAATAACTTCGATTCAGTTACGTATGCGGAACTGGATTACTGCATCAGCCGCATCAATGCGGCATTCGACGGTCCGTACATCGCGGCCTCGTTCTCCCCGTATGTTATCGCCGGGACCCATACCCTCGGCGAAGTGTACTTCCTGCATACGCCTCCGGCAAACGTGCCTTTCATCCGGCCGAAACTGAGCAGCATCAACGATCTGCAGCCCGACAGGTTCGAGCTGCGGCAGAACTATCCGAATCCGTTCAACCCGACGACGACGATCGAGTTTTCCCTTTCGGAGCCGTCAAGAGTCACGCTGACGGTCTACAGCCTCCTCGGCCAGCAGGTCGGTTTGATACTCAACAATGAGGACATGGAGGACGGAGAGCAGTCGGTTGAGTTCGACGCCGCCAGCCTGCCGTCGGGCATATATTTCTACCGGATCGTGGCGCTGCGAAGCGAGGACAATCAGCCGGTGTACAACGCGATGAAGAAGATGGTTTTGGTCAAATAGACGTCACTGCTTCACAGTACGTCATGAATACCCCGGCTCATTGACATCCCAGCCGGGGTATTCTATTTTCGGATGGCACACCCGGAGGCCTCATTCCCTGAACAGCCCGCAGGGGCGGGATTTAATTATTTGCATTAAACTTTTTATATTTCCTGCTGACTAATATAGGCGTGCGTTATCACCTAACTTCAAGGAAAGAATGCATTTCAGAATATTCCCTCGTTTGCCCCTGTCGTTGATTCTGGCCGTATTTACTACGCTGTCCGGATTCGCAGCCAACCAACAGAATATTATTTACCAATCCCCGACCGCCGGCGCGCGGTACGTCAACCCCTATGAGACCCTCAGTTTCCGGTTTAACGGGAACGTCGGCCCGGCCGAGAGATCAGCATCCGCCGCGCTGGATGTGCGCGGATCGTTGAGCGGCAAGCATGATGGCCGGGTCGCAGCGGCAGATGACGGACGGACACTGCTCTTCACGCCAAGCCTCCCATTCACGCCGGGCGAGCTCGTAAAGGTCACGCTTCCCGATGGCTGGGCACACAACATGACGACATCGTTTAGTTTCTCGGTCTCCACTGTACGGCAGGTTTCACCCGCAGGTGCAACGTTGCTGCGGAACGAGCTCAGCCAGGAAGAACCTCGCCGGAAAGAACCAACCGTTGGTCCGGGCAATGTCGGGAACCGTATGACACAATCGGTTTTAGATTCTCTCCCGCTCGACTTTCCCCTGATCCGTATTTCGAACTACGACAGCACATCCGAGGGGCAGATATTTATCAGCAACCTGACGTTTCTTTCTTCCATTCCGAACACTCCGTATCTCGCAATCCTTGAGAACGACGGAACGCCGATTTTTTACAGGAAGATGCCGAGCTTCTGCTTCGATTTCAAGATGCAGCCTAACGGCCTTCTTACATACTATGAACTCGGCGCTCAGCGCTTCTACGCTCTCGACAGCACCTACGCGGTCGTCGACAGCTTCGCCTGCGGGAACGGCTACCTGACAGACCTGCACGAGCTGCGGATCCTCGACAACGGGCATGCCCTCATTATGAGCTATGATTCACAGAAGGTGGATATGCGCACAGTTGTTGCCGGAGGCGATTCATCGGCGACCGTCGTCGGGCTTATCATTCAGGAGCTAGACCTCAACAAGAACGTTGTATTCCAATGGCGGAGTTGGGACCATTTTCAGATAACAGACGCCACGCACGAAAATCTTCTCGCCCATACGATCGACTACGTTCACGGCAACGCGATCGAGCTGGATACCGACGGTAACATATTGATTTCAAGCCGGCACATGGATGAGATCACAAAAATCGACAGGACGACCGGGAATATCTTATGGCGGCTCGGAGGGAAGAACAATCAGTTTACGTTTTTAAACGACTCCATCGGGTTCTCGCATCAGCATGCGATTCGAAGGCTGCCGAATGGAAGCATCATTCTCTTTGATAATGGAAATTTCCACAGTCCCCACTTTTCTCGCGCGATCGAATATCAATTGGACGAAACACAGAAAACCGCGAACCTCGTCTGGCAGTACAGGAATTCACCCGATAATTTTGGCGGTGCGATGGGGTATGCGCAGCGGCTCGATAACGGAAATACGCTGATCGGATGGGGATCCTCCAACCCCTCGCTCACCGAAGTCAAATCCGACGGCACAAAGGTTCTTGAGCTTTCGTACGATTCCGGAATCTATTCGTACCGCGCGTATCGCTTTCCGTGGAAATCCCATACCGGATCTCCAGCCGCACAGAACCGGGCGACCTATCATCTTTCACAGAATTACCCCAACCCGTTCAACAATTCTACAAATATTCTCATCGACGTGCCGTACGAGTCGACGATCAGCCTGAAAATCTATGATGAGCTGGGAAGGAAAGTACAGACGATTGCCGACGGCATTCGCAAAAATAAGGGCGAATACTTTTTCTCGGTGGACGGCGCGACACTTTCGAGCGGAATTTATTTTTACCGGCTGCAGGGAGAGGGCTTCAGCCAGACCCGCAAAATGCTCCTGACGAAATAGCGGGCTATTGCGGGAGCCGCGGGTCGATGTAGCTGTAGTTGAACTTATAATCGACAAAAAATAACCTGTCTGCGATCCGGAAGTCCTCCGGGGAATCGATCCCCAGGTCTATCGTTTGCCACTCCTTCGTCGGATAGATCCATTCAAATTTCTTCCCTGAGATCGTCGCCTTGACAGGCATTTGAAAGCCGTTAACATCGGTGACCCACTTAAACCGGGCTTTCACGGCGTCTCCTTTCTTCCATGTGATAACCCACAACCTGGGTAGCTCAGCTTTCTTCAGATACTGCTCAAGGAAGGGCCCAAAGTCTTTGCCTGTCGCCCGGTTGACGTACTGCACGATCGTGTCGTACGTTATCGTCTGATACCGGTATGTCTGCTGAATCCCTTTCAGGATAGAAAACCATAGCTTGTCGTTATCGATGACGCTGCGGAGAGTGTTGAGAACGAGCTGCCCTTTGTCGTACATATCCCCCGGTCCCTCGTTCTGAACGTTATACACTCCCACGATCGGCTGCTTGTTCTGCACGTTCTGTTTCTTGGCATTTATATACGTCAGCGCCTCTTCCCGGCCGAACACATCCTCGACGAACAGTGCTTCTGAATACGCGCCAAAACTTTCATGAATCCACATATCGGCGACATCCTTGGAGGTCACGCTGTTGCCCCACCATTCGTGTGCGCTTTCATGGACTATGATAAAATCGAATTTCATTCCGACGGCCGAAGAAGAACGGCCAACGTATCCTCCCAGGAAACGGTTGCCGTAGGCGACAGCGCTCTGGTGCTCCATGCCGTTGTGGGGTGACTCGATGAGCTTGTAGCCGTCACGAATGAACGGGTACGGCCCGAAATACTTTTCGAACGCTTTGAGCATCTGCTTCGCTTGCTTGAACTGCTTTCGCGCTTCCTGCTCATGATATGGCAGAACATAGTAATCCAGGGTAAGCTTTCCCCCTTCGCTCTTGTAGGTATCAGATATGTGCGCAAACTTTCCGATGTTGACTGTGACGTCGTAGTTATTTATCGGGTAGCTTACAAACCAGTCGAATCTTGTCCACCCGTCGGAGAAACTGGTTGTCGAGCGCAACCGGCCATTCGAGACATCCTCAAGCCCGGGAGGCACCGTAACGCTGATCAGCATGCTGTCGGGTTCATCCGACTGGTGATCCTTGTTGGGCCACCAGCAGCTTGCGCCCGTACCCTGGCACGTCACGACGGTCCACGAATTGCCCGAAGAATCTTGCCTGTATGTAAAGCCCCCTTCCCATGGCGGTCTTTTCGCTTCGATCGGGGTTCCCCAATAATAGATTTTTACGCTGTGGCGTGAACCCTTTTGGAGAATTTGAGGAAGGTTTAAGAAGAAAGCGTTTGAATCCCTGTCATAGGGAATTGCGGATGATCCGTCGTCGAGAAAAACTTTATTGATGTTGAGATTCGCGAACAGATCGACCTGCATCCGACTGAACGAGGAGTCGACGGTGAATTCGATCGTGTTCGAGCCGCCGATAGACTTCTTGGCGGGATCGATCCTCACATCGAGATGCTCATAACGAACATCGTAACAGCTGCGTTCGGGAGAAAGCGCACCGCGGAGGGTATCGGCATGCGTAAACTTCTGCTGCGCAGCGGCGCAGGCATGCACCATCAAAAGTATAAGGAGAAAAGAAAGGAATCTCATAATATCTTCCCTGGAGTTCTGCTGAAAACATACGGAATATTTCGATGAGCTTCAATCCACCAGTCTACGAAATCAACTGCGCAAGGCGCGAACAAAACCTGGCTGAAGACTTCGGATCTACCCCAAAATACAGCGCGGGCTCGATGAGCTCCACTTCCATAATGATAAACGCATCGTCTCGTACGATGCCGTCAACGCGGGCATACAGGAGGTTCTCCCTGCACGCATCTACGGCTTTCTTTGCCTGAGCAAGGAGTCCATCCGGCGGATCCGATTCGAGCCGGTGCGTCCCGCCAAATTCCTCCTGCACCCGAAAATCTTTCGACGCCGGGAATTTCCGAATCGCGTGGCTGAATTGGTCTCCAAAGAATATTATGGACCACTCCCCGTCCGAAATCACTTCCGGCATGAACTCCTGAATCACGAGATTCGTCGTGGCAAGAAGCTGCCCTAGTTCTTCCTCGCCGCGTTTATTGAGCGTATCCAGCGTATATCGCCGCGTGTTCCATGCCGAAGCTGATATCTCCGGCTTCACGACTACCTCGCCGCCGCCAATTGTCGAGCGAATTTTATTCAAGTCAAATCCCTCCGCCTGGTTCACGAAACAGGTGCGAGGAATTCTTATGCCTTTTGACTGAAGTTCCAGCAAGTACCGCTTGTTCATGTTCCATCTGATGACGTCGACAGAGTTGAACACTTGTGCTTTGCCGGCCTCAAGCACATTGAGCAGTTCCCGGAATTGGTCCGGCCGGAGGTGATAGTCCCATGGTGAACGAATAATGACGGCATTGTAATTCTGCCAGCGGACTGACGTGTCGGTCCAGATTGCCGGGCTCACCTTCGCCCCCGCTTCACGCAGGGTCGTCGCCGCCAGGAGATCATCGGGCGTCATATCCGGAAATGCATCCGAGGTTACGAAGCAGATCCGCTTGTCTTTCAATGGCAAATTCATGTCAAAATATTAAGGATTTTTTGGAAGCAGTCAAAATTGTGTAATAAATGCCCACAATGGCTGATTTTCCCCCTACGTAGCGAGATGAAGAAAAATATTGCCTGATCGCAAATAATGCTTGACCCATAATCCGGAAATGCTTTACTTACCCCTACATACATTCAAGCGTCCAGAAGTTCGGGAGCGAAACTTTGTCCGGACGCTGCATTACGGTTGCGACACAAATACTTCATAATTTCACAAACGATATCCATTGGAGGATCTATGAAGAAGTTTCTCGTACTCTGTTCTGCTCTGTTGCTTTCAATCAATTTCGTTTTTTCTCAGGGAGTGACCACCGCGTCGCTCAACGGACTCGTGACCGACGAGAAGGGTGAACCGCTGTTCGGCGCCAACGTCGTTGCCGTCCACGACCCTTCGGGGACGCGCTATGGAGCGCCTTCGCGCGACAACGGCCAGTATAATATTCTCAATATGAAGGTCGGGGGCCCTTACACCGTCACCGTCTCGCTCGTCGGGTACAAGACTGATTCGCGAAGAGATATTTATCTAAGCCTGGGGCAAAACCCGCGTATTGATTTCCAGCTGAAAGAGGAAGCGGTTCAGGGGAAGGAAGTCCTCGTCACCGGGGAAGTCGATCAGGTCCTCAATGCCGGCAGAACTGGAGCCGCGACGTATCTCACTCCGGACCAGGTCGCCGAACTGCCGTCAATCAAACGAAGCACGCGCGATCTCACGCGCCTCGACCCCCGAAGCGACGGGAACTTCAGCTTCGGCGGAAAGAACTGGCTCTACAATAACATCTCGCTCGACGGATCATACTTTAATAACGCGTTCGGTCTCGACGACCCGGCGCCGGGAGGGCAGGCGAACGCGGAACCGGTCCCCTTCGACGCGGTCGAGCAGGTCAAAGTCTCGGTAGCACCGTTCGACGTGCGTGAGGGCGGATTTACCGGAGCCGGCATCAACACGGTCACCAAAAGCGGCACAAACGATTTCAAAGGATCGGTCTACAGCTTCCTCCGCAACCAGGATTTTGTCGGCAACAAAGTCCGCGGCGCCCAGGTCGTGGCCAACCCCAACCTGTCGTACAACCAATCGGGCTTCAATGTCAGCGGGCCTCTGGTGAAGGACAAGCTTTTCTTCTTTTTGAACAGCGAGCTTGAGCGCCGAGACGATCCGGGAACAGATTTTGCCGCAAACCATGGAACTTCCGGGTTCGGGATTTCGAGGGTAAGGGCGTCGACGATGGACTCGATACGTCAGCGGATGATTTCGGCGTACGGGTATGATCCGGGGCCGTACGAGGGATACACCCGCAAGACCGAAAACGAGAAGATTATTATTAAATTGGACTGGAACGTCGACGAAAACAACACCGCGAGCCTTCGCTGGAACTACCTCAACGCCCGGCGCGGACTGCCGCCGCATCCTTTCGTCCTGAGCTTCGGCGGAACAGGACGCGGGCCGAACGAAAACAGCCTTCCGTTCGAAAGCGCCGGCTACCGTATCAACAATCATCTGAATTCATTCGCGTTCGAGCTCAACAGCAGAGCTTCCGCCTTCGCCAACAGATTCTTCGCGAGCTACAACCGGTTCCGCGATAACCGTGATGCGAACAGCCGGCCGTTTCCGACTATTGAAATCGCACAGGACGGCATTACCTACACGACGCTCGGCCACGAACCTTTTTCGATCAATAACGTGCTCAACCAGGACGTTTGGCAGTTCACGGACAACTTCAGCTACTTTATGGGAAAGCACGTCCTGACGCTCGGCGCAAACTACGAGAAGTTCAGTTTCTTCAACTCGTTCAATATATTCCGGTTCGGGTTGTTCCAGCTTCCCCCGACGATCGGCGGCACGACGTATTCCTCGATCAGCGATTTCTTCCACTACACAGATCCCAGCAGTCCTGATTTCCGGGATTTTAATGCGGAAGTCGCCAAAGCGGACTCAGCCCCTTACAAAGGTGAAAATATCGACGTAGGCCAGCTGTCGGTCTATGCGCAGGATGAATTCCTGGTTTCCGAAAACTTCAATCTCACCTACGGCTTGCGGCTGGACTTTCCGATGTACTACACCGACCCGGTCGATAATCCGTATTCACGTTCGCTTCATTTGTTGGACGAGAACGGGAACCCGGAAACTATCGATCAGAGCAAGCTGGCCGGTACAAAAGCGCTCTTCTCACCGCGCGTCGGTTTCAACTGGAATGTCAACGGCGACCGCTCAACGCAAGTGAGGGGCGGTACCGGGATCTTTACGGGACGCCTTCCCTTTGTCTGGATCGGCAACGTGATCTCAAATCCCGGCGCGAACCCGAACATCTGGTCGCCGTTCAATCCCGGCGTACCCCAGGTCCACACGTCGAACGACAATGTCCTGCAGCAGTCGTTTTTCCTGAACGCGATGGTCCCGGATTTCAAGTGGCCTCAGGCGTGGACGACAAATATCGCGTTCGACCAGAAGCTGCCTGGCGAGATGCTCGGGACCCTGGAATTCGTTTACGGAAAGGATATCAACTCCATCTTCATGCGAAACGCCAACCTCAGAGCACCGGTACGCTACCTGCCCGACGGAAGGCCATATTACTCTGATTCCACGGGAAATAATCTGAACGATGCAACCAACCCCGGCGGCACCTTTGTCATCGACAACTCGAGCGAAGGCTACAATTGGACGATCACTGCACAGCTTCGCAAGACGTTCGATCCCGGGATCAGCGCGTCCCTTTCGTACACGTATCTTGAAGCGAAGAACCTCATGAAGTCGACGGAAATCGCCAGCGTTCTCTGGACCGAGAATCCGACCCAGGGAAATCCGAATAAGCCTGAGCTCAGCTACTCGGAGTTCGGTGAGCGGCAGAGGATCACCGGAAGCGCGACACTGCGGCATGCATGGTCGGAAAACCTTGCCACAAGCTTCGGCGTATTTCTTGAAGTGGCAGAGGGCAACCGGTTCGCGGGAGCGGGAGGAAACCGCTATTCGTTCATCTACGCAGGCGACGTGAACGGCGATGGAAGCGCGAGCAACGATCTCATCTACATTCCCAGGGATCAGAGCGAGATCAACTTCGTTCCGTACACCGACGCCGGCGGAGCCACGGTCACTGCGGCAGAGCAGTGGGCGGCATTCGACGCGTTCATCCAGCAGGACGATTATCTAAAGACGCATCGTGGACAGATTGCCGAAAGGTTCGGAGCGTTGAATCCGTGGTTCAGCAACATCGACGCGAGAATATTGCAGGACTTTTCATTCATGCTCGGCGGGCAGAAACACGCCTTCCAGGTGGGACTCGACATTCTCAACGTCGCAAACCTATTAAATTCAGACTGGGGTGTCCGGAGTGTGGCAACCTCCGCTGCCACATCGCCGCTTCAGCTCGTAGACTTCAACGGGCCGGGAAAAGCGCCGGAATTCAATTTCAAGAACACTGCGTCAAAGACGTTTGTCGACGATCCGAGCGTAAATTCGAGGTGGCAGATACAGTTTGGAATACGGTATATCTTCAATCCGTGAGAAGGATCCGAGTGAACGAAGCCACCATCCAATCGGGAGATGAGATCATCTCCCGATTGACTTTTCGAGGCGGGCCTTCGCGATCTCGTAATCGACGAGGGATTGAATGTGGTTCCATTTTGCCTGCAACAGCGTCACTTCCGCATCAAGAACGTCGGAATTCAACGACAGCCCCATCTTGAATTTTTCATTCGTGACGCGGTTATTTTCTACTGCGGCGGCGACACCCTTCTCGGAGACCCCGATTTTTTCCATCGATTGTTGAAGGGTAAGGAAGGCCTGCGTCACTTCGAGTGAGATGGCGTCTTTCGTTTGGTAGAAGGCATCCCGGGAAAGCGCCAATTGCGCCTCTGCCTCTTCGGTCTGGCGGCTGGTTGTGCCCCCGTTCCAGATGTCCATGGAAGCGTTGAGACCAATATCCCATGTATCGCGAAATCGATCCTCGGTAGGCTGATACCGAAGGTTGGGACGGGAGTAGTAATAGTTTCCCGAGAGAAATATCTGCGGGTACCATCCCGACTTTGCCGCCTTGACTCCTGCTTCGCCTGCATCGACGCGGAACTGCAAGCTCTTCAACTCGGGGCGCTTTTCAATAGCAGAAGCCACGAGAGAGGCAACGTTGGCAGAATCCTTCGCAAGCGTTGAGTCAGGCGCGGAAGAAATCCCGGTTTCGTTCGTGATCGGCAGCCCGATGATATTATTGAGGGTGAGCATGGCGATGTGGACGTTGTTGTTTGCCTCAATTTGCGTCAGCTCCGTACTTGAAAGCTGCACCTGAACCCGAAGCACATCATTCGTCGTCGCCATTCCCTGACGCATGAGATTCCGGACCTCTTCGAGATGCAGTTTTCCCTGTTCCACATTTTCGTCCACGACTTTTTTGAATTCTCCCGCCTTATAATAATTCCAATACGCGCTTTTTATGGTGTAGACGACATCCGCCTTATCGCGTTCGAAATCCTCCTTGGTTGCCTCGGCATTGAGGCCGGCCGCTTCGTTATTCCCTTCGAGGCGAAATCCTGTAAAGAGCGGCTGTTGAAGCGATAGCTTCAGGTTGTAGTTATTCAGTACGATCGGCGAAAGCGTAAGATTAAGCGGGGGCTGCTGGGGGCCGAACGTTCCCGCCGGCAATGCAAACGAGAATGGAGGAACGTCGCTAAGGCGCGTATACGAAGCGCCGAACTTCAGCGAGGGAAGCCTTGCCGCACCGGATACTCCGGATCTCGCCTCTGCCGCCTGCACGGTCATTTGCGACGAATGAAGCCTGTGGCTGTTCTTCACTCCGATCTCGACGCTCTGTTCAATGGTCAGGCTCATTTTCTCCTGCGCGGCTGAAATCGACACAACAATAGAAGCCAGAAGTAACCCGCAAACTAATTTCATAGAATTATTGTAGTAAGTACGTTAGCGCCTCAGCCAAATCTGTGTGCCGAAACCTGTAATTAGAAACGGAAAGCTTTTCGGGCCGCACGTTCGCGCTCGATAAGAGCAGCGCGTCGGCCATTTCACCAAGCGCAATCCGAAGCGCCACCGCCGGCGCGGGAAACAGCGCGGGGCGGTGAATCACCTTTCCCAGCACGCTCGTAAACTCTTTATTTGTAACAGCATTCGGGCCGGTGATGTTGACAGGACCCTGAACGCTTTGGGCTGTAAGGACATGCCCGATCGCTCCTATGACGTCGTCGAGCGCGATCCAACTCCAGTATTGGTTTCCGGAGCCGAGTCTTCCGCCGACTCCCAGCTTGAACGGCATGAGGATCTTCTGCAGCGCGCCCCCGTCAGGGCTCAGGATCAGGCCGAACCGGACATTGACCACGCGGGCCTTGTTCGCGGAAGCCGGGGCTGTTGCCGCTTCCCACTCGAGACAAACATTCGCCAGAAAATCGGAGCCGGGCGAGCTTCCTTCAGTTAAGACTTCTTCCCCTCTATCACCATAGTATCCTATGGCGGAGGCGCAGACGAATACAGACGGGGGTGATGTGGATGCTGCGATCTTTTCGGCGAGGAACCGCGTCGGGATCGTGCGGCTTTCGAGAATGCGCTTTTTCTTGTCAGGAGTCCATCTTCCTTCCGCGATGCTCTCTCCCGCGAGGTGAACGACGGCATCGATGCCATCGAGCGCCGCGTCGTCGATCTGTTTCCGATACGGGTCCCATGCGAATTCACCTCGGCCAGTGTCAGCCGACGAGCGGACAAGCCGCCGGATTGAATGGCCTCCGCTCTCGAGAGACGGTATGAGCGCATGGGCGATAAAGCCATGTGAGCCTGTAACCAGAATTTTCACGCCAACCCTCCGGATTTTTGGTTATCTGACGACGACACGGTATCTTCTATAATATATGAAAACTTCGCTAAACGTTCACGCGGTGCAATCGCTTGAGGCTGCCGCGCTTCAGCCGTACAGGACCCTGCGGCGGCCGATGGATCACATGAGAGAGGGGATATTCGTTGCTGAAGGGGAAAAAGTCGTCCGCAGGCTTCTCGCGTCGGAACTTTCCGTCGTCTCGATGCTCATGACACAGGAATGGTTCGACAGATTGTTTGACGTTGAAAGCGGTGCGGTCGGCAAGCGATTCGAGGTATATGTCGCGGAGAAGAAGATTGTTGAAGCCATCGTCGGTTACAACCTGCACCAGGGGATCATGGCTGTCGGAAAGGTGCCGGAGCCGAAATCGCTTGAAACGACAATAGCCTCAATTGAAACGCCCCACTTCCTCGTCGCGCTCGACGGCCTGGTAAACGCGGAGAACGTTGGCGTCGTTGTCCGAAACTGCGCGGCGTTCGGCGTTGGCGCGGTCATCGCCGGTGAAACTTCGAGCAGCCCCTATCTGCGTCGCGCGGTGCGAAATTCGATGGGAACGGTGTTTCAGCTTCCTATTATTCATTCAGAAAATCTTCGGGAGACTCTTCAGGGGCTTCACAGGTCGCACAACATCGATATCGTCGCAGCCCATGTCCGGGCCACGTCGACGATAGACAAATCCGATTTTACAAAAAGCACCTGCATTGTGCTTGGGCACGAAGGGGAAGGAATCTCTCAAAACATTTTGGATATCTGTACTGCACAGGTGGCCATTCCGATGATGAACGGGACCGATTCGTTGAATGTGGCAAGCGCGAGCGCGGCGTTCCTGTATGAAGTGCGCAGGCAGCGCAGCATTACCCGATCATCGTAGCAGCAGGCGCGACCGGTCAATTGCAGCCGGAAAACCCTGAGGAAATCTGGAATATTTCTTCATCTCATTCCAGGAATGCCGCGGATATTCGATGAGCTGATCATGTGTGGCGGCAGAAACGGCAACCGTCCCCGCCAGTATCCAGAGAGGCGCGCTTATCAACAAATAAAATCCGTGCGAAAGAGTGGAGAGTGTCCCGACGAGGGTCCACGCCCGCATCCCTCCATAGTCCCCCTCGAAAAAGGCAACCTTGGCACGCGCGATATCGTTTCGGTACATCGGGCGAAGCCCGGAGTATGTAAGGATGTAAACACTGTCCTGTTCAACGGCGAGCAATTCACCGCTTACCTTCTTCGTAATGTTCGAGCTGTCGATCTCGGCGGTTATCCACCCTCCATAAACATTTTGCTGTACATCCTCGGCATTCGGAAGCCATCCGGGCGGAGCCGAAGTGCTGGCACAACCTGCAACCGCCAACAGAGATATGAACAAGACGAGCTTAGCGGCGGACATATTTGCTGCTCCAAAACATTGTCTCCATGGTGGATTCCACTTTCTTGAATTCGGGGGCCATCGTTCTGAGGGCTTCCTGAGGTGAGAGGAATAATGTGGCGGCGCGGGTCAAATCCTCTTCCTTGTACCATTCTTCCCTCATCCACTCAAGGTAGTATCCCCTGCTTTCGAGGAAGTATTCGTACTGACCTGCGGCGGGCAATTGATAGAGAAATTCATACTCATCGCCCGGGAGTGTTGTTACGCCACGAGAGGATTTCAGCAAATTTACGCGCCCGTTCTCATCGACAGTTCCGTTATGCAATACACGTGATGGAAATATCCTTTGGGGGAAGACCTCTGAATCAAGCCCGGCCAGTGCCGCCCAATCGATCCGCCATGCACCGCGGGTCATTTCCAGGACAAGCGTCAAATCCGCCGGATGGTCATCCGGAAGAAGCAGGAGATGAGTGTCGATAGCCAGCGGCCCGGTCTCAGAGACTTCTTCGACGAATCGAAGAGAATCGCTTTGCTTCATGAAAATCTTTATTCCCCCCAGAATCCCGCTGAGATTTTGAATCTGGCCGCCCAGTTGAAAATCGCCCCGCTCGAAACGGGCCAAATACTCGCCGGCCGATTTGCCGAGATAGCTTAATGTTTGGTAAAAGAGGTACGTGCTGAGAAGAGTCTGCCGCATTGCGAGAACAAGCCCCGTCTTGCCTTTTGGGACGTCGCTGAAATGGAGCTCGAGTTGTTCACGGCTTGCGAGGTCGTTCGAGTCCGTCACGCTGAACCGCTCACTCCCGTCGAATGACTGCACAATTTGTTTGCAATCCCCTTCCGGCCCGGATGCCCGGTCAGGTCCGAACATTTTGGTCGCCTTCCAATATGACCCGGAGGGAGTTACGAACACGCGTTCGTCTGCGGTTCGCGGCGCCACCAGCAGATTCACAGACCGAACAACATGAGTTTCGTACGCTTCATTTTTCATTGTTACCCGGAAGTCACCGTCCTGAGGAACGGCCCTGCAGAGAGCGTCAATATCGGTAGCCTCCAGCGAGGGGAGAATGCTTGCCGAGAATCCCTCGGCCTGGAGAAGTTCACCGTTTCCGCCTTCCACATAGAATGTGGGGCACGAGCCAAAGCATGCCTTGGGATTCGTGAGACAAATGACCGATGTCAACGCAGATACCGCCGACATCATCGATAAATCCACGACGCCGCTCGCGTTCGAAACGACGTTCGTCTCGAATAATACGACGGAGTCGACGGGGAGTGGAGACAATCGCGTCGAGGCCGAAGACCGGTACGCGTCGTACACCTGAGCTTGCCCGATCACAGTTCTGGCGCTCGTATCAACGGACCAACGGGAAAACAATGCCACTCCCCCGTCACGGAGGTGCGCCTTCAGGAACGGGGACTGCTTATCGATTGTCTTCATGTCCTCGGGAGTAACTGTAGCACGAACAGAGCGTTCTGCTTTTTGCGCGCCTGAACAACCAAAGATTGACAGGCAAAATGCCAGAAGGAAGAAGGTCTTCAAAAGGTAAGGCTTCATTGACGAGTGCATCTCGAATATCTCCCTGCGTTCGAATTGTTGGGGCAAATGTACCGTATTACGGCTCGAAAGTCAAGAAGGGATGCCGCGCGGAGAAGGGATTTTGGGGGAAATAAAAAAGCCGGTCACGCTTTTTCGGAACCGGCTTCAATCGGTGCGTTGAGTTTTACAACAGTTCGATGATCTCTCTCTCGGAAAAGAAATATGCGATTTCGATCTTTCCGTTCTCGACGGAATCGGAACCGTGGGCGATATTTTCTCCCTTGTTGTCCGCGTAAAGTTTTCGGATGGTTCCCGGAGCGGCGTCTTTCGGATCGGTCGCACCGATGAGGGCGCGATAATCAGCGATCGCGTTTTCTTTTTCCAGCGCGATCGGCACGCAGGGCCCTGAGCTCATAAATTCGACAAGGCTGTCGAAAAACGGACGGCCTTTGTGCACCGCGTAAAATCCGCCGGCGGTTTCTTTGGTCAGCTTCACCTTTTTCATGCCCAGTATTTTAAAACCGGCTTTCTCAATCCGGGCGAGGACTTCTCCGGTCAGGTTCTTTCGTACGCAGTCTGGTTTCAGGATGCAAAGTGTTCGTTCAATCATGTTCGTTCGTAGTCTTTCTCTATCGGTAAATTAGTAATCGTGAATTGTTCTTTATCAATGTTTGTCGATGCCTGCCGGCAAAACTTACTCGATCGGATAGCCAAGCTCGGACCATTTCCTCCAACCGCCGTCCATCGAGACGACATTCGTATATCCCATTTTCTGAAGGTTATCCGCTGACAACGCCGAACGGTATCCGCCGCCGCAGTATAAAATAATTTCCTGATTCTTACCCGGAACGCTCTTGTCGATGTCCCGTTCGATGATCCCTTTTCCAAGGTGGATGGCGCCTTTGATATGGCCTTTGTCCCATTCGCGGTCTTCCCGCGTGTCGACAAGGAGAAGCTTCTCCCCTTTGTCCAGCCTCGCTTTCACCTCTTCCGGGTTCGTCTGGCGAATCCGGGATTTCGCGTCGTCGACAAGTTTTATGAATTCGGGGGAGTGTGACATTCTGCAAAAAGTCTATTTGCGGCGTTTTGCCTTTTTCTTCTTCGAGACAACGACATGCGTTCGTTTCGGCTTCTTTCCGATGACTCTCTGAACCATCGCGCCGATCATTGCCGGGCTCTCGACGACGTGAATGCCGGCCTTCTTCATTGCCGCCATTTTTTCTGCCGCCGTTCCTTTACCCCCGGAGATGATCGCGCCCGCGTGCCCCATGCGCCGTCCGGGCGGGGCTGTCCGGCCCGCGATGAAGCCGATGACAGGCTTGTCAAAGTTTTTCTTGACGTACGCGGCGGCTTCCTCCTCGGCAGTGCCGCCGATCTCGCCGATCATGATGACCGCGTCGGTCCCGTCGTCATCCTTGAAGAGCTTGAGAGCGTCTAAAAATCTCGTCCCTACGACTGGATCGCCGCCGATGCCGATGCAGGTCGACTGGCCCATGCCCAGCTCGGATACCTGCCACACCGCTTCATAGGTGAGCGTTCCGCTGCGCGATATCACACCGACCCTTCCCGGGCGGTGGATGAAACCCGGCATGATGCCGATTTTGCACTGCCCCGGGGTGATGATTCCCGGACAGTTCGGGCCGATCATGCGGACATCGTTCCGCTGGAGATATTCGTAAACTTTGATCATGTCCCTCGCGGGAATTCCTTCGGTAATCGTGACGATGAGTTTAATCCCCGCTTCCGCAGCCTCCATTACCGCCTCGGCGGCAAAGCCGGCGGGCACGAAGATCACCGACGCGTTGGCCCCTTCTTCTTTTACCGCGTCGGCAACCGTATTAAATACGGGGACCGCCTTCTTAAATTGATAGTGCTCGTTGCCGGGATACTGCAGTCCTCCCTTGCCGGGAGTAACACCTGCGACGACCTTTGTGCCGTACGCGATCATCTGCTGCGCGTGGAAAGTCCCTTCGCTACCGGTGATTCCCTGGACAACAACGCGGGTATGTTTGTCGACGAGAATGCTCATACTAAATTGTTATTCGTTTTCAGTAGTTAAAAACAAGGAAAGAAAGTCAGTTTTTGATGTTTCGTGCCTTAAGATGCCTGAAAAATCTGACAATCGCAATTTTTTCAGAACGCTGTTGCCAGAATGCAAGCTCTTGTGCAGTCTAGTTCTTGTCTTCCAGGAAATCCCCGACTCGCAAAATCGTTTCCTCGTCAAAATTTTTCCCGAGGATCTGAAGCCCAATCGGAAGCCCCTGCGTGTCCGCTCCGCACGGAACGCTGAGGCCGGGAATGCCGGCCAGGTTTGCCGATACGGTATAGATGTCGTTCAGATACATCTGGAGAGGGTCGTCCGTTTTTTCTCCGAAGCGGAACGCAGTCGTCGGGGATGTCGGGCTTATCAGGCAGTCTGTTTCCTGAAATGCTTTGTCAAAATCTTCTTTAATGAGTCGTCGGACCTTCTGCCCCTTTTTATAGTAGGCGTCATAGTACCCTGCCGAAAGAACATAGGTCCCGAGCATGATGCGCCGCTTCACTTCGTCCCCCAGCCCTTCGCTGCGCGATGTTGTGTACATGCCGTTGAGATCTTTCACGCCTGCTGCCCGTTTCCCGTACCGTGCGCCGTCGTAGCGCGCAAGATTCGATGAAGCTTCGGCGGTGGCAAGAATGTAATAGGTTGCGATCGTGTACTCGGAGTGCGGAAGCGAAACCTCTTTGATGATAGCACCCTGCTCTCTCAGATAATCGATCTTCTTCATGACCGCCTCGCGAACCTCGCTGTTGAGCGCCGAAGGGAAATACTCTTTTGGAAGCCCGATCCGCAGACCTTTGACATCCGAAGTAAGAGCGCGGTGATAATCCGGGACAGGCAGTTCCGCCGAGGTAGAATCATGCGGATCGTGGCCCGCGATAACATTCAGCACGCTGGCCACGTCGCTGACCGAGGTGCCAAACGGACCTATCTGGTCAAACGATGATGCGAACGCAACGAGACCGAAGCGGGAAACCCGGCCATAGGTCGGTTTCAATCCGACGACACCGCAGAGCGAAGCGGGCTGCCGTATCGAACCGCCTGTGTCAGTGCCGAGCGCGGTGGCCGCGAGTCCTGCGGCAACGGCTGCCGCTGATCCGCCGCTCGAACCTCCGGGCACGCGGGATTCGTCGACGGGATTTTTGGTGATGCCGAACGCGGAATTTTCAGTGGAAGATCCCATCGCGAACTCGTCCATGTTGGTCTTGCCGATGACGATCGCGCCGGCGTCTTCGAGCCGCTGAACAACGGTCGCGGTATAGGGTGCGACGAAGTTTTCGAGGATCTTCGAGGCACAGGTGGTCCTCTTCCCACGCATGCAAAGGATGTCTTTTACTGCAACGACCATGCCGGCAAGCGGCCCTGCGTTCCCGCCGCGGAGTTTCTGATCGAGTTCCCGGGCGCGTGAACGCGCATCGTCGGCATAGACCTCGAGAAACGCGTTGAGATGCTTCTTCTCGTCAATGCGGCGTACGTATCCATCCACGATACTCTCGCACGTAACGGCCCCTTCGGCAAGTGATTGACGAAGAGACAGAAAGTTCTTCAAATTGGAAAACCTCTGAGTTAGTTCAGAAAGGCAATCTTGCGGTGTGCACGCGGGAGAAGCTCCCGTGTGAGTGCGGGACGAGTCCCGCTATTTCGAATCGAGCTTATGGTTCTCTGCCGGCTTTTCGATTTCATCCTGGACGTCCCTGGCGGCCTTCTTGAACTCGCGGACACCTTTGCCGAGCCCCTGCATGAACTCGGGGATGCGCTTCGCGCCAAACAGGACCAGAATAATGAGTCCGATAACGAGAATTTCCGGCGTACCTAAATTTCCAAACATTGTTAACTCCTTTCAAGAGTATCATGAACATGCTCGCGTCGTTTCAAGCCCTCGATGAGCGAGCGGAAAATATGCAATCCGTCTGTGTTGCCGAGAATCTCTTCCGATGCCCGTTCCGGGTGAGGCATCATTCCCATAACATTTCCATCTTCGTTAACAATCCCGGCGATGTTGTCCCGGGAGCCGTTCGGGTTCGCTTCCCGGGTGATCGATCCGTCGGGTTCACAGTACCGGAACAGGATCTGCCGTTTCTGCTCCAGATTGAGCAGTGTCGCGTCGTCTGCCAGGAAATTGCCCTCTCCGTGAGCGATCGGAATCCGGAGCACGCCGCCTTGGCGGCATTCAGAGCTAAAGAGCGTCTCTGAATTTTCCACTCTCAAGTTAACAAACTTACAGACAAACGTCAAACCTTCGTTCCTGAGCAAACTTCCCGGAAGCAGGCCCGCTTCGCAGAGAATCTGGAAGCCGTTGCAGATCCCGACTACCACTCCTCCGTCGTTTGCGAAGGAAATGACTTCTTTCATAATGGGCGAGAAACGGGCAATGGCGCCGCAGCGGAGATAGTCGCCGTACGAAAACCCGCCGGGAACGATGACCGCGTCGACGTTCTCCAGCGACGTATTCTTATGCCAGAGAAACCGCGTATCCTGCTTCATGACATCGCTTAACACGTGGTAGGCATCATGGTCGCAGTTGGACCCGGGGAAGACGACCACGCCGAATTTTGATCCCACGGGCATTGTTACGCTACTTTCTCAAGCGAGAATGAATAATCTTCCATCACCGGATTTGCCAGCAGCTTTTTGCAGGCTTCTTCGGTAATGCGGGCCGCGTCTTCCTGACGGCTTGCATTAATGTTCAGCTCGATGAATTTTCCGATGCGGACTTCTTGTACGTCGTCCAGGCGCAGGCTTTCCAGCGCGTGATGGACGGCTTTCCCCTGGGGATCAAGAATGGATTTTCGCAGCGTGACGGTTATTTTCGCGAGGTACACGTGATCTCCTCAGACATCGATGCCGGTCATTTCGGCATCTTTTTCGTCAGCGTTCTTATCCGCAGGCTTGAGCGCGTGCTGGATGAACTGAACCACATAGCGCAGCGGTCCCGTCGCCGTGAAGAACACAAAGAACGGGAACAACGCCTGCCCGCGCGTTATCGCGATCGCGGTCAAGCCGACGATTCCGACCGTGAAACGCAAGGGATGCTGCTTGATGCCGCGCTTGGAAAACTTCGGCACGGTGTCGTACTTGATATTACTCACCATGAGGAGTGAAAGAACCACGATCATCGTCGGCAAGACGGAAGATTCGATGATGTTCAATCCCACTCCCGGATGATAAAACGTCAGGACGAATGAGCTGATTGTAATGGCGGAAGCCGGAACGGGCAATCCTTTGAAATACTCCTTGTCGTAACCGACGAGTTGAGCGTTGAAGCGGGCGAGGCGCAGCGCGCCGAAGATCATCGGCATCGCGCTGAGCAGAACGCCGAGGCCTTCCAGCACGTGAAGGTGCAGGTTATAGACGATAAGCGCCGGAGCCGCTCCGAACGAAACGACGTCGGCAAGGGAATCGAATTCGACCCCGAAATCACTCGAGGACTTCGTGATGCGCGCCATGACCCCGTCGAGGACGTCGAATATGCCGGCGAGGACGACGAACCAGGAGGCCGTAATGAAGTCTCCTTCCGACGCGTGCACGATAGAACGGAATCCGCAGAAGATATTCAGTACGGTAAAGAGGCTCGGTACAACGGCTCGGGTAATTTTCATGTGGTTATCCTTTCCGACCGTCAGGAAGTATGCTGCGTTGGGGAATATCGGGCAAGAATCGTTTCGCCGGCGACCACGCGGTCGTTCAGCTGCACCTGGAGCTGAGCGTGCGGAGGCATGATAACATCGACGCGCGACCCGAACTTGATCATACCGAACCGTTCGCCTGCCACCGCGGGCTGGCCCACCGACACCGGGGCAACGATACGCCTGGCGACTGCGCCGGCTATTTGTTTGAAGAGCACTTTGAAGCCGTCATTCCGCACTCCGATGAGGGTCCGCTCGTTGCGCAGAGAAGATTTTTCATCGAACGCCACGAGATATTCTCCCTGGACGTGGCGAAAATACTCTACGGTGCCGGAGATTGGAAAGCGATTGACGTGGACATTGAGCGGGGACATAAAAATGCTCACCTGCACCGCCTCGCTCTTGATATATTCGTCTTCGACGAGTTTTGTAATGGTCACGACGCGGCCGTCGGCAGGCGACACCACGATGTTCGCATCCCGGGAGGTCGTTCGTTCGGGGTCGCGGAAGAAATTCAGTATCAATCCCGCCGTAACAGCTGCCACCACAAAAATCGTAATTCTCGCGTACGCGTTGCTGATAAAAAACCCGGTCAGCAAACAGACTGCGACGATCGCTAGCATCGACGGTATCAGGACATCAAGTCCGTATTTTGAAAAACGCAACGTACTTCCTTAGACTTTCAACATGAAACGGCCGTACAGCTCGCGAAACGCCTCTGGCGCGGACCCCTGATCGGGAAGAAACTTATCCTGATCGATACGGTCTTTCTTCGCGACATCCCAAAAATGGCATGTCAGCGGAGAAAGCTCGTCACCGAGCACAATCTGGTCCTTGTATTTTCCGAAGGCGAGCTGAAGGCTGGCGACGTAGAGCTGGCGGCGGTCGCAAAGCCCGCGCAATACCGCGTTCACCTTGGAAGCGAGCCTGTTCACCTGTTTGTATTCCTCCGGCACCATGAGGTTGAACGCGTACGCGTGGTATTCGTTGAACCATTGCGGCCCGCGGCGCCCGCCGGTGTAGTAGTGTTCGATGACCGGAAATTCCAGCGCGGCGGAAGATTTTAACCCGAACCGTTTCGTAAGGGCTCCGCTGTTGCTGTTGTAGACGCGGACGATCAGCGGCATCATCTCGGTGCGCTTGACGACCATCGCCGTAGAAGACATCTTGCTGACGAAGTGCGTGGGAATCCGAAACCCCTCAATATACTCGAAGAGGTACGACGAAATCTCGTTGCGCAGCTCGCTCAGTTCCTGCGCGGGTTCCGATGCTCCTGAGGTGGAATAATCCTTGAATTCCTGGATGATAAGGTCGGGACGTTCGGAGTGATAATAAGATTTACCCTCCTTCTCTTCGATAAGCTGGCGCTTCTCGGCCTTCAGAACCTTCGCGGGAGCCTCGGTGGCCTGAGGCGGGGAATCGTGTTTCATCTTCGTGCGAGAGCGAGGTTCATGGCTTCGTTATATAGCAAAATTACCATTGAAAGTCAAACACTTACGGTGTTTTGTTGAAGAAAATCTTGACTTTTGCAGGAAAATCAGGCACCTTCATCATTCACGATGGAGACCCCACGTAAATCCAAACCGAGCCTGTCAAGTGTCGCTCTGCTGGGCGCGCTTTTTTGCTGCGTCCTCGCGTTCGTTCCGAATGATTACGACGGGACATTTATCAAATCGTACCTTCTGTACGTGTTTGCCGCGTTGCTTGCCGCGGTCTTCATATCCGATTGGATGAAGAAGGGATCCGTCGGGCTCAGCTACTCTACCCCTTCTCTTGCAATGCTCCTGTTTTGGGTGGCTGGATGTATCTCACTTATCGCCGCTTCAAATATCCGTCTGGGACTTGAGGGTGTTCTCCACCTTCTGTGCTACGTGGTGATCTTTCACACGGCCATGGTTTCGGTGAATTCACGTGCGTTTATCTCCGGCGTGCTGGCACTATCAGCAATAACAGCGGCAGTGGCATTGCTTCATTTCGTCCTCCCCGGGGGTTCGGCGCTGAATCAATTCTTCAGCCAATTATCAAAGGGTTCGACGCTGGGAAACCCTTCGTACTTCGCCGGGCTCCTCGTGGGGGTCTTCCCGGTTCTCGCGGGCCAGGCGCTCGACCGATCAAACACAACATTACGAAGGTTGATTTCTGCCGCGCTGGTTATCGCGAGCCTCTATCTGCTCGCCAGTATCGGTTCGCGGAGCGCGTGGATAGGTTTCGGCGCGAGCATCACAGCGTTCGGGTTATTCTTACTTCGTTCCTCCAAAATGCGTTTGGCGATCGTGGGACTCCTTGCCGTGGCAGGAATGGTTTTCATTTTGCTCTTTCAGGCAGAGATCATTCAGAAGATAGAAAACATCTCTGCGTTGAGCGGGGAGTCTACAATCGCGCGCCGTATGTACATTTACGAAGGCGCCTGGAGAGCATTTGCCGCCTCCCCCGTCATCGGAAATGGGATTGGAAACTTTGTCGTCTTCCTGCCGAAGTTCCGCCCCCCTGAGTACTGGATGGTAAAATCCGAGGACATCGCACCGCACGCGCATAACCTGGTTCTCGAAATTCTCTCTGAAACAGGAATCGTCGGCCTTTTGCTTTTTTCTGCGGTTGTCGTTCTCTCGTTCATGCGGATACTGAAGGGCATCAAATCGGCGAACGAGGGCGATCGGGGTCTGCTCATCGGGCTTGCTGCCGGGCTCACCGGATTGCTCGCAGATAGTTTGTTTTCGATGAATCTTTCGACCGTCCCCGTTGCGATGATGTTTTGGATATTCCTTGGCGTCGGAGCGGGCCGGCTGGTAGATCCAAATTTCAAGTCGGTAACGTTTA
>DATJGD010000072.1:0-15441 GCA_035495255.1 Bacteroidota bacterium | reverse complement strand
CAAAAACTCTGGAGGAAATGGCTGTCTTAATGAAAAAATGGCCGTATCTGCAAAATTTCAGGGTCTGAGCTATTTCGGACTAAAATATCCGAATTGGCATAGAACTTGGGCCATAGAGATGGGTAAGAGACAATCACTTGTGGAAAGCCTTTAAAACAAGGAAAATATGAGGATTGGAATCGAGCGAATTTTCAAGATTGAGAAGAAGTTCAGCTACTTTTTATGAGTTTTGAAAAATCCATAGAGAACGCCCCGAAAATAGGCTCATTCGATATTCTTGATCTGGCCACGCCGCCTCACCGGATTAAGAAGATACCTCCGGAGCTTCGCCGGCAACGCCGGGTAATTCGCAAAGAGATGTCTTTTTTCCGCCGCCTTACGCTCCGCCTCCAGCATGATTCTCAGTTCCTGCGATCAGTAATACAGCTTTCCTTCCTCCTCTTGTGCATTTGGATCGGCTTCGAATTCTATGCGTTCCTGGGAAGCCTGAGTTCCCCGGGTCAATCCCCGGTGCAGCGTCCTCCCGGAGTCGAGGGATTTCTTCCGATCAGCGCTCTCATCAGCCTCATGTACTGGTTCGGCTCGGGTACAATCAACGACATTCACCCCTCCGGCCTTTTCATATTTGTTGCAATCGCGGCAACAGGATTTCTGCTGAAGAAAGCCTTTTGCAGCTGGCTCTGTCCGGTCGGCACGATAAGCGAATCGCTGGGAGATTTGGGCAAGAAACTCTTTGGCCGGAACATCACGGTCACCATCTGGCTCGACTATCCGATGCGCTCAATTAAGTATCTCCTGTTGTTGTTCTTTGTCTGGTCCATCGGCCACATGGACATCGACGATCTCAAGGCATTTGTCTACAGTCCCTACAATAAGATGGCGGATGTCAAGATGTTCTTGTTCTTTGCGAACATCACCTCATTCGCACTCTGGACGATTATCGTCCTCGTCATATTGTCGGTCTTCATTAGAAATTTTTGGTGCCGGTTTCTCTGCCCCTATGGCGCCCTCCTCGGAGCATTGAGCTGGCTGAGCCCTCTCAAGATTACAAGAGAAAAATCGACCTGCATCGACTGTGAGTTGTGCACGAAAGCATGCCCGTCGAACATCGCAGTGCATACGGCGGGAAGAGTCTGGAGCGACGAGTGCACGAACTGTCTCGCGTGCGTCCAGGTGTGCCCGGTAAAGGATACTCTGGATGTCAGAACCTCATTCACCGCCACGCGCGTACCCACCTGGGTCATCGGCGCGCTTGTCGTGGGCACGTTTGTGGGAATTACCGGCCTCGCGATGCTTACCGGGCATTGGCGCAACTCCATGTCGCAGAATGAGTATTTGAAAAGAATGAAGAACATCGACTCCCCCCTCTACCAGCATAACCGGGGAAGCGTTCCAAAATATGATGCCCAGGATTAAACCTGGATTTTAGTTCACACGTTCCACTTCCTCAGGAGACAGTATGGAGACAACATCAACGACAACCGGGCAGAAGGTTTCCGGATTTTATGAAGACGATCATGACCGTCTCGATCATTTATTCAAACAGTTTCAGGAACTGAAGCGTACTCACTTCTCCCTGGCAAAAACCGCATTCACAGAATTCAAATTCGGTTTGCAGCGCCACATCATTTGGGAGGAAGAGATCCTGTTTCCGCTCTTCGAGCGCAAAACCGGGCTCACGCAGGGCGGGCCGACGCATGTCATGCGCATGGAGCATCGTCTCATCGGCAAATATCTCGAGGAAATTCACCAAAAAGTAAAAGCCGGAAATACGGATTCCGAAGGTGAAGAACAGATGCTGCTGAATACCCTGTTTGCCCATAATCAAAAGGAAGAACAAATCCTTTATCCGGCAATTGACCGAACCTTATCGGATTCAGAGCGGGAAGGCATTTTCAAAACGATGCGCGAGCTTCCGGAAGCACGATACCAGCATTGCTGCAATCCTGCAACCGAAAATAAATCATAGGGATCTTATCCTGAATTACCGGGATGCGTTTCAGCCGGAACACTCCAGCCAGGAGCTCGGATTCAGAATAGTCGCAAAAGCGCTTCCTTAGTTCGCTCTCAGACGGTACGTTCCTTTTTCTGTCGTAAGCCTCAGTTCCGGGCCACCGCCGTTCACCGCGCCTTGGGAGGTTTCGTCGCGCGAGGAGTGCTTACTGTGATAGACTGCGTCAAAATCGGAATACATATCCGCGTGCCGGCCGAGATCTGTGTTCAGTTCGAATCCTGAGGACTTCGGCAGGCCGATGCCGATATCTCCCTTGTAGGTTTCAAAGCGGCTGTCGCCGGCGAGCTTTTCGAAATCGATTTCGGCATTGCCTTTATATGTTTCGAGATCGATCGAACCGTCAAGTCCGCTCATGCTGACTGTCCCTTTGTAGGTGTTGAATTCTACCCTCCCGTGAACGTTCCGGATATGCGAATCCGACTTGTAGTCTTTCACCGACAGACGGGCTGTTTTCGGCATGCAGATCGTATAGTGCACGAGGGGCAGAGTGACACCCCCTTCGCCGAATAAGCCAAAGAACCAATCGTGTCTGTTCTTCAAACCATCATAATCACTTTTAATCCGAACCTGGCCGGGTGAGGAATCAATATCGATTTCCGTCCGCTGTACATTCTCTTCGGCATCTCTTCCCCATTCGTCGGGCTCAATGCGGGCGACGATATCCACCTGCGGCTTATCCCACGTCTCAATTGTGATGCTCCCCTTGTACGTATCAATCAGGACTCTTCCGTCCTGAGAGAGTTCGACAGTTTTCTTCACTTCCCGGACCTTCTGGGAAAATGACACGCACGTCACCACAATCAGCAGCGCTGCGATACCATAGAGTCGTCTCATATCCAATCTCCAAGTAATGAATACTTACCGTTACGGGATTAGACTTCGAAAGTTACGAAAGGGTTACGGAAACAGCAGAACTATTGCGCGCAGGCCGGATTTACGCTTATCCAAGGGCGGGAGCCACCAGGAGCCCGATCACATACGTGATCGCGGCTTCCCCGATGCCAACCAGCGTCATTTCGGTCCCGCTGCGGACCCAGGAGCGGCCGGTGACAATGACTTTTGACGCGCCGACGGCGAAATGAGCAAGCGTACTGACAATAAACGAAAGCACCAGCGCGGAGAGCCCCTGTGCGAACAGAAACGGAAGTACCGGGATCATTGCGCCGACGGCAGTGCTGATCGTCGCGCTGACGGCGGACCTCCATACTTTTGGAAAAGATTGTTCGGAGAGGCCGAGCTCCTCGTGGGCGAGCGTTTTCAATAATTGATCCGGGTTCTTCGCGAGGCGCGCCACCATATCTTTTGACTCCTGTTCGGTAAAGCCTTTCAACTGGTAAAACAGTTCAAGCTCTTCCCGCTCCTCTTCAGGATTCGTTTCGATCTCGGTCCGCTCCCGGTCCAATTCAGCCTCGTAGACCTCTCGTTCAGATTTGGTTGCAAGATACGCTCCGCTTCCCATCGAAAGGGCCGAGGCGATCATCGTGGCGAACCCGCTCAAGAGAACAAACTCGCTGTTAACGTGGGTCGCGCCGGCGATGCCGCTGACGACTCCAAAGGCTGCTCCCAGGCCGTCATTGACCCCGTAGATCGCCTGGCCGATCCACCCTCCCGCCCGGATGTGCCATTGCTCGCGGCCCAGTATCTTATCGAGCCGGGTCTGAGGATGTCGCGAACCCCTCCCTTCAAATTCTTCCAGCATTTTGCTGTGCGCATTTTCCTCCCGCTGCGCAGAATGGAGCGCTGCGGTGTCATCGTCAGATTGCGCGTTACGTAGCAGGACGTCGTAGAGTTGATCCGCATCTTTCTCCCCCGCTTCGAGCATTTGCGCCGCAACGGCAGGGTCGCTCTTGACGAGCACCCACCTGCGGAGACGCTCTACAAATGATTCCCGGTATTCCCCGGGGTCGACACCCAGCTCGGCCAGCCGCTTCGCCCATCGTTCCGCATGCCGGTCCTCAGCATCGGCCATCCGGATGAGAATGGTTTTTTTAACGGGGTCTTTTTCCTGTTCGGCAAGGACACGGTAATTTTTTGCGCTCCGGACTTCGTCTCTCCAGGCCTGTTCCAACCCTTTTATGAATTTCTCTTTGCTGCTCATCGCGGGATTACCGGGTAGTTGTTTATTGGAGAGTTAACATAGCAATTTCTGCACTACAAGGCAAAAAAATGCCCCGACAGTTTAAGGAGGGCTGCCGGGGCTAGGAGATGTTTTTCACTAATCCACCATCTCAATATCTATATAATCTCATTTCCGGCTAAAAAGTTTCCTCAAATGCACAGTTTTCCAGGAAGCCGGAAAATGTTCATCATGGCAAACGCCTCCTGCCAAAGCCTTTTTCCGCATAAAGAAAGAGCACAGCCACGATGATCCAGAAGATCACCGCGAAATAATTCTCCGATCGTACCGATTCGAGAAGCGATAGACCGAAGAAGAGAATGAAGATTGTTAGTGCCGAGCCGAATCGCATCTTGTTCATATTCTACCCTTTCTCTGCGCAGCCGTTAGAGCAGCTGCCTTCCTTCGGGACGGTTCTTACCCAGCACCCGAAGTGTTTGAGTTCTTCCATCCGGCACGACCAAACGAGCTCGCCGTTCCAGAGCGTAACGTCAGGGCATCCGTCGCACATGTTTTGTGCTCCATTCGGCATAAAATCGACCGGCTGGATGATCATAACGGATTGATAATACAGTTTTTTAAAAACGTTAAAAGGATTTGCGAACGCGGATTTGAAAAATTCACCCGCGATATGTTTTACGCCATCGTCGAAACCGGAGAGGAAGATCATCGACCGGCCAAGTGAGGTCGTCTTCGGATCTGCATAGGCGAGATAACGGCGTTTAAAGAGATGGTAAAAGGTCTGCATGATCTCCATGAACCGTGGCCCCACATAGCCGTATATTTTTTCACGCGTGCCGACTCTTCCGGTGAGCAGCCATTTGAACGTATCGGGTTTCTCGGTACCGTTGAGATACGCGCAGGGAGTAAATTCAGGGAACCGCGTTCGTATCTCAGCGACGACTTCCGGCGCTTTGAGATCGACCTTCCGCTCCTTATTTTCGAGGTACACAAGCGGGCTCATGTCAATCTTCTTTCCCCCCGCGTACCAGTCGAACGGAAGCTGAGGCACGGCCGCGCGGTAAAGAATAAACACCATGACGTGGACAATATCGATATGCTTGTGAGCCCAGTCGACGAGTTCCGGAACGTATTGAAGCGTGTCCTCGTAGACGGTTGAATTGAACGCGCACGAGAGGCCTCCGACTTCGGCCAGCATCTCGGCATACTGCAACCGCAACTCGTTGAGCTCAACTTCGTTCTTATCTTTCCAGTGCGGCCTGCCCTGCTTGCTGTCGATATGGAATGTAAATCCATACACGCCGGCGCTCTTAAGTTCCCGAAGAAGTTCCTTCGTTAATTTGCCGCCGTTGGTGTTGATGATGGGTTTCATACCTGTTTCGGCTACCATCCGGACAATATCCGTAATCCCCGGATGCATGAGAGGATCTCCCCCGGCGATTGAAATGCCGTCGGAATTTCTCAGGCGGTGGAACGCGTTGATCTCGTCTCGTACGATGTCGAGTGATTTATGACTGCTCGCGACATTTTCGCGGTAACACCCGTCGCAGGCGAGGTTGCAGGCCGAGGTGGGTTCAAGCCATGAGATAGCGTTGTCCGGGAGTGTCCAGGGAAGACGGTACAATTGCTTATGATCCAGAATTGCAGCTCCATGCATATCGTGCGGCTCCTTAAAGTGTGAATGAGTGGCAATCGCACCAGCGACCGGTACGTTGGGCGATCGTCGTTGCCGACTGCTGCTGAAGTAATGAACAGATACGAAATTCAGGTAAGAACAAGGAGAGCCTGATACGGCTCAGAGATGCAGAGAAGTTAATGCTGTCGTTAAGATAGCGTATTTCCCTTGAATATTCAAGTGGAAATCATCAACACGCCGATCCCCCGGGGAAACGTCAATTTTGAATGATCTTTTGGTTACAGTCGTATATATCGCAACACGTGTGGCACACGCGTTTATGCGCACGGTAGTCGACGAACTCTACCTCCGGGCTGAGATATCCCGCCCGGACAGGTTCCTCCCGCAGGAGATCGGTGCTGAGATATTTTTTATTATCGTCCGGAAACACCGTCACCACCACCGCCTCGGGGCCAAGTTTCTCCTGCGCTTTGAGGGCGCCGATAAAATTCGCGCCCGAGGAAATTCCGACAGCAATACCCAGTTGCGCGGCAAGCTTTTGAGCCATGAGGATGGCGTCACCATCATTCGCGTCAATAATTTCATCCAGGCAATCCAGTTTAATGATTGCCGGGATAAACTCATCGGAGATGCCCTGGATGCGGTGATGGCCGACTTTACGGCCGGTCCTGAGCGTCGGCGATTCGGCAGGCTCAAGGGGATGGATCTTCACCTTGGGGTTTTGTTTCCGCAGGTAGTTTCCGACGCCCATAATCGTCCCTCCGGTGCCCACGCCTGCCACGAACGCGTCCGGAACAAGATTGTTAAATTGGAGCTGCCACCAAATTTCCGGGCCCGTTGCCAGCTCGTGCGCTTCAACATTCGCCTGATTTGAGAATTGTGACGGAAGGAAAACATTGATATCTTGTTCCGCCAGCGATTCCGCCTGCTGAATGCTTCCCAGAAATCCACCCTGTTCCCTGCTTACCGGCCTGATCGTGGCACCGAGGCTTCGGATGAGATCGACCCGTTCGCGGCTCATCCAATCCGGCATGAAGATCTCGACGCGGTGGCCGAGCGATCTTCCGATTGCGGCAAAGGATATTCCGGTATTGCCGCTTGTCGCTTCACCAATGACCATCCCGGGCATGAGCGTTCCGGCATTGTAAGCACCCTGCATGATATGAAATGCCATCCTGTCTTTGATGCTGCCGGTCATATTCATATGTTCGGCCTTCGCAAAAATGACCCTCTTCCTGTTCCGGAAGGTGAAATGAAGTTCAAGTAATGGTGTATTTCCCACCATGTGCTTGATCCCTTTGAAGCGGTCGGCCGGAATTATTGGCGTATTCATACGTTCAGGAAAATTGTTCGTGGTATTCGACATGTTTCTTCGTAGCGTATTCGCTCATGATAATGCCGAGCGCCATCGACAGCAATTTCGCGTCGCTTTTGTCGGCACGGGATGGGATAAGGACCGGCACCTTTCCGCCGACGATGACGTGGGCTAACCGAAGCCCGGCAAAGAACGTCGTGCTCTTTGCGAGGCTGTTCGCCGATTCGATGTTCGCGGCGATAAGGATCTCTGCCCGCCCCGCAACCGAGGAATTGATCCGCTTTTCCGCGGCGGCGTCTGCTGAAATTGCGTTGTCAAGTCCGAACGGACCGTCGACAACGCAACCCTTGATCTGGCCTCGTTCGTTCATTTTGGAGAGTGCTGCGGCATCCAGCGTGGATTGAAGGCTCGGCACGACAAATTCGGTCGCCGAAAGCACCGCCACCTTTGGATTCGGATTCCCAAGTGCGTGCGCGACATCTACCGCATTATTGATGAGTTCAACCTTATTCTTAAGATCCGGGGCCAATGTCATTCCGCCGTCGGTAATCATGACAAATTTGTTCGTCTGCCGCTGTGGATATTCCAGAATGAAGATGTCCGAAAGCAGCTTCTGATCGCGGATACCGGCCTCTTCACGCAGCACCGCTTTCATCATTGTCGAGGTATCGATACCCCCTTTCATGAGAATATCTCCTCTTCCTTCTGCGATAAGCTCAAGGGATGTACGCAGCGCCCCCGCCATATTCGGTTCATTGACCACCTTAAACCTTCCTGGCGTCAACTCAGTCCCGCTCATCAGTCTGCAGATGGCGTTTTCATCGCCGACAAGGATAAATTCCGCAAGCCCAAGCTCGGATGCCCGGACAATTGCGCTCATTGTCTCCTCATTATTGGGATAAACAACAACGACGGTCTTGTTCCGAATCTTCAGCGCCGCCTCTATAAGTTGATCGAAATTCTGCACCATCGTTAATACTCCTTTGCCTGTTCTTGACCACGCAACACGTTCATAACTCTGCACGCCAACGTCTTCATTTCGTCATCACCGGGATGCACCATGACGGACGAAATATGTTTCACCCGTCCTTCGATCCAGCCCGTTAACATGGCGGAGCGGGACATGCCGCCGGAGAGGACGACAGCGTCGACATCTCCTTTCAGCACGGCCGCCATGGCGCCGATCTCCTTTGCGATCTGATATGCCATTGCTTCGTAGATCTCTTTCGCCTTCATATCTCCGGAGTGAATGCGCTGCTCCACTTCTTCCGTCGAATTCGTCACAAGATAGGAGACAAGTCCGCCTTTACCCATAACGAGTGAACGAATCTCCCGCTCGCTGTGGGATCCGGAGAAACAAAGGGAAATAAACTGCTGCAGCGGAAGCCCGCCGGTTCGCTCCGGCGAAAAAGGGCCGTCGCTCGCCGCGTCATTAACGTCGACGATCCTCCCCGCGCGGACTGCGGCAATGGAAATTCCACCGCCCAGATGACCAATGACAAACGATGATTCACCCAACGGTTTGTGTACTTCGCCGGCCGCCCATCCGGCTGCCGCGTGAATATTCAGCGCGTGCGAGAGGCTCTTCCGTTGAATGGATGGATGTCCGGAATAGCGGGCAAGCGGCTCGAACTCGTCGACGGAGACGGGGTCGACGATAAATGCGCAGCATTTTCTTTCGCGCGCCAGTTCAAAAACGAGCTCGGAACTCAGGTTCGACGCATGTTCCCCCTGAAGATTGCTCCGGGCATCACGAAGCATTCGCTCGTTTATCGCATAGACGCCACCTTCCACGGGACGCAGAAGCCCTCCGTTCGCGACGACGGCTGAAAAACGATCGGCCTGCCCGCCAATCCAACGGCGACACGTTTGAAGTCGAAAAGGAAATTGTTCCCATATCGTCGAATATCCTGCAAGCTCTGCAGAGGAATGCCGGACCGTTTCATTCCTGATCTCTCGCCCCTCCTCGAACACCGCGAGTTTCGTCGATGTAGAACCAGGATTTATGAGAAGTATCCGTTGCGGGCTGTGCGGTTCTGATAATTCAGTTCTTGTATTTTTGGGTAACTCACCTCGCATCGGGTTCACCTGCCTGCATTCGCGAAACTCGCGGGGCACAACGAGTCCAGCATGAGGTGAAACGACTCCGCGAAGAACGTTTTGCCCGCCCCGGTTTTGCCGTTTAACGCCTCATGAAACGCCGAAACCGGAAAATCGTCCGTGAGCGTCAGATAGGCTGAAAGGCCGGCTGCAGCCGCTTTGACGGCACCGCATGTCGATCGAAACGGAAGCTGCAGCACGCGCGCGCGTGTCTCCGGGATTTTCAATTCGCTGTCGGCGATGACGATCGCTTCAGGCGTCAGTTTCGGGAATATCCCTTTTGCGCTCGTTTCCCGAAGCCCGTCCTCGGAGACGATAATGACGGCATCTGCTCGTTCAATGCCGGTATACCAAATTTCCCGCGGGCTGATGCAGATTTCCGAAAACGAAAAACCCGTCCCCTGGGTGACAGGATTATCATTTTTTTGTGTGGAATATAATGCTGCACGGACAGCCGCCTGGCAAAAGAGGTGTGCCGTAGACTGCACCCGTTCTCCTGCGCTTCCGGCGACGATTATGCCCTTCTTTCGGTCCAGGGAGCTTGAGCAGGTTGGCGTGAGAAAATTGTCCAAACTGTCTTCATTGCCATTCGAACGGCCTGGCGGATGAACGGATTGCACCGGCGGGAATTTTCCGGAATACAGGGAGGCGAATTCCGGCCGGTCATTGGTTCCGTGGAGTTCCCCAAACCGCTGCCCGTGACGTTCAGCGATGCTGCGGAGCTGGTTTCCGGAGAGCTGATTCTTTTTCGTACCATATTCCGTACAGAGTTCGACTATTTCCACTAACGAAAATCCTTCGAATGATACCGCCTGGGCAATTGTCGAGGTCAGGTTCTTGTCCGTCGCAAGCGAGCGCACGACGAACCGGGCGTGGGCATCAACCATGACGTTGCAGATATCCAAGGGCGGCACAATATTCCCTTTAGGGCTTGTCGCCGTGACAAAATCGAGCGGTGAAAAAGCAGAGTTCTGTCCTCCCGTCATTCCGAACAGAAAATTATTGCACAGAAGCACCGTCACGTCGACATTGAGCAGGGCTGCGTTCACAAGATGAAGCAGTCCGATCATTGCCCCGCCGTCGCCGATAAGAACGATAATCTTAAGCTTTGAATCTGCCAGAACGGCGTCCGCCAGTTCAATGCCCGTCGCGAACGCAGTAGAACGGCCGTGCGTCGTGTGAACGGTGTGTACCGCGGGAAACAACGAATCTGCCAGGCCGATACACCCGATATCCGTTACAAGGCAAACCTTCGATGGATCGAGGTGAAGCTGTCCTAAGGCTTCGCCGAGATGCCGGAGAACGTGGGCATGCCCGCATCCTTTGCAAAACGGCATCGCGCAATGCTCGACGGAGTATGGAGACGCTGTCTCAGCCGGCGGTATCATATGATCAACCGGGATATTTCCTCAGGCGTAATCATCGAGCCGATCTTGTTCACGCCGAGAACCTCCTGGGCGCGGAACACATGCTCTATGACCTGACGGTATTGCCCTTGCATATTCTCCTCCGCAACAATGATACGGGAAGCACCTTCTGCAGCTGCTGTCAGCTCCCGGTACGGTACCGGGAAGAGTGATTGGACATTGATCGCGGAGACCTTCTTTCCTCCCGCACGGGCAAGATACACCGATTCGCGCATTGCCCTCGCCGTTATTCCGTAGCTGAGAATGAGCGTTGCGGCCCCCTCCTCTCTATCGATCCCGAGCACCTTGAACTTGTCCGCATGCGCGGTAATTTTGCTTTCGAGATGGTAGAGGACGTCGAGCGTCTCGTCATCGTTCTTTTTCAGTTCGCCCGACTTGTTATGCGCAGAACCTGTCGCTGTGACCTTCATCCGGCCTCCCACCGGAACAAACGCCGGGACTTCGCTCCGGTCGGCAAATTCGTACATTCGCTGTTTGCCGGGGAGCGAGCCGCGATATTCCACGTTCGCCGGCCGGTTGACAAGCGCCGGAGTCTGCAAGTCTCCGTAATCAATCCTCGCTACGGTCATGCCGACTTCCTTATCGAGAAGCAGCACGACGGGTGTTCGCAATTCCTCGGCGCAGGAAAAGGCGCGATGCGTCAGTTCATAACATTCACGGAGCGTGCTCGGACAAAAGACAGGGATCGTGTACCCTCCGCTTGTGCAATATTCAACAAACAAGAGGTCTCCCTGCGCACCCTGAGTCGCCCCTCCCGTGCTCGGCCCAAGACGCTGAACGAGCGCTATAACAACCGGAGTCTCTGTCATCAGAGCATACTGTACCGTTTCAGTCATCAACGCCCAGCCGGGGCCGGATGTCGCCGTCATCGGTTTAAACCCCCGCATCGAGGCACCGACACAATAGGCAAGCGCGGAGATTTCATCGGGGGCGCTGACGGCAAGATCGCCTCGCTGTTGAAGCAGATCAATCATGCCTTTATAAATCCCGGAGGCCGGGGTGATTGGATACCCCGCAAAAAAACGGCACCCCGCTGCGACAGCTCCTTCAGCGACCATTTGATTGCCGGAACGCAGCTGGAGTTTCTGCATGGGGTCCTCCCTCAGTCTGCTATCGGAAGTGTGAGATCGCGGAGTATTTCGATTTCATCCATGAGATGTTCAAGGAGGGCGATGTGGTCAGCATGATGTTCGCGCAGGCGTTTCAGGATCGCTTCGGCATCCGGGCCGGCGTTTGCCCCTATCTCATCGTAGTAGGCAACCATCATTGTTTCGCGGTCCACTGCTCCGCGCAGCTGCTCATCAAGGGATATATCGTGGGATGGTTTGTTCATGCACTAAGAACAGATTCAATCAGGTGCGGAGTTGTTCCGCCGTTATGTTTTGAACTCAGATAGCGGTGAATCTCCGACGCCGCGTTCTTTCCGTCCTGCATGGCAAGGATGACTGTCGCCCCGCCACGTGTGAGGTCGCCGCCGGCAAACACACCCTCCCTGCTCGTTTGCTGGCCATCCTTGATAACGACCGTACCGCGCTTGCTGGTCGAGAGGCCGGGTGTGGTGGATTGAATAATCGGATTTGGTTTTTGACCGATCGCTTCGATGACGGTTTGAACGGGGAGGACAAATTCAGAACCCTGGAGGGGAACCGGTTTGCGCCTTCCGGATTCGTCAGGTTCGCCGAGTTCCATCCGCTGGCACTCGATTCCTTCAACCCAGTGATTCTTATCTGCACAAATTCTCGTGGGATTTGTCAGAAGCAGGAATTCAATCCCCTCCTGTTCTGCATGATGGATTTCTTCTTCCCGCGCGGGCATTTCTTCCCGCGAGCGGCGATAGATAAGATAGGCTCGTTCGGCGCCGAGCCGTTTCGATGTTCTCACGGCGTCCATCGCGGTGTTCCCTCCGCCGATGACTGCCACTTCCCTGCCGATCTTAATCGGGGTATCGTACCTGGGAAATTTATTCGCGCCCATCAAATTGACGCGCGTGAGAAACTCGTTGGCAGAGTAGACACCGCTCAGATTCTCGCCGGGAATGCCCATGAACGTCGGGGTTCCTGCGCCTGTACCGAGGAATATCGCGCTGAACCCCCATTCGCCGAAGAGCTCATCGATCGTCGCCGTTCTTCCGATGAGGAAATTCGTTTCTATCGTTACGCCAAGCGCCTTAATCCGCTCCGTCTCAAGATCGAGGATATGGCGGGGCAGACGGAATTCCGGGATGCCGTACCGCAGCACTCCCCCGACCGCGTGGAGCGCCTCGAAAATTGTGACGTTATACCCGAGCTTCGCCAGTTCTGCGGCGCACGTAAGGCCCGAGGGCCCCGATCCGACGATTGCGACTTTCTCGTCGCGCCGGACTTCAATCCTGGGCGGGACAAAAAGGTTGTGTTTTGTTTCATAATCGGCGACAAACCGTTCGAGCTTGCCGATCGCGACGGCCGGGTGTTTCTTGCCAAGCGTGCAGACAGACTCGCATTGGGATTCCTGCGGGCATACACGGCCGCAGATAGCGGGAAGATAATTCGACTCCCTGATCTTATTCACTGCTCCGACATAATCTTCTTTAAAAATAAGCTGGATAAAACTCTTGATGTCGATGTTCACTGGGCACCCCTCGATGCACACAGGCTCAGCGCATTCGAGGCAGCGTGATGCCTCCACCATCGCGGCGGCCTCAAACAGGCCCTGGGATACCTCGGTAAAATTCGTCGCACGTTCGGCAGCCGGCTGCTCGCTGGACTCCTGCCGCGGGATCCTCATCCGTTCGGATGGCTTCTTCGGATTAACGTATTTCATACATCATCGCCTCATGAAGTTCCATTGTTTTTTCCTTGCAGGGATGCAATGCGGCCTTCTCCATATCCACGTACGTTCTGTTCCGCATGATGAGTTCGTCGAAATCAACGGTGTGCGCGTCAAACTCAGGCCCGTCGACGCACGCGAACTTCATTTGTTTATCAACCGTTACCCTGCACCCGCCGCACATGCCGGTGCCGTCGACCATGATGGTATTCAGGCTGACGATTGTTTTGACGCCATACTTTCGGGTGAGTGCCGCGACGGCCTTCATCATGGGAAGCGGGCCTATCGCGTAGACGGCGCCGATACCGATCGGCGCGTCGAGGAGGTCTTTGAGCTGGTCGGTGACGAATCCCTTTCGCCTGTACGAACCGTCATCGGTGGTAATGAACATGCCGTCGCTGAATTCCGCCATCTCGGGCTCGAGAATGATGAGGTCTTTTGATCTCGCGCCGATCACAGTGTAGACCGCGTTCCCGCGGCTCTTTAACGCCCTGGCTATCGGAAGCAGCTCGGCGGTGCCGACGCCTCCGCCGATGCATGCGACAGATCCATGGTACTCTATCGGAGTAGGATTGCCCAGCGGTCCAACGACGTCGACGAGAGCTTCTCCTGCCATTTTCGTCAGCAGATGGTTCGTAGTCTTTCCGACCGCCTGGACGATGAGCGTTATTGTTCCCGCTTTCAGATCCGTCTCGACAACGGTCAGCGGTATCCGCTCACCGGTCTCTTCGACACGAATAATGACAAAATTGCCCGCCTGGGATTTACGCGCGACGTAGGGAGCTTGTATGGAAAACCTGGCGAGCGTGGGTGCCAGAAGTTCCTTGGCGATAATGGGAAACATGGTTGGGCCTCCGGATCAGCTGGCCGTAACGGCGTCGCCGTCATCCCTGATGCAATCCATCGGACAGACGGAGATTGCTTCACGGATATCGGCTTCTTCACGCTCGTCGGCGGGCTGCTGGTAGATGTAATAATAGGACGAGTCGTTGCTGTACATAAAATTCTGCAGCGCGACGGAAAAGCAGAGCCCGCACCCGTTGCACGCATCTGTAACGTAGTATTTTCCGGGTTCGTTATCGTCGTATTTTTTAAATTGTGCGTCCATGGATCATTCCTCTCGGGTTGTTAAGAACATGAGTGAGACCTATCGATTGAGTTCATTTCCTTTGTCAAAAGTTCATATTCGTCTTTGGTTAAAATGTTTTTTGCCATCGGGAAGAATACTTCGTTTTCCTTCCGGATATGGTTTGAGAGCAGGTCGACGATGGCGTGCGACAGCCTGATGAGATCGCGAACCGTGGTCGGGTAGATCTTCATTTCTTCAACTTCTTTGACGCATTCTCTCAGGCTTTTGAACGCCCTCCAGAGCTCGCGATGCTCGTTGTGCATCACTTCGCCGGGGCCGTGCACATGAACCTCGACGAGCGGAAAGAGATATTTTTCTTCCTTTTCGTTGTGTCTCCGGATTTCATTGTCGATGAAGCGAATGGCTTCTGCCACGTCTTCAAACGCCTTAAAGGAGAAACCGTTCGCCTGGATGTAGTCCGCCGCGTCGCGCAATTTGTCGAGGTATTTCATCCCCTCCTCATGCTCGTGCATGAGCAGGACAATCGGATCGAGAAGTACCTCCGGGCGGGACTGCTGCTTCTCGGCGTTCATCGGGCTGACTCGCGAACGGCGATATGCAGATCGCTGAGGACGTCGGATTCGCTGACGAGCCGTTCGATCACGGTCGAAGGATGCACCGTGAGGACCGGGACCGGAGAGTGCCGTACGACCTTCTCGGCAATGCTTCCCATGATGGCGTGCGATATCCCCGTTCTCCCATGTGTCGCAATGACTATAAGATTGATGCCGTTCATCTGCGCGTAGCGCACGATTTCGTCATGCGGCCGGCCTGAACGCACCGCCTGAAGCACCCAGACAGACTCATCGATGTGTTCGTTCACAAACGTCTTCATAATTTTTCGGGCGTTCTGCTCCTCGTCTGCATTGCTTTTTCCAGCTGTGTCGACGACGTGAAGGAGGTGGATCTCTGCTTCATACTTCTCCGCAATGGAGATA
>DATJGD010000071.1:0-10893 GCA_035495255.1 Bacteroidota bacterium | reverse complement strand
TTCTGATAGCTCCCTATGGATTGAGCTTATTTTCAAACCCCCTTACTTGGATGATTCACTCACAGCGACCGTTCCTTCCAAACGATGTTCTTGCTCAGAACTGCGACGATGGGGAGAAGGGGCACATATAATAGATAGTAGAGCTCGAAGGCGAGGAAATACTTGAAATAGGCCAATATCCCGATCCGCTGCAGAGGCCTGAACAGGAACCGGAAGTCGATGACCAGCATGCAGGCCACGGCGACAAGGAAGATCGATAACGGCGATAAAAAGGCGGATATGATGATCAGCGTCCGCAAAAACCACCCGATCGACATGATCACGATCCCTTTGAACACCATCTTCAATCCTCCCACTCCCCAGCGCTGTTTTTGCCGGAACAGCTGATACAACCCCTGGCACGCAAAGCTGCGCACCGCGGTCGAACCGTCAATCGGGAACGACACCCTGTATTTGGTTCCGTTGACGATCGCCTGCACAAGGGCGTAGTCTTCGGTTACGCTAAACGGGATTCCCTGAAATCCGCCCACCTCATCATAGGCTTTCCTGTAGACGGAGAGATTATTTCCGATCACGGAGAGAGGCATCTCTAATCCGGCCGCGGCAGATGCGATTCCAAAGCTAAATATCCAGTCGAGCGCCTGCATTCCTTCAAAGATGCCGTTCGCGTGGAGGACGGTAAAGCCTCCCACGACCCCGACATGGTCGTTAAAATACTGGACGGTGTTTCTTGCCCAGGTCGCGGGGACAGTGCAGTCCGCGTCTGTGAACATGAGTATTTCACCCTTGGATGCTTCTATTCCCTGAGCCACGGCGTTTGCCTTTCCGCGGAGATTTCCGGTGCCGGGGTTCGCGAGCAAGAGCTTGATGCGCTTATCGTTCGCCGCGAACCTGCCGGCAATTTCCGCGGTGCGGTCTGTGGATCCGTCGTTGACGATAATGCATTCCAGTTTTTCCCAGGGGTAATCTATCTTAAGAAGGGATTCAATGCACTGCTGGATGCACTGCTCTTCGTTGCGCGCCGCGACTATAATAGATACATGCGGTTCGTAGTCCTTCGCCCCCACAGCTTGAGTGGAACGTTCCATCCCCACACGGAGAACGAGCATCATGATCAAATACAAAAGGATTATGCCGACAAGGAGGGTGGTCAGCATGTGGTTATCGTATGCGCATAAAGTGTTCAAAATTTAAAAAACATTCGCTCCAAAACAAAAATTGCTTCTCCTGCCTCATTGGATTATATTCGTTGATGAAACGACCGCTCGTAATGGGAATCGCCGGAGGCACAGGCTCGGGGAAAACGACCGTCACCCGCAAGGTTGTCGACCGCCTCGGCAAGAACAAAGTCGTGGTTCTCCTTCACGATTCTTACTATAAAGACCTGTCCGCCTTTGGCGGACACCCTGGGACCGAAATCAATTTTGACCATCCCGACGCTCTTGAGACCACTTTATTGATTGAGCACCTCAAGTCCCTTCGAAACGGCCGTCCTGTTTCCCAGCCGCAGTATGACTATACTTCTTACCGTCGGTTGCCCGATACAATAGTCGTCGAACCCAAAAATGTCATTATCGTGGAAGGCATCCTCATATTCGACGATAAGGATCTCCGCGATCTCCTCGACATCAAAATCTTCGTCGACACCGACGCCGACGAGCGCCTGCTGCGAAGGCTCGACCGGGATCTCATCGAGCGCCACAGATCGATCGATTCGGTGATGAAACAGTACATCGAAACGGTAAAACCGATGCATCTGGAATTTGTGGAACCAAGTAAGCGGTGGGCTGACGTTATTATACCTAAGGGGGGTGAGAACGAAGTCGCGATCGACATGGTGGTGACAAAACTGCAGCAAATGCTGCGATCGGACGGGGGTGACGACTGAAACCTGTTTGTTTCTGACGGCTAAAATGGATATATTTCGGGGCATTTGTTTCAAAACTCTTGAATATGAATAGAATTTCCCCACAAACACACTCAACTTCAAAAGCATTGCTCCAGGCGCACTACGATAAGACTGTTCTCCCGAACGGCCTGCGCGTGGTGACGGAAGAGATTCCGTACGTGCGCTCAATTTCTCTCGGCATCTGGGTCGATGTCGGTTCGAGAGACGAAATTTCCACCAACAATGGCATCTCCCATTTCCTGGAACACATGGTGTTCAAAGGGACGAAGAATTACACCCTCCAGGAAATCGCCCGAAGCCTTGAATCGGTGGGGGGATACCTCAACGCGTTTACCAGCAAGGAGCACACCTGTTTTTACGCCCGCGCGCTGGATGCCCATCTCGGCACGGCGATGTCGGTGCTTTCCGATATGGTTCGCCATCCTCTTTTGAATCCGAAAGAGCTGGAAAAAGAGAAGACGGTTGTCATCGAAGAGCTCAAAAACATGGAAGACGATCCCGATGATCTCATCCATGACTATGTGGACAAACAAGTCTACGCGAAGCATCCCCTGGCGCGCCCGGTGATCGGGACCGAAGAGTGCATCCGGAACTTTACAAGAGAGCATTTGCGGTCCTACATTCAAAAGTATTATCTTCCCGGCAGGATGGTGGTCGCGGCCGCGGGAAATATCAAGCACGAAGCGGTCGTTGAACTGGTTCAAAAGCATTTTGGGAATTTACGTCCGCAAAAGAACTTCCGGCGCGACATGCATGCGCCTAAAGCCGTCCGCCCCGAGCGCAAGGTGTATGAAAAGCCGATCAAACAGGCGCACGTCTGCATGGGATCGATCGGGTACGGGGTGAAGAGCCGGCAGCGGTATCCGCTCTTGCTCCTCAACAGCCTCCTGGGCGAAGGGATGAGCTCCCGCCTGTTCCAAACGCTGCGTGAACGCCATGGGCTGGCGTATACGATCTATTCGTACACGAACACGATGACGGAGACCGGAAACTTCGGCGTGTATATCGGCACCGACGCGAAGAACATCGACAAGTCGATAGATTTGATCCACAAAGAGTTTAAGAAGATTCGAACCTCGTCCGTCAGCTCGGCGGAATTGAACCGCACGAAGTCGCAGCTTAAAGGGAACATGATGCTGAGCCTCGAGAGCATGTCCAGCAGGATGATGCGGCTGGGGAGCGGAGAGTTATACTACGGCACCTTCCTTCCGCTCGATGAAATCGTGCGAAAGATCGACGCGGTGAACGTGGAGAGCATCAAGGCTGTCGCCGAAAAACTCCTCAGGCCTGAAAATTTTTCAACAATCATTTTTAAACCACTTGCTTCTTAATTGCTAGCCCTCTCTCACTACTATGATCATCGGCGTACCGAAAGAAATTAAAACCAACGAAAACCGGGTTTCCCTGCTTCCCGTCGGAGTTCAGACTCTGAAACAGCAAGGCCACAACGTTCTGGTTGAAACGCGCGCAGGAGTCGGCAGCGGGTTCGACGACGAAAGCTACCGCTCGGCCGGGGCCGAGATCGTCGCGACGCCCCAGGATGTCTACTCCCGGGCAGAGATGATCATGAAGGTGAAAGAGCCTCTCGCTTCCGAGTACGGACTGATCCGGAAAGGCCAGATCGTCTTTACGTACTTCCATTTCGCCTCGGGGAAAGAACTCACGGAAGCAATGATGAAGAGCCACTGCATCGCGATCGCTTATGAGACTGTCCAGAAGGCTGACGGCTCGCTGCCGCTGCTTGTGCCGATGAGCGAGGTCGCCGGCAGAATGGCGCCGCAGGAAGGCGCGAAGTATCTTGAGAAGGCAATGGGAGGAAGAGGAATTCTTCTCGGCGGTGTTCCCGGAACCGAACCCGGCGATGTGGCGATCATCGGCGGAGGAGTTGTCGGCACGAACGCGGCGAAGATTGCCGCTGGCCTCGGAGCCCGTGTGACGATTCTCGACAGCAACCTGTATCGTCTGCGCTATCTCGACGACGTGATGCCCAGAAACGTCACGACGATGATGTCGAACCACTATAATATTCTGAAGTGCGCCCGCAAGGCTGACCTCCTCATCGGAGCAGTCCTTATCCCCGGCGCAAAGGCACCCCATCTCGTGAAACGCGAGATGTTGAAAGAGATGAAGCCCGGCTCGGTAATTATCGACGTCTCCGTCGACCAGGGCGGCTGCGTGGAGACCTGCAAGCCCACGACGCATGAAAACCCGACCTACGTTATCGACGGGGTTCTTCACTATTGCGTCGCGAATATGCCCGGCGCTGTTCCGTTCACGTCCACGGTCGCACTCACAAACGCCACGCTCCCGTACGCCGTCGAGATCGCCGGCAAAGGCGTCATGCGCGCCCTCGCGACCAACAACGAGCTCCGCCTTGGACTGAATATGCTTGACGGCAAGATCACCTACAAAGGCGTCGCCGACGCGTTCGGCCTGCCGTGGGAAAAAATAGAAAATTTTGATTAACGACGTTCCGCCTCCGACTACCCTCTCATGGTAAAAATCACAATTGACGACAAGTCTTTTGAGACTGATCCGAAGCTGACCATTATTCAGGCGGCGCTGGAGCAGGGGATTCAGATTCCGCATTTCTGCTGGCATCCGAAACTCACTGTCGCCGGGAACTGCCGCGTTTGCCTCGTCGAAGTTGAAAAGATGCCGAAGCTCGCCATCGCCTGCGCGACACCCGTCGCCGACGGCATGGTCGTGAAGACCGGCTCGCCGAAGGTCATCAACGCGCGCGAAGCTGTCATGGAGTTTTTGCTCATCAACCACCCGCTCGACTGCCCGATCTGCGACGAAGCCGGAGAGTGCAAGCTCCAGGATTACGCCTACAAGCACAGCGTGGGATACAGCAGGTTCGAATTTGACAAGGTCCGGAAGCCGAAACGGGTCGAGCTCGGCCCGAATGTCATGCTTGACACCGAACGGTGCATCATGTGCTCGCGCTGCATCCGTTTCTGCGACGAGATCGCGAAAAAACCCCAGCTCGTCTTCACCCAGCGCGGCGATCACGTGGAGCTGACGACGTTCCCCGGCGAACAGCTGGACAACGCGTACGCGATGAACACGATCGACATCTGTCCGGTGGGCGCTTTGACCAGCAAGGACTTCAGATTTAAGGCACGCGTGTGGGAGATGTCCTCTACGGAGTCTGTCTGTACGGGATGCGCCCGCGGATGCAACACAAAAGTGTGGACGCGCAACAACGAGGTGCTTCGCCTGACACCCCGCTACAATGCCGAAGTGAACGATTACTGGATGTGCGATTACGGGAGGCTCTCGACGTTCAAATCGGTAAACGCGGAGACCAGGATCAAAGCTTCATTAATAAGAAAAGACGAAGTCCTGACAGAAGTTGGATGGGACGAAGCGATCGCGGCAGTCGCGTCGAAACTGAAAATGGCAAAGAAGAATGAGATCGCCGCCATCGGTTCGGCCTACGCTTCAAACGAAGACAATTTTCTGCTGATCAGGCTCATGCACCAGCTCGGTGTGAAGAAAATCGACATCGTCGAGCACGTCGTTCCGGGCGATGAAGACAATCTCCTCCTCCACGCGGACAAGACCCCCAACACCACGGGCGCAAGAGCCGTCGGGATCAAGCCGGACGCTGAATCGAACCTTCAGTCGATCCTCAGGGAAATTTCCGCCGGCAACATTAAGATATTGTACGTCCTTGAGGACGATATCGCTGCTATTCCGCAGCTCGCCGATGTGCTTCCAAAGCTCGACCTCCTGATTGTCCACGCCACCAATCACAACGCGACAACCGCTGTTGCAGACATCGTACTTTCGGCATCGACGTATGCCGAGAAGAACGGCACGATGACGAATTTCCAGGGGCGCGTCCAGAGAATTCGCCCTGCAGTCGTTACGGTGGAACAGGACCGTGCGCTCGATGGCTTCTCGATGAGCCGCCTGGACAAATTCGGATCCCACAACGACCGTTGGATGAAGGGGACAAAGCGGGACGCGCGGCCCTCCTGGAGAATCCTTGCCGGCGTGGCGAACGCTCTTGGCGCGAAGTGGAAGTATTCATCCGCCGAAGATGTATTCCGTGAAATCGCTTCAGAAAATCCGGCATTCAAGGGGATGACCTACATGCGTGTAGGATCCCGGGGCATGATGCTCTCCTCACAGCGCGAACCTGTCAAAGCCTGATATGGAACTCCTTCTCATTCCGGCCATCAAAATCGCTGTAGTGCTCATTGTTATGCTCACGGTGGTCGCGTACACCGTGCTGCTTGAGCGAAAAGTAGCCGCCGCGATCCAGAACCGCATCGGCCCGAACAGGGTAGGATGGAAGGGGATGCTTCAGCCTCTCGCCGATGTTCTCAAACTTCTCACCAAAGAAGACATCGTTCCAAAGCAGGCGAACAGGTTCATTCATGATCTTGCGCCGATGATCTCTATCGCTGTGGCGCTCACGACGTTCGCGGTGATTCCTTTCGGCGACCACATCGTCCTTTTCGGACGCGACATAAAACTGCAAATTGCCAGCGTCAACATCGGCATTCTCTATATACTCGCGCTCACGTCTCTTGGCGTGTACGGCGTAACCCTGAGCGGCTGGTCTTCCAACAGTAAGTATTCACTCCTCGGAGGACTTCGTTCCTCCGCGCAGCTTATCAGCTATGAACTCTCGATGGGCATTTCTGTCATCGGAGTCATTATGCTCGCCGGAAGCCTGCAGCTCGACAAGATCGTCGAAGCCCAGGCAGGCTGGAGATGGAACATTATCCTGCAGCCGATCGGGTTCATTACGTTTGTCGTCTCGGCGTTCGCGGAGACGAACCGCCTGCCGTTCGATCTGCCCGAAGCGGAACCCGAGCTCGTCGGTGGATACCACACGGAGTACAGCGGCCTGAAGTTCGGATTATTCTTCCTGGCCGAGTACGCGAACATGCTCACCGGCAGTGCTATCATCACGACGTTGTACCTTGGAGGATGGCAGGTTCCATTCGTTCATGATTTTGGTCTCAGCGATTTTTGGGTCGCGATTATCCAGGTAGCCGGATTTTGCTCGAAAGTGGTTCTTCTCATATTGTTCTTCATCATTATCCGGTGGACGCTCCCGCGGTTCCGTTACGACCAGCTGATGAACCTCGGATGGAAGTGGATGCTTCCGCTGTCGATTCTCAATTTGCTTCTCACCGGCGCCGCTATTTTATTGTTATAGTATGGCAGAGTTCAAGAAAATAATCCATAAACGGGACCTGAAGTGGTGGGACAAGATGTACATCCCGCAGATCATTCTCGGATTAAAAATTACGATCGCCCAGATGTTCCGGCCGAAATTCACGCGCCAGTATCCGGAGGAACGGTGGAATCCCCCTGCCTCGTTCAGAGGAAGGCCGGTGCTGGTAGAAGAAAAGGGAGTCGAACGCTGCGTGGCATGCGGGTTGTGCGCCCGGGTATGTCCCGCCCTTGCGATAGAAGTGCAGGGCTCCGAGACCGAATATTGGAAGGAACGCTACCCGGTAAAGTTCGAGATCAATATGCTCCGCTGCATTTTCTGCGGATTTTGCGAGGAAGTTTGTCCCGAAGAAGCGATCGTCATGAGCAAGGACTACGAGCTCACATTTACGATCCAGGAAGACGCCGTCTTCGGAAAAGATAAGCTTCTCGTCCCGGCCGAAAAACTGAAGGATCGTTTGGATTTTCTGCGCCAAAACAGATAACCGAACTTTTTGGCGTTTGCGCCGTACAATTCGGGAGTTCCTTCTTCGTCACCAATAATCGTTCATCCAACTGGAGTCCTCTATGAAGACTAAGACGATCTTTGCCATGCTCTTAGTATGGTCCCTGCCGTTGTTTTCCCAAATGACCGTCAACTATCAGCGGTTCACGTTGCCGAACGGCCTCACGGTGATCCTCCATGAGGACCATACGCTCCCGACGGTTTCCGTGAATATGTGGTACCATGTCGGCTCAGGAAGAGAGCACCAGGGGCGGACGGGTTTCGCGCATCTCTTCGAGCATATCATGTTTGAAGGCTCCGGCAATGTTCCGGAAGGGAAGTTCGATGAATGGCTCGAGGCCGCGGGCGGAGACAACAACGCGAGCACGACCTCCGACCGGACGAACTATTACGAAAACGGCCCCAAGAACGCTCTCGAGCTGATGCTGTTTTTGGAATCCGACCGCGCCGCCTACTTGCTGAAAAGCATGTCTCCGGCGAAAGTCGACGGGCAGCGCGACGTCGTAAAGAACGAGCGCCGCCAATCGTACGAAAACCGGCCGTACGGGCTTTCGTCGCTCATGATCGACTCCGCGCTTTACCCGCACGGGCATCCCTACAACTGGCCCACCATCGGATCGATGGATGATCTGACTGCCGCCAGCTACGACGACGTCGTCGATTTCTTCAAAAAATATTATGTTCCGAACAACGCGAGCCTCGTGATTGCCGGCGACATCGATCCGGTGAAAACGAAGGCGCTGGTCGAGAAGTGGTTTGCGGAAGTCCCCAAGGGAGCCTCCGTTCCGCCGATGGACAAGCCTGCCGCCTATGTCGACGGAGAGAAACGCCTTCTTCTGGAAGACAACGTGCAGCTGCCGAGGCTCTACATGGCGTGGGTGACGCCGTCTGTCCTGACGCCGGGAGACGCCGAGCTCGACGTGCTGTCGAATATTCTGGCAGGTGGAAAGAACTCGCGCCTGTATAAACGCCTCGTCTACGACATGCAGATCGCCCAGGACGTTTCGGCGTTCCAGGCGTCGAGCGATCTCGCCTCTTCCTTTCAGATTATTGTGACGGCGAGGAACGGGCATACACTGCCGGAGATCATGTCGGTCGTGCAGGAAGAAATAAATAAGCTCAAGAACGAGAAGCCTACCACCCGTGAACTTCAGAGGGCAGTCAACGGCTTCGAGGCAAGTTTTCTTGACCGCCTGGAAGGCTTGGGCGGGAAAGCGGATCAGCTGAACAACTATTTCGCCCATACGGGAAATCCCGATTACTTTAACGAAGACCTCGCGCGGTACAAGGCGCTGAACACGTCCGCAATCCAGAGCGCGGCCCAGACCTTTTTGCGCGACGACGCGCGCGTGCTGCTAAGCGTCGTGCCGAAAGGCAAAACCGATCTCGCCGTTCCCCCGATCAAAGGGAGCAACTGATTATGACCACCGGATATTTTACTAAGACTACTCAGATGAAATCGTCCCTGATGTTCTCATTCTTGGTGACATTGTTTGTTGTTACATCGTTTGTTCAGGCGCAGGCACCGGACCGGAGCAAACCGCCCGAGCTCGGTCCGCCGCCAGCCATGCATCTGCCTCCGATTCAGCATTTCAAGCTCGCGAACGGGATCCCCGTCTCGATAATTGAAAAGCACACGCTGCCTTTGGTTCAGGTCGAGCTCATCGTCTTCGGAGGTTCCGCGATGGACCCGGACGACCAGCGAGGCCTCGCGTCTCTGACCGCTTCGATGATGGAAGAAGGGGCGGGAAAACGGAACGCGCTGCAGCTTGCGGACGCCATCGATTACCTCGGGGCTTCGGTCAACGCCTCCTCGGGCCAGCATACGATGGGCGTTTCGCTTCACACGCCGCTTTCGAAGCTCGATTCCGCGCTCTCGATCTTCTCGGATGTGGCGCTCCGCCCGACATTTCCCCAGGAAGAGCTGGAACGCCACCGCAAGGAGCTTCTCACCGCCCTGGGCCAATGGCACGATGAGCCGAGGATCGTGGCGTCAGTGCTGTTGAGCAAAACTCTCTTCGGCGATAAACATCCCTACGGGAGTCCATCCATCGGTACCGAGAAAACTATTCGCGGCTTTTCGGCGAAAGACCTAAAGGAGTTTCATGACAAATACTATCATTCAAACAATGCGGCGTTCATCGTCGTGGGCGACGTTCAACCGAAGGCTATTCTCGGAAAACTCGAGAAGGCATTTGGAAAATGGAGGTCCGGACAGATTCCGAAAAAAACATGGCCTTCCGTCGAGCAGGTGAGCGACCGAAAAATCTGGCTCGTCGACAAGCCTGACGCAGCGCAGTCGGTGATTCGCGTCGGCAGGATCGGCGTAGAGCGCTCAACGAAGGATTATTTTCCGCTGATCGTTCTCAATACGATCCTCGGGGGCTCGTTCACATCACGGCTGAATCAAAACCTGCGTGAGCAGCACGGCTACGCCTATGGCGCCGGATCGGCTTTCGATATGCGAATGCTGCCGGGTCTGTTCTATGCCGCCGCTTCGGTTCAAACGGACGCGACCGACAAGGCCCTTTCAGAAACCATGAAAGAGCTTACGAATATCATGGAGCCCGTGACCGATGAAGAGCTCGTCCGCGCGAAGAACTATATCGCGCTCGGATATCCGGATAACTTTCAGTCGGTAGGCCAGATCGCGGGCCAACTCGCGGAACTGCTGGTCTACAAGCTGCCCGATTCGTATATCAACGACTACACAAAGAACGTCCTCGCTGTGACGAAAGACGATCTCTCCCGCGTGGCGAAGAAGTACCTCGATCCCTCCAAAGTCAACATCATCGTTGTCGGCGACAGCAAGAAAATCCAGCAGGGCGTCTCAGCGTTAGGGCTGGGACAACTGCAGACGATGACTGTCGATGACGTGCTTGGCAAGGCACCCGTCGTAGGGGAGTAAAGAGCCGGAAAATCACTCCTTGCGGCACAAACGAATAAGGTTACCTTCAGCCGAGTAATTTCCTGGCCGAAGGGAAGCTTAAGCTTCCACAGGCGTGAATTCCCGGCTGAAGGTAACCTTAGTCCCTGCAAAATGCCCAAAAAACGGGTTGACATTTCCTCTTTTTTACTCTACATTAATAATCAGCTTGCGGTTCACTGTCTCCCACTTTTACGCATTAGTAAGGACTTTTCATGCTTTTACTCTCGAGGGCGCGTGTTCTTCTCTTCATTTTATTTGTAGTTTCCACCCAAGCATTCTCCCAATACTCGGCATGGCAAAAACGCCTTGACGGCGAAGGCGAGGCGGTCGCCTTCAATCCTCTCAACCCGA
>DATJGD010000070.1:0-5392 GCA_035495255.1 Bacteroidota bacterium | reverse complement strand
CGATCTGTCATCCAATCCGGGCGGCATAGTGACCTCAGAGTTCTATGGTTATAACGGCACGTATGCGGTCGTCGATAGCCTGCGCCCCGGCAAGGGATATTGGGTGAAGTCGTCGCAGTCCGGACAGATCATCATTTCATCGTCGGCGGCCAGTCCCGCAAACCGGATTCGCATCGTCCACACGAACGAGGTGCCTCCACCCGCGCCGGCGGATGATATCGCGAATTCAGGAAACTCTACCCCTGCGGCGTTCGAGCTATTCCAGAATTATCCGAACCCGTTCAACCCATCTACAGTCATCCGGTACCAACTACCGGCTGCGGGCCATGTAGTGTTGAAAATATTCACCATCCTCGGGGAAGAAGTGGCGACGCTCGTGAATGAATCCCAGAGCGCCGGCCTGAACTCGGTGACCTGGGATGCGAACAGGGAACCGAGCGGAGTCTATGTTTGCGCGTTGACATTGAACGGCCGGACACAAGCGAAAAAGATCGTGCTCATGAGATAGTCTCCGCGGCACGGCGCCGTTATTCATTTGTCATATTCATGCCGCTCGGCGGCAAAGGAGCTACTATGAAGATTGGATACCGTGTCATTTTTATCTCCATGGTGATTGCAGGAGTGATCATCTGGAGAGTCGTTCTCCCCTCTGACCGACCTTCAGGCTCGAAAAAAGACAAATCCGAATTCGAGCGATCCGGTGCGCTCCAGGCTCTGGAACTCTGGACCCAGTCGCGATCCTACCCAGAGAAGGACATTCCGGCAAGCAAGTACTTTCAAGCCTTTCAATATGCCAAACACACGATGAAAGAGCTCCCTCGGAAAACAAATTCGTTAGAGCAGTGGAAATCAATCGGGCCGACGAATTTCTCGGGACGTATCCTCAGCGTCGCTGTAAATCCCCTCAATCCGAATACGATATATGCAGGCTCCGCAAGCGGCGGATTGTGGCAATCGCATACAGGAGGTACCGGTGGCGATTGGCAGCGGATTCGAACCGGATATCCGGTCCTCGGTGTTGGCGCGATCGCAATCGACCCAAATGACACGAGCGTCATGTACGTCGGAACCGGAGAAGTCTACCGGTATCAGAACTCTGTCGGCGGAATAATGGTCCGCACCACGCGCGGGAGTTACGGGATGGGAATTTTGAAGACGACCGATGCCGGGCTCACATGGGGAAAAAGCCTCGATTGGTCAGCCAATCAGCAGCGCGGAGTCGAAAAAATTGTCTTTAATCCGATGAACTCCCGCACAGTATGGGCCGCGACGACGGAAGGGATTTATAAATCCGTGAATTCCGGAACCGCGTGGGCACGAATGGATTCAAGCCTGCTGGTGCAGGATATTGTCGTTAACACCGCTGATTCGAACAAGGCGATCGCTTCTTGCGGAAATTTTGGCCTTTATCCTGTTATCCTCCGAACCACAAATAACGGCGCGACGTGGAACGACATTACCTTTACGCTGTTCACCGGCAAGGTTCTGCTCGAGCTTTCCCAATCCAAACCAAACACTGTCTACGCGAGCGTCGCGGACAGCACATTCGGGCCTGCGTCCCTCTGGCAATCGACAGATTTCGGCTCGACCTGGTTCGAGGTGAACAACAGCGTTAACGTCGCTCCGCAAGGATGGTACGCGCATTTTGTAGCGGCGCATCCTACCGACACAAACAAAATAATCCATGCGGGCGTTAACATGTACAAATCAACAAACGGCGGAGGCACGTTTTCGGGCATTGCCAACTCATCAGTGGATTACCACGCCTACGCGCACCATCCGACTGATCCGAATACGCTCTACGCCGCGTGTGACTTCGGCCTTTTTCGCACGACCGATTTTGGCTCAACATTTACTCCTTTGAATGACGGACTTTTGACGACCCAGTTCTACTCCGGGTTTTCTAATTCTACCACGGATTCAAACTTGGCGGTTGGATCAATACAAGACGATGGGGCCCCGATGTACAGTGGCGGGACATCCTGGGGAGGCCGGTACGGCGTCGGAGAGTCCGGATGGAAAATTATCGACCCTACAAACGATAGTATCATCTACTCCGCGGCGGACGCGTACTTTTTTAAGTCGACCGATAGAGGCGCATCCAATAATTTTATCGGGCCGTTCTCCTCCTTCATGAGCTGGAATTTGCCATGCATTCTCTCTCCATCTCTGCCGAGCCGTCTCTACCTGGGGATGACAACCATCTACAAATCCACCGATGCCGGAGCGAACTGGACGTCCCTCGGCTCGCTCGACGGAAACCCCGCGCTGACAATGGCAATCTCGCAATCGAACCCGGATACACTGTATGTAGGCACAGCACCGCTGGTCGGCCGGCCTCACGTCTTTCGTACGACGAACGGGGGGACAAATTGGACCGATATCACGGGCCCGCTTCCCGACAGATATCTGACCGACCTGGCAATCGATCCGTCTGATGCGCGCACGTTGTTTGTCACTGCGGGTGGATTCGGATCGGGGCACGTATATAAGTCGACGAACGCGGGAGGCACATGGAGTGACAAGACCGGTTCGCTTCCGGATATTCCGGCTTCCGCGGTCATGATCGATCCGTACAACGCCCAATATGTCTACCTTGGAAATGATCTCGGCGCATTCGCATCGACAGACGGCGGATCTACCTGGTTTGCCTTTAGCGAAGGGCTGCCCGAAGCAGTAATCGTTTCCGATCTCACGTACTCACCTTCGAACGATATGATTCGCCTTGCGACTCATGGGAATGGAGTATATCAGCACAAACGGCCGGGCGGCCTGCCGTCGCTGAGCGTCCTTTCGCCGAACGGCGGTGAATCATGGGAAGCCGGAACGGCATATCCGATCACATGGACCGGGGACCTGGTATCATTAGTGAATTTGCAATACTCGACCGACAACGGCGGCTCATGGCTTTCGATCGTCGACAGTATTCCGGCGGCCCTTCCTTCCTATAACTGGATCGTTCCAAAAACCCTCACGTCATCGGCGCTCGTACGCGTCGAAGCGTCTTCGAATGTTGCAATTAACGATCAAAGTAACGCAGCGTTCACAATTTATTTTGGAGGAAGCATTGTTCCGGTTGAGGGTCGCTGGAACCTCCTTTCCGTGCCGGTTTCAGTGGCTGATCCGAGAAAAACAACACTCTTCCCGTCGGCTGCTTCGAGTGCGTACGCTTATGAGAATGGATACGCTCCCAAGGACACGCTTCTCAATGGGCTCGGTTACTGGTTGAGGTATAACGCCCCGCAGCTCGCATCCCTGAAAGGAAATTCCATCCTCGAGGACACGATCAACGTATCCCAGGGATGGAACCTCATGGGCTCGATTGGATCACCGATTGCGGCAAGCTCGATCACTTCCATCCCTCCCGCGATCGTCACATCGGAAATCTTCGGATACAATGGAACATATGTCACGGCCGACAGCCTGCAGCCGGGATATGGTTACTGGATCAATGCTTCCCAGGCGGGAGAGCTTATTCTTTCAGCTTTCGCTTCCGCAAGCCCATCCGCGAGGATACGCATCGTACCGGCAAATGAGCTTCCTCCGCCTGCACCTTCAGGGGATTTCGGATCGCATTCGAAGCCGTTGACATTCGAGCTGCTTCAAAATTATCCGAATCCGTTCAATCCTTCGACTAAGATTCAGTATTCTATTCCGTCCACGGGGATGGTTTCGGTCAGGGTGTATGACGTAACAGGAAAGGAAGTTGCCGCTCTCGTGAACGAGGTACAACAAGCCGGTACCTGGAGCGCGCGGTGGGACGCGGGGATGATTGCTTCAGGAGTATACCTCTATCAAATCACTTTCAATGGCGCCGCTCAGGCCAGAAAAATGCTTTTACTCCGATAAGAGGATGGCATGAAGAACATCGTAATATTCATTTGCTTGTTATTGCCTGCGTTGGCGTTTTCCCAAGGTGAAACCGCAGTCCCGTTCTTACTCATAACTTCAGCTCCGGACGCAAACGGCATGGGAGGGATCTCAGCGACACTCCCGAGCGAAAATGCGATGGCGACGATTTCGAACCCCGGACAACTCGGCCTCCAAAGCCTCGATTCATATGCTCATGCTTCTTTTTACGCGCCAACAACAGGATGGCTTCCCGGCTTTCAACAGTATGGAATGTCGTACTACGTTTCCGCTTTGAATTTGGGAATCGATTTGAGAAAAGCAGCCGGAATCTCTCTGCCTCTGAGTATCGGTTTCGGTTATTCAAGAGTTCATATGAATCTTGGCAGATACACAATCACGGGTGGCAGTCCTATCCCGATGGAATTTGAAGCCCAGGATAACTCCCAGAATTTCTCTCTTGCGATCGGACTGGATTATGTCGTGCGCTTGGGGGCGGGGATCACATATAAGTCTATTGAATCTACAATTGCCTGGCTGGACCCGCCGGGTCGTGGACCGGTGGCGGCAAATGTACCCGCCTACGATCTCGGCATCTTGATGGATATTCCCGCCTTTGATATCGCATCCAGACTCTCCGGAAATAACGTAACGTTGTTTAAGAACACACAGCCGCTGTTCGATATCATGACCGGTTATTCCCTGAGCAACTATGGAAACGACAAGCTTATCTACATGGATCATGCGCAGGAAGATCCTCTTCCCCGAAAGGGAACGCTTGGTCTAAATGTGAAAGTAGGATTAAGCTCTCAGACGGGGTTTCAGCCGTGGGAGTACTTTTCCTTCACGTTCGCGCGCGAAGCAGAAGACGTACTTGTGTCATGGTCTACGGATACGGTCAAGGATAACAATGGAGGCATCGTCAGCATTTCAGACCCGCATTATGTATATCAGGGCCTTCTGGGAGATCTGAATTTCTTCGACAACGTAATCAAGAGCGAGGGAAATGGAAACGTGTGGCTCAGGCGAGGCTGGCAGTTAAACCTTGGAGAGGTCTTATATCTTCGTGGCGGTTCCGTCAACGCACCCGGGTTGCAGTACACGACGAGCGGCTTCAGTTTCCGGATGCGCGGCATCTTTCACCTCATCGAAACTCTCAACACCGCGAAATCATTACCGCTGCTTGACTTTGTTGCGGTACATTTCGATCTTCAGTATGATCATAGCTCAGAATCCTCCGAAGGCCCGCGAAACGGGACAACCTATAACGGCTTAACGGTCATTCTGAAATGAACCTGATTTTTTTTCACTCTTAATTGACATGCCCACATTCCAAACCCTTCTCTACACCATCACCGACGGCGTTTGCACGATCACGCTGAACCGCCCCGACGTGTATAATGCCTTCAACGAACAGATGAAGAAGGATCTCAACGACGCACTGAAGGAAGCGGATAAAGATCCGCAGGCACGATGCGTGGTCATTCGCGGCGCCGGCGACAAGGCATTCTGTTCGGGACAGGATCTCAAGGAGCATGCGGGA
>DATJGD010000069.1:0-74186 GCA_035495255.1 Bacteroidota bacterium | reverse complement strand
GATTGCCCGAAGGATCTCTCACAGCTGCAGTGACGGTGTGCGAACCATTCGTCGCCGATGCGGTATTCCATGAATAGGTATATGGAGCGGCAGTGATTTCACTTCCCAAATTGCTTCCATCCAGTTTGAACTGAACGCCGGCAACACTGACATTATCCGTCGCATTCGCGCTGATCGCGATGGTGTTTGATACTGTTGCCCCGGTAAGGGGAAAAGTTATCGAAATCGCCGGCGGAGTAGTATCGGCGTTAAGATTGGCGATTGTCAAGGGAATTGATCCCGTTGTTGTATTTCCGGCGGCATCCCGTGCCGTTGCGGAAAGTGTATGGGAGCCGTTACTGGAAAGCAGAGTGTTCCAGGGAACGTTGTACGGGGCCGATGTGATTTCACCGCCGAGATTGGTTCCGTCTAATTTGAATTGAACGCCAACCACGCCGACGTTATCCGACGCGCTCGCGCTTATGGTGACCGTATTCAGGACGGTCGCTCCACTTGCCGGTGCAGTGACTGAGACCGCGGGGGGTAAAGTATCAGATGGTGCTATGCCGCCAAGGGCCTGCTTGACTGATTGCAGGAGGAGATCCCGCTGCCCGGCAGGCATGGTTGCGCGGTATCCGCCGCCAAGTTCCCAGATGATAACACCGCCAATCTGTTTATTGCGTGCATAGGCAATCTTGGCGGCCACGGTTGCTTCATCATCGTAGGAAATGAACTTATCACTTGCCGAGCCCGCGTTATCGATGCTGAGGTACGAAGCCCGGGCGTTGGCATCCCAGCGGTAATATCCCTGCTGAAAATAGTCGGACATAATTGTGTAATACGGAATATTGCTCTGGACAGCAGGCGCCGTCGTCCAGCTTTGCGCCGGAGCTGTTGCCCCGCCGGTAGGTGTTCCGTCGCCGCCGCTCCATACGTACCCGTAGAAATCAATGCCTATGCCAAGCTTTGCCAGCGGTACTCCCGCTGCGTTCCACATCCTTACGAAACCGTCGGCAGAAATAGTCTGACTACCGATGGTGACTCCGCCGTCATAGGTTGCCGCATTGTGCCAGGTGACCCACCCGGGCCACGCACCGGCGAGGTCATATGTCATGAGATTGATTTGGTCCATCTGGCCTGCGACTGTGGCGGAAATAGGGGCAGTCCACTGAGTGGCCATTGTTAACAACGGACGCGGTGTGATGGCGTTAAGAGCATTCCGCAAATCCGTGACGAATGCCGAATAGTTTACCGCGTCGCCGCTGTTGAGAGGTTCCCAGTCTATATCAATCCCGTCATACCCGCGAGTGCGCATGAGGTTGACGAGATTAGTAACAAATGTCGCACGCGTGGCTCCGGTTGTCGCGCTCATGAATGCCGCCTCTGTTCCCCAACCGCCTACTGTCACCAATACTTTTTTCCCCGCGGCGTGCGCGGGAGTCAGAAGGGCGCTCGCATTTGCCGCCGTGAGGCTGTTGATCTGGTCGTCGACCGTGCCGTTTGAATTTGGCACAAGCGCGAAATGACAGATGTGAGTCATTGCGGCATAATCGATGCTCTGCGGAGGCAGGTTGCCTTGCTGCCAGCCGGCGTAGTACGCCGTGACCCATATGTTTGACTGCGCCAGTAACTGGTTCGAGCCAATCAGTAACATGATCATCGAACACCATAGAACTGCGGATGATACCATAGTTCTTTTCATTGGTTCGTGCTCCTTCCTCATTGTCGATAGCGATTTATTAATTGGACGCATGTTGATAATCCTTCTGCAGGATTTCGATGGCTCGTGGTACCTTGTCGAACTCTGTCGCCTTGTCGAAAAAGAACCTTGCGCCCGCTTCAGTACATTGTTTTCGAAGCACCGAGGATGATGCGTTGGTAAGCACGATGACGGCGAGAAACGCATAGTCTCGGTTGATCTGATGCAGCAATTCGATGCCTTTTCTTACGGGCATATCGATATCAACGATGAGTACGTCGGGCTTCAGTACTTCGATATCGTTGATCGTCTCAGTGGTGCCTGTGTTTGAGCCGGTCAATTCAATGTTGTGCATGCCGTCAAGCAAATTGCTAACGCGTTTCCACCCTACTTTCGGGTTGTCGAGGATCAAGATTTTCAAGACGTGTGCTCCTCTCTGCTCTCGTGACGTAAAGTTCGGTTCTATTGTCCGGCGTTAGTGGTAATATAAGCGGCGGGTGCAGGATGGGGTAGAAGCGGAATGCGCGTTCTTTTGTGGGTTTTTCGCCTGAAATCGTGTCAGCGATCCCTTACAATCAGTGCGTATCGCGGGAAGCGACGGGTGGAGGAGGAGTTAAAATGAAGAAGTGCTGAACTGAGGAAGTGCGGAAACGGAGCGAAAGGGGGGAAAATAACAACGCCCCTCGTACTCTGAGGGGCGCTTGCGGATTGGGTGAAAAATGCTATTAATCGTTTATGCCGGAGTCATTCCTTCACTCTGTGAGTTTATGTTCGATACCGTACCGGATGAGCTCGGCGTTTGAGCTCATGGTCATTTTCTCCAGCACGCGGGTTCTGTATGTTGTCACCGTTTTGACGCTGAGATTCAACTCTTCGCCAATTCTGGTAAGCGGCTTTCCGGAAGCGATCTTGGTGAATACCTGAAACTCACGCTCGGAAAGTTTTTCATGCGGGAGTTGATCGACCCCGGTATCGAGCTGAGTGGCTAACTTTTCGGCCACAGATGAACTGATGTATTTCCCTCCTGCGGAAATCTTTCGAATCGCTTTGACCAGATCTTCCGGGGCTGCACCTTTCGTCATATACCCGGCGGCCCCGGCTTGCAGCGCCCGCACGGCGAATTGTTCCTCTGGCAGCATGCTGAGAAAGAGTATGGGGATTTGCGGGTACTCCTGACGTAGTTGATGGAGAACGTCTAATCCGCTCTTTCCGCGCATGGTGATGTCCAGGATGACGATGTCCCATTTCTTTGTGCCGATCATCTCCAGGAGCTGTTCAGCGCTCTCCGCTTCGTCGAGCACGACCATATCCGGCTCTTCCGAGAGAATTTTCTTTAACCCTTGCCGGACTACCGCATGATCGTCAACGATGAGGATATTGATCATGCTCGCCCGTCTATTCTCATGGGGAGTTCTGCCATGACTGTCGTCCCGCCGCGATGCCGGCTGGTAATATCGACGTGTCCACCGAGGAGGTGGGCGCGCTCCTTCATGCCCAAGATGCCGAATGAATGAAGGCTGATACGTTGTTCCGTATCGATCCCTTTTCCGTTGTCTTCCACGCTCAGCGTGACCCGATCACCGGTCACGTGTAAGCGGACACTGACTTCCGTAGCGTTCGCATGGCGCGTGACATTCGTCAGGCTTTCCTGTACGATACGAAACATCGCCGTTGATCGATGTTGATCAAGCGTAATCTCTTTCACGTTCGAACTGAACGTACAACGTACGCCCGTACGGTTTTGAAACTCTTCTGTTTGCCATTCAAGTGCCGGCAGAAGTCCAAGCTCATCCAGGATTCTGGGCCTCAATTCCGTCGAAATTTTTCGGACTGTCTGGATCGTAGAATCCACCAGTCTGGACATTTCCCGGATCTGTTCCTGGACGTCACTATTCTGTTTCCCATTCATTGAAGATACTTTGGTCTGGAGCCATGAGAGGTCCAACCTCAACGCGGTTAATGTCTGCCCCAGTTCATCGTGAATCTCGCGCGCAATTGTACCCCGCTCCTCCTCACGAACAGACTGCAAATGAGCGGACAAGGCACGTAACTCTTCATTCGATGTGCGCAGGTGCTGTTCGGCTATCTCTCTCTTGTGTTTGGCATCTTGTTTTTCGAGCGCGCGCAGTAATGCGGATGGCAGGCGTTTCAAACTCTGCTTGAGAATGTAATCTTCGGCCCCTTGCTTGAGGCAATCTACTGCGACCTCTTCCGATTGACTGCCGGTAACAAGAATGAAGGGAATTTCTGATCCGCGTTCGTTGAGTAATTCAAGAGCCTCCATTGCAGAAAACTGCGGCAAGGTGTAATCGGCAAGGACGACATGCGGCGAGAATTCCTCCAACGCTTTTAGAAAATCCTCACGGGCCTCAACACGCGTCATTGTAAACGGTATGCCGGCCCTTTTCAGCTCGATATCAACCATCTCTGCATCGGATGCAACATCTTCGAGCAAGAGAATACGAACATTGTCTTTGGCGTTAGATGAATTATTCTTTTTATTTGTGCCGGTATGAGTCACGCTTTCCACTGTCTTGAGTATTGCCTTGCCCCGCCGCTGTGGTTGTCTTCAACGATCACTATGTCAACATCATAAAGGGACATCGTTACGGCGCTCCGTTTGTTGGTAGCGTGAAATAAAATGCCGCCCCCTTGTCGACTTCCCCCTCGGCCCATACGCGCCCCCCGTGACGATGAATGATACGCTGAACAATGGCGAGCCCGACCCCCGTCCCTTCATAGCTCCCGGTGGAATGGAGACGCTGGAAAAGATTAAAGAGTTTATGCGCGTACCGCATTTCAAATCCTGCCCCATTGTCCTTTACGTGGAACACAACTCCGTCTTCCCGCGTCTCGCTTCCTATTTCAATGACCGGTTCGGATCGGTCCCGGGTGAATTTTATCGCGTTGGAAATGAGGTTGATGAGCACTTGCCGCAGCATGGGAGCACTTCCCCTGATTGAGGGAAGATCGTGGATACGAATATCGATTGAGCGGTTTGATTCATGCTTCAGTAATTCGTCGGCGATCTCCTGCACGAATGGCTTCATGTCGATCGTCGATAGAGCCTTGTGATTGTTTCGGCTGAAGCGGGAAAAAGTGAGAAGATCGGTTATGAGCTCCCCCATTTTCCTGATGCTTACGCGTGTGAGGTTCAGAAAATGTTTACCCTCTTCATTAAGTTGCGTTGCATTGTCCTCGAGCAAAACACGAGTAAACCCGTCGATAGCCCGGAGCGGAGCCCGAAGATCATGAGCGACAGAATAACTGAACGCCTCAAGTTCTTTGTTGGCATCCTGAAGCTGAACTGTTCGCTGCTGAACGCAATGCTCTAACTCAGCACGTTGAATTTGGTTGTTCACGAGCGTTGCGCTCGTTTCGCGGAAACCACGGTGAATCATCTCGAAGGGGGATAAGATCTCACAAAAGAAATCGTGAGAATTCTGGAGCACCCTTTCAATATCGACCGGTCGCGGCAGTCCGGGCAGCAGCGGGGCCAGCATTCGTTGGTGATGATCCAGGATTTCCATCACTCCCGATCCTGACGCAAGCATCTGCCGGCTCAGTTCATAGGCTTGAAACAGCGACTCCTCATCTCTCCGGATCAAATAACTTCGGAGTGAAGACTTGTATTGCTCTTCTAACTCATCATCTGTTGATATCGATGCTCTCATGCCATAACATTAGGTTACCATGACAAACTCACCCCGGGGGTGAATCATTTGCCGGGATCAGTATGGATGTGTGTATTGTGATGCCTTCTCTTTTGCTTTGTCATACAAACTGCTGCAGTTCCGTCGAGCCTTCCAGTGCTTTCGTCGATGTTCTCCCTCCGGAAACGACCAGCTGAACCTCATCGAAATAACCGGTGCCGACAAATCTCTGGTGTTTTACGGCCTCATAACCCCCGGTGCGTTCCAGGGCAAACTCACGGTCCTGCAAACCGGAATATGCTGGCATCCCTTCACGCCTGTATGCACGCGCAAGCTCGAACATCGAAGCATTGAGAGAATGAAACCCGGCAAGTGTCACAAACTGAAATTTGTAACCCATCGATGCAAGCTCATCCTGAAACCGCGCGATCGCCTGTTCATCGAGGTATTTCTTCCAGTTAAATGAGGGTGAACAATTGTACGCCAGGAGTTTACCGGGAAATGTTTCGTGGAGTGACTGTGCAAATTCTCTCGCCTCACCAAGGTCGGGAGAGGATGTCTCGCACCACACCAGATCGGCATACGGAGCGAACGAAAGCCCTCTGGTAATTGCATATTCGAGCCCGCCGTTGACCTCAAAATATCCTTCTGAGGTTCGCTTCCCTGTCAGAAATGATTGGTCGACGGCGTCGAAATCGCTCGTAATCAATCGAGCGCCGTTCGCGTCTGTCCTTGCGATAAGAATTGTGGGGACGTTGGTAATATCGCTGGCGAGGCGCGCGGCGACAAGTTTTGTGATAAATTCCTGTGCCGGGATCACAACTTTACCCCCCATGTGCCCGCATTTTTTCAGAGACGCGGATTGATCCTCGAAGTGCACCGCGGCGGCGCCGGCCTCAATCATCCCTTTCATGAGCTCGAATGCATTAAGTGAACCGCCAAATCCCGCCTCGCCATCGGCGATGATCGGAGCAAACCAGTACACGTCGTCCGACGCCTCGAGATGGCTAATTTGATCGGCCCGGAGAAATGCCTTATTAATTCTTCTGACAAGGCCGGGGACGCTATGACAGGGATAGAGACTTTGATCGGGATACATTTCGCCCCCGTCATTTGCATCCGCGGCAACCTGCCAACCGCTGACATAGATTGCTTTGAGCCCGGCTCTTACTTGCTGGAGCGCCTGATTACCCGTAAGCGCACCTAATGCCCGTACATACGGCTCTTCATTCAATAGCCGCCAGAACCGCTCTGCGCCCTTGCGGGCAAGCGTGTGATCAGGCTGGACCGATCCGGACAACCTTCGGACATCTTCAGCAGAGTATGGGCGTTTGATCCCATGCCATCGTTCTTTCGAGATCCATGCGTTTTCCAGCGAATGTGTTCGATCGGTTTCCATGTCGTCTCCGGTATGTGTCATTCAATCTGTTGAAAATTGTTTCGGTTGAGAGGCAGACATTGTCTCTTCTTCGCCAATTATCTATTTGCGATTATGTTCGTTCGAGGATTTCGTAGCCGGGCAGCGTCAGGAATTCAGGAAAATGCCGTTCCAGAACGATCCTATTCAGCAATGATTCTGCGATTTGGTAGTTGCCGTTCCTGAAGCGATCTTCCCCTACTGTTGATCTGATATTCACCAACTCTTCGGATAGGAATCGTTGATACATTTCCCGGTTTATCTTGCGATGATCGAACAGCATGGCTTGAGGGCTAAAAATCCATTGCCACAACTGCGCGCGGGAAATTTCCGCCGTTGCGGTGTCTTCCATTTGGTTGTCAATCGGCACACTTCCGTTGCCATTCAACCAAGATGCTAAATACTGTAGTGCTATACTGATGTTCGTGCGCAATCCGGTTTCGGTAATCTCACCCCTGGGAACGGTCAACAAATCGGCGGCAGTGATATTGGCGTCTTCACGTTTTCTATCGATTTGGTTTGCCCTGGGCATCTTTGCGTCGAACACCGCTTTCGCGAGCGCAACAAGCCCGGGATGAGCGACCCACGTCCCGTCATGACCTTCCGCAACTTCACGTTCCTTATCGGCCTGTACTTTTGCGAGCGCTTGTTCATTCGCGAGCGGGTTGTCCTTGATCGGAATCTGCGCGGCCATGCCGCCGATGGCATGCGCGCCGCGCTTGTGGCACGCCTGAATTAACAAGACCGAATACGCATGCAGGAAGTTGGATGTCATGGTGATGCGTGATCGATCGGGAAGAATGAACTCAGGATAGAAACGGAAGCTCTTGATGACGCTGAAGATATAGTCCCACCGCCCGCAGTTCAGCCCTGCAGAATGATCTTTCAATTCGTGGAGTATTTCATGCATCTCAAATGCAGCAAGGATGGTTTCAATGAGGACTGTCGCCCGAATCGTGCCGCGCGGAATTTCCAGTTCATCCTGAGCCATAAGGAATACGTCATTCCAGAGACGTGCTTCAAAATGATTTTCAATTTTTGGCAGATAGAAATACGGGCCGCTCCCTCGTGCGATAAGCTTTTTCGCGTTATGGAAGAAGAACATCCCGAAGTCGAACAGAGAGGCCGAGACCGGATGTCCTTCGACAAGCATATGTTTTTCTTCGAGGTGCCATCCCCTGGGGCGAACCATGAGCGTGGCAATATTTGCATTGAGTCTATACTGTCTTCCCTCAACACCTGTGAATGAAATCGTTCGATCAACCGCCTCGCCCAGGTTATGATGTCCTTGAATGACATTACGCCACGTCGGAGAGAGGGAATCCTCAAAGTCGGCCATATAAACATTTGCGCCGGAGTTCAATGCGTTGATAATCATTTTGCGGTCGGGAGGGCCCGTGATTTCAACTCTCCGGTCCAATAAGTCATTTGGGCATGTCGCGACTTTCCAGTACGATTGCCTGACACCTTCCGTCTCAGGAAGAAACGTCGGCATTTTTCCACAATTGATTTCAATTTGTCTTGCGCCACGTTTATTCAGAAGGCTGCGGCGCCGGTCACCAAACTCACGTTCCAGTTTCGTAACGAACGCTACCGCTTCAGATGTCAGTACTTGTGCGATCTCTGCCATATCCGAAGGGGTTAGTTTTACGTCATCCGGGGTGGTATGAGGTACAGGTGCTTTCGTGATGATATTCGCACTGCTCATTGAGCGTTCCCGGGTTGCTCTGCGGGTCCGGAAAGCTCAAGTGACAATTGCCTCCGGTGAGGATCTGCCATTCCAGCGTCGTCTTGCCGCTGTCTGGCTGCAATAGAGAGAGGATGCGGCAGTTCGCCGTTGTACTGCACGGGCGGGGAGAAATCATTCCATTGCACTTCGGGCCACTTGATCGCAATTCCCCGGGAATCGGCAATTTGTTTGATCCTGTGAAGAGCTATGGGGTGAATGTCATCATTCGAGATCATGATCTGATCAATTTGAAACTTTTTCAATAAACGGGGAAGCGCCCAATGTCCGCCAAAGACTTCATATCCACTGATCCGCTTGCCCTCTAACTGAGGATTGTCATCAAGAAACCCTATTGGTACAAGGCCTAATTTATCATCGTTCACAATTTGTTGGAGTAAGAGGATACTCTTTAAGCCTGCTCCATAGACGAGTATGTTCTTGCCCGTCCTTGATTCCTTCCGGAACATATACCGCAGTACATGGAATGAAATCCTTGATCCGGCAATCAGCGTGAGGAGAACATAAAAATCAATGATCAAAAGAGAAAGGGTGGAGAAGGAGTGGGTTGTGAACAGAAGTACTGAGGCGAGCGAGGTCACCGCGACTGCCCCCACCACGATTCGAACGATTTTCAATAAATCGCCTACTCCCAAGTAACGAACGGTTTCACGATACAAACCCATAAAATAGAACACTGCCAACTGGATGCCGCAGACAACGGGAAGCGCAGTAAGAAACTCCTGCTTGAGTTCAAGGCTTACCTGTTGTCTATTGGTGACGTAAAATGCGATGCTCAACGCAAGGCAACTAAAACCGATATCGAGAAATCCCTTGAAGATACTCCGGCTAAAAATGGGCCAATCGAACAATGGAAGCAGTACCCCGTTTCGAAAAATTGCTATTTCTTTATAATGAAGGCGGCGTATCCCTGCAAACATAGCCACTGCAAATAGGACTAAGATAGAGGAGGCGCCCGCGCTGCTCACAATTGTCGCGGAGAATGCACCTGCCCCGAAAAGGCAGGAGACAAGATAGAGAATGAGTAAAGCGCTGCGCTGCGACAAACCGAGCGCAAGCAATTGATGATGGATATGCTTGCGATCGGGAAGGAACATTGATCGTATTTTATGAGTAATTGTTTTTGAATCCTGAACCCCGGGAAGATACGACCCGAGCAGCCGCCGCACCATGGAAAGCAACGTATCCATGATGGGTAATCCGAGCGCAAGGGAGGGCACTAATATTGCAATCGCTGTCGATCCTTTCGTAGAGCTTTGAATCGAAAGGAGTGCCAGGGCAAGTCCGATAAACAGGCTCCCCGAGTCGCCCAGAAAAATCCGGGCGGGCTTAAAATTATATCCTAAGAATCCCAGTAAGGATCCCGTAAGCAAGAGCGAAAGAAGTGCTGTGGCCGTATCGCCGCTGTGCAATGTAATCATGAATATCGTGAGCGATGCGATAATACCGACCCCGGAAGCAAGTCCATCAAGCCCGTCAATAAGGTTAAAAGCGTTCGTTACCCCCACAATCCAAATTACAGTGACAGGGAAATCGAGGTTGCCTAAATGAAATAACCCCGGATTGAACGGATCAGCTACGTCTGAAATTCGAAAACCGGCAAAATAACAACCGGTCGCAATCAGGGCTTGCGCGCAAAATTTCAGTCCGGGCTTCAATGATCGAAGATCGTCCCATATTCCCAGGGTCAGGATGAGGAGCAGTGATAGAAGAAATGCTGCGCCTTTCATGGACAAAAACCACGTTGAGCCTACTGGCCACAGGTTGACTCCCATAATTATTGCCGCCGCAAGGAAAAAACTGCCGTACACGGCGATCCCACCCAGCCGGGGAGTGGGATGTGTATGGACCTTGCGCTCATCCGGTACATCGAGGGCGCCAATCCTGCCTGCGAACCGGATAATTCCCGGAGTAAAGAGGAGAGAAGCGACTAATGGAACGGCAACTGCGAGAGCGATACCTATGAACATAACATGTGTCTCATCTTTCACAACGAATAATTATTCTGGCCTCACAACGACGACAATGATGATGTCTGAATGCCATCCCGACGAAATTATGGATCGACATGTGGTGTGACATCGCATCGACATTATCTTACTTAAACGTTATTGATAGTGTGAGTTGTTGAAATTGAATATCTCTCAACGTCGGAGAGATTGCGTAATCGAGTTGCACAACATCCGTACGGATACCTGCGCCATATCGTTCACCCGGCACATCATGGCCGGTAAGATAATATCCCCATCGAAGCGCCAGAAATCTAAAGGGGGATACTTCCAGTCCGGCCTTGTATAATAATCCAAACTCGTTGAAGACTTTCTCGTTTGCGAACGACACCGTCACCACGTGTCGTTTCGCAGAAAAAGGGTACCGCAGGCTGAGACCTATTTCCAAACGCCTCGGAAGTGTTTTCTGAATCAGTCTCGTTGAACGCTGAATCTGTGCTCCATCAACTACATCGCTGAACACCATGCCGTAGCTGATTTCCGGGGAGGGCGTATACAATAGTCCTGCCATCCATGAACCCGACCAGCTCCTCTGGCCTTGAAAGTCGAGATAGACTCCTGTAGCAGTCAGGCCAACTCCAAAGCCCGGAGCGAGAATCCTCGAATATCCGAGGCTCAATCCGAACTGGAGAGAGCGCGTGCCGGACAACTGGCCCGAAGTGATGTAACCAATATGACTCAGGACTCCGCCGAGGCTTATTGTGGTATTCTCGGTCAGGAACACGGGAACAGCGATAACATCATTCATCACATGGGTCGGTGTTTCAGAGTAATGATCAAAGACCACGGATGTCTGTTCAAGAAATGGCAACGCTCCCGGATTCCAATACATCATGAGGACGTCAGGAGCCTCCGCGGTGTACGCGTCGCCCATTGCGGCCGCTCTTGCCCCCGGCAACGGCAAGTGGGTGCTCACTTCATTCATAATCTGTCCGTGCACCAGAGAGCTCATAAAAAGATGAACTACGACGATATTCTTAACCCATCGTTTAAGAGAATGGGTGGGATTTGAATTGAGCATCAATTTCTCCGAGGGTCAATACAAGAGGCGAAATGCCCCAAACAGGAAGGCTACGTCCCTCAAAAACTCAGAAACTACTCGCACCACGTTCTCTTTTTTCGGGACATAGATGACGTCTCCCGATTGCACACTCGGGTTGGCGTCGAGATTGCCTTCCTCTAAAAAGGAGGCGAGGTCCACTTCTGCCAATTCACCCGATTTTCCGTTATGAATGATATACACCCGGCTCAAATCGGATTCCGGAGTCGTTCCCCCCGCACCGGCGATGGCATCGACCAGTGATATTTCGCCCGTTACGGGATAATTATCCTGCCGCGTCACGGCTCCGAGAACGCGGATTCTCTCGCTGGCGAGGCTGGATATTCCGATGGTGATTTCCGGCTCTCCCTTGACAAACTCAGCCAGTTTCTTGCGCATGGTTTCAACGAGTTGCGGCTTCGTAAGACCGGCCACGTGAACTTCGCCTGCGAACGGCACTATGATTGCTCCCGACTCTTTCACCGTTGTTGAAACCTGAAATTCCGGGTAGCCCAACACGGAAAGCTCAACCATATCACCTGCTTTGATCGTGTAATTGCCGGATTGGATGTTCGTCATGGCAGAGCCGGTGATTACCCGGCGGGGTGCGACTGCAAGTTCTTTCGTGTGTGTACAACCGCTGTACAGTATGCCCACGGCGAGAAGCATCGCGACGCACGCTGGCCTCAGCGCCGGGTTCAGTCTTCGTTTGTTCTTCTGGATGGGAATGTTCATACGCTCTTCATCACCTATGAATACCTGGATGTCATTGGTTGAATGTTGCACAAAAGATATGCCAAGAAACCTTATTACTCCGATTGATAGTCTTTAGTGGGCAAGAATTTATTGGTTAAGATTATTTTCATCTCTTTCTCTGCCGGCAATTGTTGTTCGGGGAGCGATTTGTTGTCCATTCCTTACCTACAATTTTCGAAGAAAGTGTAACTTTCTTACTCACCCAAATTCAGAGAACCCATTCTCGCATAACACTCACCCAGTGGTCATCGTTTTCTTCTTTTTTTGAGAGTATACAGCAACGAAGAATCTGCGAAGAACTGGCACGTCTATTGCGGTAGATCGATGTATGTCGCTGCGAACCAATAACAAATAGAGAGGAGAACTATTACTCTTGCGTCCAGCTCAACTGAGTGCCCAGGAAATCATGAATGTCCTTCGCCGGAGGAAGAAATATCTCCTTGTCCCTTTTTTGATTGTTGTGATAGCTTCAATACTGGGCGCCTTCCTGCTTCCGCGTCAGTATGAATCTTCGACTACAATACTGGTTCAGCGCGATGAAATCCTGAATCCGCTGGTCAATTTCACCATGGCGGTCTCGATGGCGTCTGAGGACCGGATACGAACATTCAACGAAATTGTGTTCAGCAAGTCCGCCATCCAGATGGTCATCGACACCCTGCAGCTCGACAGGGATATAAAAACGGCTGTGGGAAAAGAAGACCTTGTGAAGCAAATCAAGAAGAATATCGAGACGGGGCGGCCGGGGTCGGCAACGTTCCGGATCTCGTATGTTGATACGGACCCCGTACGCGCGCAACGAGGAACGCTATTGCTCGCGCACTATTTTATTCGTCAGATTCTTCAAGCCGAAAACCAGCGAAATGAACTTGCCGTACAGTTCTTTGAAAAGAAGTTAAACGAATTTCAAAATAAATTTGAAACAAAACAGAAGGAGATGGTTGATATCCTTCGCAACCGGATACAGGATATGCCGGTTGAAAACCAAACACTGCTGGCAAATGTCGAAGATCTCAACAAACAGATTATCGAAATCGAAGACCGATTGAAAGAATATAATCGCGGATTAACCCTTCTTCAGGGGTTTTCCGGGACGTTGTCGACAGAAAGCGATCACCGAATGCTTTTGGGCCTCCAGCGAATGGAACTTCCGCATATCGGCGAACTTCATCCACTCATTACGAGGTACGAGGAGTACTCCCGCCGTTACACTACAAAATATCCCGAGCTCGAGAAACTGAATTCGCAGATTGTTGACCTCCTGGGGGTAATCCGGAACGGGATTGAGCAGGAAATTTCAAAGCAACGCAAGGCGCTCCCGGAACTTGAGCGACGGCGAATGCATATTGTCGATAACTTAAAGCAAACGAGCACGGCTCAAGAGATTGATAAGGACAAACGAACGAATTTTGACATTGTCCGTACTCTCTATGATGAAATGCAGGTGAAACTGGAGCAGGCGCGGACGAACAGGGACCTGGGGAGAACGGGGAATGAACAATTTGTGCTTCTTGATCCCCCCCTCGTCCCGATTGAAGCCGCAAAACCTAACCGTACGCTTATCATTGCCGGCGGATTAGGAATCGGATTGCTTCTCGGAATTTTCTCGGCGGCGTTGTCAGAGCTGCTCGACCCCACAATACGCAGCTCTCGCGACGTTAGTGTGTACCACAAGCGGGTAATTGCCTACCTCCATGAAGGGACAGCACAATAAGTTCGGCAAGACCAAACATTTATGGAAAGCATGTCAGATAACAATTCCGAGAACAGCCAAACGGCGCACGAGGAGCAAGAAGCGCTTGAAACTCGAAGCAATCCTGTTGTGCGTGCCGATAGCAACATCATCGTAAACCCCGTTCGATCACGATACATCGACGACAATATTGTTTCATCCCATTATTTCAACAGCTTCAATTACTCTGTACTCGCGGAGCATAAAAACAGTGTCCATCTCACACTTGGAGTAACAAGTGCAAACCGTGGTGAAGGAAAAACCTTGACGGCTTCCAATTTAGCGGTCTCTCTTACGCTGGGTTACCAGAGAAAGACAGTACTAGTCGACCTCAATCCCCATGTGCCCCGTGTGCATGAGATATTTGGCGCGCCGGTTGGCCCGGGACTTATGGAAGCGCTCAACGGCGGGGGAATTCACGTCACACCTACACCAATCGAAAATTTATCGGTGCTTACCGCCGGTCGCTCCAACGGTCATTCCGCTGGCCACAAGATAAAACGGGATTCACTCCCCCTGGGAGTAGAACACACGGCGGCATTCGGCGCCGTCATCCACGCCCTTCAGGAAGAATTCAATTTTATCATTGTGGATATGCCGGCAATGAACATCAGAGAGTTTCCAATCTTATTTATTAATCACCTTGACGGTGTATTTGTTGTGGTGGAAACGCGCAAAACAAAAAGACGTGACATTGAAAAGATGCTACACCGCTTGAATAAGCATCAGGTTCTTGGCTTTGTCTTTAACCGCGTACAGGATGATGATGAATAACATGGAATGTCTCTCATGATTACTCTTCTCGGGCTCATCGGTGTATACCTTGCGGCGGTACTCATTGGAAAACAGATTCGCCGGATTACAGCGGGCACCGTGGTGCTCCTGCTGCTGCTTGCAATCTTACAAACGGGATGCGTGCTGGTCGATATGTTTTTGAAACATCTTCCGCCGCAGTAAGAACTGACCAAACAACACGGAAAAGGGTGAGATGACTCATGGGGTCTGATTGGACATACGCAGGTGAATACCCTGATGACCGAAGGACCGGCCGCAACCTCTTAACGATTATCCTGGTCTCGATCTTCACGATAGGGATCTCCTTTGTCCTTCTCGCAACGTACGGAAATATTCTTGCCTCAGGTGCTTGCCTGATGGCAGGAATAATTCTCGTCCTTTCATGCTACCGCCTCGAATGGGGGTTTTATTTCTTCATTGGCATGGTATTACTCTTCGATCAATATGCGATACCGGGATTTGACTCGGTGACGTACGGTGTACTGTACTTCAGGAACCTTAAGGAAATATCATACCTGCCGGCAAACCTGCCTCAGGCGGTAGTGAATCCGCTGGAACTCCAGTTGCTCCTGCTCGTCGTGATATGGTTTGTTGTCTCATGTTTCAAGAAAGACCTGCGTATCGTGCGTGTCCCGATGTGGGGGGCCGCCGCCATTTTCTTCCTCGGGCTCCTCGCTGCATTCGCCTACGGACTGCGGCGGGGAGGCGATCTTCTTCCGGCCTTATGGGAAGTCCGGGCTCTTTTTTATATGGGGATTTTGTATGTCCTCGTCCCTCAAATCATCCGGACGAAAAGCCAGATGCACGCGCTCATTTCGGTATGCATCGTTGCGATAACCTTTAAAGCATTTCAGGGTATCGCAAGGTTTGCGAGCCTGGGATTTAGCTTCGATGGATTACCAACGCTTACCAACCATGAAGATCCTGTCTTCATGCTTGATCTCATAATCCTTCTTTTTGGGTTTGTACTTTTCGGTGCAAGAACCAAACAGCGCACCATACTTCTCTGGTTATTGCTCCCTCTTCTCATGGGATTTTATGCGGGTCAGCGCCGTGCCACGTATGCAGCGCTTGTGCCTGCGTTAATAGTGTTTGTAGCAGTCATTCCGAGAAAACAGCAGAAAATATTTCTTAAGACCTTAGTGCCGGTGGTTGCCGTTGTCGCACTCTATTGCACAATCTTTTGGAACAGTGAGAGCAAACTTGCCTCGCCGGTCCGGCTGGTGAAAACAGGTTTTGGCATCGATCCTGAAACTACGGGGGACCGATATTATTCAAATCTCTACCGCGAGATCGAAAAGCTCGATCTGGCGAAATCTATTCAGGACTATCCCCTCCTGGGAGTAGGATTCGGCAACAAATATGAAATGCCATTGCCCCTTGTGAAGATAGATTTTCCGTTGCGTGATTATATCCCGCACAATGAGATCCTGTGGGTTCTGGTGAAGATGGGCGCGTTCGGTTTTTGTCTCTTTTGCTTTTTTTTCAATGCGTTCGCGTGTCAGGCGGCTTCCACACTGGCGAAACTGAACGATCCATACTTTAAAGCCGTCTGTGCCATGGCTGTAGCGGCCGTCATTAACCAACTCGTCGTCTCCTATTACGATTTACAGCTCACGTTTTACCGCAACATGGTGTTCCTCGGTACATTCATGGGATTGGTCGCTGCGTGTATGATCCTTGATCAGCGCCAGGCGAAGCCGGCATCCGAAATCCAGGTTTCAGAATGAGGACAACAGCAATATTCAATGATGAGCGGAAAGAAGGAACAATGTACCTTCTTGGCGGGAGGGTGGATAATACGAGCTATGAAACTGCGCTGAAGCGCATACGCCGTTTCATAACCCATAAAAACGGATCTCGGACGGGAGAGATCTTTTTTACCAATGTTCACACTATGCATCTTGCACGGCGTAACCCGATGTTGCGTCGGTGCATTCATCGCGCGGATATGGTGTTGCCGGATGGCTCCGGCTTACGTCTGGCAGGAAAACTTATCGGCACCCCAATTCTCGAAAATCTCAACGGGACTGATTTCACTCCGAAAATACTTAATGAAGCGGAGCTCAATGGTTGGACAGTGTACTTGCTCGGAGCGGAGCCACATGTCGTTGAACTGTGTCGTGACCGCCTCTCGGACAAATATCCTCGCCTGAACATCGTCGGCTTCCATCACGGACAATTGATTCAACAGGAAGATCAGGCTATTGTCAACGACATCAACGAGAAAAAGCCGAATATTCTCCTCGTCGCTCTCGGTTCACCATTACAGGAGGAATGGATTGCGCATCACGCCCGCATGCTGAACGTCGGGGTATGCCTGGCAGTCGGGGGACTCTTTGATTTCCTTTCCGGTACTCACAAACGCGCACCACTCTGGATCCGCCGGAGCGGCATGGAATGGTTGTATAGATTCTTTCAGGATCCAAAAACCAAGTGGGCCCGCGTTGTTATTGAAATACCATCATTCCTGATGCTCCTCCTGGCCACCCGGGTTGCCGGCAAGTGGTTACAACCTGTGACCGTGGAGAGGAGGTTCCCATCGCGAATAGCGAAATAGCAACATCCATCGCTAAGAACACGGGCATCATGTTCACCTCCCAGGTCATCACATGGATCTCGAGTTTTGTTCTCATGTTGTTCTTGCCGAGATATCTCGGCAGTGTGGACTATGGACGTTTGTATCTGGCAATTTCCATAACGATGATCTTCCAGATGTTGATCGAGTTCGGGGGACCGTACTTAATTGTGAAGGAAATTTCCCGGCGCCGGGAGGAAACCCCATCTCTCCTGGTACACTCATTGGCACTCCGCCTGATGATGTGGGTCATATCGATCATTGCGATGATCGCCCTGGCATATGTGTCAGGATACTCTTTCACCGTTACGGTGTTGATCCTGATCTTCGGAATATCAAAACTTTGGGAAGGCGCAGGAAAAGTCTTGTCGGGTTGTTTTCAAGGATTTGAAATGATGCAGTATCCCGCCCTCGGAGCGATAGTTGAGCGCGTTGTCGTGGCATTGTTCGGAGTACTCGCGCTCCTCCTGGGAGCGCATTCTATCGTCATTGCAATAATATTGGTAGGAAGTTCGCTGCTGAATTTCGGAGTCGTTGTGAAATTTGCGCGCCGCGTTGTGTCCTCTCTTCCGGAAATTCAATGGAACAAAGTAAAACACCTCACGAAAACAAGCCTCCCGTATTTTCTCTGGTCGGTGTTTGCCGTCGTCTACTATCGAGTGGATGCTGTCATGCTCTCGCTCATGGCGCCGGAGGTTGTCGTTGGATGGTACGGTGCCGCATACCGATTTTTTGACGTTCTCATGTTTTTGCCGAGCATATTTTCAACTGCGATGTTTCCTGTTCTCTCCAAATTATGGGGAAAGGACAACGAGGCTCTTTCCAGTATGACGCACAAGAGCCTGGAGTTCATGCTCCTCGCCGGAATACCGATCAGCATCCTCGTCTTTGCAGGCGCCGAGAACATCATCGGGTTATTTTTTGGATTACAGGAATACGGCCCTTCGGTTATCCTGCTGCGGATATTTTCGGTGGGTTTAGTGCTCGTCTACATTGATTTCATTCTTATCTCAACTCTCGTTGCTGCCGACAGGCATCGGCAATGGACGTTCGCGGCACTCATTGCAATGGTGGCCAATCCGGTGTTGAATTACTTTATGATTCCCTTTACCCAATCGCATTTTGGGAACGGAGGGATTGGCTCGGCCATCGCGACGCTGGTAACTGAATTGGCGGTGATGTGCATGGCACTTTCTCTGATGCCTCACAAAATGTTCGAGCATGCTCGCCAGGAAATTTCGCTGAAGGGGATGCTTGCGGGAGCGATGATGGCAGGTTGTCTCTACGTGATGAGCCATTACGGTATCCCCTTTATTGCTCAGGCGATTATCAGCCTGGGAATCTACTGCTGCGCTCTCCTCACGTTGAAGGCCGTTCGGCAATCTGAATTAGTTTTTGTTCGACAATTCTTTATCAACCAAAACATACGAAAGCTCTTTGCTGTAGAAAAAGGAATCAATCCATGAAGGTTCTCCATCTCATGCCGTATTCTCCGGTACCTCCGACGTTTGGAGGTGCGCTCCGAAGTTATCATCTGCTGAGGCAGCTTGTCGAACACCACGAAGTAACACTGGTCTGTTTTGGAACACCCGATGTGCCAACCAAGCTCAAAACAACATTCAATGCCAACCTGAAGGAAGTTCACGTGGTTCCTGTCCCGCTGATTGGAAAGTATCGCCGCTTCGGGCAGTTATACGCGCACTGGACAAAAGACAGTTTTCTTCACTTGTCGTGCTGGTCGCAGGAAATGCAAACTCTGCTGAATCGCCTGCTGGCAAAGGATGCCTATGACGTTGTGCAGTCCGAATTTTACATGATGGGGAGCTATAATTTCCAGACTGACGCCGTCAAAATACTTGATTCCCATAACGTCGAACACGACATCTATCGAAGGATGACCATTCACGCCGGTTCGTGGTTGAGAAAACAGCATTACGATCATGAGTACCGAAGGCTCTATGATGAGGAACTTACCGCATGCCGGAATCACGATGCCATTTTTGTCACCTCCGCGCGAGATAAGGAAATTTTGGACGCCGATGTCCCCGAAGTACCAAAGTTCATCGTGCCAAACGGAGTTGATACGTCGTATTTTACGCCGTCGGACGAGCCACATGAAGGCGCTTCTCTTGTATTCACCGGGATGATGGGATATGTTCCAAACTACGACGGGATGATCTATTTCCTCGATAAGGTGTTTCCGCTCATTCAAAAGGAAATTCCGCGATTGAAGATTTATGTTGTCGGCGATCGTCCGCCGAAAGAATTATTGAAACGCGCGACGGAACATATCGTTGTGAGCGGCTTTGTCGATGACGTCCGGCCATATGTCTGGAAGTCGGCTGTGTACGTTGTTCCCCTGAGGATCGGCGGCGGAACACGTCTCAAAATTCTGGAGGCGATGGCGATGAAAAAACCCATTGTTACGACGAGCATAGGCTGCGAGGGAATCGACGTGCGGCACAGGGAATCGGTACTCATCGCGGATTACCCCGACGAATTCGCACAATCGGTGATCGAATTGCTTCGCAATGAACCGCTCCAAAACCGATTAACGCAAAATGGATATGAACTTGTTCATGCCCGGTATAAGTGGTCAGTCATCGGTAGACACGTGGAGACGATGTACCGAAGCCTGACGCAATCAGCCCCAATATTAGAAAAGGAAGGATCTCTCTATGAATAATACTGCGCCTCACTATGGAGGAAGTCCACGTGGCACGAAGGTCTTGATGTATCATCGAATCGTTGAAGATAAGGACCTCATCAACAGCCACTGGACATGTGTTGGTGCGAAACAATTTCGGAACCAGCTTGAGTTGCTCGATCGATGGGGATTCACTCCAATTACGTTTGAAGACTACAGGCTTTTCCAGTCCGGCGAGCTGAGTTTGCCCCGGAAGCCGGTCATCCTCACCTTCGACGACGGGTACCTTGACACCTACACTATCGCATATCCTCTGCTCCGGGAATTCGGGGTAAAAGCAGTTGTCTTTGTTTTCGCCGATCAAAAGGTCAAAACCAACTTCTGGGATCGTCACCTGAAGTTGCCGGAGGCGCCGTTGATGAATCGCCGGCAGATTGTGGAAATGCACGAAGACGGGTTCGAAATCGGTTCACATTCCTTAATACACGCCGACCTTACCCATCTTTCCGAAGACCAGGCGTGGGAGCAAATATCGCGCTCCAGAATACTGCTGGAAATACTCCTCAATGCGCCTGTCTCCGCGTTCTCCTACCCCTACGGGGCCACAAACGAGATGTTAAAAAAGATGGCCACTCGTGCGGGATACAAGATTGCTTGCAGCGTTGCGACGGGACCCGCTTCCTTCGGCGATGATCCATACGAGGTACGCCGCATCCCAATCCTGCGTACGACGGGGGCCGGCGGCTTTGCGCTCCGGTTACTGACGCCGTTTCAATATTACGGGCTGACGCGTTGGAAAGTTCGCAACGCTCTCCGCAGTTCAACAAGAAGGCGAAAAGCTCATTCAGCTTCCCCTCAGCAACGAGAACAAGAACTTTTAGAACACATGGGCACATGAGGAATACAGCGGTGCGATTGGAACCCACTCCTGTACAGGCAATAACTGCGGACGATGAACAATGCGCAGTGAGGCGTGATGTCGGGCATACCACGACGGTCGAAGTAATTCGCGATGTTGAGAAATTTTCATCGTACCGCGACCAGTGGAACAGCATAGCCGAACAGAGCTCTGCCACGATATTTCAAACACACGAATGGCTGTTCCTCTGGTGGAAGCATCTTGGTACGGGTGGTAATCGCACGCTTCATACGCTCATCGTTCGGAATAAACAATTGATCGTGGGGATCATTCCCCTCTTCCTGGAGGTGTACAACGTATTTGGATTCCGGTTGTATAAACGGCTGCGGCTTCTTGGATCAGGAGTAGCGGACAGGTATTCATACACGGCAATTTCCGAAAGCGGGCCGAGCGATTTTCTTGATTTCATCGCTCTGCCGCAATTCCAATCCCTCGTCGCCGAAGCCTTTGTCAATTATATCGGGGACCATCCATTCATCTGCGACGAAATACTATTTGAAAACATCCCGGATGAAAGTATCGTTAAAAAGGATTTGCTCCCATGGATGGACGCGGCAGACATCCGCTACGAGATTCGACGGACGGATATTTGTCCACGATTGATTACCCCTTCGTCGGTTGAACAATTTCTTCGCCGGGTTCATCCAAGTGTCCGGCGACGATTGCTGCAGGCTCAAAAAGCATTTTCCCGGGGCAGTATCTACGAGCTCGAAACAATGACATCGGAAAAGCTACCCGGCGCCTTCCGCGATCTGGTTGAACTTCATCAACAAAGGTGGAACCGGTTGGGATACCCTGGTGTTTTCCACGACACCCGGTTCCGGGACTTCCAGCAGGACGTGCTGCAGGCTTTCTGGAATAACGGGTGGATCTGGTTTAAGTCTCTCCGTACCGGCAGCGTTCGCATTGCATCCCGGATGGGGTTCAAATTTAATGACCGTATCTACGATTATCTTTCAGGGTTCGACGATCACCCGCCCTGGTCGAAGCTTCGACCCGGTCTGGCGTTGCTTCTCACGATGATAGAAGATGCGGTCGCATCAAAGTCCATCTGTGTCGAATTGCTCCGCGGCAATGAGCAATACAAATTTGAATTAACATCCGAGTTCGTGACCAACTCGAACATCCGCTTCTTTACGTCGAATGGCACTCGTACGCTTCGGTCTGCGGTGTTTCACATGAGTCTGTGGTTTGAATACTCGATATGTCAGTTTTCGAAACAACGGCTCTTGTTCCGTGTTCAGTATCGGGAGCATGGGTTACCAGTGAGCATATTCCATTATGTTTCATTCCAGTGCGCGAAGCTAAACAACAAGGTTTCCTCCCGGCTGAAGAAGTTTCGGCAGGGCCGAGAGGAACGTCATCAACCATCATTGTTCCCGGATAAAAAATTATGAACCTTCGAATTCCACTGACACGAAAAGTCCACCCACGCCGGCGTGGAATGCCTGCCGATGAGCACCGCTCTCAAAACCTCATCGAACCAACTTCCCAATCCAGCGCCGAATATTGGGACTCCGTTTACCGTGAACGCGACCTGAACAGTATTGTCGATCAATATCGCCAGGCCGCTGCCTTACATCTCGTAGACGCGTTACAGCTTCCGAAGGAATCACATGTGCTGGAGCTCGGATGTGGAGCCGGTGTTTTGACTATCGCGCTTGCGCGACGGAAGTACATTGTCTCGGCAATTGACAGAGTTCGGGCCTCGTTGGACCTTGTTCATCAACGCGCGATCAACGTAGGTTTACAGGATAGAATTATCACCCGTGCAGGAGACATACACTCGCTGGAGAGCGAACATCAATCCTTTGATTTGATTATTGCCCTCGGTGTTCTTCCGTGGTTGAAGTCGCCGGCGGCCGGAATGAGTGATATAACGCGCATGCTGAAGCCGGGCGGCTACGCGATCATGACCGTCCATAACCGGTGGAGGATAAATCACTTTCTCGATCTCCGGTCCAATCCTTTGATGTCAATGATTCGCGAAGCCGCAAATAATCTGCTCGAGACGCTCAAACTGAAGAAGCCGGATCCCGGGCCATCATTTCCGCAAATGCACTCTATCAAAGAGTTTGATTCTCTCATAACTTCAATGGGCCTTAACAAATCAGCCGGTCGGACAATTGCGTTTGGGCCGATCACGCTCATGAACAAAAGAATATTTTCTGATTCAACAGGTAAAACAATTCATCGTTTGTTCCAACGCATGGCGGAGAGAAATGTTCCCCTCATCCGCTCGGCGGGTTCACAGTACCTGGTGCTTGCACAGAAACCGGAATCTGTTCCGCATCAGAACCCCGTCACGGCGAAAGTTTTGGCGGAACCAGACCTTGCAAAAACCGAATCATACCCCTCACAACAACAGGCATGAACCCGTGCAAACAAGAGATGAATTCATTCCCGAAACAAATGTCACGTCTCGTTCCCATGCACCTACTCAGCGACATATGGACGAGCCGATGATACCAACTCTGCAGAACAATAGTAACCATCACGCTAACGCAGTCGTACTATCGTTCGGAGGCCATGCCGAAGCGTATGATATTGTGCGCTCGTTGGGAATGGAAGGGGTCGAATCGATTGTTGCCTCCTGCCAGCCTCACAACATTGCTTTTTATTCCCGTTATTGTGCCGGCAAGGCTGTCCTTCCGAAATTCGAACCTGCAAATGAGAGCAGTATTGTAGAACAATTGAGGCGAGTCAGCACCGGCCTTGGGGGCAGGCCGGTGCTTTTTTATGTCTCAGACCCTGAACTTTCGTTCGTCTCGCGTTTCCGTAAGAACCTTCAGCCATATTACCGTTTCCTGGTGCCACAAGACGAGGCGCTCGAGAACCTTTTCAATAAGGCCTTGTTTAGTAAACTCGCGCGTGAGCATGATCTCCCCGTCCCGCCAACGGTCATTATCAATGATATTGATGAACTACGAACTACCGTTTCAGCCATACAATTTCCTTGCATTGTCAAGCCCGCATATACGCAGGATTGGGTGTGGGAAACCGAAGAACAAAAGGCAACATTCGGTCCGTATAAGAAATCTCTGCGCCGATTTACATCGGCAGGAGAACTCCTGAGGTTCTGCGAAGCCCTTCCACACCGCGCCTCGGGGTTTCTCATTCAACCATATGTTGATGGCCGCGACGAGGCCATCGTCAGTTTCCATGGTTACTTTGACGAACAATCACAGTGCATCGGATATTTTGTTGGAAGGAAAATCAGGACGTATCCCCGCCAAACCGGGGGAAGCGTGTATGTCCGCACAATGGACAACCAGGACCTTGCGCGGCAAAGCATCGAATACCTGCAGCGAATTGGCTTTCAAGGTATTGTCAAAATCGATTATAAGCTGGATCAGGCTGACAACGAATTCAAAATACTTGAGATCAACCCGCGATATAACCTCTGGCAATTGCTTGGAGGATATGCAGGCGTCAATCTTGCCGCGATCGCCTATCGTCATCAGATGGAGGAGCGCGTTACGCTGAACGGGAGTTATCGTGAGGACGTCCGGCTGCTGTTTCTCAAGCAGGATATCCGTGCGTTTCTCACAGGATATCGCAAGACAAGGGAATGGACACTTGCTTCGTATGTGAAATCACTCATGCACAAAAAATATTATCGGGTATGGGATCCTGCCGATCCGCTGCCGTTTGTTGTGTCGCTCGTGCGATTCACGCGCCGCCATGCTATTCGCGTTCTTAACTCGATGGCGAGCCGCGCCAGGAGCACAACGAAGCAATTCGCATTACTCCTGGTGAACAATCAGAAAACAGCAGGAAAACAATCAATTTCGGTATCACAACAATGATCATCGCGGCCGACATACTGTTGTTGTCGGCATTGGGTTTAATCTTATTCTATCTTGCCACGCTCAGTGTTCTTGCGCTATTCTCGCAGCCGAAGAAGGATGTTCACGCTTGCCGTCAGCGGCTCTTCGCTGTCGTTATTCCCGCGCACAATGAAGAAATGATCATTGAGAAAACGCTAAGAAGTCTTTTAGCGATTGATTATCCGCAAGATCTTTTCGACGTCATCCTTCTCGCCGACAATTGTTCGGATAATACCGCGGAAATCGGCCGGTCATTCGCGGCAACAGTATACGAACGGGAGGATATGTCGTTGAGAGGAAAGGGTCATGCATTGCGATGGTGCTTTGATCGTTTGCTCTCTTCGGGAAAACCCTATGATGCTTGCGTTGTCATTGATGCCGATAGCGAAGTCTCGGACAATGTGCTCCACGTCTTTAACCATTATCTCGAACACGGTGCGTCCGTTGTCCAGATTGCTGACGTTGTCAAACCTCAGCCGGGTGCGTGGAATTCGGAAATACTGCGGCTGGCATTCACACTCTATAACGTTGTGCGGCCAATGGGTAAAAAGGTACTTGGGTGTTCAGCAGGCTTGCGCGGCAACGGAATGTGCTTTTCGGTGAGTACGTTGCGGAACGTTCCATGGCAGGCATATTCGCTTACCGAAGACTTCGAATACGGATTAATGCTTCTCTTACAGGATATCAACGTTGTCTTTGCGCCCGAGGCAACTGCCGTTAATACGATGCCCACCGAAGCAAAAAATAGCCAGAGCCAGAGAACACGATGGGAACTGGGAAGGCTACCTGTTATCAAGAAATATGTTCCTCTCTTACTAAGAGAAGCAATAGTGAGGAAATCATTCAAATTATTCGATGCGGTCGTCGAGATCGTGATGCCGCCGATCGTGAATATCCTCATCATCGTCCTGATGATCATTGCTGCACATATCATTCTGCTGGCAGTGGGGAATAAGGAAGTGTTACTGTACGTCTGGTTGTGGGGTGTTGTTCTCGGATTCGGGGTACTACACGTTTTTGCCGGGATGATCGCCGTGAAGGCAGATCGCTCGCTCTATAAGGCGTTGTTCTATATTCCTCAGTATGCAGTATGGAAAATATTGCTCTATCTAAAGTTAGTAATTAAAGGCAAACCGCGAGAATGGGTTCGCACGACACGTGAGCATCAAAGCGTTCAAACGCCAAAGAGTCTCCTTGACAGGAGATGATTGGCGTACATTTACACCACTGGAGACTCTATGAAGAAAGCTCTTGTTATCGACGACGACGAAATGGATTTAGAATTGCTGCGCTTCGTTTTATCGAAGGAAGGATTTACGGTTATTGCTACAGCAGATGGACCGCAAGGAGCTCTGTTGTACAGGCATCACCGGCCCGATATTGTCTTTCTTGATTTGGGCCTTCCGAGCATGAGCGGCATCGAAGTTCTGAAGGATATCCGTGTGTATGATACCAATGCAAAAGTCTTTCTCATTACCGGCTATGGGTCGGCCGATGCAGCCACCGCCGCGAGAGAGCTTGGTGCAGTAGAGTTCATGGAGAAAAATTCAGATGTTGACATCATGGTAGGAAAGATCAGAGCGGCCCTTCACGGATTGGGGCTTGAAAGTATTCCGTAACATAAGAATTTGATATTGTAGTTTATGCACCCGGCCGCAGCGTATCATCTATTGAAGGCAATTGTGTGAATAGCGGCAGAATCCATACATGGCTTTGGCAACGAACAATGCAACTATCGACAAACAGACCAGTGAGCGTGCCGGCGACTGAATCGGCAAAGCCGCAGATTCTCAGCGGGCATATCCCGGCGTTAGATGGCGTCCGTGGGCTCGCGATTTTCATGGTGCTGCTGCTCCATTTCGTGGGGCTCACTTCTCCAACCAACAGGTTCGAGAGTATCCTTGTCCTCGTGACTGGCTACGGCTTTTATGGCGTTGACCTGTTCTTTGTCCTTTCTGGTTTTCTTATCACAGGTATTCTCTATGACTCCAGGAACAGCGCACACTTTTTCCGTAACTTTTACATGCGGCGGATTCTTCGCATTTTTCCTCTGTACTATGCCGTTCTCATAGCTCTGTTCATCATCGCTCCGAACATTCAATTTTTTCATGGTACCAGTCTTGACGTTCTCCGACAACACCAGGCGTGGGCATGGCTCTATGCCGTGAACATCTACGATGGTATTATGGGAGGCTACTCACTTCCGTACATCGATCACTTCTGGTCACTCGCGGTCGAGGAGCATTTCTACTTTGTCTGGCCGCTCATTGTATGGATCTTTGCGCGGCGTCCACGATCATTGCTGAGTGTGAGCCTTCTTATAGGGCTTTCTGCATTCATCGCGCGCCTGGCCGCGTCTCTTGCTCACGTCAATCCTCTGGCGGTTTTTGTTCTCACACCTTTCCGTCTTGACGCTCTCTGTTTAGGCGGATTCCTTGCTGTTGTTGCCCGGCAACCCGACGGGATTCAGACACTCAAGCGCTGGATTGCGCCAATAACCGCGACGGCGGGAATAGTTCTGGTCGGGACGTTTGTTTGGAATCGCTTTACAGATGCAGGGGTGGACATCCTTCGTCCTACGCGTGCTTCGCTCTTCCTCGTGCTGCTTGCAATGTTAATGCTTCGCGCGCTTACTGCCCCCCAGAATACTCCATTATCGGGTGTACTACGCAGCAAGCCTATGATATTTCTCGGCAAATACAGCTACGGCATCTACGTCTTCCACCATTTCTTCTCGTACTATCTTTTCACTCACGGCACGGAGTTCCTGCTGGCACAACGGATGGGATCACACACTGCCGCAGTCGTTTTACAGTCATCGGCCGGGATTGCCCTTTCCATTGCTGTTGCGGTTCTTAGCTACGAGTTATTCGAGAAGCGGTTCCTCACGCTAAAGCGGCTCTGGTCCAGAACCAAGTCGTAAGTTCTTGCCGTTCCGGTCGCACGCAAATTTGGTGAAGAGGCATGGTTCGATGCGATCATTAATAACCTCAGGGAGGGGAATAAGGAACTACCAGGGTGTAACAGGAGAGATGATGTTGGAGAACGCGGGGAAGGCATGCTACGCCGAGCTTGCGCGCTAGCAACCAATTCACAAGACGAATATCCTGGATCCAGCTGCTCGTTTGGGCAGGGTCAGACAGGATCTCAGATTAGTTATCTATGCTGGTCGCCAATCTTTGTGCGGAGTGCTGCATCATTTGATCTTTCCCAATAGAAACAGGAAGCGATAGCACTTTGTGGAATTCGGCCAATGCTTCAACATTGCGATCCTGGGACATATAGAGTTTCCCAAGCTCATAGTGGTTACGGATGACATCGGGAGCCAGTTCGATTGCTCTCTTGAAGGCAACGTCCGATTCCTTGTAGCCACCGTCCGGGAGGCCCCCGAGGAGAATATCCGCTAATTGTTTTTCGAGCCAGCTAAGATCTCCGAGCGCCTTATAGAATGAACCAAGGATCGAGTATGCAATGTCATTCCTCGGATCGAGCCGGATCGCTACGTCCAATTCTTTTTTGATAGCGCGACTGAGCCGTACTTTTGTCTTACCACCTTCAAACATAGCGATATTCCCGATCGCGGCGGCGAGCCATGCGTGAGCTTGTGAATTCATTGAATCTGCGCGGACAGACCGGCTCGCGTATGCTTTCGCCTGCTTATAGAGTGCAAGTCTGCTCTCCAACGCCATTGTGTCTGCGAGACAGGTCATTGCTCTTGACATCCGCCAGAGCAGGGCGACGGAATCTGCGGATGTTGCCAAAACGGAATCATAGAGGGCAATGGCGCGAAGATAATTCATGCGACTGAATTCCCGATCTCCCGAGCCGTAGGAAGTAGTCCCCGAGGGAGCCGGCAAAAGCAGAAAAGCGAATATGAGATATACGGTTGTCATCGGTAAATTTATCCGGGGATTTATAGGCAAAACAATGAGACAATTCCGGACCTGCGTCTCATGTTCTGCCGCTGGTTTGTGACATCTGTACTAATAAGAAACCAACATTGCGATGAGGTTAAGGCCGGCGCCAGCGTGAGTATCCCCAACCGCCACCACCTAATACCACTATCAGTAAGAGCACGATCAATAAGGTTGACATACAATTCTCCTTTTTTGGTTTGGTGTGGAATTCATTCCATCATCATTACTATAATATACGCCTATGTCGATATGGGAATCAATCACCCAGAGGGACGAAAGAAGGGTTACTACTCACGGGATCTCCCTTGCCTGCTGTAGGGGAATGTGCCCCAGGACGATTCGGTTAGGGTACAATGAGGAGAAGCGGATAGACAAATTCGCTGGATCGAGAGCGATAGCCCTGGAACGAATGGAAGGTTGCCGGCACCAAGTTCACAATCGTTCGGCGTTGAAGGAAGAGATGCCGCGAAGTGGGGAGTGTAGTCCGGAATCTCAAATCTAGAATATGATAGGAGCAGCCCTGTTTCTTGATCTGGTTGCGTCTGATATCCTGTCTGATAAGGATGTGTACGTGATGTCTGTATTGATAAACGGCCTCTCCCTTCGTTCTAATGCAGAGATGGTCTTCAAGACTGCCTTGACGAAATCACCTTCTCGAATGATCTGAATTGAGTGGCAAGAGTCTCTATTGAGATTTAATGCCTTGTTGATATTCCCGCCATAACCGTTGCGTTTTAGTGCGTGTTTCTCCAGGTTCCCGACAACGAGATAATTCACCAGCGTTGTGAGGAGGGAGTTTCCGCTTGGTGAGTATCCGCCGAGCTTCCCCACGACTAAAAGTGCGTCTTCTCTTCTGCCGAACTCAAGTGTGCCGGAGAATTGAAAACACATTCCATTGAACGTGACGGTGGTATTTTCGGTGAAGATGCTGCCATTTTTTTGCTCCTCCTGTTCGGTACCGCTCCGCGCCTCGCCGTAAGGACCCATTCGATGTTGTGAGACATTTGGCGGACTCATCCTTGCTCTGCCCGGGCTGACATTGCCTCCCATGTTCGCACCATCGAAATGCGTGTCCAGAATCCCGGGACGCAGCTGGGAGAACGTAAGCAAATGCTTTTCATGATGATAGAGCCGGTTCGTAATGACTTCCATCTCTACAGGGTTCAATCTCCTGTCGTAGAGAGTCCGCGAAGCGCCCTGTCGAAGTAACGCATCAATCTTTTGTCGATAAGCGCTGTGCACGGTGTTCTTCATGTATGCTGTCCTTTTGGTAGTTTGTGGTGATCTGGTTACCCGCCGCTGCCTCCATCATCGTGCCATCGTCCTTCGGCATCCGGCTGGTCAGCTACTGGATTCTTTTGTTCTTTGCTTTGGTCAAGAATTCGAGACGGGGTCGCCGGATCTTCCTGGGCAGGTTCGATTGACCGAAGGTTTCTCACCCAGCGTTTAAAGCCTTCCTTCATTTCCTCGTGAGGAGAACTTCCCCTGACATGCTTTCGTTGATGATTATTATTCTGCATTGTAAAGTTTCCCCTTTGCATCACCGCGGGCATTCGATAGGACGGTAATACTCTTCATAGGTTAAGACAAATGGCGAGCTACCGTGCCGCAATGAAAAGCAGCGTGAAGATATCGAATCGAGGCGGGCTTACAACGAATGCTGTTTTGCGGAACGACCCCTGCGAGCCTTACGAGAGCTTCGCCCTGGAGATGATGGCGAGTACAGTGGGCCAAAGTTAGTATATGTAAGGTAGCACATCCCACACCAATAGCAACACATTTATTTTTGTTTATTATTGCCGGTCATGTAAGAACAACTTCTTCGCTGGAAACATTTTGTTTTTTGATTGAACGCATCGAGGCCTTAAGGTAAGCGTTCGGGTCATGATACAACGCGCCGTGCGGGAGCCAGTCCCACAACGGCCCTAAATCCTTCCTCACCTGATCCTCAAAGAACTTCGGAAGCTGATTTGTTTCTCGTTCGAAATATCGCCGAAACTGCACATCGCTCATAAGAAGGCGGAGTATTTCGGTGTTGTACCTGATCCTGCCGGATCCTTCTGACGATACAGCGCGCACGACATTCATCCATTTCGGGACCAACCTCTTGTTGGCTCTGAGACGTCGTATGATAGCATTGGTGCGAAACGTATGCTTGCCAAGGTCGATCACATTTCCGTAGAATTCTTCCCAGGAATAATTTTTCGGCTTTACATTCATCGCGTGATTATTGTCGAGAAAATGGAACGGGAATGGGAGAACACGTTCGGCACGCTGGTAATCGAGATTGAGCGGCGCGGCTTCTCCGAACGCGGAAAGCAGAGAATAGGCGGGGAACGCGCCCGGCGTCAAATCCACAAACTTTTTTGTAAGTTCAAACGGTTCCCGCCCTTCATCATCGTCCATCCCGAGGACAAAATTTGTCTGCACATACGGGATGTATCGCATGATCGTGTTGACGTGTTCGGAAACCTGCCTGACCTTCTCGATTCCTTTCAGGCACCCCGTCTTCGATTTATCCCCGAGCGTGTACCACGATTCGATGCCGGGGAGCATTGCGCCGAATCCGTTCCGCCGAAGGCGCTTAAGATGCGGCTCCGAAAGAATCGATAGACTGCTTTCGGCGATGAAATCGATACTGTTTGGCGGTGCCGACTCTTCGATCGCCTGCATGTAGTCCTCAAATCGGACGCCAAAATTTGGATCATGCCATCCTACGAGGGGACGTTTAAACTTTGTCAGAAGAAACGACAGGTCTTCTTTCATGATTTCAAAATCAAGCGGTTGGTAGGGGATAACGGAATCGATACAGAAGCTGCAAGTATACGGACACCCCAAACTACCGATCATTGGAACCATTTTTATGATCGGCGCTTTGCGCAGAGTCGGCTCGATGAATTTCCAGCGCTCACGAACTCCAGGGAGTGACGATGGTTGTTGCCGGGCGGAAAGGTGCACGCCAAACGGACGATGCGGCGAGCTGGTGTGGAGGATTTCCTGAATCACCTTCTTGTCGGTAAATCCCACGACATAGTCGAAGTACTTTCGCGCATCCTCCGGGTAACACCGCGCGTGCGGGCCGCCAAGCACGGTGACGGCTCCACGTGATCGAAAAAGATTACTCAACGCGTACGACGTTTGAGCCGCTTCCGTGAACGCACAGATAAACACAAGGTCGACGCCTCCCGGCAGCTCGTCGACCAAGTTCTCAAGTCCCGTGTAGCAGACTAAGGTTACGTCATGGCCTTCTTGTTCGCACCACACGCCGACAACCTGGGGCATAATACTTGCGAAATTTGCGTTCATAACGCGGGAGAACAATGCCCGGGTTGGTCCCTTGGTGACGAGATCAATTATGCCAATATGAAGTTTCCGGTTCATAGTAATACCTTCCTAGTCATGTTACTTCGTGGGGTACTCATACAAAAAAAGGAGGTGGTGTTAACCACGCTCCTCTGTCCCTAGTCCACATCGCTTCTAAAAGTTACCAAAGAATAGGGTGATACGGAATCGCTCCAAGGGATGAAAAAGGAACTAATCCTTTTGGATGAGGTAAGGAGGAGCCTGTTCTATTGGTTGGGGAATGTTATAGTTTGGCTGAAGACTCTTGTCAGCGAGCAGCTCCTGAAGAGAATTGAGCATTTGGGTAATTCCGATTCCGGTGGTCACTTCCGGCCTGATTCCGGCGTACGCACACCATTTCAGTTTCTCAGGGCTGTTGTCGTGACAGAGCGTGACATGAATAGAGTTATTCATGTTCCGCTTCGTCAGGAAATCGATGATCTGAGCCCGGTCAAGCTTCGGCATGTTGAGATCCCAGGCCACCACTTGCGGCTTCTGCTCCCCGACGAGGAGTAACGCTTCAAAGTGGCATTGCGTTGCGGCGACAGAAGCAGATGGAAAACGATCAGAGAACGATTTCTGCATGAGCTGCTTATGAGAGGGGTTGTCATTGACGATTAGAAACCTGGTCCCTCTCGTCTCATCAAACTTAAATTCTATGTCCATACCGGCCCGGTCAAGAAATGCGCGAAGATCGCGGGGCCATATCCTGTTATGCCCTCCATGCGTGGTAAACGATTTCAACGTACCGTGTTTGATCCAGTTGAAAATTGTCTTCCTGGTTACCTGGCATATCCTGGCGACGGTACCAACCCGCAGGGGTTCCCGGTAAACTTTTGAAGAGACGCGAGGGTTACGAGAGTATTCGGTCAAAATAAATATGAAATACTATTATGGAATCAGTGACGAAACATACTGCTCTTACAACCATTTGCGGATACGTGCGCCGTTCTTTCCCGGAACGGCAATGCCTCTCTTCAAGTTGTCTTCATAGCAGTATAACGTACTTAAGAACACTTCGTTACCACACGTGATACATCGCCGCTGGCGTATTTTGCGAAGTTGATATTTTCGTTGCCTCGACAAGGGCAACTTGGCGATGTCATCATGAATTTTTCTGGTCGTTGAACGATTGAGAAACATTTATCTTCTCTTGATGTGGTCGGTATCGATGTCGAAATACTACTTCGTAATCATGGAGATGCTCTTGGCGATTTCCTTTGTGAGCGTGCCATCGGTGTAGGCATAGTTGGCAACCTCCAGGCGTGTATGGAGCGCAAGTTTCTCCATAATATTATGAACATGGCTCTTGATGGTGTAGGTCGCTATCTGAAGCTCTTTCGCTATTTCCTTATTGCTCAATCCGTCACTAATGAGCCTGATCACTTCCTGTTCTCGTTTTGTCATCCGAATGGCTTTGTTGAGATTAGCTCTTCCCCCCTCGACCGCATGTTCGATGATCTGTGAAAAGAGCGACCCATTCAGGACAGGCGGAAGGACCTTCTCCCCCTCTGCAACGGAACGTATTGTGGCGAGAAAATCATCAACTGTGGCGTCCTTGAGGATGAACCCGGAGGCGCCCGCTTTGACAAATTGCAGGACATCCCCCTGAGCAGGAGCAAGATCCATCACAATCACTTTAGCCTGGGGAAACTCCTTCTTCACGAGTTCCACGACATGTAAGCTGTTTTGATTACGCAAACCCAGATCCAAAAGTATAACAGTGGGTTTCAATTCATGGATTTTGAGTATGCTGTTTCCACTGTCTCCGGTTGCGGCAACGACTTTAATATCGCGGTGACCTTTCAACATGTTCAAGATACCATCCCGCAAGAGGCGATTGTCTTCAATAACTAACAATCGGATTTGTTTCATAGGGTAACTTTCTTCACGCTATGATCGACGAGGTCTAACCCGACCAGTACACGCTCTTTATTCGAGAGATCGCCAATGATGTTCCTCACCGGCAGGGGGAGTTTACGAACGAGCGTGGGAACAGCGAGGATCTGGTTTGCACGCGCAAGCTGTGGTTTCTTCAAGAGGTCAATCACTTCGATATGATATTTGCCTTTTAATTCTTCTTCACAAATTAATTTGAGATTGCCGAGAGCATTGACGGCTTTTGGAGTCTGCCCGGCAACATACAATCGTAAGATCCATTTGTTGTTTCTTGCGTTCGCCCGCAGGCTCTTTCGCCGGCTGGGATTCGATTTTTTGTTTCTCATGTTCACAGGTTGTTCTCTTATTCGTTAATGTTCTTGTTGTTTGCACCCGCTCATTATCTTTGCGTATCAGCATTTCGGCTCTTGGCCATTTGTGCCTTCGCATGCGCAAAGCGTTCATTTCTTGCTTTTTCAAAACCGATAACCTTGAACGCTTCAGCTTCTTCAGCTTCATATTCAGATCGCAGGAGGGCAATCTGAGATTCCACTGCTTCACGCTTCCGTTGTAATTCCAATTGTTTGCGCCCGAGATCTTGCTGTCGCAATAATTGTTCCGCCTCATCCTTTGATTCTTGCGACAATCGTGCCGAGCCGGTCAACACACCTTCCGCCCCGACATAGACATCAAGCAGTTCTATACCGTGGTTTGTTAGTCTAAACTCGCGAATCTGGTTGGAGTGTGCCATACCGCGAGATTTAAGTACATATAATCCTCTGTTACGCTCACCGCCAATTTCAATATCACGCAAGAGCAGCCATGTATCGATCAACGATGAGATGTAGACATCGGTATTCTCCATATCATCGGCAGCGGAGGTGAGACTTGTGAAGAATGCAGTGATCCGTTTCATTTTCAGGAAATCTACAATGCGCAGGAGCATTGTCTTGACGTCAGTCAGGTTCTCGCCCATCACGAACGCATTAATTGGGTCAAGGATGACGACGTGCGGTTCGAAGTCATTAATCAAGTTGATGCTTGTCGTCAGGTGAGATTCCAGGCCATAGAGGGTCGGCCGTGTTGCGTGAAAACGAAGCAAGCCTTTTTTTACCCACGGTTCCAAATGAATTCCAATCGACCGCATATTGCGCATGAGCTGACTTGGAGATTCTTCGAAGGTGAAGAAGAGCGTGCGTTCCCCTCGCTTGCATGCGGCTTCTACAAATTGCGCGGCGATGCTCGTCTTCCCCGTACCGGCGGTACCTGAAACAAGCACCGTGCTGCCGCGAAAGTAACCTTTACCAGAGAGCATTGTATCAAGGCGGGGAATGCCGGTGGAGATTCTCCCGTGCGATGAAGAGTAATTCAATCCCAGCGAAGTGACTGGCAGTACAGAAAATCCTTCTTCACCGATAAGGAACGGATATTCGTTCGTACCATGCGTCGAACCGCGATATTTGACAATCCGCATGCGTCGAATGGATGATTGATCGTCCACGCGGTGATCGAGAAGAATAACGCAATCGGAAACATACTCTTCCAAACCTTGACGAGTTAACGTCCCGTCGCCTCGTTCTCCGGTAATTATTGTCGTTACGCCTTTCTTCTTCAGCCAGCGTAATAAGCGTCGCAGTTCTGACCGTAGCGTTTGAGGATTCGGTAACCCTGAAAAGAGTGATTCCATCGTATCCAGCACAACACGCCTGGCATCGATGCTCTCAATTGCATGATGAATCCGGATAAATAACGCTTCCAAATCGTATTCACCGCTTTGTTCAATTTCGCCCCGTTCAATGTGAATGTGCTCAAGCCAAATCTTTTTCTGTTTTATCAGCTTATCCAAATCGAACCCCAACGACGCAACGTTCGCTGCGAGTTCTTTCTCTGTTTCCTCGAAGGTAACAAAGACGCCGGGTTCGTTGTACTCCGTCGCCCCGCGGACAAGAAATTCCATGGCAAAAAGGGTTTTCCCGCATCCCGCGCCGCCGCAGATAAGCGTCGGTCTGCCTTTTGGTAATCCTCCCCCCGTGATTTCGTCGAATCCGTTAATACTCGTGCGGGATTTGGAAAGAACATTGTGTGCTTGTTTCTTCTTCATACGATGTTATCCGCATTGATGTTTGTTCTTAATGAGAACGCCTTACGTTTGCGGGATACCAAGATCCATTGTACCAAACGCAGTACAACATTTTCGGATGGCATCCTTGATGAGTGTATTCCTCTCTGTCTCAATGAATTATAGATACATCGCTAAAACAATACAATAGTCCAAAGGGATGAAAGAGGAACTAAATCTTTTGTACAAGGTAGCGATAGCCAGCTTGTTGCTTACGGATGATGTCGCATCGTCTGCAGCTGTGCTAAACTCAGAAGCCGACGAGGTCGAAATTGCCCGCTTCGCTTCCACTCGCCGTGCTTCTCTGATTCTGTGATTACGCTTGTAACTCATTGAAAGAAATACCGTGCGCCAATGCCTGCATCGATAGCAAAGCCTGTCGATGATGTAAGCTGAAGCGACGGAACCACTTCGAGAAAAATATCCACTGGTGTTTCATGCGGCATCCACGCGATGCCGAGCACGCCGCGGACAGCTGCCGAGCTAGTATAGCCGGCACCCGTATTGATGCGTCCACCGATGCCATAGTACAACGGGAATCTCTCGCTCGATGTAATAGCGTCAAAAGAATGCCAGAGGTAGTCCATGTGGAAGTGGATTCGGCTTCCCCCATCATAGGACCCGTCGTACCGGCTGATCCGGTCTCCTCCGACCGACCAGCCGAGGCCGAAGTCAAATGCGGTGCCGGGTGATGTCCATAATTTCGCGCTGATGCCTGTCGGTTCACCGAGGATCACGCCAAGACCGAACTTACGCTCTTGCGCAACGGAAGCCTGAACGGCGAGGAACTGAGAAAGTGCGATAACTGTGAGATAAAGATATTTCATGCTATTATTCCTTCTATTTAAAGTGGAGTACGACATTCTGAATTAACGACGACAGATCGTTTGGATGGCTGGCCACGTATGTGATGAGCGCTCATTAAACCACTTCTCCGCATGTACCCTCATAGAGCTAGGGAAAATAAGGAAGATATTTTTTATTTAAATCACCCCGCTCTTATGAGAGCGGGGCTTCCATGTCCAGCAAATCATTTGGAATATTATTCAATCATTTTACAGCGTTGGCTTTGCAAGAGTGTTGCCTGCGATTGTTACCGCGGCAATGCGAGCGAATATTCTGCCATCAACTGTTGCACCCGAATTCAGCGTGATTGATTGATCAGCCATAATGGTCCCTTTGAAAACAGAGGTCGTTCCAAGAGTAGCTGAAGTGCCAACCTGCCAAAAAATGTTGGAGGCTTTCGCACCACCGCTCAAAATAATCTGTCGACCCGATGTTGTGGTAAGTGTGGATGCTATCTGCACGATGAAAACGGCATTTGGATTCCCTTTAGCATCAAACGTGAGATTGCCGGACGAAATCTCCAGCGAGCTGCTTGATTTATAGAGTCCCGGTGTGAGTGTCAGTCCGCCGATATTTCCGGAAAGGAGCACCATATTGATGCGCGTCCGGCGGCATCGTTATACGCTGTCGTTAGATCGCCTTTGGCAGCGGTGAGCATCACAGGTGACATCACCGAACCGGCCGGACCGGTAGCATCAACCGTGTAGATTGTCCCGGTGACTTCTCCCGCGCCAAAACCAGTGATATTACTGCCGGCAGCCGGACTCAATCCGATATCTCCGGTAACGGCAGACGTTGGAACGTCGGAAATTAACGAACCGGCAAGAATCTCAAAACCTGCAGTTGATCGAAGGTTAACCGGCGCCTGCACGGTAGTTTGAGGAGGTATAACTATTGGTGTAGGACCTGCCACAGGGTCATCTTTTTTGCACCCGCCAACAATTATCGTCATTAGCAACGCCATCAAACAGATAGCATTGAGTACTATGGGATTACTGCTTAATTTTTTCATTTGTGTACCTCTCAGCATGGTTGTTTATTTCAACGCAATCATTGGTATCGCGCCGAGAAGGCGCACACATTGCATTGAAAAGTTTGTTTTTGGTTATTGTAGCATTCGGCTTCAAATTCTCGCTGTAGTAACTGTACGTAGCGCTCATTCATTCTTCGATGACGTGGTGAGGATTGTCAGCACACGCCACTGATCTTACCGATTTCATGTTCGTTGTATTTCTGACTCAAACCTTATTTCCAAGCAGCTTCCGGCCCTGGATGAGCCTAATCAGGACGGCCACAATGGCGATCACCAGGAGAACGTGAATGAACCCGCTCATGGTGTAGGAAGTGATGAGCCCCAGGAGCCATAGTGCGATCAAAACAACAGCGATAGTATATAGCATGACAATAATCCTCTCATTGGTTGATTGAATGCTCAACTTCTTGTTGCATAATTCGCGAGCGGGGACGCTTTTTCGCCCTTCTTTCCTGAGGAGGGATTCGTGGAATCTTCAGATGAAACTTGCGCAGAGTGGCTTCAAGGACGGTAGAGCCGAACGATGGATGCCCAACCGCAATGATGTTATACAAAGCGATGGGTGCACCCCAGGGAGTTTGTTGCCACCCGATAAATACAGCGTCTGAATTTCGAACAGATCGATTCTTATGCATATCAACTCCTGCGATTCATCGAATCTCAACCTAGGCCACCATCACGAGATAAGATACGGCTAATTCGAGCCGTGAATCAATCGGGCAAAGGGATGAAAGAAGGGCTATATCTTTTGATTGAGAGAACTAACGGGGATATCGATGTTCATGCGTGTTGATCAAGCCACTCAAGCATAGCTCGAATGCTCCCGGTGGCTAACGCAATACTCGAATCCGCCGCACCATAGTACATCCTGACTGTATCGCCATCGGGCGCAATAGTGTAGCCGCAGGGAAAGACGGCGTCGTCCACGTCTCCGTGCCGCTCATACAACTCTTGCGGGCCAAACATCCATTCGTTACCCCGTTTGAGGCATCGCTCCGGTGTCTGAAGATCGAACAAGGCCAATCCAAGCCGGTAGAGTGAACTGCTGCCCGTCCGCCGCACGCCGTGATAGATTACCAGCCATCCTTGCGGGGTTTCAATGGGCGGAGGCGAGAGCCCGATTTTGTTTGCATCCCACCACGCGCCTTTCCGGGCTTCCATCATGAGTTTGTGGTTGCCCCAGCTCCGCAAGTCGGGCGAATACGAGACCCACATGTGTGCATGGGGAATATTGACAGGCCGATGGATTAATGCCCATTGACCGTCGAAACGACGGGGCAACAGCGCTCCGTCTTTGTCCTCTGGTTGCATGATCAGCCCGTAACGCTCGAAGGTGACAAAATCTTTCGTAAGAGCAAGCGCGATGCCGGGCCCGCCGCGAGTATACGCTGTGTACACAATGGCATAGCGTTCCAGCTCAGGAACGTGCGTGATGCGAGGATCTTCAATACCCCAAAGCTCTTCGGGGAAGTGCGTGGGATCGGCTGGCAGAGTCGGGTGAGGGTCGATCCGCCAATCGTCCACACCGTTGGCAGATCGGGCAGCACAAAGATGAGAATGCCCGCGCCGGTCTTCTACCCGGCAGAGCAGCAGTGTGGTTCCATCCGGCATCAAAATTGCGCCGGGATTGAATACACTGTTGACCGGATATGGCCAGTTGGATGCGGTGAGTATCGGATTATTAGTATGGCGGAGAAAGAGTTCCGGATGAAGATGAATCATTGTCTGGGTACCTGGTTTGATGAGAGAAGCGAATCCTCCGACAACTGCAATTCGAGCAAGGCCTGGAGGAATGCGAGCGTGGACTCTGCGCCCTGATTTTCGTTCGGGCGATCCGGGTGTAAACCGTCCCGGCATCCTCCCGTGGTTGGATCATAAATTGGTAAATTCAAATCGTTGCGTCCGAGGAACCAGTCGAATGCAATTCGGGCTTCCTTCTGCCAGCACAGATCTCCGGTGAGCCGGTACGCTGCCAGACATGCTGAGACCATGGCTTGCGCTTCTACCGGCTGCTGATCGAATCTTGCGCGTACGCCTCCGTTCTCGTAAAAACCATTCGATCCGATTGGGACGAAGTGCCCCGTCTTGCTCCGCTGCAAAGTTGTCAACCAATTGAGCGACTCTAATCCGGCGTCAGTCAAGGTGCCACCCGGGCTCGAGTGTCCGCACATGAGAAGCGCGTGCGGCAACGCCGCATTGCAATAGGTCAAACCCGGTTCAAACCAACGCCATCCATCCGTTCGGTGACTCTCATAGAGCTTTAGCAGTCTTCCGCATAATTCTTCGCGAACCTGGCTGGCCCGGCGGTCACCGGCAAAGCGCTGGAGGTACTCGTGGATGCCGATGAGCGTAAATGCCCACGCACGTGGACTGGTTGTATCGAGAATCTGGGGCAATGCTTGTTCAAACAATTTGCCTGCCATACTGTGAAGGGCCGGAGTATTTGATCGGCCCAACAGCACTCCTAACGCCCACAACGCGCGACCGTGGCTGTCGTCCGAACCGTTCTCCTCTCTCCAGTGGCGATCGTAATCCATGAAGTTACGAAAGCGCCTCCTCTCGGTGTTGAATGCGTACCAGATGAAGGCAAGGTAACGGGAAGTCAATTCGCGCGCATCTGTGTTTCCCAGTGCTTCCAAAAGAGCGCTCACCATGAGCGCGCGGGCGTTATCGTCGGTAGTATAACCCTCGCTATAGTTGGGCACTGTATACAGTGCATGCTGCAGCATACCTGTCTCGTCCGTCATTCGATGCAGATGATCGAGTCGGAGAGGAGGTAGTTCTGTCGGTCGATGTTCGAGCGCTCTGGTTCTGAGGCCATGAGGGATGAAATGCCGGCGTTCGGCGCGGGCGCGATCGAAACTTTCCATATACCGGCGCGCGACCCGGGGCCAGATCATCTCGCGTCCATACAGATATGCCCGTTTTCGCATGGCATGTCGCTGGGTCTCGTTTTCTAGGAGCTCAATTACTTTCTCAGCCAAGGATGGAGGATCACGAAACGGCACTAGCGCTCCACGTCCATCGGCCAGCATTTCTTCCGCATACCAATATGGGGTTGAAATCACAGCTTTGCCTGCTCCCAACGTGTACGCCAGGGTACCGGAAACTATTTGAGTGGCGTTGAGATAGGGAGTAATGTAAATGTCCGCCGCGCCGATGAATTCCACGAGCTCTTCAATCTTGACAAACTGGTTATAGAAGATTACGTGCCGTTCGACCCCCTTCTCCTGGGCGAGCCATTGGAGCGAGAGCCGGTACGTTTCACCATGGTGTTGAACGACATGCGGATGAGTTACTCCGAGGATGATGTAAACGAGGTTGGGGAACCGCTTCACAATTGCGGGTAACGCGGAGATAACATTCTCGATGCCCTTGTTCGGTGAGAGCAATCCGAAACTGAGCAAGACGAGCTTGCCTTCAACGCCAAAGACATCTTTGTGGAAGCTCGGGTCAACGAACGGCACATCCGGAATGCCGTGCGGGATGACATCGATTTTCTCCGGCATCACCTCATAGACTTGTTGCAAGAACCGGGAGCCGCGTTCGCTCATGACCACCACCCGGTCGGAGAGGGCAGAGACTTCTTTCAGCACCCGCCGCTGATCAGGATCAGGGTTTTCCAGGATAGTGTGAAGGGTCGTTACGACGGGCATGCTCAATTTGCGCAGCAGTGCAAGAATGTGGCTGCCTGCCCTTCCGCCAAAAATACCATACTCGTGTTGAAGACTTACGACATCAACGTCGTTGATGTTAAGGAAGTCGGCCGCCCGCCGATACGAGTCGATATCTTTCTCCGTCAGTTCGAATCGAACGCGGTCCGGATAGTCATATCCGGCTTTGGTGTCGTTGACAGGGAGGGCGATACATGTTGTCGCACTGCATTCAATTGCAATCGCCTCACACAAATCTGTTGTGAATGTTGCAATACCGCATTGCCGCGGTAAATAATTTCCGATGAAAGCAATGCGATCGATGACAGAAGTAGTTGGCTCCTGTTTTCCAATATCGTTCATGGTAACGAAATCCTGTCGCTTGGTGGTTGGGAACTCCTGTCGTCCCTCAAAAAATCATCGAAGAAGGATTCAGTGAGATTCGACGTCTGCAGGCGGGCTTACGGCTCATCCACTATGAATAAAATACGACTAAATTGAACGGCTAATCAATCGTCCAAAGGGATGAAAAAAGGATGAGAAAGGGATGAGAGAAGGATGACTCCGGTTCAGGGAGGAACTACTCGTTCAGCAATGTAACGCTGTTGGCAATATCCCGGAAGGATTCAGAGGTGTGGGCGTAATTTGCAATCTGGAGTCGCGTACGAAGCGCCAGCTTCTCAAGTATATTGTGAACGTGGCTCTTTACGGTATACGTAGAGAGATGAAGCTTTTGGGCTATTTCTTTATTGCTCAGGCCGTCGGAAATCAACTCAATCACCTGGCGTTCACGCTTCGTCATGCGTACCGATTCCATAAGTTTCGCAGGGGATTTTGTTGTCCCGTTGACGGCATGGTCGATGATCTGGGAAAAGAGCGAGCCGGTCAAAAGAGAAGGGAGGACTTTCGCACCTTGAGCAACCGAACGGATTGTTTTCAAAAAATCGTCGACCGTGGCATCTTTAAGAATAAACCCCGAGACTCCGGCTCTCACAAACTCCAGGACATCTTCCTGTGTCGGAATGAGATCCATGACAATGACCTTCATTGCCGGAGAGTTTGTCTTGGCAATTTTCACCAGTTGTAAGCTGTTGTGGCTTCGCAGGCCAAGATCGAGGAGCATGACACTCGGCTTAAAGCTCCGGATTTTCTGAAAAATGTTTTCATTTGTACCGAGCGCCGTAGCGACTCTGATATCATCGTGCTCTTTAAGCATCGAGGTAATGCCGTCACGGAGAAGCCGGTTATCTTCAATGAGGAGCAGGTGGATGTTCTTCATTGGGTTGGCAAGTTGAGCTGACGGCAGATAGGGGGGATCCTTTCGTAGATGTGAAGACTGAAAAAAGATAAGAAACCCAATTCATTTTTGCAAATTCTCAGAATAGAGATGGATGAAGAGGTGTGTTTATGATCAGATGGGGGAGAAAAGCGCGGGAGGAGAAACCATAACAGAGCTGCGGGAATCGGAGATGCCGCTTCCAAACGATCACGAACTATTCAATACGGCTGGGAAATCAAACCGATTGATTCTTTGACTCCGTAAAGCAATACTACATGACTCTGGAATTGACCGTGGCCGGGTCAGGCATCGTTAATGATCTTTGACCAGCTCTATGTACTCCGGCTCATCCCGGATGGGATCCAGATCGGAATCTCGCTTCAGCCACTCGTAATTTGCATAGCCCGCTGCAATTGCATTCTTAATCGCTTCGATGGCAAGTTTCTTTTCACCCATTTGCGAATAAAAACAGGTAGCGTTGTACAGCATGAGCGGGTCGTCGGGACTTAATTCCATTGCCTTGGCTGCTTCGACTTTTGCTTCGTCTCTTCTCCCGACTTGCGCGAGATCTGTCGCAAAGTACATATGCCCACGGGCGTCGTCCGGATGTTGCGAAAGGTACCGGGCATATACCACGAGCGCCATGGTGAGGATTTCCTTATGTTTTTCCTTTTCGCCAAGCCGCGCATAGACGATCTGGAGGTCCCCGTACACCGAGTAAAAGTCGGGATTCAGTTTGATAACCTTTTCAAAGACTACCGCGGCTTCCCGGTCTTTATCGGTGTTATGATAAATGCGCCCGAGAATCCAGTATCCGAGGAAATTGTTCGGGTCGAGCTCAATAGCCTTCTGACTCGAAGTGATGGCTTCGTCGATGGATTTTTTATTGTAATATGCCAGTCCGAGCGCCGCATAGGCTTCGGAGAGCGAAGAGTCGTACATGAGTGCTTTGAGGCTGGACTCAATGGCTTTGTCAAGGTAATGTTCCGTTCGCTCGACATCGTGATACAGGGAAGCGTAGGCTTCACCCAGGCCGGCGTATGCGCTCGCGTACCTCGGGTCAAGTTCGATTGCTTTCTTAAACAGCTGGATCGCGAAATTGATCGTGTTCTTCGTGCGACGGTAAAGAAAATTTCTCGCACGGAGGTTACAATCGAACGCTTCAGCGTTCAACGTAGCGCGTTTCGTGAGAACGACTTTTTCCGTGGGGGAGAGCTTCACCATCAAGGCGTCGACGATCTGTTTCGATACCTGCTCCTGGATGTCGAACACATCGGCGAGCGTCCCTTTGTACGTTTCGGCCCAGAGCTGAGTATCGGTTTCGACGTCGATGAGCTGCGCCGTGATGCGAAGGTTGTCCTGAAACTTTCTCACGCTTCCTTCCATGATATACCGGGCGGCAAGCTCTCTGCCGATGGTCTTGATATCTTTCTTTGTCCCCTTGTACTGCATCGTTGTTGTCCTGGAGACGACGCGCATGTCTTTCAGGCGCGAGAGATTTGCGATAATTTCTTCGGTCAATCCGTCGCCGAAGTAATCGTTTTCCTTGTCCTGGCTGATATTATCAAAGGGGAGGACGGCAATGGCCTTCGTTTTCGTTGAAGATGATTCGATATCGCTGCGAACGCTCTCGAGTGTGCTGATGACCTCATCCATCGATTGAAAGCGGACCGCCCTGTCTTTTTCCAGCATTTTCATGACGGCCGCATCGATCGGGTGTGAAATTTTGCGGTCCAGAGCGCTCGGAACCGGCGGCTCCTCATGATTGATGAGATAGAGAAGCGCAGCCTCATGTTCAGCCTTGAATGGCTGCTCACCGGTCAGCATTTCATAGAGTGTAACGCCGAGGGACCAGATGTCCGATCTGTGATCGGCGGAAAGTCCCTGTGCCTGCTCCGGCGACATATAGTTCAGCGTTCCCATCGAAGCGCCCGTCTTCGTAAGACCCGTTCCGCCTTTCAGCTTCGCGATGCCGAAATCCATGATCTTCGGCTGGCCCTCTTTCGTCAAAATAATGTTCTCGGGTTTGATGTCCCTGTGCACGATCCCTTTTTCATGCGCGGCTTTCAGGCCCTTCGCGATCAGCACGGTCCAATCGATCGCCTGCTTGGAGGTTATGACTTCACCGGATTTGAGATTCGCGATGTACGTTTTTAACGTATGCCCGTCGATGAATTCCATGACGAAGAATGTCCCTGCGTCGCTCTCGTTGATCTCATAGACGTTCAAAATGTTCGAGTGGTTCAGCGCAGCGGTCGCCTTCGCCTCCTGGATAAAGCGCGCCTTGTTTTCCTCCGAGGATGACAGATGGGGCGGAAGAAACTTTATAGCGACGAACCGGTCAAGCTTGGTGTCCTGAGCTTTGTAGACGACACCCATGCCGCCCTCGCCGAGCTTTTCAAGGATTTTATAGTGAGATATTGTCTGACCAATCATAGGAGGTAATTAAGATAAAAATATTCGTTGTCAGTTGCTGAATTGCCTGCTTATTTCCCCTTCATGAGTTCGATGTACCCGGCTTCGTTGCGGATATTGTCGAAATCGGGATCACGCTTAATCCATTCAAAATCCTGCCAACCGGAAGCGACCGCATCGTTGAGCGTCTGCACGGAGAGCGCTTTCTCGCCTAACTGCGAATAGAAGCATGCGGCGTTGTAGAGGATGACCGTCTCTCCGGGGCTGAGCTCGAGCGCTTTTGCAGCCTCGACCTTCGCTTCCTCTTTATGGCCGAGCTCTGCCAGATTCGTTGCAAAAAACATATGAGCCCGGGCGTCCTCCGGATGGCGAAGCAAGTATTTTGGAAAGTATTCCAATGAGTACCGGAGCATTTCCTCGGAGTTCGCTCTGTCGCCAATCCGTTCGTACACCATTCTCAAATCGCCTAACGCGGTATAGAAATCCGGATTGAGCTCGAATGTTTTCTTGAACAACTCCACAGAATCATGGTCACGATCCATCTGACGGTAAATTCTTCCCAAAATCCAGTACGCAATATGGTTGTTCGGATCAAGTTCGATCGCCTTGTTGCCGGCAGTGAGTGCATCTTCAAACGCTTTCTTGTTGAAATACGCGACGCCGAGCGCAGCGAACGCTTCGGAAAGCGTCGGATCGTAGAGCTGAGCTTTAAGCGACGACTCTACGGCTTTTTCAAGCCAGGATTCTCTTCTGTCCCAGTGCTGGTAGAGATAAGCGTAGGCTTCACCCAGTCCCGCGTATGCCGCGGCGAACCGTCCGTCGAGCTCGATTGCTTTCTGAAAGAGCTGGATCGAGATATTCGTGTTTCCCTTGGTGAGGCGGTAGAGGAAGCCGCGGGCACGCAAATAGTAATCGAACGCTTCGGCGTTCAGCGTCGACCGTTTGGTGAGGGCGACCTGTTCAACCGGAGTGAGCTTTACCGCCAGAGCGTCGACAATCTGTTTCGATACCTGTTCCTGAAAATCGAACACATCGGCGAGGGTGCCTTTATACGTCCCCGCCCACAGCTGGGTGCCGTCCTCCACATCGATAAACTGCGCCGTGATGCGAAGATCATTCTGAAACTTCCTGACGCTTCCTTCGATGATATAGCGCGCGCCCAGTTCTCTCCCGATCGTCTTGACATCCTTCTTCGTACCTTTATACTGCATCGAAGTCGTCCGGGCGATGATCTTCATGTCCTTTAGCCGGGACAGGTTCGCAATAATCTCTTCCGTTAAACCGTCGCTGAAATATTCGTTCTCCTGGTCCGTGCTCATGTTCGCAAACGGAAGGACTGCGATCGACTTTGTCTTTCCGGTCTGGGCGGATGAGAGTTCTGCCTTTACCGCCTGCAATGCCTTGATGACCTCTTCCATATTCTGATAACGGATGGCCCGGTCTTTCTCGAGCATTTTCATCACCACAGAATCAACCTGCGGAGCGACGCGCCGGTCGATCTGGCTCGGCGGGTGGGGATGCTCGTTGACGATGAGGTACATCAGCGCCGCTTCGTGCTCTCCCCGGAACGGAACCTCGTTGGTGAGCATTTCATAAAACACGACGCCGAGCGACCAGATGTCGGAGCGCTGATCTGCGGAGGTACCCTGTGCCTGCTCCGGGGACATGTACGAGAGCGTTCCGAGGGAGGTTCCCGTTTTTGTTAAACCGGTTCCCCCTTTGAGCTTCGCGATGCCGAAGTCCATAATTTTAGGATGATGATCCTTCGTCAGCATGATATTCTCGGGCTTAATATCGCGATGGACGATAGTCTTCTCGTGCGCCGCCTTCAATCCCTGCGCGATCTGGATGGTCCAATCGATGGCCTGGGTGACGGGAATTCCCTCTCCGGCCTTCAGGCTGGTCATGTATTGCTTGAGCGTCTTGCCTTCGATATACTCCATGACAAAGAACAATCCGCCGCTCTGCTCGTCGATATCGTAAACATTAAGAATGTTCGGATGGTTGAGCGCGGCCGTGGATTGCGCTTCCTGGACAAAACGCGTTTTGTTCTCTGCGGCGCCGGAAAGATGCGCAGGGAGAAACTTGATAGCAACGGAGCGGTCGAGCTTGGTGTCCAGGGCTCTGTAGACGACGCCCATGCCCCCTTCGCCGAGCTTTTCCAGAATCTTGTAGTGCGAAATTGTAGTTCCGATCATACTTACTTGCCCTTCATCAATTCAATGTACTCGGGTTCATTTCGGATATTATTAAAATCCGGGTCGTTCTTAATCCAGTCATAATCTTCCAGTCCTGTAGCGATGGACTTCTTCAGGGTGTCGATCGCCAGCTTCTTTTCACCCAGCTGGGAATAAAAGCAGGCGGAGTTGTACATCATCAGAGGATCGTCCGGGCTCAGGTCAATGGCCTTTTGCGCTTCGATTTTTCCTTCTTCGATTCGTCCGACGCGCACAAGCTCAACAGCATAATAATTGTGCGAACGGGCGTCGTCGGGATGGCGGGCAAGATATACGGGGAGCACTTCCATGACGAGCTTTACGATTTCGTCGACTTTATCGTTCATCCCGAGGCTCTCATACGCCATGCGGAGCTGAGAATAGGCTGTATGAAAATCGGGGTTCAGCTCAATAGTTTTCTGGAGCAGCTCAAGCGACTGTGCGTCGCGGTTCGTGACGTGGTAAATCCGGGCAAGAACCCAGTAGCCGGTAAAGATATTCGGTCCGAGATCAATTGCCTTGCGGGCGGCCGCTTCGGCTTCCTGAAGCGACTTCTTGCTGAAATAGGCGAGCGCGAGCGCGGCATATGCCTCGGAAACGGTCGAATCATACATGAGCGCCTTCAGGCTGGATTCGATCGCCTTATCGATCCAGATTTCTTTTGTGTCAAAATCGTAGTGAAGCTCGGCATACGCTTCACCCAACCCGGCGTACGCGGGGGCGTACCGGGTATCAAGCTGGATCGCCCGCTGAAATAATTGAATGGCGAACTGGAGACTGCTCTTCGTCCGCCGATAGAGAAATTCTCTCGCCCGGAGATAGCAGTCGAACGCTTCGGTGTTTTCCGTCGAGCGCTTCGTGAGGACCACCTTCTCCGTCGGGGTGAGTTTGACCATGAGGGCTTCGACGATCTGCTTGGAGACCTGTTCCTGAAAATCGAAGACGTCGGCGAGTTTGCCTTTGTATGTACCCGCCCACACCTGTTCCTCTTCTTCGATGTCCATGAGCTCGATTGTGATGCGCAGATCGTCCTGGTATTTTCTCACGCTGCCGGCAAGGAGATAGCGCACGCCAAGCTCTCTTCCGATCGTCTTTGCATCCTTCGTTGTCCCGCGGTATTGCATGATGATCGTTCTGGGAACGACGCGGATCGTCGTCAATCTTGAAAGGTTTGCGATGAGCTCGTCCGTTAGCCCGACGCCGAAGTACTCATTCTCTTTGTCCGAGCTGATATTTTCGATCGGGAGCACGGCCAACGCTTTTTTCTTGTCTTTGCTTCCGGTCTTGTCGAGATCGCCGCGCACTTCCTGGAGACTCTTAATGAGCGCATCCATATTCTCATAGCGCTTGTTGCGATCCTTTGTGAGCATCTTCTTCACCACCGAATCGATCTGGTGAGGAATGCGCCTGTCGAGGATGCTCGGCGCAGGGGGCTCTTCGTTGACAATGAGATACTGAAGGCCTGCTTCGTGCTCGGCCTTGAAGGGAAGATCGGTCGTGAGCATCTCGTAGAGTACAACGCCGAGCGACCAGATATCGGTGCGTAAGTCTGCGGGTACTCCCTGGGCTTGTTCCGGGGACATATACGAAAGGGTGCCGAGTGACATTCCGGTCTTTGTAAATCCGGAGCCGCTCTTGAGCTTCGCGATCCCGAAGTCCATGATCTTGGGCTGCTCGTCCTTCGTGAGCATGATATTCTCGGGTTTGATATCCCGGTGAATAATTGACTTATCGTGAGCCGCTTTGAGTCCCTGCGCGATCTGGATCGTCCAGTCGAGAGCCTGCCTGGCCGGTATGCCTTCGCCGGACTTCAGCCCCGAAATCGTCGACTTCAGCGTTTTCCCTTCGACGAATTCCATGACGAAAAACGAGTTGCCGTTCTCCTCATCGATCTCGTGGACGTGAAGGATGTTGGGATGATTCAATGCCGCCGTCGATTTTGCTTCCTGGATAAATCTTGTCTTGTTCTCCTCCGATGCGGAAAGATGAAGCGGAAGGAATTTAATGGCGACAGTGCGGTCGAGCTTCGTGTCCTGGGCCTTGTAGACGACGCCCATTCCGCCCTCGCCGAGCTTTTCAAGAATCTTATAATGTGATATTGTCTGGCCGATCATAGGCTGCTTCTCATTTACCTTTCATAATCTCAATGTATTCGGGTTCGTTCCGGATGCTGTCGAGATCCGGATCCCGCTTCATCCATTCGTAGTTCGCGTGCCCGGCAAGGATTGCATTCTTCAAGGCGTCCAGGGACAACCGCTTCTCTCCCAACCGTGCATAGAAGCAGCAGCCGTTGTACAGCATGAGGGAGTCGTTCGGATTGAGTTCGAGTGCTTTTGCCGCCGCACGTTTCGCTTCGTCGACGCGATCCACCAAAACAAGATGTATGGCGTTGATCATGTGCGCTCTCGCGTCATCAGGGTATCGCGACAGGTGACGGGCAAGAACAGGGATAGCGATAAGAAGCTGCTCGCGGTGGAGTTGCTTTTCCCCCAGTTTCTCATACGTCATCACGAGATCCGTAAATGCACCGTAGAAGTCGCCGTTGAGCTCCTGGCATTTTTTGTACATCTCGACCGCGTCGCGATCCCGGTCTATCGCGTGATAAATCCTTCCGAGAATCCAGAATGCGATATAGTTGTTGGGATCGAGCTCCAATGCCTTCCGGCCTGAATCAAGCGCTTCATCGTACGCTTTCTTGCCGAAGTGAGCAAGACTCAATGACGCGTAGGCTTCCGAAAGGGTAGGATCGTACATGAGCGCTTTCAGGCTCGCCTCCAATGCCCGGTCGAGATAGGAATCCTTCCTGTCAAACTGAAAATACAGCCAGGAATACGCCTCGCCTAATCCCGCGTACGCCGATGCGTACCGGCCGTCGAGTTCGATGGCCCGCTGAAAGAGATGAAGAGCGGAATTTATATCGTTCTTTGTCATCCGGTAAAGAGCGTTCCTCGCGCGAAGATGATAATCGAACGCTTCGGCATTCTCCGTTGATCGTTTGGTGAGGACGACTTTTTCGGTTGGGGTAAGTTTCACCATCAATGCGTCGACGATCTGTTTCGAAACCTGCTCCTGGATATCGAACACGTCTTCTAGTTTACCTTTATAGGTTTCAGCCCACAGCTGGGCATCGGCCTCGATGTCCACAAGCTCAACGGCGATCCGAAGATTATCCTGAAATTTTCGTACGCTTCCTGCCAGAATATAGCGCGTCGCAAGCTCCCTTCCGATCGCCTTGACCTCTTTCGTTGTCCCTTTGTATTGCATCGAGGTCGTCCGGGGGACTACGCGGATGTCTTTCAATCTTGACAGGTTGATGATAAGTTCTTCCGTCAGCCCATCGCTGAAATAATCGCTCTCTTTGTCCGGGCTGATGTTGCCAAAGGGGAGAACGGCGATCGCTTTGGTCTGCGGAGCTGCGGAGGCTGACAGGATCGCGCGCTGCGTCTCCTGGAGTGCATTGAGAACCTCATCCATGGTCTGGTATCTCTTCGACCGGTCCTTGGCAAGGAGTTTCTGGATAAGCGTGTCGATCTGATGAGGAATCTTTCTGTCCATCAGGCTGGGAGTGGGAGGATCCTCGTTCACGATAAGATAGAGCAACCCTGCTTCATGCTCCGATTTGAACGGCAGGTCCGAAGTGAGCATTTCATAGAGCACGACTCCGAGCGACCAGATATCCGATCGTTGATCGGCAGCGTCGCCCTGCGCCTGCTCAGGTGACATATAGGAAAGCGTCCCCAGCGAGGTGCCGGTCTTCGTCAGGCCCGAACTGCTCTTGAGCTTCGCGATCCCAAAATCCATGATTTTGAGTTTTCCTCCGCTCGAGACCATAACGTTTTCGGGTTTGATGTCGCGGTGGACAATGTTCTTGTCGTGCGCGGCTTTCAATCCCTGGGCGATCTGGGCTGTCCATTCAAGCGCCTGGACAAGAGGAACCCCGGACTTGAGATTGGCAATATGCTTCTTCAGCGTGGACCCTTCAACGAACTCCATGACGAAAAACAGCCTCTTGTCCTGCTCGTCGATCTCGAACACTCCAAGAATGTTCGGATGATTGAGAGCGGCGGTAGCTTTCGCCTCCTGGATGAATCTCGTTTTGTTCTCCTCCGAGGCGGAGAGATGCTGTGGAAGAAATTTGATTGCGACGATGCGGTCGAGCTTCGTATCCTGGGCTTTGTAGACGATGCCCATGCCGCCCTCGCCAAGCTTGTCGAGGATCTTATAATGTGAAACGGTGGTTCCGATCATGGTTGTTGTATCCTTACTGAAGTTCTGAATCCAGCCTTGCGTTGTTTCAGCAAAATTGTCAGTTGTTTGCGGTCTTACTTTCCCTTCATGAGCTCTCTATACTCAGGCTCATTCCGGATGGTGTCGAAGTCCGGATCTTTCTTGATCCATTCAAAATTTTCGTACCCGTTGGTTACGGCATCCTTGATCAATTGAACGGCTCGTTTCTTCTCTCCAAGACGGGAATAGAGACAGGCGCCGTAGTACATCATAATCGGATCGCCAATGCTCAATTCCAGCGCTTTTTCTCCTTCGAGTTTTCCTTCGTCTGCCCGTCCCGCATAGGTCAGGTTCACCGCGTATGCCATCCTTCTGTAGGCGTCGTCGGGATACTGGGCGAGATGACGAGGGTAGGTAACAAGAGCTTTTTGAAGCACAGCATTGAATTTCTGTTTGTCCCCCAGTCGTTCATACAGGTTCATGAGATCATCGAGCGCCTGAAGGAAGTCGGGCGAAAGCGCGATCACTTTTTCCAGCGCTTCCTTGGCTTGCGTATCCCTGTCGGTGGATCGATAAATTCTGGACAAAATCCAGTACGAGTTGAAATTCTTGGGGTCAAGCACGATGGCCTTCTGGCATGCCTCAAGAGATTCGTCGTATAAACTCTTGCCGAGATACGCGAGTGCGAGAGCGGCATACGCCTCGGAGAGCGTCGCGTCATACATGATGGCCTTGAGACTCACTTCCAGCGCACGGTCAAGCCAGATGTCCTTCCGCTCGAAATCTCTGTACAACATGCCGTAGGCTTCTCCTAAACCGGCGTAGGCGGAGGCATACCTGGGATCGTGCTCAATCGCTTTCTGAAAAAACTGTATTGCCATGTTAATGCTGCTTTTCGTACGCCTGTTCAGGAAATCCCGGGCGCGGAGATTACAATCAAAGGCACCCGCATCGATCGTGGTCCGCTTCGTCAGGACCGTCTTTTCGGTCGGCGTGAGCTTCACCATGAGGGCTTCGACGATCTGTTTCGATACCTGTTCCTGGATGTCAAACACATCCGCAATCGTGCCTTTGTACGAGCCAGCCCACAGCTGGCGTCCGTTCTCGACATCGATGAGTTGAACGGCAATTCTCAGGTTGTCCTGGAATTTCCGCACGCTTCCCTCGAGAATATAGCGGGCTTTGAGCTCCCGCCCGATCGTCTTGATGTCTTTATTGGTGCCTTTGAACTGCATGGAACTCGATCGAGAAATAACTTCAATGTCTTTCAATTGAGAAAGATTGACGATAAGTTCTTCGGTGAGCCCGTCGCCAAAGTACTCGTTGTCCTTGTCCCCGCCGATATTCGCAAAGGGAAGAACGGCAATGGCTTTCTTCTCGGCGACGGCGGGCCCGTGATTGCTCTCTTTTTGCGCATCGCGGAGAGCTTCGATCACCTCCAGGGCGCTCTGATACCTGGCGCCGGGGTCTTTCATGAGCATTTTGCTCACAACGGTATTGATTGAGCCGGGGATCGTCCGGTCGAAGTCGCTCGGGACGGGGGGATCCTGATTGACGATGAGGTATAACAATCCGGCTTCATGTTCGGACTTAAACGGCAAGTCGGCTGTGAGCATTTCAAAAAGGACAATTCCCAATGCCCAGATATCCGCTCGCTGATCGGCTGCGATACCCTGTGCCTGCTCCGGAGACATGTAGGAAAGTGTGCCGAGCGAAACTCCTGTTTTCGTCATTCCCGAACTGCTGGCAAGCTTCGCGATCCCGAAATCCATGATCTTCAGCTTTCCGTCACCCGTGATCATAACGTTCTCAGGCTTAATATCCCGGTGAACGATATTCTTCTCATGAGCGGCCTTGAGGCCTTGCGCGATCTGTATCGCCCACTCAATTGCCTGTGGGACCTGAATGCCCGTCCCGGATTTTAAGTTCGTGATATGTTTCTTGAGCGTAATTCCGTCGACGTACTCCATCGCGAAGAACATCCCTTCGTCCCCTTGTTCGTCGATTTCATAGACACTGAGGATATTCGGATGATTGAGAGCGGCGGTTGCCTTTGCCTCCTGCATGAAGCGCATCTTATTCTCTTCGGCGGAAAGATGCTTCGGAAGAAACTTAATGGCAACCAACCGGTCGAGCTTCGTGTCCTGCGCCTTGTAGACGACGCCCATGCCGCCTTCGCCGAGCTTCTCGATGATCTTGTAGTGGGATATGGTTTGGCCGATCATAACGGAGTGCTCATTTGCCTTTCATGAGCTCGATATAGTCCGGCTCATTCCGGATATTTTCGAAATCCGCATCGCGTTTGATCCATTCGTAGTCTTCGAGTCCGGCAGCGATGGAAGTCTGCAGCGATTCTATCGCCAGTTTCTTTTCCCCCATGCGGGAATAAAAACATGCAATGTTATACATCATGAGGGAATCGCCGGGGCTCAACTCGAGAGCGCGCGCCGCTTCGGTGCGCGCCTCGTCAAACCGCCCGATCTGGGCAAGGTCGATTGCATAATAGATATGCGAGCGCGCGTCGTCGGGATGCTGGGCCAGATAACGGGGATAGACTTCAAGCAGCGTTTCCATGATATCGTGTTGTTTCTTCGTTTCTCCGAGGCGTTCGTAGACGATACGAAGATCGCCGTACGCAGTATGAAAATTCGGATTGAGTTCGATCGCTTTCTTATGCATCTCGACCGCTTCCTTGTCGCGGTCGGTGAGATGATACAACCGACCCAGGATCCAATACCCGGTAAAGTTATTGGGATCCAGCTCGATCGCTTTCTGGCCCGCCGAGAGCGCTTCGTCGACGGACTTTTTGCTCATGTAGGCAAACCCAAGGGCCGAATATGCCTCCGCGAGGGTGGGATCGTACATGAGCCCCCGAAGACACGACTCGATCGCCTTTTCGATCCACACGTCTTTTGTGTCGTAATCGTAATGAAGCGTAGCATACGCTTCGCCAAGCCCGGCATATGCCGCCGCGTAGCGGGGATCGAGCTCGGTGGCTTTCTTGAAAAGCTGAATTGCAAACTGGATGCCGTTTTTCGTACGGCGATAGAGAAAATCACGGGCACGAAGATAACAGTCGAACGCTTCCGCGTTCACGGTGGAGCGCTTTGTGAGAACGATCTTCTCCGTCGGAGAAAGTTTGAGCATCAGCGTATCGACGATCTGCTTCGACACCTGTTCCTGAATGTCGAACACGTCGGCGAGCTTGCCTTTGTATGTCTCAGCCCAGATCTGGTCTTCGGTATCGATGTCGATGAGCTCGACGCTGATACGGAGATTGTCCTGGAATTTCCGGACGTTGCCCGAAAGAATATAACGCGTGCCGAGTTCCCGTCCGATCGTCTTGACATCTTTCGTCGAACCCCGGTATTGCATCGATGTCGCGCGGGGAACAACCTTGATCTCACGTATTTTTGATAAGTTGACGATCAATTCTTCCGTCAATCCGTCGCCAAAATAATCGCTCTCTTTGTCCTGGCTGATATTGCCGAAGGGAAGAACGGCGATCGCTTTTGCTTTCGAAGGCCCCGATGCCGATTCGATCTCTTTCTGCAGTGCGTCGATGGCGTTGATGACTTCGTCCATCGTTTGATATCTCTTGTCGCGTTCCTTCTGCAGCATCTTCATCACAAAGGGATCGACCTGCCGCGGGATTTTCTTATCCATCGCGCTGGGAAGGGGAGGTTCGGTATTGACTATCAAATAGAGTAATCCGGCCTCATGTTCCGCCTTGAACGGAATTTCGCCGGTGAGCATTTCGTACACGACGATGCCGAGAGCCCAGATGTCGCAGCGGTGATCGGCCGGGACGCCCTGTGCCTGCTCGGGGGACATATAGGCGAGCGTGCCGAGCGATGTGCCCGTGCGCGTCGCTCCCGAAGATCCCCGGAGCTTCGCAATTCCGAAGTCCATGATTTTTACCTGCCCGCTTGCGGGAAGCATAATATTCTCGGGCTTGATGTCGCGATGGATGATGTTCTTCGCGTGGGCGCTGTTGAGCCCGCCGGCGATCTGGCGCGTCCAGCTCAACACCTGCTGCAGAGGGATGCTTGCCCGGGCTCCTGTGATCTGCTGCTTTAATGTCTTTCCGTCGATGAACTCCATCGCGAAGAACAACTGGCCGTTGGCTTCGTCGATCTCGTAGACGCCGAGAATGTTCGGGTGGTTGAGGGCCGCGGCAGACCTTGCCTCGCGGATGAACCGTTCTTTATTCTCCTGGGAAGAGGAGAGGTGCGGGGGGAGAAACTTGATTGCGACGGTTCGCTCGAGCTTGAGATCCTGGGCCTTGTAGACGACACCCATACCGCCTTCGCCGAGCTTTTCAAGGATCTTGTAATGAGAGACAGTACTGCCGATCATATAAGTATGCTAATGATTCGATAACTCAGTGGATTATTGATGCATCGGCGCAAAGCGCCGACGAATCAATGGGCAAATCGTTCGGGATTTATTACCTCGAAGAGTATCCTAAGGTAGAAATAATTTGGGGAAGTTACAAGATTTTGGTGATGGAGGACATGAAAGAATCGCTGAATACGGGGCTTCTGCCTCCACATCCACCGCCGTACCGGACGCAGAGAAATCTCCGGCCGGTTTTAGAGAGCGAGACCGGTCCGGGGATCGAAGAAATGGAACTTCGAGCTGTCAACGTAGAGATCGAAGGGGGCGCCGGCAGTCGGTTGGATATCGGAAGGGATGCGGCACACAACCAGCTGCCTCGACGGGGGAATCGTGAAATAGAGGAAGATTTCATTCCCTACCGGTTCGGTGACCTCGATCGACACCGTTACTTTGTGGAAACTCTCTCCCTGATGTTTGGCCGAAATATGCTCCGGGCGGATGCCGAGCGTCAGGCCTTTTGAGTTGTACGATGCGAGACGTGATCCGGCCTGTGCCGAAACATGTAGTGTCAGGTTTCCTTCCGGGAAGGTAAAGGCAGGACCATTGGCGTTCGTCAACGTACCTTCGAGGAAGTTCATCGTCGGGCTCCCGATAAATCCCGCGACGAACCGGTTTGCAGGCTTGTTGTAGATCGTGAGCGGCGAGTCCATTTGTTGAACGATCCCTTTGTTCATGACGACGATCCTGTCGCCCATCGACATCGCCTCGATCTGATCGTGCGTTACGTAGATCATTGTCGCTTCAAGCTGCTTGTGGAGGCGGGAGATTTCGGTCCGGGTCTGCACGCGGAGGTTCGCATCGAGATTGCTCAGCGGTTCATCGAAAAGAAACACTTGCGGCCGGCGGACGATAGCCCGTCCGAGAGCGACGCGCTGGCGCTGGCCGCCCGAGAGTGCCTTCGGTTTACGGTCGAGCAGTTCGCCGATACCAAGAATGCCGGCAGCCTCGGTCACGCGGTTGTTGATATCCTCTTTCGGATGATTCCGCATCCGGAGTCCGAAGGCGAGATTCTCATAGACCGTCATGTGCGGATAGAGAGCGTAGTTCTGGAACACCATCGCGATGTCGCGGTCCTTCGGCGGCATCGCATTGACCATCGTGCTGCCGATAAAGATTTTTCCGTCGGATATCTCTTCGAGGCCGGCAATCATGCGAAGCGTTGTCGACTTCCCGCAACCCGACGGCCCGACGAGGACGACGAACTCCTTGTCGTTAATGTCGATGGTGACGTTGTTGACAACGGGAGATCCACTATCGAACCGTTTGGAAACCCCTTCGAGACGGACGTTCGCCATGAAATGTGGAAATGAAAATTGAGATCGCTTAAATATATGGATTGGTCAGGCTAATCTCAAGTATCGTTCTTCCTTGACTTTCCATCGCAAAATCTCTAATTTAATTTCACATTTTTATTCCTTTCTTTTGTGAAGACAACCTCACATCTCCGTTCCATCAGACGAAAACTCGAGAGAGAAGCCAGGAGGCAAAGATCCCGGGACTATGCGGTCCCCCGGCTTTGGGTGTCGCGAAAATCGGGCGGTACAGCATCACCAACGACGGTTAATCCTTACCGCTTCTTTATCAACGCAATCGACGTAGTTCTCCGGAGCAAGCCCGGGAAGATTCACCATGGCGCAGGGGGCTCCTGGTCGCGGGAAGCGGTCGTCTACAATATGTTCGTCCGGTCGTCGACCGCGTTCGATCACGACGGAAACGGAACAATTGATCTTCCGGCAGGAAAGAGCGGGTGGAGAGAGACCGGGACATTCCTGAAAGCTATCGCGCTCCTTCCCTATATCAGATCCTTGGGAGTTAATACAATACATCTCTTGCCGATAACGAGCATCGGTTCTGATGGAAAGAAAGGAAGCCTCGGGTCCCCGTACGCGATAAAAAATCCGTATGAACTCGATTCACATTTGAGTGAACCGAATGCAGGGGTGGGTGCGGAAGAAGAATTTAAGGCGTTTGTCGAAGGAGCTCACCGGCTGGGGATGCGCGTACTGGTGGAATTTGTCTTCCGGACTTCCGCGAAGGATGGCGATTGGATTCAGGAGCATCCCGAGTGGTATTACTGGATACGTGCGGATATCGAAGACCGCGTTGAATCTCATGACGAAACAAGATACGGGAACCCTCATTTCACCGACGATGAGATGAGAGGGATTTTCGACATGGTCCACAATTGGAATTTCCGGCACCTGCCGCACCCGCATGACATCTACCGGGACATGTTCACGCCGTCTCCCGCCCGTGAGTCGATCATCAAATCAAACGGGAAGTGGATCGGCAGGCTGCCCGACAATACGCGCGTGCGCATTCCGGGGGCATTCGCGGATTGGCCGCCGAATGATGCGCAGCCCGCCTGGAGCGATGTCACGTATCTGAAATTGTACGACCACCCCGGCTTCAACTATATTGCCTACAACACCATCCGCATGTACGATGAGGAACTCGCGCGGCCCGAACATGCCAACGCATCGCTCTGGGACAAGGTTGCCGGCATTGTGCCGTATTACCAAACGTCATTTGGGATTGATGGCGTCATGATTGACATGGGGCATGCGCTTCCGATGGAACTGAAACAGGAAATGATCCGGCGCGCGCGCGCCATTGATCCGGGTTTCGCTTTCTGGGATGAGAATTTTTCGGTAAGCGAACACAGCGTGAGAGAAGGATACAACGCCGTCATAGGATATCAGTGGATCGACCAGCATCATCCGGACAGATTCAAGAACCTGCTGCGGCGGTTTGCCGGTGAAGGTTTTCCTCTTCCCTTTTTTGCGACTCCGGAAAGCCATAACACGCCAAGAGCGGCGGCCCGCAGCGGTGGAATCCGCTATTCAAAGTATGCCTGGGCCGTAAGCAACTTTCTGCCCGCGATTCCGTTTATACATTCAGGGTTCGAACTCGGCGAAACCCTTCCTGTCAATACAGGGCTTGATTTTTCGGCCGAAGCACTCAAGGAGTATAGATCAGAAGAGCTGCCGTTGTTCAGCGAACATGCATACCCATGGACGAACGCTCACCAGATGACCGATTGGATCCGGCACGTCTCGGCGGTCCGGAGGAAGTTTCAGCAGTTGATCATGGATCCGCACCCCGGTTCGTTTGTCCATCTGGAATCCGGCGAGCCGGATATTATCGCGTTCGCCAGGACAAGAGCGAAGGGGCCCCGTCTCCTTGTTGTGGCAAATTCGAGCATGGAGCATTCCCGCAAATTCAACCTGAAATGGGAAACAAAAAAGCACTCCCTCACCGATCTCCTGACAAAGGAGAAGATTTCGGTCAGGGATACTCTCATTCACGGATTGTTGACCCCGGGCCAGGTAGCCGTCCTTGAAGTCTGAGCCACGCTTCGTGAGCTCGTGAGATGTTTGACTTTCGGATGCGCAAAAAGTATATTTATCGATGAGACATTGCATGCACGAATTTTCCGAATAGCGCAACTAATTTTCGTGGCAAACCAGAAGACAATATTATTTCTTGAAGATGAGGTGGAACTCCTGAACACGCTGAGCATGCTGCTCCGCGATCAGGGGTACAACATTATTCCGGTAACGAGCGGAGAGGATGCCCTCAAATTGATTCGTCAAACCGTCCCCGATCTCATTATCGCCGACATAAAATTGCCCGGGATGGATGGCTTCGACTTTTTCCGGGAGGTTCGAACGATGAAGGAATGCCAGAAGGTGCCGTTCGTCTACGTCACCGCGTACAATAATCTCAAGGCTGCGGTCACCGCGAAAAAAGAGGGGGCCGCTGAATATATTACCAAGCCCTTCGATTTTGAATATTTCGTAACCCGGATCAAAACGCTCGCGCCGCTCTGAGTTTTTCCACTTCTTTTCTTCTCTTCCCTGAGCCATTTCGCTTCGTACCCTGCGTGACTTTCATCACGCGAGGATCACTGAATTATTCCTATGTTCCAACAACATCATAAGGATGCAGGAACTTGGAGAACGAAGTGAGCTTTAAGAAAATACTGAAGTGGGCAGGAATTGTCGCCCTTATCGCGGTGCCGGTCTATCTGGTGTTGAGGAAGAAAAAGGAGGAAGCGCCGGAGACGCCGTCGACCTACGAGGAGGATGATTCGAATATCTTTGCAGCGGAACTGGAGGAGTAGGCTTCCCCGTTCGCACCCGCCCCTGATCTCACCTAAAAATTAATCGTATTCTTTGCGTTGCCATCGTTGGGCACCCAGCTCGTGTGTTTCTCGCAGCGGCCCGGCGGGTATTTCTTGTTGAACACTTCTTCGGTCCGTTGCGGACAATATTGTGTCGCGATCTTCTTTGTCTCCACGCAGATCGTGTCGCGCTCGACGTTCGGCGGTTGCGCAAAATACTCTACCGGCAGCGCGATGTCGGGATCCTCATAGACATATTTCATAAACCTGCCCCAGATCGGGGCAGCGGCGCGTCCGCCCTGGCCGTCTTCCTGGTTGAAGTGCACCGACTTGTTATCGAACCCGACCCATACACCCGCCGTGATCTGCGGCGTAAAACCGATGAACCAGGTGTCGGCGGCTTCCTGCGTTGTTCCGGTCTTACCGGCCGCGGGTCCGTAGTAATAGTTTCTGACGCGAATGGCTGTGCCTGGTCCCGTCGGCCCTTCCTTGAGTGATTCCTCGAGCATGTCGGTCATGATGTACGCCGTTTCCGGGCTCAGCACTTCGCGGCGTGCCGGCTGATTCTCTTCGATCACGTGGCCGTCTTTGTCTTCGATCTTGAGAATCGAAATCGGCTCCACGTAGACCCCTTCATTGGGGAAAATTCCATAGGCGGAGATTATTTCCAGCGGTTGAACTTCACCTGTCCCGATGGCCAGCGACTCGTACGGAGGAAGCTCAGATTTGATTCCCATCCGGTGGGCATACTTAACGACCTGCTGAACCGGCGCGATCTCCATGATGGCGCGGATGGCGACAAGATTGACGGAGTGCTTGATGCCTTCCCGCAGCGACATTTTTCCGCCGAAGGAATGATCGAAATTTACCGGTGCCCATCGTTTTCCGTTCGGCAGAACCAGGGTTACAGGCTGATTGAGAAGCTCGAAACAGGGGGGGTATCCGTTATCGACGGCAACAGTATACACAAAGGGCTTAAACGCGGATCCCGGCTGCCGTTTGATCTGCGTGACGTGGTTAAGTCCGTACTTGAACGTGCGAAACCGTGATCCGCCGACCATGGCGAGGATATTTCCGTTCCGGTGGTCGATCGCCGTAAATCCCACTTCGATGCGCGCGGCTTCGCGCTTCACAGAATCGACGAAGGCGGGAGTATTCCTCAGCGATCGCGCGATACTGTCCTGTTTGTCGGGAGCGGCGTCGCGATAGACATCGGAGGTTCGAATCGTTTGGGCAATGGCCTGGGTCAGCTCATCCTTGTGATTTTTCCAGTTCCACTGTTTCGTAAATCGCGGTTGAATTTCTGCGAAATGTTCGCTGACCGCCCGGTTGGCGGCACGCTGCATGCGGCTGTCGAGGGTCGTGTAGATCGAAAGCCCGTCGCGATAAATGTCGAAGCCATACTTCTCGGCTTTTTGAAGAAGCTGTTGGCGTACCCATTCGACAAAGTGGGGAGCGATGCCGGTGGAGAGTTCTTCGTCGAACGGCTCGAACTCCATTTGTTCTTCTTCGGCCTTCTTCTCCTCCTTCTCGGTAATATACTCGTACTTCACCATCTGTCCCAGAACGGTGTTTCTGCGGTTAAGCGAACGCTCGAGGTGTTTGATGGGATCGTATATGGACGGCCCTTTCAACATACCGATCAGAAGCGCGCTTTCCGAAAGCGTCAGTTCCGAAGGCTTCTTGGCAAAGTAAACCTGCGCTCCTGACGCAATTCCGTACGCGCTCCGCCCGAAATACGACACGCTGAAGTACATCTCGAGGATTTCCTGTTTTGTATAGTTCCGTTCGATTTGCACGGCAGTGATAAATTCCCGGAGCTTTCGCGTAACCTTCCCGAAGACCGATTCGTTCTGCCCCTTGAATTCGTAGAGGTTGCGCGAGAGCTGCTGCGTTATGGTGCTTGCCCCCTCGCGGAGCTTCAGGGAAAAAATATTCTTCACCATCGCTTTCGCGAAGCGCGGCACATCGACTCCCCAGTGATCGTAAAAGTCCTTATCTTCCGTCGCGATCAGAGCGTTGACAAGCTCTTTGGGCAGTTCGTTGAGGCTGACAGAAGTGCGATTCTTGATAAAAAATTGGTCGATGAGCTCTCCGTCGACCGAATAGACCTTTGACGCGCGTTCGACTTTAGGATTTTCAAGCTGCTCGAGGGATGGTAGGCCGGAAAGCAGATACACAAAATAGACCACAACCAATGAACCGATCAACGAAAGAACGATAACGCCCTTTCCCCGATTCTTTGCCAGCATGGATTTCAGGCTCATATTGCCGCCTCCGGCCAGAACTTGAGCGATATTGTGCCGTCGCGGAATTCGGCATACGAATTATGCGATATCCAGTCTCCAAGATTAATGTAGACGCCATTCTTGTACTCCACAAACGCCGGGCGGTGACGGTGTCCCATGATGATCATATCGTAACCTTCATCGATCTTTTTTTTGGCGAAGGATTCCATGGCGTCGTGCTCGCCGTAGTCTTTTGTCGAAGTATAGTGGCGGCTCTTGCGGGATGAGGAACGCGCGAGGGAAATGCCGAGATCGGGATGTAGCCAGGAGTAGAGCCAGATGTTGATTTTGCTGCGCAGGATCCCTTTGAGAATCCTGTAACCGGTATCCTTGCTCGCCAAACCGTCCCCATGATGTATGTATATTTTTTTCCCATCAACCGTAATATCAAACGCATCGTGGTATGTTTTCATTCCCAGGTGCTCCCCGAAGAAGTCCCTGATCCAATAGTCGTGATTTCCGGCAAGATAATGGACCCGGATCCCGCGCTGCGTGAAGTCATCGAGCATGGCAAACAAGCGGTGGAATCCCTTCGGAACTACCGTGCGGTATTCAAACCAGGCGTCAAAAAGATCTCCAACGATGAACAATTCGGAAGCCTCGTTCCGGATATGCTCCAGGAAATTCAGTAACTTCGTTTCCTTTGCGCGTTCTTCATCGTGCGAGCCCAATCCAAGATGGGCGTCGGATATAAAATAGACGATCGACATTACCTCACGGTGAGCGGCACCTTGAACGGCTGCGCGAACCTGCTGCACCAGCCCTCAGCGTCCGAGCAGAAAAAATACGTCACAGTTCCGGAGATGAACGCTTTCCCCTTTTTCAGGCCGGCAGGTAGGGTTACCTGTTGTACAATCGGCTTCGATGTATTCAGGAATGAATCGGCTTGCGGAATGTTCGGGGTGCCCGCCCGCAGTATGCCGTCCGTACTGTCTACTATAATACTGATCGCGGGCTTCAGGTTGATGTGGATTCCCTTTTGAGGTCGAAGCCTGATGAGAAGCGTGGCCGTCGAACCTGCCTGTACCGACTTCTCTTTAAGAGCAGCCGTAAACGCGACCTGCTTATTCGTTTGCGTGTCGGGGGCTGTGCCTGCAACGGAGGAAAGGAAGGATACCAGGACTAAAACTATTAAAGCGGGGCAATATTTCATAGGTTGTTTCATCATGGGTGAATCAAAATAAGAACTTCAGCATGCAAAAGGCAAATCGACCGATTGCCCGGCCGCCTAGCTGAGCGCCGGACGCCGTTCGGGCTCTTCGACCCCTCGCAGAATCAACAACCCGGCGAGGAAAAATATTCCAATACACAGGGCGGCAACGCGTTCATTCGAAAGATCGGCGATGAGCCCATAGACCAGCGGGCCGACGACGGCGGAGGCCTTGCCGCAGAGCCCGTCATAGAATCCAAAAAACTCCGCTTCACGATCTTTCGGTGTCAGCATGGCCATCATGCTCCTGCTTGCAGATTGTGACGACCCGATCGCGATACCCGCGACAAGCGCGACCGCATAAAATTCGGCGACCGATTGGACCACGAATGCGCCGAGACAGATGGCGATCCAGATACAGAGCGTGATAACGATCGTTTTCTTCGGGCCGATCTTGTCGGTAAGAACCCCGAAGACGAGCGATCCAAGGATGGCGCTTGTCTGCACGACTGCAAAGAAGACGATGATCTCTTTGTCGGTCATGTGGAGAACCTGTTCCGCGAAGATTGCGGCAAAGGCGATAATCGTGAGTATGCCGTCGTTGTAAACAAAGAAGGCGATCAGAAATCTCGAGATCGAAGGGTGCTCATGATGGACAAACAGAGACCGGTATGTCGCATTCGCACGGCGTATTCCTTCTTTGAAGTATGAGGAGACGTTCACCCTGGACTGCCGGGGTTCTGGAACAAAGAAGAAAATTGGGAGCGAGAATATAAAGAAAAATCCGGCTGCGATGACAAATGACAACCTGACAAAGAAGAGATAGTCCGGATTGGTCGACTCGGGGAGAAGGATGTTGACAATGACGAGAACGGCGAGCGCGCCGGCATATCCCATAGCAAAACCGTACCCGGACACCCTGCCGTACGATGAGCTGGAGGTCAGCGACGGCAGAAAAGCGTCATAGAAGACGAGTCCGCCTTCAAATCCGATGTTCGCGAGAATGAAGAGCGCCATCCCGGTTAGTATCATTCCGTCGCGGACAAAAAACAGCAGGGCTGTACAAATCACGCTGACGAGAGTGAAGAAAAACAGAAAGCGCTTTCTGCGGCTGGAGAAATCCGCAGCAGCTCCGAGAGGCGGAGAAAGCACCGCTGCAAGGATCATCGACATGCTGACCGCGGCTCCCCAAAGAAATCGCTGGCCCCCTGCGACGTGAGAAGTAAAATAACGGGAGAAAATAACGGTGACGATAATAACGGAAAAGGCGGTGTTCGCGAAATCGAATAACGTCCAGGAGAAGATCCTGGAGCGTCGGTGAGAGGGGAGTCCGCTGTCCGGCATTATTTGGTTTTCGGACGCTTGCGGGGTTTGGTTTGCTCGGAGTGAATATTGTCGTTAATAAGTCCGCGCCCTTTTTTCACGAGCTTGTTGTTTGCGCGGAGGTCTTCCAGTATCGCGTCGAGCACGCCGTTGATGAACCTGCCGCTTTTCTCGGTGCTGAACGCCTTCGCAACTTCAATAGACTCATTGATGGTAACTTTAGGAGGGATATCTTCGAAGTAGAGCATCTCGCAGATTCCCATGCGGAGGAGCATGCGGTCGATAACGGCAATGCGCTCGAATTCCCAGTGGTCGACGGTCGCCTTGATCTGCCGCTCGAGGTCTTCCTCGTGCGTGATGACTTCGTTGATGAGTTTCTTCGCGAACTCAAAATCGTTCTTATGCTCCCGGAGGTCCGCGAGCACGGATTCGACGATGTTGGCGATCGGTTCTTTAGAAAGCTCGTACGCGTACAGCGCCTGCAGTACTTTCTCTCTCACCATCCGGCGGTTGTACGTCGTCATTGTGTCCTTAGTGGTGGTTGACTTCGCTCAGCCGCCCGACAAACTCCGACTTGCCGGCATACACGTTCCGGATATGGCCGACGTGATGAATGCGTTTCTCCGCAAGCTTGTTGGAGGCTTCATAGGTCGGAATGTTTTCCTGTTTCGCGATCTCAAAGATCTTGCGGATTGAATCGTAAATTCCCTCCGCCTGTTTCATTGCACGTTCGTGCGAGTATCCTTCAAGCTCATTTGCCACGCTGATGAGCCCGCCGGCATTGATCGCGTAGTCAGGCGCATAAATGATGCCCCGCTTAATGAGCATCTGGCCGTGCTTATTCTCGTCGGCGAGCTGGTTATTGGCTCCGCCTGCGACAATCTTCACTTTGAGTTTCGGAATGGTCTGGTCATTGAGGATCGCGCCGAGTGCGCAGGGGCAGAAGATATCGGCCTCGACATCATAAATTTTGTCCGGCTCGATATACTTTGCCTTGGTCCGTTCGACGATCGCTTTTGCTTTCTCTTCGTAAATATCTGTGACAACTACTTTAGCTCCTTCTTTTGCCAGGTGGTCACAAACGAAACTTGCCACGTGTCCGGCCCCCTGCACGGCGACCGTTTTACCCTTGAGTGAATCGCTTCCCGTAAGGACATTGATAGCTGCTTTCATTCCCTGGTACACACCGAATGCGGTGACGGGAGAGGGATCTCCGCTTCCGCCCAGAGCACGGTCGATGCCGGTGACGTATTTCGTTTCCATGCGGACCCACTCCATGTCGCGCACGCTGGTGCCGACATCTTCGGCGGTGATGTAGCGTCCCGCAAGCCCTTCGACAAACCGGCCGTACGCCCGGAAGAGCGCTTCGTTCTTATCTTTGTTGGGATCTCCGAGGATGACGGCTTTGCCGCCGCCGAGATTCAACCCGGCGATGGCAGCTTTGTAGGTCATCCCCCGGGAGAGGCGCAGCGCATCGCGGAGCGCATCCTCGTCGGAATCATAGGTCCACATTCTTGTTCCCCCCAGAGAAGGGCCGAGGGTGGTGTTGTGAATTGCGATGATCGCACGGAGGCTTGATGCTTTATCGGAGCAATAGATAACCTGCTCATGGTCGTTACGCTCAATCTCTTTGAATGTGCTCATAGCGCCAAACGTCGATGTTGTGGTGAAGTGGGAGGATCAAAAATCGTAACAATGTATGTAAAATTTGAGAGGAATTCAAGGAGGGCAACAGCCCGCAGAGACACGGCCGGGCAGGCCGGGTCTCCGCGGTAACGCGAATCATTCTTTTTTCTTCTGTGTCCGGTAGTTTTTGTACTGGATCGATTTCTTGGCTCTCGCCATGTTTGAGCCGTCTTTCAACGTGTCGGAATATTCCTTAAGCTGAAGGATCTGACTTTGAACTGCCGGCGCGGCAACCGCGCTGTTCATGGAAACCGAAGATTCGAGCATCAGAAGCGCCTCGCCCACCTGCTTCTGCGCATCCTCTCCGCGACCCTCATCGATTGCCTCCATTGCCTTTTCAACCTGCCTGGTGGATACCGCTATATCTACCTTTCCCTGAGTATCCAGATCCTTGCTCTTCTCAAGCTCAGCCGTGATGTCCGAATAGCGGATGCCGGCAGAGAACCCCCGGCTGCGGATTGAGTTCTTGCCGTCATATCGCAGTGTACCTGAAACCGCGTTAAGTGTGCCGGAGCCTTCGGGGATATTCAGCTCGACGGTGAATTCGCGGTGTTCTGTCGCGGAGATGTCGCCGACGGGAATGATCCACCTGTTGCCCTCTCTGCGATGCTCGCAGCCGATGACATCGTTGACGCTCACTCCTCTTCCGAGAGCCAGCTCGATCCGCGCGTTCTGCACGACGATGTACGCGAGCCCGTTAAGCTCCTTTTCGAATATCGATGCAAGCTGAGACGGGCTTTCCACGAAATAGTAATTCCCTCCTCCGCCTTCGGCAAGCCCCAGCATGAGGTTTTCATTGTAGTCGAGTCCCACACCGATTGTGGAAAGCGAGATACCTCGGTTGCGATACTCGGAGGCGATGCTGCTGAGTTTCCGCGGGTCGGTGATCCCCTGATTCGCCAGGCCGTCGGAAAGAAGGATGACCCTGTTGACATATTCCTCTTTGAAATTTCGTTCAATTTGCCGGAACCCTTCCTGCATGCCGCCGCCGAGATTTGTGGATCCGCGGGGGTAGATTCCGTCCACAAGCCGCTTAATGCGTCCCCGGTCGGTGACGCGTTGCGTGGGGAGAAGCGTTTCGACACGGTCGTCGTAGATGGTGATTGAAAGGTAGTCGTTGGACGTGAGGCGGTCGATAAGCGCGTCGATCGATTGTTTTGCGTAAACAATCTTATGCTCGTCCGCCATCGAGCCGCTGCGATCGAGCACGACGGCGAGATTCATCGGGCGGGCGCATTGTTCGGGCGTGGGAAAATTCCGCGCATCAAGCTGCATCTGCAGGAATACCGTTCCGCCGCGATGAGGAATGCATGTTTGGTTAAGATTACCGCTGAGGATGAGATCACCCGGCATGTTCGAATATCGCGACATTGCCGGAGCTATCTGAACCGCGCTGAGGAGCGCGATCGCAGAAATGGTGAAAAACAACGACTTCATGGGGACCTCCTTCCGAGATGGTGAGCACTGGTGATTTACCAGTTGTACTCGGCGGTGGGTGGGAATGTTCCCGGAACCTGGGCTCCAATTATAAGCCGGCCCTTGTATCTTATCTTGAAGTTCCAAATTGGAACATCAAGTCAGGAAATTCGAGTGGAATGAATGGTTTCTAGAAACCGAATACTGTGAATCCACCGTCAACGGCGAGGCATTGGCCGGTTACATAGGACGATCCTTCCATGCAGAGAAAAGCGATGACAGCCGCAACTTCTTCCGGCTTGCCTATCCTTCTCATTGGTGTACGGCTGATCACATCGTCAAAATACTCTTTATTGCTGAGAACCGATTCCACGAGGGGTGTATCGATATACCACGGAGCGATGGCATTAACGCGAATCTTGTCTGCCGCCCACTCAACCGCGAGGTTGCGGGTCATTTGAATTAGAGCGGCTTTCGTCATCGCATATGGAGGACCTGAGCGAATATGCGTAAGGCCTGCAACCGAAGTGACATTCACAATTGAGCTGGGTGCGGAGGACTTCAGCGTCGGGTAGATCAGCCGGCAGAGCTCAAACGAAGACGTCATGTTTGTTTCCACGATGCGGTGGTAATCATCGCCCGAAAAATCCGCTGTCTTCTTCCGGATGTTTGTGCCGACATTATTCACGAGAATGTTGACTTTTGACCCGGATTTGCCGAGCTCTTCCATGATCCTTTTTCGACCTTCTCCCGTTGAAACATCGGCGACAATTCCGTGCGCCGGAAGGTTAGACTTTTTCCACGCGGCTACGCAGCGCTCAACCTCTCCGGAATTGCGGGCGACAATACAGGTGGTCGCGCCCAGCCGCAAGAACTCGTCCGCGGTTGCATACCCGATTCCCCGGGTCCCACCGGTGATGAGCGCTACTTTGCCATCGAGGCGCCAGTTCATTACGAGGTTTCTTTCATCGTATGCCACACCGACTGCACATCCTCGTCCTCTTCGAGCCGGTCAATGAGATCCTGAACCTCTTTAATTTTCGGTTCCGGTAATTCGTTTGTGGTAGTCGGGATCCGCTGTACTTCTGCAACGCTGACCTGAATCTTCTTCGCGTCAAGAGCTTTCTGCATATTGGCGAAGTCGCTAAAGTTTGTATAGATATACACCGTTCCTTCCTCCGCCGCGAACTCTTCCGCGCCGGCATCGATAAGTTCAAGCTCCAGGTCTTCAAGGTTGAGGCCTGTGGAGGGAAACTGAAACACTCCTTTCCGCTCAAACATGAAATCGAGAGAGCCGGTAGTGCCGAGCGTGCCGCCGGCGTGTGAAAAGTAACTCCGGATGTTGCCGACCGTGCGCGTAGGATTGTCGGTGGCGGTCTCGACGACAATGGCGATGCCGTGCGGGCCATACCCTTCGTACACAACTTCCTCGATCACGGTGTCCTTCGACGTTGCACGCTTGATTGCCGCGTCGATTTTATCTTTCGGCATATTCGCCTCTTTCGCGTTTTCGATTGCAACGCGAAGGCTGGTGTTCATCGAGGGATCGGGGCTTCCTTTTTTTGCGGCCAACGTGATTTCCTTGCTGAATTTTGTAAAAGCGACGGCCATTTTTCCCCATCGCTTTTCTTTTCGCGCCCTTCTGAATTCAAATGCTCTTCCCATACTGCAGATTCTCTGTTCTTATTGTGATAATTAATTATCGCTTCAATTTTTTCCAGATCGCATCGATAAGATCCTTCAAGCCTTCCCCGGACACCGAGGAAATGGGAATGACCGGTGCCCGCCCAAACTTCATTTTGGATATCTTCTTTTTTGTTGCCTCGTCCGCGATATCCATTTTTGTCAACGCGACGATCTGGGGTTTTTTGGCCAACGTCGGGTTGTAGGACTTCAGCTCATTGGCGAGGATGTTGTACTGTTCCTTCGGAGACTCATCTGTGCATTCGATGAGAAAAACAAGCACGCGAGTCCGTTCTATGTGACGAAGAAATTGTATGCCGAGTCCTTTTCCTTTATGCGCCCCCTCGATAAGGCCGGGCATGTCAGCGAGGACGAAGCTCTTGTACTCGCCGTACCGAACAATGCCAAGATTGGGAATCAGTGTCGTAAAAGGATAGTCTGCAATTTTTGGCTTGGCGGCCGAGACGCGCGATATGAGTGTGGATTTTCCGGCATTCGGGAAACCGACAAGGCCGACATCGGCGAGGAGCTTGAGTTCCAGTTGAATGGCTTTTTCTTCACCTTCTTCACCCTGTGTGGAACGGCGCGGGGCCTGGTCGGTCGACGTTGCAAATTCGGAGTTTCCTTTTCCGCCTCTGCCCCCCTGCGCGATAATAATCTCATCCCGGTCTTCAACAAGATCGGCATATACTTCCCTGGTCTTGACGTCGGAAATTACGGTCCCGGCCGGAACTCTCACGACTACATCGTCCGCCGAGCTTCCCGTTCTGTTTGACCCCTCGCCGTGCGCACCATTCTTTGCGGTGTATGTCCGTCTGTAGCGAAAATCCATGAGCGTCGTGAGTTGCCTGTCTGCGCGAAGAATGATACTGCCTCCCCGGCCGCCGTTTCCACCGTCAGGCCCGCCTTTGGGAATAAATTTCTCGCGGCGAAAGCTGACAATCCCGTTGCCGCCGCGTCCGGCCTTTACAGTTATGGTTGCGTGATCAATGAACATTGTTCAGTACCTATGTGGGGAATAATCAATTGAGACGGGGAGGGTCGGGTATTATTTCCTGATAAGGGCCTTTACCCGGTCGATCTCTTTGCGTGCTCCTCCTTTGAACGTGGCGTCTATCCCGGGACGGTCAATAATCTGTTGGTACATCCCGATCGCTTCCTCAAACTTCGACATCTTCTCGTACGATTGTCCTGCCATGTACAGCGCAGTGGCTGTCCAATTCACTTTTCCCTGTTTCGCGACAAGGTAGGGTACCTTGAGAAATTCCAGGACAGCCTGTTGATAATCGCCCTTATCATAGTATGCTTCGCCGATATCATAGCGCAATTCCGCTTCGTTCAGGCTTCCGGCTTCCGCCATAATGCTTTGGAGATGCAAAATCGATTGATCGTAATATCCCGCCTGTGTAAATAGCGTCCCGAGCTTGATCTTTTTGTCGAGGATACTTTCGTCGTTCGGGTAGCGGCCGATGAAGATCCGTGTCACCCGAATCGCGTCGTCGTAGAGCTTCGTCAGTTCGTACGCCTGAATAAGATTATTCATCGCGAAGGGAAGCACGTCCCCCGCTTTCTGGGAGTCGGCGAGGATATGCTGGTAATGCCGTATGGCGTCTTCATAGCGTTCGGCATTGAAGTGCATATTTCCGAGCGACAATGAGACGCGGGGAAGAACGTCCGATGAGGGAAACTTTTTGATGATCTCGGTATATTTTTTTGCGGCGTCATCGAGCCGGTTGGTGACTTCCAAAATCTTCCCGAGATAAAACTGGCCGTACGGGCCGAAGCGGGTATTCGCATAATCGCCGGCGACGTTTTCAAAAAGCTTCTTCGCTGTCGTGTAATCCTGCTTGCGGAAGTAGTAGAGCGCGTTTTCGTACTGGAGCTCGGCGCGAGCGGATTTATCGGTGCCGTAGGATTTCTCGAACGAGGCCAGTAACGGCTGAGCTTCCGTAAGCTTATCCGAACGCAGCGATGCGATGATGGCGCGTGACTGGTAATATTTTTTTTGGTCAAGGCTGTCAGACTGCTGGGCAAGCAGCTGGTATTGCCGTGCCGCTTCGGGATATTGCTCGGTCTGGAAAAGGAGTTCTGCGACGTCGGATGTGACTGATCCGGAAGCGGATCCCAGCACAGCGGATTGCTTGAAGTATGCGGCTGCTAAATCGTTCTTTCCCTGTGCGCGGGCAAGCGCTCCGAGGCCGTACATCGCATTCCCCGCGAACCGGCCTTTTCGGGAAGTGTACAAGTACTGGCGATAGTATGCCGCCGCACGAGTTTTGTCACCTTTCCCCGCGTACGCAGCTCCGAGATAGAAGTATTCATTGGCCGGCAAATCCTCATTAAACGGATCGAGGAGTTTGTTGTTCAACTCCTGCTGGTAGAGTGCAATTGCTTCGTCATACTTGCCGTTTTCGAGATACGCTTCACCGAGGCCCGAAACATCATCATTGTCAATCGCGAATTCCGTCACATACCGCTTCCAGAGAGGCTCCGCCAGATCGAACTTCTTCTGGCCTGAGTATACTTCCGCCAGCTGCTTGACCGCCATGAGTGTGAAATCTCCGGGGAAATTAATCTTGACAGCCCTTTTCAAGCAGGCGGCGGCCGAGTCCGGCATGCGGAGTTTTTGATATGCAACGCCTTTCCATAATTCGGCTTCGAGATGTACGCGGAGCGATGTATCAGCGGATATCGCATCGCTATAGTATTTGACCTCGGCAGCCAAATCATTTTTCCTCTCTGCCTCAGTTGCGGACTCGAGGAGAACTCTTCCGCGATACGGTGAAGAAGGGTAATCGGTGAGAAACTCCGCTTTCTTCCTTGAACCATCAAGCGAATACATGGCATAGGCGGCTTCATCCGCCCAGGGATTCGCAGGATAAAGTTTGTTTAATTCCGCATAGGAGGTTGCTGCTTTGAACCGTGCGCTTGTATCGATAGCAGACTGTAAGTGGTATGATCTTGCCCGCAAATAATATGCGCGCTGCAGCGAGTCGCCGCTCAAACCCAGATCAATTGCGGAAGAGAATTGATCCGCCGAGGAACCGTACTCATGCAATTCATTGAAATATACTTCGCCGAGGCGGAAGGCGAGACCGGCTTTCGATTTTCCTGCGATGACATCGGCCGTAATATCGGCAAGCTTCTTCATGCCGCCGTCGTAATCTTTTATCTTGTACTTCTTCAAGAGGTCAATCCGAACGTCGTTTGCCCGTTGCCACGTGCATATCGGAAACCGGCGTTGAAGTTCTTCGCGGGTCCGCAGCGCTTCCCGGTAATTTCCGGATGCCTCATAATTCTCTGCCATCGCGACGAGAGCATCGTCGGCGAAATTCGATCCGGGAAAACGCTGCAGCATTTGCTCGAGTATACGTATGCCGGTGGCGCCGCCGGTTTCCGCTCCGAGGTTGTAGAGGAGACGCGGTACCACAGGATCGTTGGGGAACGAATCAAGATAGGTTTGGAGATACCTGATTGCCGCCGGATTGTCGTTGAGTTCCCGGTAGGACCTCGATGCAAGGAGGATTGCCTGTCGCCGTAACTGAGGATGAGGAAGGGCGAACATCGCTCGAGCGTGTTTGAGCGCAACGTCCGGCTTGCCCCCCATGCCGACGACGTCGCTTTTTCCTTCCAAGAGCGCAGACCGTCCCGCATTCAGGAGAGATTGCTCGTAAAGAGAACTTTCCGGGTACGAACTGATAAGCTCTTCGAAATTATGGCGCGCCTCGGGGTAATTGCTTTGGCTCTTTGCGCACTCTCCAATGTGAAATAGGGCGGCTGCGCGAAGGGAGTCATCCGCTTCTTTCGATTTCGTGACGGAACGAAAATGTTCGATAGCCGAAGCGAAGCTGTTCGAGCTCAGATCGAGCATCCCCAGTTCATACGCCGCGCGAAGAGAGGCGTTGGAGCTCTTTTGCGCGCCACCGATAAGCGTCGTGTACGTCTTTTCCGCCTCGTCAAACAGGCATGCAGAGGCCTGAATTCTGCCGCGTATCAACAACGCCTCCGCGCGCGCCTCAGCGTTTCCGCCCGCATCGATCGCATTTTTTGATTCGCGCAGGGCGAGGTCAACATTCCCTTCATCGGAATACAGTTGCGCGAGTGCCAGGCGTGCGCTGATTGAATTCTTGTCGCCGGAATAATCCTGAAGAATCGACCGGTACGTTGTCTTTGCGCGGTCCAGTTCGCCAAGCTTCCTGTAGATGCCGGCGGCATTCGTCAGCGCTACGGGAACGAGATTGCTTTTTGGATGAAACACCTTCACGCGCTCATATGCAGAGGCGGCTTCCCGGTCATTGCCGGATGCGGCATAGGCATCTCCGACACGCAGCCACGCATCCGCCGCCTTCGCGTTGTCGGTGTACGTCAGCGCGAAGTCCTGAAAGGTT
>DATJGD010000068.1:0-12138 GCA_035495255.1 Bacteroidota bacterium | reverse complement strand
AGTAGCAACGTTGCTCGACAACCAGCTCATGGAAGACGGCACCGATGAAGTCGAATTCGACGCCTCCAACATGTCGTCGGGAGTTTACTTCTATCGTCTCATTGCCCAGGGAATCGGCGATCCGGATGAGGGAACCGTCGGCCAGTATCTTATCAGTACGAAGAAGATGCTGCTCGTAAAGTAACAGGGCCCGATAGGAGTATCAGCAAAGAGAAGCCGGCGCACTGTTGCTCCGGCTTCTTGCATTTCAGCCCCTTTTTTCCTACATTTTGATAGATTTTATCCTGAAATGAGCATTTTTCATGCTTGAAAATTATATTCCCATCGGCATCATGCTCCTCTTCGGCGTCGCATTTGCGGTCGTCATGTCGAAGGCGAGCGAGTGGTTCGGCCCGAAGAACCCGAATGAAGTAAAGCTCTCGACGTACGAAAGCGGAATGGAGCCGATCCGGACCGCGCACGAGCGCGTTTCCGTGAAATACTACCTCGTAGCGATGCTCTTCATCATTTTCGACATCGAAGTTGTCTTCCTGTACCCGTGGGCCGTGAACTTCAGAATGCTCGGGATGTTTGGCCTCATTGAAATGCTCATTTTCATTGCGATCCTGATGTTTGGTTATCTTTATGTGTGGAAGAAAGGTGCGTTAAAGTGGGACTAGAACAAGAAAGTTTTTTTACGACAAAATTAGACGACATCATCGGTTGGGCGCGGAAGAACTCCCTCTGGCCGATGCCGATGGGGATTTCCTGCTGCGCCATCGAGATGATGGCGTTTGCCGGGCCCCGTACCGATGTCTCCCGGTTCGGATCTGAAGCATTCCGGTTCTCTCCGCGTCAAAGCGATCTCATGATCGTCGCGGGAACCGTGACATATAAAATGTCGCATGTCGTGCGCAAGATTTACGACCAGATGCCCGACCCGAAATGGGTCATCGCCATGGGCGCCTGCACGTCGAGCGGCGGCATGTACCGGTCCTACTCTGTCGTCCAGGGGATCGATCTGTTTCTCCCCGTCGATGTCTACGTCGCCGGCTGCCCGCCCCGTCCGGACAATCTCCTCCGCGGGCTCATGGAAGTCCAGGCGAAGATCGCCCGGGGTGAAAAGCCCGGCCAGAAAGAAAAAATCTATATCCAGGAACATGCCTGATCTTAAAGAGCTGGTCGTCGGAAAGCTCCGCGACCGGTTCGCCGACGAATTTGAATCCAGCAACGAGTACCGGGGCGAGCTTACCGTCATCGTAAAGAAATCGGCTATCCGGAGCGTCTGCCAGTTTCTCCGGGACGACGCCGAACTCCGGTTCGACTCCCTTCGCGACGTCTGCGGGGTCGATTATTACCGCCCCGAAGACCGTTTCGAGGTCGTTTACAACCTGTACTCCATCCCTCAGAACTTCCGGCTTCGCATCAAGGTCCGCGTTGACGAGTCCGATCTTCATGTGGACTCGGTGACCCCAGTCTTTTCGACTGCCGACTGGGAGGAGAGGGAAACCTACGATATGTACGGCATCATTTTTGACGGGCATCCCGATCTCCGCCGTATTTACATGCCGGAGGACTTCGAGCATTTTCCGCTCCGAAAAGATTTTCCGCTCATGGGAATCCCCGGCTCACTCGCACTGCCCCGCAAATGACCGTCTCAGCCCGCGATTCCAAGACAAAGATTCTCCACGCCCTCGAAGACCAGGACACGAACGTCACGTTCGACGACCCCCTGGAACACGACATGGTGCTCAACATGGGCCCCCAGCATCCGGCGACGCACGGGGTGCTCCGGCTGCTTGTCCGCCTCGACGGCGAAACGATCGTTTCGGCAATCCCCGACCTCGGGTATCTGCACCGCGGCTACGAAAAGATCGCCGAAAACTGTACCTACCATGAATTTATTCCGCATACAGACAGGCTCGATTACCTCTCCCCGCTGGCGAACAATGTCGCCTACGCGCTCGCGGTAGAGAAGCTCGCCGGGATCGAGATCCCCGAACGGGCCAAGTACATCCGCGTCATCTGCGCCGAGCTTGCGCGCCTTGCGAGCCACCTGGTGTGGGTGGGGACGATGGCGATGGACGTCGGCGCTGTGACGGTGCTTCTGTGGGGATTTCGCGAGCGCGAGAAGATCCAGGACATCTGGGACCTCCTCACCGGGGTCCGGTTCACGACCAGCTTCACGCGCGTCGGTGGCCTTGCCCAGGATATGAAAGAGGATTCCGTGGCCGCGATCAGAAACTTTCTTGATGCATTTCCGCAGAGCCTTGAGGAATGCGAGAAGCTTTTAATCAAAAACCGAATCTTCATCGACCGCTGCGAAGGGGTTGGGTATATTTCCAGGGAGCAGGCGATCAATATGGGCATAACAGGGCCGATCCTGCGGGCCAGCGGCGTCGAGCACGATCTCCGCAAAGATCAGCCCTATCTCGTCTACGGCAATCTCGATTTTGACATTCCAACGTACACCGACGGCGACACCCTCGCCAGGTTTTACGTGCGCATGGAAGAAATGCGCCAAAGCGTGAAGATCCTCTACCAGGCGCTGGAAAAGATTCCGCAGGGCCCGGTAAACGCGAACGAACCCAAGAAGGTCCTTCCGAAGAAAGAACGGACCTACGGCAACATGGAGGAGCTCATCCATGATTTTATGCTGGTGAATTTCGGCATCAATCCTCCCATCGGCGAGGTCTACAGCGCCATCGAGGGCTCGAAGGGAGAGCTGGGATTTTATCTCGTCAGCCACGGCGAGGGAAACCCGTGGAGGCTGAAGATTCGCTCCCCCTCATTCGTCAATCTGCAGATACTGCCGCTCATGCTGAAAGGCGGGATGATTTCCGATGTCGTCGCTGTCATCGGAAGCCTCGATCCCGTTATGGGCGAAGCGGACAAATAAGCGCAACTTTGAACTTCTGAATCTTAGCACGAAATCCTGTAATGTTTTCCGAACAGAATCTCAAAAAAATAGACGAACTCCGTAAACGCTATCCGACGTCAAAGGCGCTGGTCCTTCCGGCGTTGTGGATGGCGCAGCAGCAGTTCGGGTGGATTTCTCCCGACACCATGAAGTACGTCGCAGGCCTGCTCGATCTGCCGGTCCATCACGTCTACGGCGTGGTGACGTTCTATACGATGTTCAACACGAAGCCCGTCGGCAAGTACCATGTGCAGGTCTGCACGAACGTCTCGTGCATGCTGCGCGGGGGCGAGGAACTCGCCGAGCACGTCTGCAGCCGGCTCGGGGTCAAGCTGGGAGAGAATACCGCGGACCAGAAGTTCACCGTCACAGAGGTCGAATGCCTCGGTTCATGCGGCACTGCCCCGATGATGCAGGTGAACGACGACTATTTTGAAAACCTCACGAACGACAAAGTCGATAAACTCCTTTCTGAATTTACGTAATGGCCGATTTTTCCAAACTCATTCTTCCCGACGTCCCGCGGCTCCGCGAACTCAGCGTCTACGAGCAGCATAACGGCTACCAGGCGCTTCGCAAAGCGCTGAAGATGAAGCCGGACGAGGTGATCGACGAAGTGAAAAAATCGAATCTCCGCGGCAGGGGAGGGGCATGTTTCCCGACCGGGCTGAAATGGAGCTTCATGCCGAAGCAGTCGACGAAGCCGAAATATCTCTGCGCGAACGGGGACGAGAGCGAACCCGGGACATTTAAGGACCGCCAGATTTTTGAGTACAATCCCCACATGTTCATCGAGGGATCGATCATCGCTGCATATGCCATGGGGATCAAGACCGTTTACGTCTACGTCCGGGGTGAGTACGCGAAATGGATCCAGATGCTTCAGAAAGCGGTCGACGATGCCTATGCAAAAGGCTACATCGGCAATAATATTCTCGACTCCGGATTTTCAACGGATATGGTAGTGCACCGCGGAGCCGGGGCGTACATCTGCGGCGAAGAATCGGCATTAATGAATTCGCTTGAAGGCGACCGCGGCTATCCCCGCATCAAGCCTCCGTTTCCCGCTCAAGTCGGCGTGTGGGGATGCCCTACGACGATCAATAACATCGAAACTCTCGCCAACGTACCGGCGATTCTCAATATCGGCTGGGAAGCCTTTTCCAAAATCGGCGCGCCGAAACAGCCCGGCACGCTTCTCTATGGCATCAGCGGGCATGTGAACAAGCCTGGCGTGTTCGAGCTTCCGACCGGCGTTCTCTTATCCGATTTGATCTATAAGCATGCCGGAGGCGTTCCCGGCGGCAAGAAGATTAAGGCAGTTATCCCCGGCGGCTCTTCAACGATGTGGCTGCGGGGGGAAGAGATCGAAGGAGTCCATATGGACGCCGACGCTCTCAAGGTCGTCGGTACTTCGATCGGGACCGCGGGCGTCATCGTCATGGACGAGGACACCGACATCCTGAAAGTGTTGACAAGAATTACCCATTTCTATCACCATGAGTCGTGCGGACAGTGCACCCCGTGCAGGGAAGGATGCGGCTGGATGGAAAAGATCCTTCAAAGATTTTTGGCGGGGGAGGGGACGCTGAAAGACATCGACCTGCTGCTGGACGTTGCGAATAACATCGAAGGAAATACCATCTGCGCCCTGGGAGACGCCGCGGCGTGGCCGATTCAGAGTTTTGTCAGAAAATTTCGCGACGAGTTTGAGAAACGCGCGAAGAAGACTCCCACAGAAAAGAAATACGTTCCGCCTCCGCACCTCGTGACGCTCGAAGCTTAGTTATTCTGGGCCCCTTCCTTTATCCATCGTTTGATCCCGTTGATCTGGTTCGTCGTTAACGGAGTACGGTTCAGCGGCATCCGCGGTTTGTTGTCCAGCCCCTGGATCCTCCGGGCAAGATCGCTGTTATTCGGGTCTCCGGGTATGACTACCTGAAGCGTCCCGAACATGAGATGCCCGTACGAGTCCAGCGCGAATCCCCTGAAATCATACGTGTCTTCCCCGTGGCATCCGCTGAACGCGCATCCCCTGTCGAAGAGCGGCTGGACGTATCTTCCGTAGCTGACATTCGAGTCGGGAAATACGATATCGATGGGCAATCCGTTATCGGTAGTGTCGTCTTTGCAGCTAGAGAGGAACGCGCATAGGACAAGGAGAATGGGTGCTGCGAGAGCGAGAGTGCGTATCATATAATGGACGAGGATGTGAGGATTAGATTCCGACCCAGAAAACTCCTCGATTTATCGAGGAGGTGAATACGGTCTATACCGTATTGTTTTTAATCGTTGGGAATGGCTTATTATCAATATGGATTTATAGACATTCCAAACATCATCGCGGAGCAAAGCAAGATTTGATCAGAACATTTCAATATCGTGCTTATTGTCATCACGTAACCGAAACGAATGCGCTTCGTTGGCTGGAACTTTGCCACACTCTCTACAATCTTGGGCTTGAGCAAAGGATTGTGCTGTGGGGTCAATTCCGTAAATCTATATCTCTTTACTCCCAACTGAACCAACTGCCGGAATTGAAACGAACATTTCCAGAATTCACCCAAGTCGGTTCTCAAGTTCTTCAGGACGTTCTTGAACGTCTTGACCGCACATTCCAGGCATTCTTTCAACGCTGTAAACAGGGCAAATCCGGCTTCCCTCGATTCAAATCCAAAGAGCGCTACGACTCCTTCACGTTGAAACAATGCGGTTGGAAACTCATTGAAAACAACTACCTCGCCATTTCCAACGTAGGTGCCTTTAAGCTCAAACTCTCCCGACCGATTGAAGGAAGAATCAAAACTGTAACGGTTCGCAGAGCGAGAACAGGGAAATGGTTTGTCTCCTTTTCCTGCGATAATGTGCCCGCCCGGCGATTTCCGGAATCCCAAAAAAATATTGGCATCGATGTCGGGCTGAAACATTTCCTTGTTGATTCCGATGGTAATGTTGTTAAAAATCCAAAGTTTTTGAAACAATCACTGGATATTCTCGCCCGGCGACAGCAATCGCTTTCCCGGAAAGTGAAGGGTTCCCACCGTCGACAGAAAGCAAAACGCCTCGTTTCGAAGTTGTATGAAAAGATTGCAGACCAACGAAAGGATTTTCTTCATAAAGTTTCCAATAGCTACATCCGGGATTTCAAAACAATTTTCATTGAAGATTTGAAAATCGATGGCATGATTCGGAATAAGTATCTCTCACGCAGTATTGCTGATGCGTCATGGGGCTTGTTCTTTGAGATGCTTCGCGCCAAAGCGGAAGAAGCTGGGCGGGAAGTCACCAAAGTCAAGCCCAATGGCACCTCGCAACTATGTTCTGCGTGCGGTGAGCGAGTTCCAAAATCGTTGTCTGATCGAGTTCACGTCTGTTCCTGCGGCTGTATTCTCGACAGAGACCATAATGCCGCTCTTAATGTTCTACGGGTCGGGCAGACCCATCAAGTATCGTTTGCTTGAGTATCTCCCGAATTTATTCGGGAGGGTGTCAATCTGTCTTGACTATTACCATCGTAACATCGTCGTGCTGCTCGGCGGTTCCTTGGAACGCGCGCACGGCGTCTAAGAGCGACTTCTGGAGATCCGAGGAGGTCCTCCCGGAATGCCGGCGGGCCAGCTGGAGGACGGCCTCCTCGCCGAACTGTTCACGTTCGTTATCCATCGCTTCCGTCAGGCCGTCCGTGTAGAAGAAGTACAAGCCTTTGGAAGAAAGAGGCTGGCGGATTTCTTCCAGCTCGCTTTCGAAAATTGGCCCGCGCTCAAGGCCCAGTCCGATCCCCGATCCGCTTAAAAATGACAAGTCGCCGTTCGTTCCGATAAGTGCCTTGTTATGTCCGGCGCGGCAGACGAGGACCTCGCGGCGTTCCGTATCGAACAACGCGACGATCATCGTGATGAAATACTTCCGCTCCATCGTGTCGTAGAGTTTGCGGTTCACGTGCGTGAGAATATCCTTCGGCGACGAGTACATCTGCGAGGCGAGCTGAACCATCCCCTGTACCTTCGACATGTAGAGCGCCGCGGAGATGCCTTTCCCCGACACGTCGGCGATCACGACGAGAACGCGCGTGGGCGAAAGCGTAATGTAGTCGAAATAATCTCCTCCAACGGTCTTCGCCGGAACGGTCACGCCGGCGATGTCCAGGCCCGCGACCGCGGGGCTGGACTTCGGCAGCAGGCCCTGCTGGATTTTCCAGGCCAGCTTCAGTTCTTCTTCGATCTGATGCTTTTCAATTTCCGAGACATGCAGGCGCGCGTTTTCAATCGCGATGGCGGCCTGGCCTGCGACAGTCGATAGGAGGTCGATGTCTTCCTGGGAATACATCTTGCCGGACATCTTCGGGCCGACGTTAATCATGCCGATCATCCGGTCCTGCAGGAACATCGGCACGGAGAGTATAACGCCTCCGTCCACGATCTTTTTCCTGTCCTGGGCGTCGAGTAACGCGTGCTCGGGCTCTTCTTCGATCAGGGCAAAGGACTGCGGCGTTTTTGTTGCCCGAAGAAGCTCGAGCAATCCTTCCGTATGCTCTTCAAACGTGCAGCATTCGGACGCTATATTGTAACTCTTGCTGGTGCATCCCTCGGCCGGATCGCAGAGAACGACGGCAACTTTTTCCACGTGCATCGTCCCCGATATCCTGTTCACCATCGAAGTGAGGATCTGTTCAAGGTTCATCTGGCGGGGGAGCTCCTGGCTGAACTCAAGGAGCGCCTTCTGGTAGTTCCGCCGTTCCTGGTAAAATATTTTATCGATCGACTCCTGGGCTTTGCGCTTGATGGGGTCGAACACAAACGCGATGATAACGAACGCGACGAGGCTGAAGGCTTTGTTGTTCTCCGTCCCGAACATATAGCTGAAAATGCTTCCGACGCCGACGACGGTCACCAGGTAGATCGCGGCCAACGCGGCGGTCACCGAGCCGTAAATGAGGCTGCGCTTGACGACGAGGTCGATGTCCATGAGCCTGTAGCGGAAGATCGCGTAGCCGAATCCGACCGGGACGACCGCAAGGAAGAACGCCGGGATGATGAGTACGGGATTAAGAAAAATTGCGAACTGGTCGACGATCAACACCGTGAAGAGGTATGTGAACGCCGCAACGCCGATCATAACGGAGACGAGTATAGGACGCAGCTGGCTCCTTCGCGCTGTCGGGACGTGCCGATAGTAACTTGAGGCGAAGCAAAAAAGGCCGGCGATAAAGAAGAAGATCGGCATGCTGCCGAGTAGTACCTGTACGGCGGTCGGGAGAAAGGGAGCATTCCGGTTCACTATGAGGGTCACCGCTGACAGGATATTGACGACGTAGAGCACCGGAGAGAACCACCGCCTGTCAAGGATCTTGCGCCGCACCGGAAAGTTCAGGAAAAACTTCACGAACATCGGCGGCGCCAGGATGACTGCTGCAAGCCGAATCGCTAACAGAATCAAAAGCTCCCACTGCGGTAAATTAATCGTGGTAAATCGCAGCGTGCCGAAGAGCAGCATCGCAAGGACACCGTAGGCTCCGAACATGCGTTGAATCGTCCCCTGGGGTTTTGTCATGACGACGACGTAGCCGACGACGAGGAACCCGAAGCCGATCAGATAAAGGGACAGGCCGAAGACATCGAATAATTTCAGAATCTGAACTTTCGCCTCGATGATGGAGCCGTTCCTGTTGACGACATAGGTGGCATAGTCCCCCCGCTGGACCGAATCGATCAGCGCCTGGGCCCCGACCCCTTTTACCTTGGTTCCGTTGATCATGAGAAGGGTATCGCCGTTCCTGATGCCTGCCCGGTCTGAAACACCCCCCGGAACGACCTTCTCAATCAGGAGGCCTTCTTTCCCCTGAAGCGGTATCCATGCGCACTCGTCATTGCTCGTGACATTGAACACCATCACATCGAGGAGCCGTACCGTGCAGACCGCGAGAGCGAAAAGTGCCCCCGCAGTATAGAGAATGCGAACAGAGCGGGGGGAAAGGTTACGCAACGGATTCTTCATATGTTGAAAATAAGAAAACAGGCCTCTAAATGCAATGAAACGATGTTCTTGAGTTGATTCATGATGCCATTCTTAGTATATTATTCGTGTTCTCGATCTAATTGTTGCACAATTATTGGGGCTGTAGCTCAGCTGGGAGAGCGCGTGAATGGCATTCACGAGGCCGAGGGTTCGATCCCCTTCAGCTCCACGATAAGTAACACTCGCTCGTCACCCACTCTATAAGATCTCTTCGACTATATGGGCAAACGTGTAAAAGAATTCCAGTCGTTCCGCAAAAAGATGAACGCGCGGATTCTCAAGCAGGATCACCGCGCGATCAAGAGATTTTTTGGAGTCGATACCCTCACCTACGAGCGCGGCGCGCTCGATGAAAAGACAAAAGAAATGCTCGGCCTCGTCTCGTCCATGGTTCTGCGATGCGACGACTGCATCTCGTATCACATTATGCAGTGCAAGGAACTGGGCGTAACCGATGAGGAGATGTTCGATATTTTCAGTGTCGCGCTGACGGTCGGAGGATCGATCGTGATTCCTCATTTGCGCAGGGGTGTCGCGTTTCTCGACGAGCTGAAGGGCAAAGGATAGTAATCGGGTTGCGATAGCCCGCGCGTCAAATCATTGCAAGAGGTGTTCTATGGCATACATCGTTTGTGAACCCTGTCTGGATTGCAAATTCACGGACTGCGTCGAAGTCTGCCCGGTCGATTGCTTTTATGAGGACGACCGCATGCTGTATATCCACCCGGATGAATGCATCGACTGCGGCGCGTGCGTCCCGGAGTGTCCGGTCGAGGCGATCTTCGCCGAAGCCGACGTCCCGGAGCAGTGGAAGGAATGGATTCCGATAAATTACGAGCGGGGACGCAGCTCCACGCAGATCACCCACAAGAAGGACGCCCTCGCCGGTACAACCTCAAAAGAGTGTAAAAAGAAGTAGGCAATGAAAAACTTCAGTAAAATTCTTCTCAATAGCCCTCAGCGGATTCTCTTCGATCTGGCTCAGCATTCCAACGACATCGTCTTCATCACCGATTGGTGCAGGTGCCTGCTGTACGTCAACCCTGCCGCATGTCAGCGGCTCGGATATACGCGCGAATACCTCACCAATCAAAAATTGTCGATGTTGTACCGCCGGGAAGTCCGCTCGGCGTATGTCGCGAAAATTTACAACGAGCTGAGAAAGAAGGGACAATGGACGGGGGAGACCGAGCTCCAGAAGCAGGATGGTACCACGTTCTGGACGGACACCACATTCATATCCTATTACGACGAGAAGGGTAAGCCTGCCGGCGCGATCGGCATTGGCCGTGACCTCACCGACGAAAAACTTCTTTCGCAACATTCGATGCATGAGGAAAACAGGCTCCAGGAGATGATCGAAGCGATGGAAGACGCCGTTTGCGTCTGCGACAACAAGGGCAAGATCCTCATGGTGAACAACGCTCACAGCAAGATGCTTGGCAGAAGCAAAGAGGAAATCGTCGGAATGGCGCAGCCGTACCCGTGGATCGATCCCGTCGACGCCGGAAAAGCAAAGGAGATGTTCCGGCGCGTGACGAAGGAAGGCTCTGTCAAGAACATTCCGCTGACCTGGCGCCGGGCCGACAATAAGAAGCTCATCGTCAGCGTCGCCATGTCAAAGTACGCGAGCCTGGCGGATGGGATCAGCGGCCAGGTCTGCACGATACGGGACGTAACAAACGTCCAGTATACCGACGAACTGCAAAGGGCCAACGAGCAGGTCCAGCGGTTGGTGTATGATGTCAAACAAAAATCTCTCCGTCTCCGGACCCTCGAAGAGACCAATGCGCTGGTTCTTCATCACGCCGGCGTTTCAGCGATCTTCCACCAGATTATCGGCGGGGTAGAAAAACTTGTCCAGCACGAACTTGCCGGAATCTACGTCTATGACCCGGAGGGCCAGTGTTTGAACCCCCACACGTTGTCAAAACAAACTGCATTCGCCCGCCTGATCGCGAAGTTTCCGGTGCGGATCGGGGAGGGAATTGTCGGTGAAGCGGCATCATCCGGCAAGATGATGCTGGTGAACAATGCCCATTTAGATCCCCGGTCAAAATATCCGGACGGCAAGAGGCCGGAGTGTGAACATGTTGTCGCAGTCCCTCTCCAGGGGAATGACTCGATGTTCGGTGTCCTCGTCGTCGGTCGTAACCGCAACCCGGAGTTCATTGAGGAAGAGGCCGAAGTCATACGGTCGTTCGCGGACGCGGTGTGCGTGGCGCTTGAGAACGCCCGGATGGTAGCCCAGCTGAGGCAGGATAAGGGAGCAGCGGCAGAGATCAGCGACGTGCTGGGGCTTCTGAAGAATGGCAAGGCGGCCAAAGTGGACAGAGCTGGTAACGGCCACGACGGCAAGAGCAGGCGTAAGTCAAACATAGGCGCGGATATCGTTAATCCCGGCTTAGCGCGCGAATAGGTTTAACTATTGATTTCGCTGTACGTAGTATATGTAGTACGCTGAAGGAGAACCAATGGAGATCTTTAAGTTTCTTGGATTGAATATCGGAATAGCCGGAGGGATAGTTCTTGTAGTGTTTATTTATCTTGTGGTGTTGATCAACAAACGCCGGACGCAGAAGTTTTTGCACGAGCAGGATAAAAAGAAAAAAGACTAGGCTCTCCGTAACGAAGGACCATTAGCCGCCTTTCAGGATGCTTTCTGAGGGGCGGTTTTTCATTTATTGCAAGACGCTGGTTGCACCTCTGGCTTCGCAGTGGTATATTGAACACCGACTATTACATAGAACTTTATGATCGTAATGAAATTTGGCGGGACGTCGACGCAGGACGCGGCCGCGATGCACAATGTGGCGTCAATCGTCAAAACCCGGCGTCAGAAATCGCCGATCGTCGTCATCTCCGCCATCGCGCAGGCGACAAATGCCCTTGAGAATGCCGGCAGGCTTGCTTCCGAGGGCAAGGCCGACGAGGCACTGGATCTGCTCAGGAAGCTCATTGAGCGGCATACTGCGATCATTCAGGAACGCATCAAGGATATGGCACGGTGCAAGCAGCTGCAAGAGGTGCTTGCGACGGCAATGAGGGAACTTGAGCAGCTTGTTCGCGGCGTATCCATCCTTGGCGAACTGACCCCGCGGACGAAGGACTCCTTCTATTCCTACGGCGAGCTTCTGTCTTCGAGAATCGTCGCGGCGGTGCTGAACGAGGAAGGGATAGAGGCGCAGTGGATCGATACCAAAGAGTTCATGATCACCGACGAG
>DATJGD010000067.1:0-24699 GCA_035495255.1 Bacteroidota bacterium | reverse complement strand
ACGATCGATCCGGCGATGCTCGCCTATCTCAACGGCAATACAAACTCGAAATCGACGCCGAATGAAAATTATGGCCGCGAGCTCCAGGAGCTTTTTACGATCGGCAAAGGCCCCGAAATCGCGCCGGGAAACTATACGAACTACACGGAGGACGATGTCAAAGCCGCCGCCCGCGTCCTGACCGGCTGGCGCAACGATGCGACGAACATAAATTCGTACTTCACGCTGACCCGCCACGATACCACGAACAAGCAGTTCTCGGCGGACTACGGGAATACAGTCATTAGCGGAAGCACCGACGCGACCGGCATGACCGAAATCAACGCGTTCCTCGATATGATTTTCAACCAGCAGGAGACCGCAAAATTTCTCTGCCGGAAGCTCTATAGATACTTCGTCTATTATGTGATCGATTCGGCCGCCGAAGCCAACGTTATCGTTCCGCTCGCGAATATCCTCCGGACGAATAATTACGATGTCGCTCCCGTGCTCGCGACGCTTCTCAAGAGCGCCCACTTCTTCGATCCCGTAAACGTGGGGTGCATGATCAAGAACCCCGCCGAGGTGAGCGTGGGAACGTGCCGGCTCTTCTCGGTCCAGTTTCCTGATCCGGCGGACTATGTGACGCAGTACGATCACTGGAAATATCTGCGGACGCAGGCGGCGGGCATGCAGCAGGATATCGGCGACCCTCCGAACGTCGCCGGCTGGCAGGCGTATTACCAGGTGCCGCAGTTCTATGAGATATGGATCAACTCCGATACCCTGCCGAAGAGAACAAAGTTTACCGATACACTTCTCACGCCCGGGTACAAGAAAGACGGATTCACGCTGGTCATCGATCCTCTCGCGTTCGTGCTCCAGGTTTCCGACGCGTCGAACCCGAACATTATCGTTTCAGAGTTCGCGCAACTGCTCTTCCCGGTCGCGATTACGGATAACCAAAAGGCATTCCTCAAGAACACGCTCATTCCGGGGCTGCCGGATTACGAATGGACGTCTGAATGGAACGCGTACCTGGCAGATCCGGGGAACGCGACGAAGAAGACCGCGGTAAAATCGAAATTACAGGAGCTCCTGAGCTTCATGATGAGCATGGCGGAGTATCAACTCACATGATGAAACGAAGAGAGTTCATCCGGCGGGCATTGCCCATCCCCGCGCTGGCGTTTACGCTCGGCGGGTACTCGATCAAGGCGTACGGCCGATCGAAATTTCTTAACGCTCTGGTCGGGGCGACAAACTCTTCCGACCACGTGCTGGTGCTCGTGCAGCTCAACGGCGGAAACGACGGACTCAATATGGTCATCCCTCTCGACCAGTATTCCGCCCTGACAAACGCGCGGGGAAACATCGCCATTACGGAATCGGAAGTACTGAAGCTCACCGATGCCACCGGCCTCCATCCTTCGATGACCGGACTCCAGGACCTCTACGGCAACGGCAAGCTCTCCGTCGTCCAAAGCGTGGGATATCCCAATCCGAACTTCTCGCATTTCCGGGCGACCGATATCTGGCTTACCGCCTCCGATTCCGATCAGATCCTTACGACAGGCTGGATGGGTAGATATCTCGACGACGCCTTTCCCGGATTTCCCAACGGCTATCCGAATTCGTCGATGCCCGATCCGCTGGCGATTCAGATCGGATCCGTCGTCTCTTCGGGCCTGCAAGGGGCCGGGGGATCGATGGGAATGGCGATTACAAGCCCTACGTCCTTCTATCAATTGGTTACCGGCGGCACCGACACGGCGCCGAATACTCCCGCGGGCCACGAGCTCACGTTCATCCGGCAGGTGGCGCAGCAGACGCAGCAGTATGCCCAGGTGATTACGGCGGCGGCGGGGAAGGCGGCGAACCGTTCGCCGCTGTATCCGGCGGAGGGTTCCAATTCGCTTGCCGATCAGTTGAAAATTGTCGCACAGCTGATCGCCGGCGGTTTGAAGACGCGGATCTACGTCGTCAACATCGGCGGATTCGACACGCACTCTTCACAGGTCGACAGCGCGGCGACGGAGCTGGGCGCGCACGCCAATCTCCTCGGAAAGCTCTCAAACGCCATCCTCGCGTTTCAGGATGACATCCGGCTTCTCGGGGTGGAAGGGCGGGTCGTCGGAATGACCTTCTCTGAGTTCGGAAGAAGAATAAAATCCAACGCGAGCTTCGGCACTGATCACGGAGCGGCGGCACCGGTCTTTATTTTCGGGACGAGAATCCGGCACGCGATCTTCGGCTCGAACCCTCTTATCCCGCCGGCTGCGACAGTCAACGATAACATCCCGATGCAATACGATTTTCGCTCGATTTATGCCTCGTTGCTGCACCAATGGTTCGGCGCTTCACCGCAGATGCTCAGCGACGTCCTGCTCCAGAATTTTCAGGAGCTTCCCCTTATCGAGCCGGAATATCTCAAGGGGCCATCGAGCGAAGAGCTGCCCGGCAGCATCGCGCTCCGTCAGAATTATCCAAACCCATTCAACCCATCAACGCGAATATCCTTCCATTCGGCCGGAGATCATGTGCAAATCAAGATCTTCGACACGACCGGAAGAGAGGTTCAGACACTCCTCGATAACGAGCTTCCTGCGGGCGAACACGACGTGACGTTCGACGCCGAAGGATTGCCGTCCGGTACGTACTATTGTCGTATGCAGAGCGGCAGTTTCCAGGAGGTAAAAGCCATGATGCTCGTAAAGTAGCGTGCCACGACCTGTGGCGAGGAATGTCTTCATCGCGGGCGGCACGGGTTACATTGGCAGGCATCTCATCCCGGTGCTTCTTCAGCGGGGACATGTTGTGCGCGCCATGGTCCGCAAAGGCTCCGAATCCAAATTACCTCCGTTGTGCATCCCCGTGCCCGGAGATCCCCTTCTGAAGGAAACTTTCGCGGAATCTATTCTTCCCTCCGATACGTTCATACAAATGGTGGGAGTCCCGCATCCGGGCCCGGCGAAGGCACGACAGTTCCGTGCGATAGATCTTGTGTCCGGGAGAGCTTCGATCAATGCGGCGGCGGAAGCAGGCGTTCAACATTTTGTCTATATAAGCGTCGCGCAGCCGGCTCCCGTCATGAAAGAATATGTCAAGGTGCGCGCCGAGTGCGAAGAACTGTTAAGAGAACGAAAGCTCAACGCGACAATTCTTCGGCCCTGGTACGTTGTGGGAGAAGGGCATCGATGGCCGCTCATCGCCCGGCCGGTCTACCGGCTCTGCGAACGCATACCCTCGATGCGGGATACAGCGCTGAGGTTGGGACTTGTAACGATAGAACAAATGATCAGTGCGATCGTCCGCACGGTGGAGGACCCCTGTCATGGAATCCGCACTATTGAAGTGCCTCAAATTCGAACAATGCATGCGTAGGTATCACGACCGCTTCCGGAGAGCCGTTCCGCTGAGAGGACTGCTCATTGCGCTTCTGCTCGTCGCGACCTCGCTGGCGTGCAATGGCCAGCGTACTTCGGGCGATACGCCCGATCAGCCGCCAGGGGGGACGATTCAGGGCATGAAACTTCCCGCGGGATTTCAAATCACAATGTTTGCCGATCATGTGCCGGGCGCGCGCTCCATGGTGCTCAGCCCGGGCAACATTCTCTTTGTCGGCACCCGCGAGGGGAGTGTCTACGCGATCCCTGAAGCGAACAACGGAGCGGACAAGGTCCTGACGATCGCGAGCGGCCTCAACGAACCTAACGGCGTTGCCTTCTACGGCGGCGCGCTCTATGTCGCCGAAATCAACCGGGTGATTAAATACGACTCCGCGGAGAGCAGGCTCACGCATCTTTCCGATCCTGTCGTCGTCAACGATCATTTTCCTTCCGACGCTCTCCATGGATGGAAATTCATCCGGATCGGCCCCGACAATAAACTCTACGTCCCAATCGGCGCCCCATGCAATATCTGCGAAATGCCCGATCCGTACGCGAGCATAATGCGGATGAATCCTGACGGCAGCAACCTGGAAATGTACGCGAAAGGCATCCGCAACACGGTCGGATTTGATTGGGATCCGCGAACGAAGGAGCTGTGGTTCACCGACAACGGCCGCGATATGCTTGGCGACGACACTCCGCCGGATGAGCTGAATCATGCGACGGCAGCCGGACAAAATTTCGGCTTCCCCTATTGCCATGGCGGGACGATTCCCGATCCCGAATTCGGGAGCAAACATCCGTGCAGTGATTTCGTCGCCCCCGCGATCAATCTTGGCCCGCACGTCGCCGCGCTCGGAATGAGATTCTATAACGGGACGATGTTCCCCGAACAGTACCGCAACCAGATCTTCATCGCCGAACATGGTTCATGGAACCGAAGCACAAAAATCGGTTACCGGATTACGCTCGTGCGGCTGAACAATAACAGCGCGGTGAGTTACGAGACGTTTGCCGAGGGCTGGCTCCACGGCGGCCGGGTGTCCGGAAGGCCCGTCGATGTCCTCGTCATGCCGGACGGATCGCTTCTGGTGTCCGATGATATGGCCGGGGCCATTTACCGCATCACCTATCAGTGAGGAGACGGGGTCTTTGCAGGACAAGTGGTTCCTGCGTCAAATCATCCCCTTGATAGCGTATCCGCATTGGAAATCAGTCCCAATCCACGTATATTATCGTATGTCGAACACGCGATGTGTTGAGGAGTTTTAGCGATATTGCAGCAGGAAAACAAGCGCATCTTGATTGTTCGTACCGACCGAATCGGGGATGTCCTCCTCACGCTCCCGATGGCGCACGCCCTGAAACACCATATCCCCTCCGCACATATTTCGATGCTCATCCGGTGTTACACTGCAGAACTCGTGGAACATGATACCGCGGTAGACGACGTCGTCTATTACGACGACGGTAAGGGGTTACTTCCCGTTCACTCTCTCGTGCGCGCGTTGCGCGGGAGAAAATTCGACGTGGTGTTTCACACGTACCCGAGGTTTCGCGCCGCCCTCATCACGTGGCTGGCGGGGATTCCCGTTCGCGTGGGGACCGGGTACAGATGGTACTCGTTTCTTTTCAACCGAAGAATTTTCGAACATCGAAAAAATGCCGAGCGTCACGAGCTGGAGTACAATCTCAATCTTCTGACTGCGCTCGGTTATCCCGCGAATGCCGCGCCGCCATCTCCCGCACTGGAGGTTTCCGGGGCCGCGTCGGAAAAAGTCCACAGTCTTCTCCGCGAATCGGGGATTGAACGCGAGGACCGCATCGTCATCCTGCATCCGGGGAGCGGCGGCTCGGCCCGCGAATGGAGCCCCGCGAACTTCGGCGCGCTGGGAAGAAAGCTTTCTGAGCTCAGAGACGTGAGAGTCATCGTCACCGGCGGAGCGGGCGAGGAGGGCGTCGTCGGAAAGGTGCAATCGATCATCGGAACCTCCGCGATTTCAGTCGTAAACCGGCTGACGCTCGGCGAGTATGCGGCGCTCGCAAAGCGCGCTTCGCTCTTTATCTCCAATTCGACCGGAACGATCCATGTCGCGGCCGCGGTCGGAACGCAGGTCATCGGCCTGTATCCTCATTTGCTGCCGTTAAGCGCCGCCCGCTGGGGGCCGTACACTGACAAAAAAGTCACTTTTTCTCCGGCAAACCGGCCGATGAATTGCGCGCAATGCACCGGCGAGCGCGGAACCAGCTGTGAATGCATGGATTCCATTCCTGTTGATCAGGTATTTGAGGCAGCCGCGAAGATTCTTTCCGGGGAACACGACGTTCATGCCGGGAGTGTAATGGATAAGAGTTTACGATGACAAAGCGCTTGTTCATATTGATTCTCATACTCTCGGGAGTAGCATATGCAGCGCCTGCCGGTACCCCGTCGCCGCCGGCCTCCGATTCTTCAGCATCGAAGCGCGTCGACACCCTGCGCAGCTATCCGAACGAGGCATTCAAAGGGGGAGAGTATCTCCGTTTCGACGTGAACTACGAGTTCATCACCGTCGGCGAAGCGGTCATGAGGGTGAACGACACGCTCTACAACAACAGAAAATGCCTCGAGGTAAACTTCACGGTCGACTCGAAATCGTTCTTCGACCTCGTCTACAAAGTCCGCGACCGGTACAGGACCTATCTTGACGCGGCAGGAATGTTTCCCTGGAAGTTCGAGCAGCATATCCGCGAGGGGGGATATACGCGCGATTTTATCGCGGAGTTCGATCAGAAAAACCACGTCGCCAGGACGACCGAAGGAGAGTATAAGATTCCCCCGTATGTCCACGACATCATGTCCGCGTTCTATTTCGCGCGCACGGTGGATTACACCGATTTCAAGCCGGGTCAACGGATTCACCTGCAGAATTTTTACAAAGACTCGACGTACGAGCTCGACGTGCGCTTCAAAGGACGGCAGGAAATAGAGGTTCAGGCGGGGAAGTTCAAATGCATCGTCGTTGAACCTCTCGCCAGGGAGGGGGGATTGTTCAAGAGCGAAGGCAAAGTGTACGTCTGGCTCACCGACGACGAACGCAAGATCCCGGTCAGGGTGAGCTCGAAGGTTGCAATCGGTTCCATCGATTCCGAACTTATCGAATATCGCGGGATCAACGGCACGATTAAAGCGAAGACGAACGACGACTAGGAAATCACATGGCCAAATACCGACAAATCGATTTCAGTAAGATCAGAACGATCTCCATCGGCAAGCGAAAAAGCAAGGTCCGTTCCGGAGATTTTGCGAAAGTATTCGATCCGAAACGCGAGACCTTTGCCCGGTTCGTCGACGGGCTCCCCCATATTCTCGTGGCGCAGGATCTGAGAGATTTCGCAGGGACGATCGTTGCGTCGAGACAGAAGAACAAGCCGGTTATTGTCCTCATTGGCGCGCATGTCATAAAAGTGGGCCTCGCTCCGGTGCTCATCGATCTCGTGCGGCGGAAGATCGTCACGTGCATCGCCATGAACAGCGCGGCGGCAATTCACGACGTCGAGACGGCATTGTTCGGAACGACCTCCGAAGACGTTCAGAAATATCTCGCGACCGGAACGTTCGGAATGTCGAGAGAGACCGGCGATTTTATCAACGGAACGCTCGACCGGGCGATGGCAGACGAAGATCTCGGCTACGGCGAAGCGCTCGGGATGGCTCTCCAGCGCTCTCCCAACCGAAAGATCAGCATCCTTGCCGAATGCTACCGCCTCAGCGTCCCGGTGACGGTCCATGCCGCGATCGGCACCGATATTGTTCATCAGCAACCGACCATGGACGGGGCTGCGACGGGCGAGCTGAGCTTCCGTGATTTCAAGATACTCTGCAATTGCGTGAAAGATCTTCAGGGCGGCGTCGTGATGAACGTCGGTTCCGCCGTCGTTCTGCCCGAAGTATTTCTCAAAGCGCTGACCGTCGCCCGCAACGTGGGACACAAGGCGCGCGGGTTCACGAGCGCCAACTTCGACATGATTCAGCAATACCGCTCACGGCTGAACGTGGTTCAGCGTCCGACCGCGAACTCCGGAAAGGGATTTCTCTTCACCGGCCACCATGAGATCATGATTCCCCTGCTGGCGGCGATGATCAAGCTCCGGGCCCGCGGCCGATGAACGAGACACCGGAGCAGATTCATATTCAGGAGCCGCTTCCTCCGCCGAGACAGACATTTCTTGAGCGGCACGGAATATCCCCGGTCATGTTCGGCGTTCTTGCACTCATCGTCGCGTTCTTTTCGTACGAGATCCTGGGCAGCGTCATCGCGTATTTCCTTGTAGGAGAAACGCCGACCCCGCAGAATGTCAACGCGTTTCGTGCGGTAACGGGAGTCAGCCAGTTCGTGTTCCTCCTCGTTCCCACGCTTCTCCTGGTCCGCCTCGCCACGTTTTCGCCGCTTGAGTATCTGCGCATACGAACGCCGGACTGGCGTACCCTGTTGATTCCCCTGGTCGGGGTCTATTCGCTTCAGCAAATGCTCCAGATCTATCTTTTTGTCCAGGAAAAGATTCCTGTTCCCGAAGAGATGCAGTCCTACCTGGAGAAGTATAAACATCTTATTGAGCAGGCCATGGGAGTGATGGTCGGAGCAAGCAGCATCCCCGAACTCCTCCTGGTCATCGCGACCATAGCGCTTGTCCCGGCCATCGTCGAAGAGATTCACTTCCGGGGGCTTGTCCAGCGAAGCTTTGAGAAGGGCCTCGGAAAGTATAACGGCATCGTCCTCACAGGCATCATCTTCGGACTTTACCATCTGAACCCGTTCGCCCTGGTTCCGCTTGCCGTCCTTGGCGTCTATCTCGGGTTCCTGGCGATGCGGGCAAATAACCTTTGGGTCTCGGTCGTCGCACATTTTGTTAATAACACGATCGCCTGCGTCGCGGTCTATATCCAGCAGGATGACGACGCCGTCGTGACCGGAAGCGTGCACTCGATGTCCGTTCCCATGCTCCTCGGGACGTTCTGGTTCTTCGGAGTCATCTTTTTGCTTTCGACCTATTACTTCATACACATTACCAAACCCGGGCAGGAATTGCCCTCCGCCCAATGACGGCGTACTAATTTCCCGGAGATCATTTGAATAATTTGACAAAGCGTATTCTTACGGCGGTTGTCGCCATTCCGATCATCATCGCGATCTGCATGGCCGGCGACCTGTACTTTTTCTTGTTCGTGGCAGCGGCGTCAGCCCTGGCGCTTCACGAGTTTTACGGCCTCGCGAAAGCGAAGGGAGGCAATCCCCAGGCAACGCTTGGAATCTTCGTTGGGTTTCTCGTGAATCTTTCGTTCTATCATCTGAAGCTCCAGGCCTTCATCGTCGGAGCATTCCTGAAATCGGGGGTGGCCATTCCGTATCCCTCCCAAACGCAGCTTCTCTTCATGATCATTATTCTTGGAAGCTGCCTCATCGGCATCGTCGAGCTGTTCCGCGATAAAGGATCAGCGATCACGAACGTCTCGACGACGCTCTTCGGAATTCTCTACGTTTCCCTGTTCTTCGGGACATTCGTGGGCCTGCGGGAGCTCTTCACGTCGCAGGATCCCGTCGTCTACCGTCTTTTTGTAACGCAGCTCGGCATCTCCGATCCCGACAGGATTTACCGCTTCGGCGGGTTCATGGTTATATCGCTCTTTGCGATGATCTGGATCTGCGACAGCGCGGCGTTCCACGCCGGAACGGCGATGGGGAAACATAAGCTCTTTCCGCGCGTAAGCCCGAATAAGAGCTGGGAAGGGGCCATCTTCGGATTTATCTTTGCCATAGCGGCGGCCTGTGCCGCCAAATACCTTGTGCTCGACTTCCTGCCGCTCGGGGCCGCGATCATCGTCGGGATCATCGTGGGCACAATCGGCCAGATCGGGGATCTGTTTGAATCCTTACTTAAACGGGACGCGGGGGTGAAGGACTCCGGCACCCTCATTCCGGGGCACGGAGGCGCGCTGGACCGGTTCGATAGTTTGCTTTTGGTAGCTCCCCTTGTGTATTATTATATAGACTACGTCTTCTTCTCGTAATGAAAAAGGGCGAAAAAAAACCGCTGGTAAAGGTCATCACTCTCGGCTGCTCCAAGAATCTCGTCGATTCGGAGGTTCTCATGAGCCAGCTGGAGCATAATGAGTTCAGCGTCAGTAACGACGGGGAGACGGCGGAGATCGCGGTCATCAATACCTGCGGATTCATCGAAGCGGCAAAGCAGGAATCCATCGACACGATTCTTCACGCGGTACAGTTAAAAAAAGAGGGAAAGCTCAAGAAAGTCATCGTTATGGGCTGCCTGTCGGAGCGGTACGCGAACGACCTTCGAAAAGAAATACCGGAAGTCGACGAGTTCGTCGGAGCGAATAAGATGGATCAGGTCGTTGAAGTCCTTGGAGGCGCGTACAAGTACGAGCTCCTGGGGGAACGGATGCTCACGACGCCTCAGCATTTCGCCTACCTGAAGATTTCCGAGGGGTGCGACCGTCCCTGCTCGTTCTGTTCCATTCCGTTGATGCGTGGCACCCATACGAGCAAGCCGATCGAGCGCATCCTGCTTGAAGCACAACGCCTCGCGGCGCTTGGAGTCAAAGAGCTCATCCTCATCGCGCAGGACAGCACGTACTACGGACTCGATCTCTACGGCAAGCGGGTGCTTGCGGAAGTTCTCGAGAAGCTCGCCGCGGTCGAAGGCATCGAATGGATCAGGCTTCTCTACGCGTTTCCCACCGGATTCCCGGAAGACATTCTCGATCAATTCGGAAAGAACCCCAAGCTTTGTCAGTACCTCGACATGCCGGTTCAACATGTCGCGGACCCGGTGCTGACATCGATGCGGCGCGGGATTACATCGGACCGGCTCCGCGGGCTCATCGACCGAATTCGGACGAACGTCCCCGGCATCGCGCTGCGCACGACCCTCATCGTCGGTTACCCGAACGAGGGGGAAAAGGAGTTCAAGGAGCTTCTTGCGTTTGTGAAGGAAGCGCGATTCGAGCGGCTGGGAGTGTTTACCTACTCGCAGGAGGACGGAACTACGGCATATCCGCTCGGCGACCCGGTTCCGCAAGAGGTCAAGACGGAACGGCATAATATGATTATGGAAGCACAGCGCGAGATTTCCGGCGCGAACAATGAACGATTCTACGGCAAGACCGTCAGAGTGCTGATCGATTCGAAAGAGGGGGAGGTTTCGTTCGGAAGAACCGAGTTCGACGCCCCGGAAATCGACAACGAAGTCAGCGTTCATTCGTCCGCTCATTTTGCCGTCGGACACTTTCACGACGTGACAATTGTTGATGGAGATGAGTACGATCTGTTCGCCGTTCCGGCAGATCAGACAACCGGGCCTTCGAACACACAGGGGAAGCGTCAACAGCATCAGCATTCATGAAAACCGGATCCCTCATAACCCTGCTTGGCCTTACGCTCTTATGCGCGCGGCCCCGGCTCCATGCCCAGGCTGACGTTCAGCCGGCGGAAGAGATGCCAGTCGATGTTCCGCAATTCTACTTCGACGCGCTGAGCTTTATGTCGGACCAGAAGGGTATGAGCCGCCTCGACGTCTACCTCGAGGTGCCGTATGAACAGCTTCACTTCACGAACGTCGGACAGGTCTTTTCTTCGAACTATGAAGTGACGATGAGCTTTTACGACTCCGACAACAAGCTCATCGACGAAAAATGGTGGAGGAAGACGGTCGAGACGCGCGATTATAACGAGTCCATCTCGACCAAGCAGTCCGACCTGGCGCAGCGCTCGTTCATCCTGCCTCCGAAAGAATATATTCTCGCGATCCAGATTACCGACAGCGATACGAAGAAGACCTTCCGGAGGAAACGGCAGATCTCCGTAAGGGATTTCTCGCCGGGCCTGTTCGCGACAAGCGACGTCATGATCGTCAAGCGGCTGAACCTCGACGGCCCGAGCAAGGTCGTTTATCCCAATATTTCGGGAAGCGTCGGCGATCTCCAGCAGGGGTTCTATATTTTCTTCGAAGCCTATAACCGCACGTCGGCGGATTCCGCCACGATCCTCGTGAGCATTCTCAACGGCAAAAAAGAAGTTATCAGGCGGGATTCGTGCAGGCAGGCGCTTGATTCCCTTCGCAGCGCCTGCTTCTGCAATGTTCGCACAGCTCAGATGCCGGCAGGTGTGTATCTGTTGAGCGTGAATACAATTCCGACATCTTCCAGGCCGCACGCGTATATTGACTCCGCTTCGAGTTCAATCCGGACGTTTGAGATTCACTGGAGAGGGCTCCCGACGACGATAGGCGATCTGGACCTGGCGCTCGATCAGATGCAGTACATCATGGACAAGGATGATGTTGAGCGCATAAAGCTCATGGATGCTGTGACGAAGCGGGAAAAATTCCTCGAGTTCTGGAAGAAGAAAGATCCCAGCCCGAATACGGAGCGCAACGAGCTGATGGAAGAATATTTTGCCCGGGTCGATTACGCCAACAAGCACTTTACCCATTACTACGACGGATGGAAGACCGACATGGGCATGGTGTACATCATTTTCGGCGCTCCGAGCAACATTGAGCGGCATCCCTTCGACACTGACGCGCGTCCATACGAAATATGGACATATTATGAAAAGAGCCGGGAATTCGTATTTGTAGACGTCAGCGGCTTCGGTGACTACAAGTTGCAGACGCCGATTTGGGACGACTTCAGTACGCGGCCACGGCCGCGGTAGTCCCCGCAGTATGTTCCTTGCGCGCATTGCTTCAATTGTTCTTGCAGTAACCGCCTCCGCATTCTCCCAGAATATCACGAAGATAACGGTCTCCGGCAATGCCGCCTTCGGCAGCCGCGAGATTCTCGATATTATCGCTACGAAGACGGCCTCTTCGTTCGATTCACTCCGCTGGTCGCTCGATAAGGATAACATCCTCCGGCGGTACCGTGAAGGGGGTTACTATTTTGCCGCTGTGAGGTACCAGACGGAACATATGGCCGCCGAATCAATTGAGCTGAACATTGTCATTAGCGAGGGACCCCGGTCGGACGTCGGCAGCATTCTCATTGAAGGGAATGCCTCGCTCGCGACACCCGTCCTTCTCGACCCGTTCGGAACACGGGTCGGCGCCGTTCTTAACCCAAAAGTTCTGGAGGCCGATATTTCATCAATTGTCGGGCAATACGAACGCGCCGGTTTCCCCTACGCCACCGTGACAGTCGGCGACATCTCCGTCGACAGCTTGCGCCGCCTCGCGGTCAAACTCTCGGTCGACGAAGGGGCCAAAACGACCATCAACGAGATCCGTGTCGAAGGTAATAAAGAAACAAGCGAGCATGTTATTGTCAGGGAGGCGCGTATCTCGCCCCCCGAACTCTACAACGAAGACAAAATCAGGCGCATCCGGCAGGGCCTTATGAGAATGAATATCTTTTCGAGAGTCGATGAGCCACAGCTCTACGCGGGAAAAGAGGGAGGGGAGTTGCTGCTCTCCGTCGAGGAGGGGAGTACGAACACCTTTGACGGCGTCATCGGCTACGTTCCGGGAAACCAGGCGGATGAATCGGGATTCGTTACGGGAATGGTGAGCGTGACGATGCGAAACCTCTTCGGCACCGCACGGAAACTCGATGTCCGCTGGCAGCGGGACGACCGCCTTTCCCAGGAGGTCGGCGTGCAATACTCCGAGCCGTGGGTGCTCGATTTCCCGGTCAATCTCAGCGGCAGTTTCTTTCAGCGGCAGCAGGATTCCATCTATGTGCGGCGCGTCGCCGGCCTGCGCGCGGAGCTGATGTTTTCAGATGTCTTCTCCGCCGGGGGAACGCTCCAGCAGGAGAACATCATCCCGTCAACCACGATCGCGTCGCAGGCCGTCTCCAACAGCAGGACGCTCACGGCGGGCGTCACGCTCCAGTACGACTCACGCGACGACATTGTCGCGCCGACATCCGGCATTCATTACGTCACCGATTATCTTATCGGGAGCAAGAAAATCTACAGCGCCCCCGGCCCGATCGCTCAACATAACAGCACCGTGCAAAAAGTGAGTGTCGACGCGGAGCTCTACGTTCAGCCGATTGAACGCCAGGTCGTCGCCCTCGGCATGCACGGCCGGCAGCTGACTTCCGATAATATCGAGGTCAGCGACCGCTTCCGTTTCGGCGGAACGAATACCCTGCGCGGGTTCCGGGAAAACCAGTTTATCGGATCCCGTGTCGCCTGGACGAATGCCGAATACCGATTCATGACGGGCATCCGGACATTTTTCTATGGATTCTTCGACACCGGGTATTATTTCCTTCCGGGAGACGACCAGCTCGGGCAGCCGTCCGTTCAGCATGTCACCTACGGGTACGGAGTCGGGGTTCGCGTCCAGACCGTCATCGGCAACATCGGCGTCAGCATCGCCCTCGGAGAGGGGGATGCGTTCAGCGAAGCGAAGCTCCATGTCGGACTGATGAATTCATTCTGATGGTTCATTTCAGGTTCGAAAAGGAAATTTGGAAAACGGGAGTCGAGTTCATCGCCGGCATCGACGAGGTGGGAAGAGGCCCCCTTGCGGGTCCTGTCGTTGCTGCCGCGGTCATCCTGCCTCCCGCCACGCGCATCAAGGGGGTCGACGATTCCAAAAAACTCATGCCGCAGGAGCGGGAAGAGCTTTACCATAAGATCGTCGAAAAGGCGCTTTCCTTTGCCGTCGGCATAGTCCCGCACGACGTGATCGACGAAATCAACATCTATAAGGCAAGCCTCCGCGCTATGGCAGAGGCGGTCGCGCGCCTTCAGCGCGTCCCCCAGCACCTGCTCATCGACGGACCGCGCTACCAGGCCTCCGTCATTCCCTTCACGGCGATCGTCGACGGCGACGCGAAGTGTTTTTCCATCGCCGCTGCATCGATCATCGCGAAGGTTACCCGCGACAAGATGATGGCGGTGTACGACAGTTATTATCCTCAGTACGGGTTCGCACAGCACAAGGGATACGCGACGCAGCAGCATCTCAATGCCCTCCAAAAATTCGGCCAGTGCGGGATTCACCGCAAAAGCTTCCGTGTCTCCCGGAACGGAGATGCTGAGGCATGAACACGCGCCGGCGGGGCGGCGACGGAGAAACCATAGCGGTTGACTATTTGGAGAAAAAAGGGTATCGTATCCTGCAACGCAACTTCCGTTTTCACCGAGGCGAAATTGATATCGTTGCCAAAGATGAGGATCAGTTTGTCTTTGTCGAAGTGAAATCCCGGCGCTCTGATAGCTTCGGAGAGCCGGAAGACGCCGTCACAACATGGAAGCACAAACAGCTGTGCAAAATCGCGCAAGGATACATGCTCAGAAATAATATCGAAGAGAACAACTGCCGCTTCGATGTCATATCTATTAAATACAACGGCGAAGTGCCCGTAATTTTGCACCTTGTCGATGCGTTTTAGCTCATGAACGCCTTTCCCCTCCTCATTGGCGCTCTCGCCGTGATGGCGATCGCCTACCGTTACTATAGCGCCTTTATTGCGGCAAAGGTCGTCGCGCTTGACAACAAGCGGGAGACGCCGTCGCACACGCTCTATGACGGCCAAAATTATCATCCGACAAACAAATGGGTTCTCTTCGGGCATCATTTTGCCGCGATCTCAGGCGCCGGGCCCCTCATCGGCCCGGTTCTCGCCACGCAATTTGGATTTCTTCCGGGATTTCTCTGGCTTGTCATCGGCGTTTGCCTCGGAGGAGCGGTTCATGATTTCGTAATCCTTGCCGCCTCGATCCGGAGGAGGGGAAGGTCGCTTGCCGAAATCGCCCGTCATGAGATCAGCCCTGTGGCAGGCCTCGTCGGCTCGATTGCTATCCTCATCATTGTCATCATCGCTCTTGCGGGGCTTGGCCTCGCGGTGGTGAATGCTCTCCGCGAAAGCTCCTGGGGGACATTCACGATCGCGATGACTGTTCCCGTGGCGCTCTTCGTCGGCCTCTGGATGTATAAGATCCGTCCCGGCAAAGTAGGTGAGGCGAGCGTTATCGGCGTCGTCGGAACGATTCTTGCCGTGATTCTCGGGAGCAAGATTCCCGGTTCCTTCCTCGCGTCGAGCTTCACGCTTTCCCGTGAAGGAATCATCATCGCCATTGCCGCGTACGGATTTATCGCCTCGGTGCTGCCGGTCTGGCTCCTTCTTTGTCCCCGCGATTACCTCAGCTCGTACATGAAGATCGGCACGATCGCCGCCCTGGTAATCGGCGTGTTTATCGTTCACCCCGATCTCAAGATGCCCGCGTTTACCGAGTACGTCAGCGGAGGAGGGCCGATCATCCCGGGGAAGGTCTTCCCGTTCGTGTTTATTACCATTGCGTGCGGAGCGATCTCCGGATTCCACGCGCTCGTCTCATCCGGGACAACTCCAAAAATGCTGGCAAAGGAAACCGATGCCCGGATGATCGGGTACGGGGCAATGCTCATGGAGGGACTTGTCGGGGTCGTCGCGCTTATCGCATCGAGCTCGCTGTTCCCCGAAGATTATTTTGCCATCAACCTGTCCCCTGAAAAGTTTGCGGCGCTTGGCATGACTCCGCAAAACCTTCAATTTTTATCTCAGGAAGTGGGCGAGACCGTTGCCGGCAGGCCCGGGGGCGCAGTGTCGCTCGCTGTAGGATTCGCGCAGATCTTTTCGGGCATTCCCGGAATGGTCGGCCTCATGTCGTACTGGTACCACTTCGCGATCATGTTCGAAGCGCTGTTCATTCTGACGACGATTGACACGGGGACCCGCGTCGCGAGATTCCTGGTGCAGGAGTTCGGCGGAAGAGTATGGAAGAGGTTTGAGATTACGAACTGGCTGCCGGGCACCCTGATCTCTACATTGCTGGTGGTCCTCGCCTGGGCGTATTTCATCTGGCAGGGGAGTATCAGCACCATATGGCCGATGTTCGGGACCGCGAACCAGCTGCTTGCCGGGGTCGCGCTTGCCGTGGCGACGACAGCAATCATCAATGCAGGGAAAGTGCGCTACGTGTGGGTGACGCTCATACCGATGTTATTTGTATCGACAACGACTCTCGTCGCCTGTTGGGAAAACATTTTCGATAATTTCCTTCCTTTAGCACGAAATGCCGCCACAGCATCCCAGGGCATTGTCGACATCATTATGACAGTGATCATCATGGCCTGCGCTGTGATAATTTTGCTTGAAGCGATGCGAAAGTGGTATAAGGTCCTCGCGAAGGGGGAGTACTCGGTCGCGGGGCAGCCCGTCCTGGCCACCGAGCGAAATTTCTCGCCGCCGGAGTACGGGTGCTGCTGAAAAACGCCCCCGCTATCAGAACACGAGAGCGTGTACAACTACTTGTTCACATTTCGTTTCGTCGACGTTGCCGTAACGCGAACGGTATTTGAATCACCTTCATACTACCGCCACTGGCGATCGACCCGGTTTTGCGGATCTCGCCTAGTCTGCTGCTTTCCTCTTTATCGCCCTCCATCTCCCGGCAAGCGCGCCGGCATACGTAGCAACAATCGCCACAGTCGGAAGAAAGACGAAGAGGGAGGTGTTGAGCGCCTGCTCGTTCGGATCGGTCATCGCAGTCATTCTCCACAATAAAAACATCACACCCGGTATCCCGCCGATCAGCGCGACCTGCCACGGGTATGCCACCCAATTGAGGCCCACAACGAGGCCGACAAGGATAGAAAGAACCGCGCAGGTGCCGAGGAGCATCGTGCTGCCCCCGAACTGATAGCAATAGACGGCGACGACGAGCGTGACGACCGCGCCGAGCAGCGTTATCGGAAACGGATGGATTTTCGATTGCATGGATTCTCCCTTCGTGTATGGTTGGTCAATGCTTGCCGGAATGCATGGCCCCGATTTCCTCGGGGCTAAACTTGTTCATCCTGATGACGCGCGCCTTGGGCCGCAATGAAGCAGGGACAGATAACAATGCCTCGTTCTTGCTCTCCGCATCGATACAGACATACCCCGTGTGGTCGTTGTCCTTGCATCCCCAATCGAAATGCGTGATCATTCCGACCGCTTCGATCTGTTTCAGCGCGTTCACGCAATCTGCAAGCGTATGCGGCAGTATGATAAGGTAACGGTCCATTAGATTCTCCGATAAAATGTTAGCCCAGCAATTCGACGATTGTCGCGATTCCCTGTCCTACGCCGATGCACATCGTCGCCAGCCCATACCGGGTTTTTCTGCGCTTCATCTCGTGCAGGAGCGTGGTCATGATTCTCGCGCCGCTGCAGCCGAGCGGATGGCCGAGGGCGATTGCCCCGCCGTTGACATTAAGTTTCGATGGGTCCACGCCCAGGTCCCTGCTAACGGCGATCGATTGCGCGGCAAAGGCTTCGTTGAGCTCGACAAGGCCGATGCTGTCCATGGTCAAATGTGACTTTTGGAGCGCCTGCTGAACAGCCGGCACCGGGCCGATTCCCATGTACCGCGGGTCGACGCCGGCAAGGCCGGTCGCGACGATTCTTGCCAATGGTTCTAGCTTGAGCGCGTTCGCTTTCGCCGCGTTCATGACGAGCACCGCAGCGGCGCCGTCGTTCAGCGATGATGAATTGCCTGCTGTGACAGTCCCGTTTTTGCGGAAGGCAGGCGAAAGCTTCGCAAGCTGCTCGAGCGTGGTATCTGCCCTTGGGCCTTCGTCGGCCGCCACGATTGCCGGGTCGCCTTTCTTTTTGCTGATCTCGACCGGAACGATCTCGGATGAAAATGTACCGCTCTTTTGCGCCCTGACCGCCTTCTGATGGCTTTCTAACGCAAACTTGTCCTGGTCCTCGCGCGCGATTCCGTACTTCTCCGCCACGTTCTCGGCAGTCTCGCCCATGGCCTCCAGGGGGAACATCTTTTCCATCTTCGGATTGGGATAGCGCCATCCGAGCGAGGTATCGTACGCCGTGACATTGCCGAAGGAGCCGGATTGATTCTTGGGGACGGAGTAGGGGGCGCGGCTCATGCTTTCGACTCCGCCGGCGATAACGACTTCCTGGTCATCCGACCAGATCGCCCTTGCCGCCTGGTTGATCGCGTCGAGGCTCGAACCGCAAAGCCGGTTGATCGTGGTTGCGGGAACAGAATAGGGCAGCCCGGCGAGGAGCGCACCCATACGGCCGACATTCCGGTTGTCTTCGCCTGCCTGGTTGGCGCATCCCCACATGACATCACCGATCGCCGCCGGGGCGATACCCGTCCGGTCGACGAGGGCTTTGATGACCAGAGCGCTCAGGTCGTCCGGGCGGACGTCGCGCAGCGCGCCCCCGTATTTTCCAACAGGAGTCCGGAGGGCGCCGATAATAACCGCTTCGGTACGCGCCATTATGTGGAAATCCTTTTCATAACCTGCTCAAAATAGTATAATGGCATGCAAAAAACAATAGTCTTGTGTCCGGATGCACCGCCGTGGTTGGATGGGTGTATAAATAAAAAACGCTCCTGACGGAGCGCGATATCATGAGGTTGCGAAAGTCCCGCCTGTCAGGGCTTGGCTTTCTTCGCCTTCGCGAGAGCGAAGTACGTCACGGTGAATTTTGGGTAGGGCTTAAAATCCGTCGTGAGATCAATGCTTCCGCGTTCCGTTCCCGCAACTGTCGGGCGTATCGTCCCGGTGAGCGTGGCTTCCTCTCCCGGGTCGAGGTCGTTCTTCGACAGCTTGACCGAGATGAATCCTGAGGAGGGGGTAACGGCCTTGATATGAATCGGCTTGTCCGATGTGTTTTCGATCGTGACTGATTTTTCGTCGGTCGAATCCACCGTCGTGGAGAAGAAGAAATACTCCGGGTCGCACTGCAGAGACTTCACCACATTGACTGTGAACGTGACGTTCACATGTTTTTGTGTCGCGTCGTTCGTGTTCATCGAGATGGCCTTCGATACCGCCCCGTTATATCGCTTCGCGTCGAACGTTATCGAGACCGTACCGCTTTGCCCCGGCGGAATGTGGTCTTTGGACGCGAGCGCCGCCGTGCAGCCGCATGAGGTGCTGACATCAGAAACCGTCAGCGTATCCGTGCCGACGTTCTTTAACGTAAGGGTACGCTCCATTGTCGGCGTGTACACCGTCCCAAAATCGGGCGACATGCCTTCGGCGATTTGCAGCTTGGGCTGGCAGAAACAGGAAGGCGCACTCAAGAACAACGCGAGTGCGCCGAAAATGAAAGTACGCATGAACTGGTTACGACAAATTACTTGCGGTTGACCCAGGCGTAGACGCGCACGAGGAACTTGGGCTGAACCTTGTTGTCCGTCGTGATTTCAATGTTGTCCTGGTATGTGCCGGCCTTTGTGGGATGATAGACGACCTGCAGCTGCGTCTTTTCGCCGGGCATGAGCTGCGTCTTCATCATGTCGATCTTGAACTGATCGAGCGGAAACTTCACTCCTAAAATCTTGATCGGGTCTTTTGACGGGTTCGAGATGGTGACAGTCTTCGTGTACGTCGTATCCAGCTTCGAGTTGTCGAACGAGAAAAATTTCGGATCGGCCGTGAGAGCGTCGACGACGTTGACGGTAAAGCTGATCGTCGTCTTCGGAGTTGTCGGATCGTTGGAGGTCAGGTAGACCTGCTTCGTGGGCTTTGAGCCGCCGTAGCCCTGCGTGTTGAACGTAATCTTAAGATCTCCGTCCGCGCCCGGTGCGAGGGTCTGGGTCGTCATCATCGCCGCCGTGCATCCGCACGCTGCTCTAACCTCAGAAAGCCGAAGGGTATCATTGCCGGCGTTGTGGACGGTCATCACGCGTTCGACCTTGGTCCCGCTGTAAGAGTCGCCGAAATCGTACGTGAGTCCCCCTTTAACTTCCAGCTTCGGCTGAGCCAAAGCCTGTGACAGGAAAAAGAGGGAGAAAACTGCCAGAATCGAAAAGAATTTCATAGAATACTGCTCCAAAAGTGTAATATAAATATAAAAAAGAGGGGGGTAAAATTCAAGTACCCCACCACCGCGCGGCGCCGGATAGCTGTTGTAACAGAGGCGCCGCCCGATATCGTTCCTCATGAAGGTCGGCGTTCAGGGCGTTAAGAACCTGCAAAACGTTCGAAAAGCCTATCCTGTCGCCCCATTCAACCGGCCCGGACGGGTAGTTGGTGCCCAATTTCATGGCAGCGTCGATGTCTTGAGGCGAAGCAATCTGCTCAGTCAGCGCGAATGCGGCCTCATTGATAAGCATACAGAGAATTCTGGGCATGACCATACCCACGCGGTCCTGGACGATGGCGGTCTCCTTCCCGATTTTCCCGAAAAAATCTGTAACGCTCCGGATAGTGCGGGCATCAGTATGACGGGTCGGGGCTATCTCCGTGAGGGGCTGTGCAATCAGCGTGGGGAACGCGCCGATTCCCACAAGGCGCGGCGGGGCTTTCATCCAGCCCGCTTGCTCCGCCGCCGTGAAGATCACGGAAGAGGAACAGATGACACTTTTCTTCGGAGCGCGCTGCTCAAGGAACCGAAGATTTTTCTTTTTTTGCTCCGGATCGGAATTTGTGAGCTCGAAGCAGCATACCACGGAAGACGCTATCGTAGAGCCGGGCTTCAGAAATTTTGGCCGCTTCCAGTCGTTCGGTCGCTGCGGTACCTTTCCGGTCACGATCACGCCTGCGTCGTGGCAGCATTTCCCGAATTCTTCTACGAGCGAAGCATCCCCGATCAGGTAGACGGCAGTTGGTTTGGACGTTGCCATCAATTATCCTCTTTTCTCCTGATAATCTTCATGACGTAATTTTCTTTGTCGATCTCCACCGATGTCGGCTGATCGCGCACCTCAAATGTGAACGACTGCGTTGCGAGGCTGTCGTCGATCCGGAATCTTTGCTCGGACTCGCCCATCGAGACCGACACGTTCATCGGCATGCGAAAGAGCTGCCTCGGAGCGGAGATCTGCGTGAGATCGAGCTGTACCCTGAATCCGGATTCCGTGGGCTTGCTGCTCCAGCTGTAGGTGTACTCGGGCCGGTCGAGCGAATCCGTCGATGCAAAGAGCCACTCGTCGAAGAACCAGTTCAGCGAGCCGCCGTACTCGCGTTCCGCCGTTTGGATAAAGTCCGCCGTGGTGGCGTTGCCGTAGCGGAAGCGTTCATCGTTCAGAAAGTTCCGCATGAGCGTGAAGAAGGTGCTGTCGCCTGCCACCCCGCGCAGCATATGGAGTACCACCGCGCCTTTGATATACACCCGCGAAGAGAACAAGCTCCAAAATGCCGTATCCTGGTAGTTCACGACCGGCCCCGCAAGACGGCCCTGGCCGTCGCCCATAAGCCACGCGACATACCTCCGGTAGGAATCGGGGCTGTACGCCGACTCCCGGTACAACGCTTCGGCGTACGTGGCAAATCCCTCGCTAAGCCAGATGTCTCCCCAGTGCGTCGGCGTCACCAGGTCGCCCCACCATTGATGCGCTGTTTCATGGACGATGGTCGATTCGTAGTCTTTCTTGCCGGTGATGAACCTGGGCTCAATAGTACAAACTGTCTGATTTTCCATCGTGAGCTCTCCTTCTGCTTCGGCATAGCCGAACTTTTCAGTAATAAACGGGTACTCACAAAATTTCTGGGCAAAGAATGAAAGTATCTTTGAGGTGCCGGCAAAATCTTTCGCGGCTTTTTCGGAGTCGTCCGGAAAAACATAGTACGAGAGGTTCATTGTTTCTCCGTGGAGGCCGGTGTACGAATCTGAAATGACCTTATACGGGGCCGCTGCGAAAGAGATCAGGTACGTCGCGATGGGATAGCGGGATTCCCAGCTGTACGTTGTCTTCTCGCCGTCGCGTTTGGTATTCGTAAGAGCGCCGTTGGAAACGGCGGTAAGTTTGCTGTCGACGGTAATGTGCATCGACGCAAGCGCTTTATCGGATGGCGTGTCATTGCATGGAAACCAGGTCCGCGCGAAATACGGCTCACCGATAGTGGCGGCGTGTTCATCGGACGAAAAAAAGATACCGCCGCTATCATACTCTCCGGAAAATTTCGAGATGCCGTTATAATAGACCGTCACCGTCACCGAATCGTGCCCGGCAACTTCCCGCGGAAGATGCACGCTGAGCAGCTGCCTGGCATGCTCAAAGGTCAGCTTCTGCGAGCCGAAACGTACCGAGTCAATCGTCAAAGACTCCGCGGCATCGAGAACGATTTCGAGTCCCGGCTGTTTCATTGCAAGCGTGGCAATCATTATGCCGTCAAATGTCTTATCCTTGAGATTCAGCGAGAGGGCAAGGTCATACTTCTTCGCGTCATAGTTTCTCGCGGAGGCGTTCAGACTGTCGGGATTGGCAAGTGCAAGAACTGGCAACGAGAGGCATGCCAGCAGAAAAACAAGCGGGTACTTCATGGATAGCCGTAAAATCCGCGCTTTGTTTTCCTTCCCAGGAGCTTCGCTTCGACCATCGTTTTCTGGATGATGTGCGGCCTGTATCGCGGTTCGCCGAATGTTTGCTCGTACATCGATTTGGTAACGGCAAAATTCACGTCGATGCCGATAAGATCCATAAGTTCGAACGGGCCCATCTTAAAGCCTCCTTCCAGACGGACAATCCGGTCGATATCTTCGACGGAGGCGACGCCTTCCCCAAGAAGCCGCAGCGCCTCGCCGTAGAACGGCCGTGCGATGCGATTGACGATGAACCCGGGCGAGTCTTTTGCCGTCACAGCTGTTTTCCCCAATGACGCGACGAATTTTGTCGCTGCTTCCAGGACGCCGTCATCCGTGGATGTGCCGCGGATGATTTCCACGAGCTTCATGCGCGGGACAGGATTAAAAAAATGCATTCCGAGAACGCGCTCGGGGCGCGCCAACCCGGAAGAGATGGAGGTAATAGATAGGGAAGAGGTGTTCGACGCAAGAATCGCAGTCTCGGAGCAGATCGACTCAAGCTGTTTGAAAAGATCCCGCTTCACTTCAAGGTTTTCGAGAGCGGCTTCAACGATGAGATCGGCCCCGCGGAGCCCGCTCAACGACGCGTGGAGCTGCAGCCGCCCGAGTCCTTCGGTCATTTTCTGCCGGGAAAGTTTCTGCTTGTCGACGCTTGACTGCATTTCGTTCGAGATGCGTGATCGCGCGGATTCAAGCGCAGCTTCCGAGACATCGTGCAGGAGGACGGAAAATCCGGAGAGAGCGGAGACGTGGGCGATGCCGGCACCCATGGTGCCGGCACCGATAATCCCAATCGTTTTCATATCAGAGGGAGGTGGTAGACGACGGATCAGCCGGGGATGACTGAATCCTCAGGTATCTTTTCCCAATCAGGAACCCATTGCGGAATCGTCAGTCCCCATGACTCAGCCTTGTCGCGAACTTCCTGCTCGAAGGTTTGACGGACGTCATGATTATCCCGCTTCTTGATGCCGAGTTCGCGGTAGCGCTTGTTCTTGCGGGATCCGGGGCGCCCGAAGATGGCCATGACGCGGGGCCACCATCGATCCAGCGCGTCCTGAATGTCTTTCTTGGTTGAAGGATCGAGCGCGAGCCTCTTTACCCAGTAATCGCCGTGGGCGATGTGCGTGAGCTCTTCCTTGAAGATGCGGTCGATTTCCCGGCGCCATGGGCCGTAGGTCGAGACCTTGACGTCTTCGAGCTGGTGGCCGGCTCCGCGGTCCATGAGGAAGTTGAACATCACGAAATCCGACCATGAATCGATAGGATAATAAAAGATGTTCACGCGCTTGTCTTCGGCGGCTCGTTTGCTGCCGAGATCGTCCGCGCTATCGACACGGAAGGTGAAATCCATTTTGTCGACCCAATCATCGACGCCGTAGTCCATGTCCTCAAGAAGGCGGTACATCGCGCGGGCATGGCGGACTTCATCGCGCACGATGTTCGAAACGACGAGCATTTCTTCGGTCGTCGGGGCTTTCATGATCCACGGAACGTATCCGAACCCGCCCGCGAGCTCGGAGTCTGCCTGCTGCACCATGAGGTTCGTGAGATGCTCGTAATACTCATCGCTCATGTCGTCGACGGTTTCGATGGACTCTCCTTTGGAGAGTTTCTTCGACATCGTCTCCGTGCGTTGTGTATTTGGAAGCTTTGAGGGATTGACGTGCTCCATACTCTATTCTCCTGATTTCATAAATAGCGAGGGAATTTCAATCATAAAACTTAGTCAAAAAGGGGATGAAAAACAATAAGATAATGGGTATTACTTCCCCTTAAAATTCGCTGGCCTTTTTTCAAGGAATGCCGTCACGCCTTCGCGGTGGTCTTCTGTTTCGGAAGCGATTTGCTGGATAGTTGCCTCGTAATCGAGAATGGTATCGAGGTCGGAAGAAAAAGATTTGTTCAAAGTTCGCTTAATCAAGCCGATCGCTTTTGTAGGCGCTTTCGCAAAGGAGCGCGCGAGGGTCATTGTCTCCTCCTCAAGGTTCTCGGGAT
>DATJGD010000066.1:0-22105 GCA_035495255.1 Bacteroidota bacterium | reverse complement strand
GTATGAATATTTGTATACCGTGGACCGTTGCGGCGAATATATCGTCCGGGTTTCGAAAGCCGGCGACATCGGGTATAATCAGGTCTCCTTCTATTCCTACGACTGGTCGAACGCCGACCTTACTTCGTTCCCGGTCGATCCTGAAGCAAATGTGGAAATAGTCTTCGATAAGAAAACTTATGCGCCGGGGGAAACCGCTCATATCCTGTTTCAGGCTCCCTTCAACGGTACAATGCTCGTGACGACCGAACGAAACAGCGTCTTTAGCCATCAGTATGTCGCGGTGACGAATAACGCGGCATCACTCGATATTCCAATCGAGGAAAAATATCTGCCAAACGCCTACGTGAGCGCCGTGCTTTTCAGGAAGCTCAACGAAAAGAACATTCCCCTGCTGGCAGGCCACGGATTTGCACCTATCTTCGTGGAAAAGCCCTCGAACAAACTGAATATTTCAATCAAGGCGCCGAACAAGATCCGGCCCAAGACAAAACAATCGGTGACGGTCTCTACGGGCGCGCCGAATGTCTATTTTACCCTTGCCGCGGTTGACGAAGGAGTTCTCCAGGTCAGCAATTACAGGACTCCTGATCCCTACGGCTACTTCTATACGAAGAAGGCGCTCGAGACAGATACATACGATTTCTTTCGCCATCTTATTCCTGAGCCCGAAAAAAGCGCCGGCGGCGGGGGCGAAGGAACTGAGATGTCGAAGCGGCTCAATCCCCTTGGGGTGCAGCGGTTCAAGCCCGTTTCTCTCTGGTCCGGAATCCGCAAAACGGATGCCAATGGGAACGCTGAAGTAGTTTTAGACGTACCGGAATTCAGCGGAGAACTGCGCCTCATGGTATTTTCGTACAAAGGCAATGCATTCGGCTCTTCACAGAAAGGAATGAAAGTAGCCGATCCCATCGTCATCACCCCTGCCCTTCCGAGATTTCTGAGCGCAAATGATACAATGTCAATGGTCATTACTGCATTCAATACCACGGATAAGAGCGTTCGGTTGACATTGAGCATTGAAGCTCACGGGCCCATAATTCCGATGGCGAAAAAAGCAGTTTTGGAAATAGGGGCAAATCAGGAGAAGTATGTCAATGTAAACCTCAGAACCTCGGCCGAAGTGGGCAAAGGAACGGTCGAGGTGAAAACCTCTGCCTTCGGTGAAGAGTACGCAATTTCCACAGACATCCCCGTCCGTCCCATTAGCCCATACACCTCGGACGCGATCACCGGAGTCGTGGAAGCAGGCGATACCGCCCGGATTGAAGTTCCGAACGTTTACCTCTCATCCGGCCGAAAGTCGTATATCGCCTTTAGCCCCTTCCCGGTCGCTAATTTTGCGAAAGAACTGAAATATCTCATCGGTTACCCGCACGGATGCCTCGAACAAACAACATCGAAAGCTTTTCCGCAGATTTACCTCAGGGATATCGCGGTCATGCTTGATCCCTCTATCCTCAATCACGGAAGCCCGACATACTTCGTCAATGAGGCTATCACAAAAATCGTGTCGATGCAACAGCCGGATGGATCATTCTCGTATTGGCCGAACGGTGGAAGTTATAATTCATGGGCGAATGTCTATGCGACGCATTTTCTCCTGGAAGCGAAGAAAGCCGGATATGCCGTTCCCGAGAACACCGTCAAAGCCGCGCTGAACTCCATCGCTCAACTGGCGCGCGGCAAAAAGACCACCGATTACACCTGGCATGAGTACGCGGAGAAGATTTCAATTCGCCGGATTGCGGACAAGAGCATCGTCTATGCGTTATACGTTCTGGCGTCTGCCGGCGTGCCCGACAAGAATCTCATGAATTATTACCGGGCCGAACAGGCGCTGCTCACTTCGGACACGAGGTTCCTGCTTGCCGGTGCATTTGCTCACACCGGTGATAGAAAGACGTTTCTGGAGCTCATGCCGCCGGAGTTCGTTCCCGAGGCGGCCGTACGCGAAACGGGAGATTCCTTCGACTCACCCATCCGGGCGAACGCCCTGATATTGAACGTCCTGTTTGATACTGACCTCAGTAGCGGGAAAATTCCGTTGTACCTTGAATATCTCTCGAAAACGTACCATACGAATAACTGGTACAGTACGCAGGATAACGCGTTTACCTTACTTGCATTCGGCAAAGCTGCGCGCATAGCAAGCTCCTCGCACATTAGAGGAATCGTGCAGATCGGAGCGAAGCAATATTCTTACGGGGGAGATAATCAAAGGATCGACATCGATCCGTTCGGCAAGAAGGTATCCATTGCATTGAAGGGATCCGGAAGAGTGTACTACTCCCTCGTCACCGAGGGGGTTCGGAAAGACGGTAAAGTAAGGATCGAAGACAAGAATCTGCAAATCCGAAGGGAGTTCCTCGGCCGGGACGGCAAGTCCATCGATTTGAAATCGATCAAGCGAAACGATCTCGTCGTCATCAAGCTTTCGCTCAGTTCCAGCCTCGACCACCTGCAAAATGTCGCAATCTCAGATCTCCTGCCCGCGGGGTTTGAGATCGAGAACCCGCGTCTGACCGAGAACACGGACTACGGGTTCACGCGGAATGCAACCAGTCCCGAGTATATGGATATCCGGGACGATCGCATGAACATCTACACGAACTTGTACGGACGCCAGCCGCAGTATTTCTATTACATCGTCCGGGCTGTCACTGCCGGGACGTTTGTCTATGCTCCTGTTGTGGCAGAGGCGATGTACGATGCAAATTATTACTCTGCAAGCGGATACGGGAAGATTCGCATACATAAGTAAGCCGAAAAGTAACTCGCCGATCCACTCTGAGTTCCCTGCACCGAAAGAAGATCGCGCCCCCCCGAGGGAAGCCCCGCAAGGATTCCTTCGGAGGGTACCTTCGGGTAAAAACTCCTCATATCTCCCATGTAGTTTTTCCTACTGAGAACATCTTAGCCTCAAATTACACTTTTTGTCCTATTGATTGGGAATCGTTTTTCGGCTATCGTTGTTATAGTACTATCGTTGTTATAGTAGTTGATCGGTTTATACGTTATACGCCTTATAATGCCCGCGCGTGCTTATCTTCCGCCCGGGTATTCCCAAAGCGATTATCACAGCAGCGATCTCGTGTTCCCCGAAAAGTTCATAAATCTTCAATGACTTGCTGGTCTCGATAACTCAACAACTTGACGAAAGACTATCATGGACATTACAAATACGGGAGTGCTCTCAAACAGCGCCGATCATCTTTGGGGGCTGGCGCTTGCAGGCGGCGAAGGAATCCGGCTGCAAGGATTTATCAAAAAAATCTACGGCGTCGTGCATCCGAAACAATACTGCGCCATCACAGGTACGCGGTCGATGCTGCGGCATACCATCGACAGAGCCCGGATGCTCATCGCCCGCGATCAGCTGTATACGATCGTCAACGGGTCCCATCTTCATTACGTCCGCGAACAATTGAACGATCAGCCTGACAGGACGGTTATCGTTCAACCGTGCAGCCGCGAAACGGGACCGGCGATTCTTCTTTCGCTTCTGCACATTTACCATCGCGATCCCCAGTCGGTCATTGCGCTGTTTCCATCAGATCATTTCGTGCTCAATGAACGGCGCTTCATGGAACATATCAGCGCCGCGTATATGTTCGTGCGGATGCACCCGAAGCAGTCCGTGCTTCTCGGCGTGAAGCCGGATCGCGCGGAAGATGAGTATGGCTGGATCGAACCGGGAGAAAAGACCTTTTCGCAGGGAAGCTCTGTCCTGCATTCCATTAAAGGGTTTCTTGAGAAACCGGGAAGCGCGATCGCGGAAGCATTACACCGGAACGGTGCTCTGTGGAATACGCTGGTGCTCGTAGGTAAAGTGGAATCCATGCTCCTGCAGTTTCAGAAGCTCATGCCCGAGGTCTTCTCTCCCCTCCAAAAAATATGGAGAGTGTTGGATACGGATCTTCAGCATGATATCGTGGGGGAGGTATTTCAAAAGCTGCCATCGGTGAATTTCTCGCGCGCCATCCTTGAACGCAGCCATCATCTCTATACTGTCATGCCCCTGACCGACGTCTATTGGAGCGACTGGGGGAACGAGCCGCAGATTCTTAAAGACATTGAGCAATTCAGCCTCCGGCAGCGAGGTCGCAGCGCCGCTCAGCGCAAGAGCTATCTGAGACCCGCGGCGCAATTGGATCAGCTCGCAATAGCTCCCTCAGGCTGATCCTGAAACCCTATTCCCACTCAATCGTACTCGGCGGTTTCGAACTGATATCGTACACTACGCGGTTTACCCCCCGAACTTCGTTCACGATTCTGCCTGAGGTCCTCGCAAGTAATTCGTACGGAAGTTGCGCCCAGTCGGCAGTCATGCCGTCGAGGCTGTTTACGGCGCGGAGAGCGATGACGTTATCATAGGTGCGCTGGTCGCCCATGACTCCTACCGTTTGCACCGGCAGTAATACCGCGAATGCCTGCCAGATTGATTCATAGATGCCAGCTTTTCGGATCTCTTCCAGGAAAATACCGTCCGCTTCCCGAAGTACGGCAAGCTTCTCTTTCGTCACATCGCCGATGATGCGTACGGCGAGCCCGGGGCCGGGAAACGCGTGACGCGTGATGAACGGCTCAGGTAACCCGAGCTTCCTGCCCACTGCGCGCACTTCATCTTTGAACAGTTCGCGGAAAGGCTCGATAAGTTTGAGATGCATCCGCTCCGGCAGTCCGCCCACATTGTGATGCGTTTTAATCTTATGCGATGGGCCTTTGAACGAGACCGATTCGATGACATCCGGATATAATGTCCCCTGCGCGAGGAAACCGACATTTCCGATCTTCTGCGCCTCCTCTTCGAATATTTCCACGAACAAATTGCCGATACGTTTCCGTTTTTCTTCCGGATCCGTGATATTCCTGAGGCGATTGAGGAACGTCTCTGTCGCATCGACGTAATCGAGATTAAAATGATACGTGTCGCGGTAGAGCTTGACGACCTCCTCGCTCTCATTCTTCCGCATAACGCCGTTATTAATATGAATACAGAACAACTGGTCGCCGATTGCTTCATGCAAGAGCACGGCCAGAACGGAGGAGTCTACCCCGCCGCTGAGCGCGCAAATGACATTTTCCTTGCCGACGTGCGCCCTGATGTCCGCAATATTCTGCTCAATGATCGATCCGGCGTCCCAACCGCCCTTGCACCCGCAAATCCTGAATACGAAGTTCGACAGGATTTCTTTTCCTTTTACAGTATGCGCAACTTCCGGATGGAACTGAACGCCGTAGATTTGTTTGTCGACATTATGGATTGCGCAGATAGGTGAATTACGCGAATGCCCGATATGTTCGAACCCCGGAGGAAGCTTCGTAAGCGCGTCGCCGTGGCTCATCCACACCACCGTGGAGCGGTTCTCTGTTTTTCCGTTGAAACCGGAGAAAAGATCGGTGGAATCGTCGATGAGGACTTCGGCATAGCCGTACTCCCTCCTGGCGGACGGGTCGACCTCGCCGCCGAGCTGGTAGGCGATCACCTGGAGGCCGTAGCAAATTCCAAAAATGGGGATCCCAAGATTGAAAAGTTCGGGAGCGCTGAGTGGGGCGTCGCTGTCGTACACACTTGAGGGCCCGCCCGAGAGGATGATCCCCTTTGGCGTGAGCCGCTTGATTTCATCGATCGGAAAATTAAAAGGGTGCAGCTCGGTGTACACGCCAAGTTCGCGGATTCGACGCGCAATCAACTGGGTATACTGGGATCCAAAATCGAGGACCAGGATGAGTTCGGGATGGAGCATGCGTCAGGTAGTGGTTTTCAGTTTACAGTTTCTCTTTGAACTTGAATGGAAAATACGAAAAAGGAATAAAGAATCATAGGCGCGGAATGGAGAAATTATTGCGGAACCTGCGGTTACTTGCTAAACGACATTCTCCTTGTTTGAGTGAATGAAGGAGTAATCATCCTGTAAAAGTAGGTGCCGGACGCAATATCTGCTCCATTGAATTTTACGACATAATTCCCCGCAGGCAGGAATTCTCCGTTCAGGATGGATCTGACCTGCTCTCCGAGGATAGTATATACTTTGAGCTCGACGCGGGAAGCGTTTGGAAGAGAGAACTCTATTTTTGTATCGGGATTGAACGGGTTGGGATAATTCTGCATCAGGTTAAATACCTGCGGAAGCGGACGATCTCCCGGCACATGAAATCTCAGGGTATCGATGCTATTCACGGCCGTGAACTCGTCCCGCAGGGTGACAAACCATGCATAATCGCCTTCCGCAAAATTCAGAAGTGAAAGATTTGCAAAGCTCGTGTCTTTCGTCGGGAATGTCGAATCGAACGATCCTCCGCCTGTCTGCCTGATGTGAATGTCGTACCAGACCGGGTCAACTGACTGATTCGCAGCAGAGGTCCACCGGAAATTCAACGCCTGTGACGATGCGCTGTCGCGGCTCTGGAGCAATCTCACCCGAGTTCTCGGCTTCAGGTTATCAAACCGGAACAGATACAATCCTGTCTGCATGTCGGAGGCGATGATTCTCCCCGAGGGAAAAAACGGGAACGCGCCCCAGCAACCTGCGTATGGACTGAGAACCGAATCGACCGCAGGCTGGTAGGTATCGTAAAATCCAGCTTCTGCCGGATTTGTCGGATCATGAATATCGAGTACACGAAATCCCGCCTTATAATGCGCGGCGTAGAGATAATTCCCACGGACATACACGTTGTGAATACTCGTCGTCGGGTCCGCCGACCATTCCGCCACTTTTACCGAGTTCGGAAGACTGTCCAGTGCCCAGACTTTCAGATCGTGGTTTGTCGTGCCCACTTCGTCGGTCGTGAACACATACCTGGAATCCAGGGTCGACCAAGCGTTGTGCGTCCCGCTCCCCGGGTACACGATTTTGCCGAGGGTCAGGGGTGAGGATTTATTCCGGACATCGGCGATGAACAACCCGCCCCCTGAATAGATCGCTGCTCCGTACATCGTATCATTCCTGATATAGGCATCATGAATATACGCGGGCTCGTAGGCACCGGCGAATTCGGGGCTCGTCGGGTCGTTCCTGAGAGAGAAGATGACAGTGCCGGCCGGTGGATAGCGGGTACTGCCGTTGCAATACAGGTAGCCGTTCGAATATTCGAGTGTGTGCGAGGTGCCAACGTTGCCAAAGGCAGAGTCTGCGTAGAGAAACGTCTTCAGGAGAACAACGGTATCCGGCAGGCCGGAAAGGTCGACGATTTGCATCCCGATAACCTCCCCCGCCGTCGGGTAGTCGTAGACAATGTAGCCATAGTTCAGGTGCGTTCTGATTTCCCGGTAGCAGTACGCCGAAGTCGGCCCGGGTATAAACGCAACCTCCCGCATCGTATCTCCATTGAGATCGACAACCTCCATACCGGTATAGGTGCTGATAAAGCCGTACTCCTTGCCGTCGGGTGAGACGTAACCCCAGCAGGCTGAGTAATTTGTCTTTTGGGGCGCCGTGCCGTGCGGGAGGTCGAGATGGCCGAGAAGCGTGACACCCTTCGGCTGAGCGAACACCGAAGAGAACACAAGCAAGGATGGAATCAGGAATAACTTCAACGCGCGAACGAGGATGGGTTTCAGCTTATGGAGAGAAGAACTCATCATATACTCCCTCTGATAATATCATCAAAAGGAGTGTGTGAAGCAAGGCAAAGAGCTCTAGGGCCGGCAGCGGCCGCGGGATCACTCTTCTGCGGTCTCGAGCGCCATGTTGACTTCAATGGGGAAGTCGGAATACACTTTGACGCTCATGCTATCCCTTGATTGGAATCCCGGCGCAGTCGCCTGGAGCGTGTAGCTGCCCGGAGGAACACCGTAAATGTGAAAATTACCGTCGTTGTCGGAATACCCGCCCCGCGTCGTTCCCAGCACGAGAACCACCGCGCCGACAATCGAATGACCCCGCTCGTCGGTGACTTTTCCTTCGACCTTCAGTCTGTTTGATTGAATTGTCGGATGAACATACGAAGCGGACGGAAGTTCGTCCAGAGAACGGACTGACGACACGTCGGTAAACAGCTGCTCTTTATTCATGGCGACCTCGTTCAGCGCCACCGATCCGGACCGGAGAAGGAAATTCACCTGTGTCGTGAAACCGGGAATAATTTTCACTCCCGGGATCTCGTTGCGCTGATACCCGATTCCGTGGACCCGGATCGTATAGGCGTCAGGAAGCAACCCGAAAAATTCAAACTTGCCGCTGTTATCGGTAAGTGTCGTGCGATGGATGCTCATAATTTCGACAGTCATTCCCTGCACCGGTTTACCCTGTTCGTCCGAAACGGACCCGACGACTTTGCCGGCACTCGTCGGAAGGAGAGCGGTTGTCTTCAATTGCAATCCCTGCTTGAGTCTCTGTTCCAGCTGCGCAGCCTCATTCAGAGGATTTTCTTCATTTGATACTGCCACGACCTGAGGCCGGGTCGCCGGCACCGGCCGCTCGCGTTCAACATTCGCCACGCGTTCCCCTTCGGATGGGGAAGGCGTCAGCGCAGCACTTGGCTCCTGCGAACGTACTACCGGGTTCTGAGCCTGGGAAGCGTTCGTTCCGGAAATCCCTTCCTCCGGGACAACCGCGATCGAGCGGATCGAAGGGGTATTCATGATAAACCAGATCACTCCCGCCGCAAGAACGAGTACGAAAACGGCTGCGGCGCGCATGTACCACGAAAATTCGAAACGGGCGATGCCCCCCTGATCAAGGACGGGCTCGAGGTTCGATTCCTCTTCGGCCGTCTTGGGCTCGGACTCCAGCGCCGCTTCAATCTCGGGCCAGAGATCCCGTTTGGGCTTGATGGCCTTGGGAAGGGCGACAATCCTGTACTGAAGGGCGAGTAATCGTTCGAGTTCGTCCTGGCAAGCAGGACATTCGATGAGATGCTCTTCAAATGCATTACGTTCATCGGGACGCAATTCATCGTCATAATATTCATTCACTTTTGTACACATCATCGGATCATTCATTGTTGTAACCTCACTTTCAGGAGTTTCCGGGCCCGGTGAAGCTGCGATTTTGTCGTGCCGATCGCCAATCCCATCATTTCGGCGATCTCATCATGCTGGTAGCCTTCGATGTCGTGCAGGACAAAAATGACGCGCGCCTGAGACGGCAGCTCGGCAATCGCCTCTTCGATATCCATCGAAGTTTCCGGCGAAGAGCGATGGTGCGTCTCCTCATAGCGATCAAGCGATTCGTGAGCGGTGATGCGCGACGTGCGGCGCTTCTCGGAGCGTATATCGACAAGCACAACGTTGACGGTGACACGGTAGAGCCATGAAGCAAAAGCACTTTCCCCCCTGAAGGAACCAAGCGTCTCCCAGGCGCGGATGAAGACCTGCTGGGTGAGTTCTTCGGCGCGCGACTGGTTCGCCACAATGCGGAAACAGACCGCGTGCACTCTTCCAACGTGCCGGCGGTAGAGAATCTCGAATGCCTCTCTATCCCCCTCCCGGGCGCGCGTTACGGCGTCGAGGTCGTAATCGAGTGTTGTTTTCGCATATTCGTAGGCAATATCCACAGTTTCCGTTCGGGAATTCTGGATTGGGATTTTTAATGAGATGCTCGTTCTAACCTAAAGGTTTGAATGGCCGTTCGCAGGCGTATAGTGTAATTAAGTCATTTTTCGACTCTTTGCAAACGCTCTAAAACGCCTAAGAAAATGGTTCATTTAGGCCCATGGTTGTGATTTAATCTGTATTTGATTATACTTCAGTGAAATCCAGCTTTGATTCAGGAATTTTTCATAAAACTCGCACTCCATCGCTCCGGTATGAACCCTCACCGGTTAGTAATTTATCTCTTCCCGCTCCTCCTTTTGTACATTACCGATTCTGTTTTTTCACAAACCCCGGACTGCGGTATCACCTGGAGTCCAACCCGGCAGCTTTCTTCAGATAGCGTTCTCTCGAATCTTCCTCAGCTCGCGATCGCGGGCGATACGATCCACGTTATCTGGTACAGCCTGGATACGCTCGGAACCGAAGCACACGCCGGCATTCAGTACAGCCGGAGTACCGACGGGGGATTTTCCTGGTACCCCCAGAAGACGTTGAGCCCTCCTGATACGGCGGCTTCACCAGCCCTCCTGGCGTGCTCGGGAAGCAACGTCTACGTCGCGTTTCTCGGTGTCATTGACACGTTCTACGGCACTGTCGTACTCCGCAGCACGGACGCTGGAACGACATGGCTGCCGCCGCAGCGCGTTCGCAGCCGCGGCTATCTGAAAACTCTGTGCGCATCGGAGGGCAACGTTTTTCTGGGGTATTATTATTACCAGTCGTCATCCGACATCCGGAATGCTATGTTGCTGAGCAGGGACGCCGGCGCAACCTGGATACTGCGAAACGCCAATATGCCTCCGTTGGTCTCTGTGACGATGGCAGGAGGAAAACTCCACGGTGTACTTACGACGCCGTCGACGCCGATAGAAGTGTATTATTACTACAGTAGCGACTCCGGCAGGACGTGGGCATTCGGCGAGACGATTTCGCGGGAAGATTTTACAAATTCGCTCTATCCCAGAATTGCGGCAAACGGCAACCAGGAGATTTACGTGGTGTGGAATGATACGGGAGCAATTAAGATGCGCCGCAGCAGAAATAACGGATCCGCGTGGCTTTCCGAGGTCAAGATCTCGGAAGGGGACGGTGCGATATTCACCGATGTCGCCGCCCGCGATGAATTTGTATGCGCCACCTGGGACGGACAGGGAGATCTCGTCGTCAGGCCGAGCAATGATTTCGGTTATACGTTTTGTCCGTCCGAGCTTCCCGCCGCAGGTTCGAGCGCAGGCGAACCGGCGATCCGGATCACGGGGACAACTCTCCATCTTGCCTGGTCCGAAACGATCGGAGGAAACACTGAGATTTTTTACCGGCAGGGTACGCTTACCAAGAATCCGAGACTGACGGATGTTCCGGCGGCCCTTGTCCTCAATGACAATTACCCGAACCCGTTTAACGACGTCACGCATATCAGCATTGAACTACCCTCTCCATCGCATGTCAATCTGACGGTGTATAACGTTCTTGGGCAAAAAGTCGAGCAGCTGCTGGATCAGGATATGCAGGCAGGGAGATACGAAGTGCAATTCAGCTCAAGAAGCCGCGCCTCGGGGGTCTACTTTTACCGCCTCCAGACCCCGACGACGGTGGAAATGAAGAAACTTATCATTACCCGCTAACCGCTCCCCTCCCGATCGGCGGGAGGGACCTACTACCTCATCTTTTCGATTGAATTAATCTCACGGAGCAGATCTTTCTTCGTAAATCGCGATTTGCTCATGATCGTCGAGATGAACCCCTGCATCTGTTCCTTCGTATCGTCATCCACATCCATCGACGTAAGAATAATGATCGGGGTATTCCGGGTTTGCGTATGCTGTTTCAGCTGGTAGGCAACGTTAAAGCCTGAAATCTCGGGCATGATCAAATCCAGAATGATGAGATCCGGCGTCTCCGTGGCAGCCATCCGCACACCCTCTTTCCCGTTATTCGTCTTGATGACCTCATATCCCTCGGCTTCCAGGATCACCTGGATAAGTTCGGCGGCAGTTTTGTCGTCGTCGATGATGAGCACCTTGGGATGCGATTTGGGGCGAATAAGCGGAACGGGGATTTTCCTGATCGCGCTGATGAGTTCTTCTTTGTTCACCGGCTTGACGAAGTAATCGACCGCGCCCATGCTGAATCCGAGCTTCTTCTCGTCCGTAATCGAAATAATGATGATCGGAATATCCTTGCAGATGGGATGGCGTTTAAGCTCTTTGAGTACCTGCCATCCGTCCTTGATCGGCATGATCATGTCGAGCGTGATGATGCTCGGTTTCATCCGCTTGGCCTTCTCGATTCCCTCGGCGCCGTCCTTTGCGATCTCGGTCCGGTACCCCGCTTCATTAAGGTACATTTGAATGAGCTGCCCCGCCTGGACGTTATCCTCTATGATCAAGACAAGAGGCTTCTCGCCATTCGCCAGGACAGGCTGCTCCGCCACGATTCGGAGCAGCTGATCTGCCGATTCGACTACTTCGCCTGCAACTACCATTGGAATTCTGAAACGGAACGTCGTTCCTTTCCCCCACTCGCTTTCCACCCAAATCTGGCCGCCGTGCAACTCGACCAGGCGTTTTGTGATGACGAGGCCAAGGCCTGTCCCTTCTTTCCCGCTCTTCGCGTTCTTCCCCTGCTGGAACGCGGTGAACAGCCGTACGACGTCTTCCGGCTTGATCCCGACGCCGTCGTCCTTTACGGCAATTTCAATTTCATTGATGAACCGGCGTATCGAAACGATAACCTTGCCGTGAGGATGGCTGTACTTGATTGCGTTGGAGACAAGATTCACAAGAATCTGTTTGAACCTGGTCTGGTCGACCACGAGCTGGTCGATATCCGGCGCGATTTCGAACGCGAGCTCGACACTCTTCTCATTGACGGCAGCCTGCATGACGCGGTTGAGGCTTTCCGTGAAATAGGATATGGGATACGCTTCAACGTGCAATTCCATCTTCCCTGCCTCGATCTTCGAGAGATCGAGAATGTCGTTGATGAGCCCCTGGAGATGCTTTCCGCTGGCATTGATGTTCTTCATGAAGTCCTGCACCTTTTCAGGCGGGAGCGCCTTCAGGTCTGAGGTCAGGATTTCCGAAAAACCCACAATCGCGTTGAGCGGTGCCCGCAACTCATGGCTGAACGTGGCGAGGAAACGCTTGAGCGTATCGTTCGCATCGTCGGTCTTCTTCTTCTCGTTTTCAAGCTCGATATTCTTGATCGTCACTTCATCCATCAGCCGCTTCCGGCTTATTCCGATCGCAAGCTCGTTGGCGATGATCGTGAGCATCTTGAGATCTTCGTCGACGTACTTGTCCGATTTCGGAGAGATAACTTCCAAAACGCCCTGCAGTTCATGTTGCACGATGAGGGGGATTGAGATGAGCGTCCGAAGCCTGAGGGCGTCGGTTTCGCTCAGGAAATATGCGGCTATGGAACTGCGCGCAAGCTCATCGGAGACGATGATCCTCTTCTCCAGTGACGTACGGACCGCAATGGTCGTAGTTTTTTCGTCGACGATCTGATGCTCCACCTCGGGATCGACGCGCACATCCACCAGCGATGGTGCCATGAGATGCAATAATGAGGAGCGGGAATCATAACGATAGATGCAGACAAACTTCGGGGGTATTTCCATGAACTTGGCGATATGCTCCCCCGCGTTGAGGCACAGCTCGTCGAGGTGCTGTGCGACGTTGATGACGTGGGAGACTTCCATGAGCATTTCTTTCTGCCGCTGCTGTCGCTTCTGCTCTGTGATGTCCTGGAAAAATACCGAAAGGCCGCTGTCAGTAGGGTAAATCCGAATGTCGTACCATGCTTCAAATCGCTCGTCCCGGTAGGAGGTCTCAATGCTCTGGAAGACTTTCTTCTCCATCGCGAACCGGTATTTCTCTCCCAGATCGGCATCCTTCGCGTTCGGAAAAATATCGAATACATTTTTCCCGAGCACCTCATCCCGTTTCAGTCCCGTCCCCTCTTCTGCTGCACGATTCCAATAGGTGAAATTGAAGCTATTATCTAATGCAAAAAAACCGCCCGAAATACCCTCAAGTATTTCTTCGTATTTTTGCGGTGATTTCATACAGTTTTCTGCTTCTAATTGGTGGAAAGTGCTGACTGATAAATTTGGCGATTTTGAAACAGTTCAGCATACATAAAATTTGAATAAGATGCAAGAAATTTGTTAAGCAAGGCTTTAGGTAAGGGTATTAATCGCTTATATTACAGAACTTGCAGGCTTATTAACATACTACTCCACACTAAAACCTTGAAATTTGATGAAAAATTAAAGGTTCTGCAGAGTTATTAACAATTCATCGCCGGAGCGGGGTCTGGATAGCGGTGGGAGATTTGACCACAAGACAGTGGTTTTCTTGCAGATAGGGGCAGCTTTCGCATGTGTCAACTTCCCGATCAAATTTGTTCGCCTTGATATTCAGGATCGCCTCGCGAACCTGCTTTTCGAACGATGCCAGCCGACTTGCATCGAACTCATAGTGAACAGGCTGCAAGGGATGCTCCATGAAGAAGAGGGTTGCCCTGAGCGCGTTTTGGCCGTAGAGTTTACTTACGAGATAAGCATAGAACGACAGTTGCGGAAGATAGGAATCTGCGCGTTCCCGGACCGATCCCAAGGGAATGTTATCGGTCTTATAGTCGACAATGTTCCACAAGCCGTTCGGGCTCCTGTAGAGCCTGTCGATCGTCCCTGTGAGAAAGTCCTGGTCCAACTTGGCAGTAATCGGGTGTTCTGAAAATCCCTCCTGCGCCGACAGTATTTCCCGACCAAATTCAGAGCCGGCGAAATTCACAATCCTCTCCAGCATCTTCTCTTCACGGGAATTTGAAAGTGAGCCGCTGAAGCTGTGCGTCGCGCTTTGCCGTCGCAGCTTCTCCCGGATTTCGTCACGATCGACGGAGCTGCCATCGAGATCCTGGAGAACAGAATGGGTAATAATCCCCTCAACATCGGCTCCAAGTTCATTATCTGTCTCTTCATCCACGTCAAACGAAGAGTAGCCGGCAGCCTGCTCGGGGATACCCAACACATATCTGAGCAGGTATTTCGTCGGACATTCAAGGTACGTCTTTATCTGAGTTGCGGAAAAGAACTCTCCTGATGCCTGTCCAACCAGAGGCATATCGACAATCTCTGGGGTGACAGCTTCGCCTGATTCGGGCCTTGTCGCCGGAACGGGAATGACGCTGCCTCCATCGTTGAACTCAACCCGGAGTGCAAGTTTATGCATTATTGTTTGCGGGCTCCCTCCAGAAACGTGATCGCCGGCTTTTTGGAGTATCCTCAAGGGCTGGGCCGGAAGAACGTGCACTCCCGGGGAATTTAACAAATCTCCGAGGGTCTCCTGTATCCATCTCATGTAGGACAACTGCGACGACGTCTGAGAAACGCCCGATAATATGATTACGTCCCTGGCCCGGGTGCAGGCGACATAGAAGATCCTCTTTTCCTCCTCCTCTGTTCTTTCCCTGCTTCTCCGTTTCAGGTAACTCGAAAAGGCGGGGGCGCATTCCTCATCCTCCTCTCCTGCGTCCATGCTCAGACCAATGCCGGCATCGGCGTCGATAAATGGGGGCTTATCGTACTGGAATTTCTTATGGAGAAACGGAAGAACGACAACTGGAAACTCCAGCCCTTTTGCAGAATGTATTGTCATGATCTGCACCGAATTGCCGGAGGCATGAACTGCAGCCTGACCTTCCCGTTCCTGAGACGAAACGAGCGTCTTCAACCGTTCCACAAAATCGAACAGCGTCGTGTATCCCTTCGACTCGAAATCGCGTGCCATGCGGAGGAGTTTCTTGACATTCGCCTCATACTGTGTGCCGGCGGACAATCCGCTCACGGTTCCATGCCAGGCAGTCATCCGGAAAATGCGTTCGGCAAGCTGCGGGATCGGCAGCCGGTGAACATGAGCGATATGATCGCAGAGGATCCCGACGGCCCGACGGACAGACGCGGAGGCATCCTGCCGCTCCGAATATCTGTTGAGTTTTTCCCAAAACGTCTCGCTTCGGGAAACCAGCGATATCTCAAACAGCTCGGCATCGGAAACTGTATACAACGGCGACCGCAGAATCCCTGCGAGTGCGACGTCATCCCCCTGGTGGAGGAGAAACTTGAAGTAATTCAGGATATCAGAAACTTCCTGAGTTTGGTAGAAGCCGATGCCTCCCATGAGAACATAGGGGATGCCATATTTCAGGAACACCCGCTCGAGTTCCGGAACATGGGTTCTGCTGCGCAAGAGGATGGCGGCATCGCCAAAGTCAAAGTCTTTTTCCGCGCCCGGGTCTTTGCTGACGATGCGAACGTTCTGCTCTTTAAGCTCGAGAAGGCGCCGGGCGATCATTCTGCACTCCGACTGCACGACGTTCTCCTCCTCTCCCTCCGTATCCTGCTGATCGTCGTTCTCTCCGTCCTGGGGAATAAGAAGAAATTCCACATTCCCTGAGCGGTCATCGAACTCTCTCCCCATGGTGAGTTCGTCGTATCCCACACCTTGATCAGAAACTGCCCGGTCCATGAGCCTGCCAAATACCATGTTCACAAAAGCGATAAGATTGGGAAGCGGCCTGAAGCTTTCCGAGAGGACAATCGAACCGGCGGAACCCGGACCCTCCCCCGCAAGGGTCATCATCTCATTTTTTGCACGCTCAAACACTTCCACTTCAGCGTTCCGGAATCCGTAGATCGACTGTTTCGGATCACCAACGATAAAGAGATTACTGCCGGCAAAGCCATCGACGAGCGAACGGACGATTTCATATTGCAGGCGGTTGGTGTCCTGAAACTCGTCGACCATGACGTACTTGTATTTTCCGGTGAGCCGGCTGCGAATTTCGGGAATGGTCAACAACGCGCGGGCCTTTAATTGAAGGTCTTCAAAATCGAGCATCCCCGCGTCAGATTTTCTTTCCTCATAGACTGCAAGGCACTTCGTGTACACGCGGAGAAGTGTCCGTGTTATCCTGAGAAGATCGGCGTTCGCGCTCATCGCCGCCGGATGGAAGATCTCATCCGAGAGATAGACGACCTCTTTTCGGAATGCGGAGAGCACCGTGATGTCCCTTGCCAATTCCGGGCCGACCGGTTCCGGAGGGGCAATCTTCCTGACCAGCGTGTGTTTCTTCGTAAACAGAGGATCAAGGAGGCTCCGGCAGGCTTCGAGCTTTTTGGCGACCGAAACGGTTGAATTACGTGCGGAGCGTACCTGCGCCAGCGCCTGCGATAGAAGCGGCGGGACAGAGCCAATCAAATTCTCAAGGCACACACCCCAGGCTTTCCGGGAGAGTCTTGTCTCAGCGTCCCGGGTCAATGTATCTTCCCAAAATTTGAGAATCGCGGCATCGTCCGCCGAGAAGAGCCCGCTGTGCAATCGATCAATTTGCTCCCGCTTCTCAAGAAGGGCCCGAAGGTACTCCGTCACCCGGGATTGGCCGAACATTCTCACGAGATCAAGAAGGTCTTCCCGGACCCCGTGCCCCGGCTCTTCACGCATGAGAAGTTCGAAGGCATCCTGAAGCGCATTCTCCTGCAGGAAACTCTGATCCACCCCCTCGATGACATTGAATGCCGCGTCGACGTCCGTCTCGACAGGGTGCGTGCGAAGCAGCTGCGCGCAAAACGAATGAATTGTTCCGATTGTCGCCGATGAGAGCTGCTCACGGATCCGTTCAAATGGCAGGCGTGCCGGCCCGGGAGGAGAGCTCCGGATCAGTAACTCGACCCGTTCGGCAATCTTCCTGCGGAGTTCGTTGGCGGCTTTCTCGGTGAAGGTAATCGCCACGATTTCATTCGCCCGCGTGTTCGAATTCAGCAGGATCTCGAGGTATCTCCGGACAAGGACAGTCGTTTTCCCGGCTCCGGCGTTTGCCGTCACTGAAAGATGACGCTGAAAATCAAGGGCAGTATGCTGCCGGTCTGTCAACATGTGGCAAAAAAATACATTTGGCACTCTTCTAGAGAGCGGCTCCGACGGAGAAATAAAATAGCAGAGGGCCGACCGATACCGGGGAATCAGGAAGATCGCGCCGGAAGTAAAAGCTCTTGCCTGCGCCGAACATCGCCGCGCCAAGGGGCGTCTCGAGGGCTATCTCGAATCCGATACCGTGCCTGAAACTGTTCAGTTTCAATTCTTCCGGCAGCAGGGAAATCATCCCGAGATCATATCGGCCCATGACATACGTCGGAAAGATGAGCCGGAACGGAAGCTCGTACCGGTATTCCATGCTTGTGACAAAAAGTTGTCTCCCCCTGCTGTCGTCCTCGCGCAAACCGTAGAATGAGTGAAAACCGCCAAGGCTGAACTGCTCCGCGATCGGCAGCGTGGCGTCCGCGAATCCAAACGTAAGTTTCGGGCGCAGGGTGTGGGAGGGTGCGATCGTGAGATATGATTCATAGGAAAACATCACTTTGCCGAAACCCACTTCGCTTCCCAGATTCTTTGTCGCCGATTCATAGGAGAGCGAGAGATACATCCCCTCTCTGGGAAACCAGAACTGGTCCTTTGTGTCGATCGTGCTTTGAAGTTTGATTCCCACGAAATTGTAGCGCTCGGGTATATAGCCTTGTCCACTAATCGCGGCGATCTTGTGGTTCTCGATCCTCAGCTGTGCCGTGATATCCCCGAACCGCTCGACGTGCCTGCCGAAGGAGAGGAGCCATCCGTACTTGTTTTCTTTGTAACGGCCCTCTTCGATCCGGTCCCACCGCCCGGGAGAAAGCGACGGATCGTCGCGGTAGGTGATCACGTCGCGTGAATTAAAAAAGCCCTTCATGCCGAAGGTAAAATAACTGTTGAAGATCCGGTTGATCGTGTAATCGATCTGCGCCGACCGGTCGCGAAATCCATACCGCAGACGGAGGCCAAGATCCTCCCACGCGCCGCGGAAATCGATATCCCGCGCGTCGATCGTCGTCACGAGCTCGTGTTCGTCGTCGGCGTGAATGCCCAGACGGAGGAGTTCCGAACTCTTCTCCTTGACCTTGACGATGAGGATGGGTTGCCCGTCATGATACTGAACTTCAAGCAGCACGTATTCGAACAACCCCATGCTCTTGATATTCACGATTCCCTGGTACGCCCTCGCCGCGTTGAAAACATCCCCTTCGGTGAACGGGAGCTCCCGCCGGAGAATATAATCCCGGGTGCGGGTGTTCCCTTCATACCGGATTTGCGCAATCTTTCCCTGATGAATCTCGATCGTCAGCCCACCATCCTTCCGGTCGAAGGAGACAGAATCGATTGTCGCAAGTGAATATCCCCGCTCACGGCAATCCGCGAGTAGATGCTGGAGGGCGTTTTGCATCGCGCCGTTCTCTATCGGCTTTCCCATCAGGGTGTCCAACTCTCTCCGCAAGACCGGCTCAGAGATCAGTGTTTTTCCGTCGCCGATGATATTCAGATACTTCAGGAGCGGCTTGCGGACGGCGTGAACTTCAATTCGGGACGGGCTGCCTCGCATGACGATGTCCGCGTAGAGCTGGTCGAACTCTTTGCCCGCGGCAATTTCATCCAGCACCGAACGGATATCCTCTATGGTAACGTTCTCGCGTTCAAGGCGCCTGCGGACGTCGGCGCTGAGACCGGCCGGGAGTAGATCGCCGGAGAATGTGATGTGCGGCCGCGGAATCACGACGGCGTTCCGGGTCGAATCAGATCCTGTGGTATTCTTCAGAACCGATTCCAGTTTGCTCATATTGTTTTCCGCCTCGACCTCACCCGCCCGGATGATGCTCTGAATGTCGGAAAAATCAGAGACGATTCTGTTTCCGATATCGGGCGTGAACACCATGTCGGCCATGGAGAGCTGGCGCTTATTCTCCTCCTGCATCATGATTGTCATGATCTGATCGGCGATTTCCCAGGGGGCATTCATCTGATCGGCTGTGCGCAGAGGACTCGTCGAGTTCACCACGATGACGACATCACAGCCGAGGATCTTTGCCACATCGACCGGAATATTTCGGGTCAGGCCCCCGTCGACGAGGAGCGTAGAATCCCGGAAAAGGGGTGAATAGAGGAGCGGAACGGTAACGCTCGCCCGCATCGCCTCGGCAAGCGATCCCCGGTCAAGGATGAGCCTGTTTCCATGAATAAGATCCGTCGCGATTGCCCGGAAGGGAATCTTGAGATCGTCAAAGGTCGGCCGGGGGTGATAGAGCGCTTTAAGAGTAATTGAAGTAAAGAAGTCCGAGAACCTCTGGCCCCCGGAAATGGAAGACGGGATGATCGGCTGGAGGCCGTCAAACCGCATGACGAGATATCCTTCGGCCTGCGTTTCCTTTTGTCCGACGAAAAGATCGGTTCGTTTCGTATCTTCTGAAAATGAAAGCAGCTCCCCCCAGTTCGTGCTTGTGGCAATACTCTCGATCTCCGATGTCGAATATCCCGAAGCGTACATTCCGCCGATTACGCTGCCCAGGCTGTTTCCCACGATGAGATCGATCGGTATATGATTTCGTTCCAGCATCTTGAGGACACCGATCTGGGCCAACCCTCTGGCTCCTCCTCCGCTCAGCACGAGCCCGATCTTCGGCCGCCCGAGAGGATAGCGCGGCCGCAACGAGAGGCCCTGAAATTCCAGTTCGGGTTTCGTCGGGTAGACAATGGCCTGCGGTTGAGCGTGAGGAAGCTGGGGAAATGCGATGAGTACTGCGAAGAGCGCGAAAATTTTAAGCGTGAACGGCCAGCGGCGAGCCAAGATATTCCCTTGAATAATGTGCTGAAAATTAGAGATTTTTGAATGGAAATGCAAGCTTTTCACTGTACCGGCAAAATGAAAAGGTTGATAGTCTGAAAGGATTTAGCTAAACTGAAGAATACATCCCACTCCAGTATGAGTCTTCGTTATCTTTTTGTCGACTTCAACGCCTATTTCGCTTCCGTCGAGCAGCAGCTTCGGCCTGAGCTGCGCGGGAAGCCCGTTGTGGTTGTCCCGATGCTTGCCGATTCGACCTCATGCATCGCGGCGAGCTACGAGGCGAAGAAATACGGGATTAAGACAGGCACACGTGTAGGCGACGCCCGAAGGCTTTGCCCGGGCTTGCAGCTTGTCGAGGCCCGGCATACGAACTATATCGAGTATCACCATAAACTCATCGAGGCAGTCGAATCCTGCATTCCGGTCGACCGTGTTCTTTCGATCGATGAAATGATCTGCGAGCTTACCGGCACTCAGCAGCAACGCGGCAACGCCGTGAAGCTCGCTCACCATATCAAGGAAACCATCTCCCTCAAGGTCGGCAGCGAGTTACGATGCTCAATCGGCATCGCTCCGAATCCGTTTCTTTCGAAGACGGCCTCCGACATGCAGAAGCCCAACGGCCTTACCGTGATCGAGCTCTCCGATCTCCCCCATTGCCTGTATCGCCTGGAACTCAGCGATTTCTGCGGCATCGGCAACAAAATGCTCAAACGGATCAATCGCCAGGGCATCTACACGGTAAAAGAACTCTGCAGTGCTGATGTGTCGCTTCTGCGGGATGCATGGGGTGGAATCGAGGGAGACCGGATGCACGCCAATCTCAGGGGCGAGGTTGTCACCAGGAAGATTTCATCACGGGCGTCTGTGGGGCATTCGCACGTCCTCCCCCCTGTCCAGCGGACAGCCCCGGCAGCCTTCGCCGTCCTTCACCGTCTTCTCCAAAAAGCAGCTACACGCCTGCGCAATTACGGACTGACCGCGTCAGGCATGCGGGTAAGCCTCAAATATCTCAACGGCAAGAAATGGGGAAAGGATATTTCATTTTCAGAAACTCAGGACACCGTTCAGCTGCTGCAAGCATTTTCCGGGATCTGGAAACAGCGAAAGTTCGAAGGCGAAACTCCTCTCGCAGTCGGCGTCACTCTGTTCAAGCTCAACGAGGAAAAGTATCACACACTGTCGCTATTCAACGGTGAACGACTGGATGCATTTAATAAGGCGATCGACGTCATCAATAAGAAATACGGCAAGAACACCGTCTACTTCGCCGGAGCGCATGACTACCTCTCGTCAGCGCCGATGAGGATTGCGTTTAATCATATCCCGGATATCGCGATTGAAGGGGATGAATAAAAAAGAGAAAACACGGTCAGGTTCAGCACGGGACCGGACGAAGAGCAAGGGCGAGGATCAGGGGATCCCCTTCAAGTCAGTTCTCGAGCGTTCCGACAACAAGCTCTGGAACGCTCACGTCCGTGTACCTTCGCCGGTCGTGAAGCGTTTGGAACAACAGAACAGCCGCCGGGTGGTCTGCTCGCTGAACGGATGGAAGCCTTATCAGACCGCTATCCTTCCCTTTGGAAACGGTATTTCTATCGTCAGAGTGAATAAGAAACTGCGCCATGGGCTGGGAATCGAGTTTGGAGACACCGTGAAGGTAGTATTGAAACCGGATACGAGCGAATACGGCTTACCTGTTCCTGAGGAACTCCGGGTACTCTTCTTGCAGGATGAAGACGGGAGCAAGCTCTTCCATGCTCTCACTCCCGGAAAACAGCGAACGCTTCTCTATATTGTAGACTCCGTGAAGAGCCCCGAAAAGCGAATCAGCCGCGCGGTGGT
>DATJGD010000065.1:0-72906 GCA_035495255.1 Bacteroidota bacterium | reverse complement strand
TCGTACAATGCTTTGGAGTAATTCGCTCCTACATAGTCGAGGACTTTGAAATGGCGGATGAGCCGGCCGCGGAATTCCTGGTAGTTTTTATTTTTCGGAAGAGACCAGTCTACCTCTGCGAGGGCGGCCATGCGGGGCAACGCCATATACTCCATTTGCTGCGGAGTCGTAATGTATTCCGCCCAGAGGTTCCCTTGCGCGCCGAGGATATATTTTCGCTCGGCCGGTTTCAGCTGTGATGGGACCGGGTCATACCAATAGACTTTCTCGACTGTTGTGTAACCCCCGATTGCAAGCGGCTGATACTTCGGATTACCCTGGTAATGATCGAAATAGCAGTAATCACCCGGCGTCATGACGACGTTGTGATGCTGCTTTGCCGCCGCGATTCCTCCTTCGGTTCCCCTCCAGCTCATCACCGAGGCATTCGGCGCAAGCCCACCCTGGAGAATTTCATCCCAACCGATGATGTTCTTCCCCTTGGTATTGAGAAATTTCTCAATCCTCGAGACAAAATAGCTCTGGAGCTGCTCTTCATCTTTCAGGCCCTCTTTCTTCATAAGATCCTGGCAGGAAGAACATTCCTTCCATCGGACCTTCGGACATTCGTCGCCGCCCACATGGATGTACTTGCCCGGGAAGAGCTCGCACACTTCGCTCAGGACGTTTTCCAGGAACGTGAAGGTTGTTTCCTTGGGACAAAAGACATCGTCAAAGACTCCCCATGCCTTCCCCACCTCGAACGGGCCTCCGGTGCACGACAGCTCAGGGTATGAAGCGAGAGCGGCGAGGGCGTGACCCGGCATCTCAATTTCGGGGACCACCGTTATGTATCGCGAAGCAGCATATGCTACGACTTCCCGGATTTGCGCCTGAGTGAAAAAACCTCCGTACCTGATGGTATCGAATTTCATATTGTAGTAGGGGCCAACCATCGAGCCGTTGCGCCAGCCCCCCACTTCCGTCAACTTCGGATATCGTTTGATTTCAATACGCCAGCCCTGATCATCGGTGAGATGCCAGTGGAACGTATTCATTTTGTATATCGCAAGAAAGTCAATGTACCTCTTGACGAACTCTATTGGGAAAAAATGGCGGCAGACATCCAAATGCATTCCGCGCCACGGAAACCTCGGCTTGTCGATGATCGTGGCGCAGGGGATTTTCCATGCGACCTTGTTCAGTCCATCGCGTCTGAAAATCTCGGGCGGCATGATCTGCAGGAGGCTTTGAACGGCGTAGAACACACCTGCCTGATCACCTCCCCGTAACCGAACTGATCCCTTTTGTACAGTCAGTTCATAACCCTCGTTACCCAACGACGCATCCTGTTCAAGGAGGATGTAATTCGATTTTGGGGGGTTGCCGTTCGCGAGAGAGGGTAAAACGAAGCCCGTCCCTTTCTCCAGGAAATTTCCCAGGTATTCCGCGACCGGAGCAAGCTCCTGATTGGAAGAAATAGTAGCTATTTCTGTCTTGCGGTCTAATATAAACGAACCCGTACTATACTTTTCTTCCACCGGCCTGGGGATAACGATATGGCGTTGGGCGGAGGTCATTGAATGAAGGGCACAGAGAGCGGTGACGATGAAGGAAACGGCGCGCGGGAAAAGGAATTTCATCTATTATTATTTTATTAAGAGTGTGTATTCGCCTTCAGGAAGCATAAACCGGCCGTGATCAGACCGCAACTCTTCTCCTGTCGACAACCTAAGAAACGCAAATTGTTCCGGAAGTTCAAGGGTGACCGGGAAGGGTGTTTTCACGGACCATCCGTTTTGCACGCGTCGGACCGAAGCGGGTGCCGAGGCGGCGTAAGGGAAAAAGCGAAGATCATCCGGACGAACGCTCGACTCCGAATACATGGTCATTCTGTCGCTTGCGGAAGCTGCCGAGTACACCATCTGGTAAGACTCGATCCCGGTCTGTATCTCCGTCGGGAAGGGATTGTTTCCGTAACGATCTCTGTAGTTCAAAATATTCAGGTCCAACATGAGATTCTGGCGGCGTCCAAGCAATGAACGGTACCTTTCGCCGAGCGCGATATATCGCCGGGGGTCATTGGACCAGCGGGATTGCGGATCTTCGACTTGCAGCGTGAACGAGTACTTCTTTTGCAGCTTGATGAGGCCCCGGATGTCGGCACCGAGGTACGAACGCAGCTTCGGATTCGACATGTCGTCGAACGCCGTTACGATCACGTCGAATGAACCCTTATCTTTGCGCGCGTCCTCAAGTGTTTTGAGCAGCTCTTCGTGAAGCCGGACAACCTTCTCTGACCGGTAGCGCTCGAAGAGATTCAACGCTTTATGGTTTCTCTTCCAAAATACTTTCGACGTGTCGACAAATAGAAGCGCCGGATCGAATCCGTGAAGTTTCGAAAACTCCGCGCGCGCCGAAGGATGCATCGGCGTATATTTCGACGGGTTGGATGTCCCCCGGTCCGATTCGAAATACAATTCCGCGAGATTCACCCCGTCCCATTCATAGGCATTGAGCAAATTCGAATAATCTTCCTTCACTTTTTGCAGGCAGTTCGAATCGGTGAGCGCTTCAAGATACCGCCATTGCGGAAGAATCGTTTCACCCCGGTAATTTACTTCCTTCCAGGCAGGATACTGCCTCCAGAATTTTTCCGATACGTGAGGCGGCTCGAGCCAGGCGTAAATGCGCATGCCTTCCGCGTGGCAGGCAGAGACAAGACGTGTATAATTGTACGTCCATGTGGCGTGCTGATGCCATGCGGCTGCATGAATGACCTGAATGCCGGCGCTCTTCCAGGTTCTTGCGAGGCTGTCTACATTCTCGTTGTGCCGGAAACCGGGATCGAAGTACATTTCGAGGTATTCCCGTCTGAGAATGGGCCGCAACGAAAAAAAGTCCCACACATATTGCATGAGGAAAGGAAAACGCGAGTAGCCGCCGCTTGAAACGGGGTCGAAGAGGATGCCGAAGTAGAGCACTTTGCCGGACCCATATTGTCGCACGACTGTGACTGCATTTCCCGTCGTTGCTTCGCGGCAAAGGACTTCGTCGTCTTCCTTTTCGGTGAGTTTGTTCATCTTATCGGAAACCGCCAGCCGGAGCGTGTCCTCGGGATAGTACCGGTCGACCATGCGCTTCACCGTGAAGCCTGAATCTGCCGCGAGGCCGCCGATTTTGCCCGAAAATCCGAAGGACGCTGCAAGGCTGCTCTGCCCGTCGAGAATGAGATTTCCCCCCTGCTGAACAAAACTTATGACATCTTGTGTTGCCTTCGATTTCAGAAGTTTGGGATTGGGGACGATAAGGAGATTGTATTCCATTAAGTTGGTCTTCGAATTAGTCAGCTGGCCCGGACTAATTGTATCGGCCTGGATGTTGAGAGATTGAAATGCCGAGGCGAAGCTCGCCTGATCATTGCTTGCGGCGCCGGTGGCGGCACGGTCCCACATGATTGCGACACGGGCTTCGGCAAAGGATGACGAATCAGGGAGGGAGCGGGAATATCCGGAGACGGCAAATACAAGTGCAACAATGAGGAAGGAGAAAACTCTCCTTGTCCCCGCACGCATGTTACATCGTTTCAGCAAGGTATTGAGCTTTTTCTCTGAGTATCTTCAGCGTCAGGTCGATCGTCTCAAGGTGGGTCCGGAATGCAAGCACTGCTAGCCGCAAGGTAAAATTTCCGCCGATCATCGTCGACGAAATAAATACACGGCCGTCGCGGTGAACCTCGTCGACCAACCGCTTGTTGAATTCATTCGCGCCGCCACGCTTCGGGATGTAACGATACGTCACGATGGAAAGAGCGGGAGCCGGTCCGGCTTCGAACCCTTCGATCTTCTGAATCTGTTCGTGGAAGTAGCGGGCGAGCATGAGCTTCTCCTCCACGCCTGCGCGAAAGGGTGCGACCCCATGCAGTTTAAGAGGCAGCCAGAGACGCAGTCCTCTAAAGTGCTTTGTCAGCTCAGGAGAGAGATCGGCAGGTGAAAGTTCTTCGCGCGAGGATTGGGCGTCCTGCATATAGTTCGCCGTGTAATGATGCGCTTGTGCGAGCGGCGCTTTATCCTTAACCAGAACGGCACCCGAACCGTACGGAAGGAAGAGACCTTTGTGCGGGTCAACGACCAGCGAGTCGGAAGCTTCCATGCCCTTCAAGATCTTCTTCCCCTCTTCACAAAGAATGAAAAAACCTCCATACGCTCCGTCAACGTGAAACCACATTCCATGGTTCCTCGCAATTGCGGCGATGGTGTCCATCGGATCGACGGCGCCCACATCGGTCGTGCCCGCGGACGCGATCACAAGCCAGGGACGCACGCCGGCCTTTTTGTCGGCGACAATCAATCGCTCCAAAGCATCCGCATCCATCCGGAAGAGACTATCCATCGGGACGTGGCGCAAAACGCTTTCCTGCAGTCCGGCGATACGGATCGCCTTATCGACACTGTGGTGCACGTGCTCAGTAAGATAAATGGCCGACCGCTCAATGTCTTTTGATTTTACGCCCCGGGCTTCGCGGGCTGTAACGATGCCGATGAGATTGGCGATACTGCCGCCGGAGGTGAGATTGCCTGCCGTTGTTGCAGGATAACCTACAACCGACGCCATCCAGTCGATGAGCATGTTTTCCATGCGAACCGCCCCCGGCGAGCCGAAGAAAACCCCCGCATACCGGTTCGTAACATCGGCGAGATAATCGCCAAGAGCCGAAGTATAGATTCCTCCGCCAGGGATGTAGCCGAGGTGTCCGCCGGAAGCAGGATTCAGCCCCGGGCGGTCGACGTTGTGCTTCAGGAGCCCGAGAAGCGTTTGAATATCGGAGGGATTTTCGGAAATGGGTGAATCGTACAGGCCAATCCCTTTATCCTCGGTGACAACGTAGGCCGGCAGCCTGTAAATGTTCTCGAGGAAGTTATCGGCGTAATGGATGACGCTGGAGTTCAGCTGTTGTCGCTCGGAAGTTGAAGGTTCGATCTGGCGCGCGAGGGATTCAAGCCGGTGAATACGATCTAGCATAATACGAAATTATAATGGAGAGCAACGATGGAAGTTTGGGAATTTCGGTGTGCGTCTACCACGTGTAGTGGGCTCAAGCTCACCAACAGGCTTATGCGTCAACGATCATGATGCACTTAGGTTTCGATAATGTCGTTTGAGAGCTCGTCAGTATCGTCCGGACGGCCGGGGAAATACTGCTTCAACTCGCCTCCGACTGCATCTACGGCGTCGCAAAGGCCTCTCGCAAAGTCACCTGCTTTGAAATACTCACCCATGGATGCCGCAATACGGTCCCATGTGCCGTCGGCAACCTTGGCATGGATACCTTCATCGGCAATGATCTGAAATTTTCGTTCGGAGAGGAGGAGGAAAATCAAAACGCCCGTCCGCTCGTTCGTCTTTTGCATGCCGAGCCGGGCAAATTCCTTCAACGCGAGCTCATGCAGCCCCAGCTTACCCTCGCCCAGTTGCCGCCGGTGGCGAATCGCGATGCGGATCTCGCCCGTGGTCTGTTTTTCGGCCTCAGCAATCTTGGCAGTAACAAGTTTGATGCCTGCTTCAGAGAGATATTTTTTCAATCCAAATCCCAGCATAATTCAAGTTCACAGGAGTACGTCCACGAATGTCTAACATCGGATATCATATCACCAGCTCCCACTCGCTCCGCCGCCGCCGAAACTTCCACCTCCGCCGCTGAATCCGCCCCCACCACCGCCGCCAAAGCCGCCGCCTCCAAAGCCGCCACCGCCGAAACCACCCCAGAACCATGGGCTTCCGAAAGAGCCGCGGCGCCCAATGTAATGACGACGGCTTCCGATAAACGCTCTCAGGAGAAACATCACAACAAAAATCATCACGAACAACGGCGCGATGGGAAATCCGCGGCCATTCCCGTCTTTCCCGTCCCCTTTATATTCTCCTTTGGTCGCAGCAATGATGGCGTCGACGCCTGCAGTGATTCCCGCGTAGTAATCGCCGGAGCGGAATTGGGGAGTGATCTCATGCCGGATGATCTGGCTCGAGAGTGCGTCGGTAAGAGCGCCTTCCAGCCCGTATCCTACCTCGATGCGGAGCTTGCGGTCATCCTTCGCGACGATGAACAGTATACCGTTGTTCCGTTCCTTCTTCCCGAACTTGTTCTTTTCCGCGACGCGAAGCGAGTAGTCTTCGATGCTCTCCCCCTGCAGGGAGGAGATCATGAGGACGACAACCTGGTTCGAAGTCTCCTGTTCGAACGACGCAAGCTTTGATTCCAGGGCTTGAACTTCGTCCCGGGAAAGCGTACCGGTCTGATCGATCACGCGCTGATGAAACTCAGGAAGCTCCGGCAATTGGGAAAAAACCGGAACGGCACTCCAGAGAAGGAGTATGAAAAAAAGAAAACGTCTCATGTGAGACCGGGTCAGAACTTAACCTGCGGCGCCTTTTCTGCCCCTGCATCAGCCTGGAAGTATGGCTTTTGCCCGAATCCAAACATGCCGGCAAACAACGAGGTCGGGAAGATGCGTACTTTTGTGTTATAGTCCTGGACGACCTGGTTGAACCTCTGCCGCTCCACGGCGATGCGGTTCTCAGTTCCCTCCAGTTGCGATTGGAGCTGGAGAAAGTTCTCGTTCGCCTTGAGCTGAGGATAGTTTTCCGCCACGGCAAGGAGCCTGGAGAGAGCAGAGGTGAGGCCTGCCTGCGCCTCCTGTAACTTTTGAAAGAGCTGCGGATCCTTCAGGACATCAGCCGTGACCTGGATCTTGCCTACGCTCGACCGCGCTTCGGCGACCTTTTCGAAGACTTCTTTCTCATGCGTCGCATATCCCTTCACGACCTCAACGAGGTTCGGAATGAGATCCATCCTGCGTTGATATTGATTCTGCACCTGGGCCCATGCGCTTTTCACTCCTTCGTCGAGAGACACCAGAGTGTTGTACGTTCCTGAGATCATCCGATATCCGATAAACAGGAGTGCGAGAATGACGGCGAGAATGATTATTACTTTCTTTGACATTGAATGTTCCTTGTTTGAGAATGAATGTTGCGTTCGATAGGATATTCACAACGATGAAATTTCTGCATATTTGCAGCCCTTCATCATCATGCATGCGTCAATATTGGAAAAGGTCGGTCGAAAGTCAAGACACGATGCCGGCCGGTCTTTCGGACCGTCGCCTGCGGCAATGAATGTGAACGACCAGGGAGTGCTGCTAAAATCTAGAGGAAAGTATCAACACGGAGTTCCGTCCCACTTGCGAGGATTGTGTTTGTTGCGTCCCGCGCTCTTGATCCCTTTCTTGGCATTGTGGCCGAGGCAGAAGAGCGTATTGCGAAAAGCTTTTTCACCGCACTCTATGCACAATCCTGAACGCATGTTGCGGATCTGGTATTTTCGCTGACGCGAAATCTCGAGATGCGTCAGGTCATCGACAATTCTGGATGCACGAGAACGTCCTGGAGCCATAGTGTACTTCATCCCCTTCACCATTGTTAACCCCCGAGTGAACTACACTGTAGGATACGCCAAATAACGAAATTTGTTGCGAAATGTCAAGGAATATTTTTGGAATAGATTTTCGCATACTGCGCCGCGCTGGCTTCCCACGTGAACCTTGCCTGCTTTGCGGAGGCGGCGACCCTCTCCCATTCGTCGCGATGCCCGACGCAGGTCGTTACTGCCTCCCCGACAGCCTGAATGAACCCATTTGCCTGCTCCGAGGGTGTTTCACCCGAGAACGTGAACCCGTTTACGCGATGCCGGACGGTATCCTTTAACCCCCCTACGGCATGGACGATGCAGGGCTGGCCTTCCCGCATTGCGATCATCTGGCTGATGCCGCAGGGCTCGAAGGAGCTCGGCATGAGAAACATCGTCCCTGAGGCGTAGAGAGACCGGGCGATCTTGTCGGAATACCCTTTCAAAAACAATAATCTCGGATACCGGTCCGTCCGCTCTGCCAGAGCTTTCTCGTACGCTGCATCTCCGCTTCCGAGAATAATGCAGGCTCCGTTGTGCGTATTCAGAATCTCCAGAATCCCGTCGATGACGTGCCCCTGATCAGACTTCTCGAAGAGCAATCTCATTTTCTGATCTACGATGCGGCCTACGGATGTCATGATAAATGACGGAGCAAGCCCCTTCATTTCATCAATACGCTTCAGAGATGTCTTGTGAACAGGATCGTCCTGCCGTTTGGATTGCCACGCAGATACTTCCTCCGCGAACAAATTGAGGAGTTCATTAAATGACATCAGGTCTGCAGGCGGTTGGGGTGGGTAATCACATCCGTTAAGAATGCCGAAGAGACGATTGCTCTTCTTCGCTTCCTGCAGAGATTGTTCCAGTCCTTCTCCGCCGTAGTACCCGCGCGGCGGATTACTTGGCTGCAGGATCTCCTCAGCATAGGTCGGAGAAACAGTGTTGACTGCATCGGAATACCTGATGCCCGCGAGCATGGGAGAGTAACACGGCTCCTCGTAGCGCGGATCGCTCCATTTGGCAATCCACTCTGGCTTTTTGAAAAGTTCGGGAAACCATGCCTCCACCGAAGATCCATGCCCCATCATAGGGCGGGTACCCTGGATTGCGATATTATGAATCGTAAAGACGGTACGAAATCGGGCAAGCTCTGAAAATCGGGGATGAAGATCGCGCAGCAGCAGGTACGTTGCGGCATGCCAGTCGTGGAGATGAATGATATCGGGCGGGTCCAGCATCGGAAGAAACTGGCCGACCGCGGAACAGAACATCGCGTACTTTGTCGCGTCCCGCATAAACGGCGATTCAGGGGGATCGTCGAAGTACATGGGTTCGCCTCGGATGCCCGCGTGCTCAATGACATAGTTCGTGACGCCGTCGTTCGGCTCTTTTCCTTCTACACGCCAGATGCCGGCCTTCGATTGCTGTCCGTAAAAAGGAAAGGCGACTTCCGTAAGAAGAGATGAAGGATTGCGCTCATGAAGGAAGCCGTACGAGGGGATGATAACGGTGCAGTTCCAACCGAGTAAGGTTAAGGCGCGGGGAAGGCTCCGGACAACGTCGCCTACTCCTCCCACTTTTCCTCCGATCAACGCGTCGTTCTCCGACGCAATCATTATAATAGATTTATTCACGGCGCGTTTTGATGAAACCGCCCGTCTATATGACCGTACCGTCCGGAATCAGGGCGTTCTTCAGGACGACCACGATACCGTTGCGGATCCAGTATCCTTTCTTTTCATGCTCGGCCTTTCGCATGCCATCCTTATTGATAATCTGAACATTTTTTCCGATGCGTGCGTTCTTGTCGATAATTGCATTCCGGATGACCGTGTTTGTCCCAATCCCGATCGGTGGTTTTCCCTCCTTAAGATCGAGCGCCCGTTCCGCGTCCGACTGGTAAATATCGGCCCCCATGACAAGCGTATGTTCTATGCTCGCGCCGTCGTCGATTCTTGACCGGATGCCGACGATCGAGTTCTTAATTTCAGACTTCTTAACGATACAGCCGTCGCAGAGCATCGTTTCTTCAATTTTCGACTTCAGGAGTTTTGTGGGGGGAAGAAATCGCGCGTGGGTATAGATCGGAAAGTCCAGATCGAAGAAACTGAACGAAGGATTCGGCTGCTTCACGAGCCCGAGATTTGCTTTGTAGAACGACTCAATGGATCCTATGTCCTCCCAATACCCCTTGAACAAATATGCCTGGACTTTGTGTTTCTTGATTGCCTCGGGGATAACGTTATGGCCGAAATCGTTCAACGAAGGATTCTTCAGCAGCTCTTTCAACGCCTTTTGTTTGAAGACATAGATTCCCATCGATGCGGCATACGGCATCCGCTTTGCGGCAGATGCGTCGAGCCCGAGGCGCTGGGTGTCGACCTGCATCTCCTGCAGCGCTGCGCCCTTCGGTTTTTCCTTGAAGTCCACGATCCGGCCTTTGTCGTCGATCTTCATAAGCCCAAAGTCCGATGCCTGTGATTCTTCAACCGGCAGGACCGACAACGTCACATCGGCGTCCGTATCGCGATGGTGTTTGAGGAACTGGCGGTAATCCATCCGGTAGAGATGATCGCCGGAAAGAATCAGGTATTCGTCGACCGTCCAGGGTTCCGTTACCCACAGAGTTTTACGAACCGCATCCGCCGTACCCTCGAACCAGTCGGGGCTCTCTTGAGTTTGTTGAGCGGCCAGTATATCGACAAATCCACGGATAAACGGCGAGAAGCGATACGTGTCGGCGATATGCCTGTTGAGCGACGCCGAATTGAACTGCGTGAGGACAAATATCTTCAGCAGCCCGGAATTGATCGCGTTGCTGACAGGTATATCGATGAGACGATACTTCCCGGCAAGAGGCAGCGCCGGCTTGGCGCGGTGCTTCGTAAGGGGGTAAAGACGTTCTCCCCGCCCCCCACCGAGAATGAATGTGAGGACATTATTCATGACGTTCGCTCGTGGAATTATGCATGTTTGATTTCAGCGGAAGATGCAAGAGATCGACGCATCTCTGCGAGCCGGTATCCGGATTGCGCCGCCAGCTTCCTGAGTTCCTGGCCGGCGGCCGCAACATTTTTTTGATCCCCTGCGACGGTTATCATGTGTTCAGCAAACAAAAGATCGAGCAGCTCTTCAAACCGCTCCTTGCTGAAATAGACTGTGTTGTTATAGGTATTGACATCGATAAATCGCTCCACAATGGGATCGTCGAAGACCCGGTCAAGCCCGGACACGCCCGCCTCAAGCGCCCGCGAAGTTGACGCCCCGTGGGCCTGAAGGATACGAACAGCCTCCGCACTCTCCTGACTCATGATCTTGAGTAAATTCAAATGATCGATCGCATGCGGCCTGCCGCAAACCTCGTCGAGGTTGCGGCAAATAAGCCACGCCGTCAATGTACGAATTTTCCGATGATCGGTTTTGGTGTCGACAAGGTTCGCTGTCCGCACCCGGTTGAGCGATTCCTCAAAAGCCCGTTCCCACCGGTCTGTTCCGGCATTTATCCCAAGCAACTCAAATGCGCGTTCCAGAAAAAGCCTGTACGCCGCGCCCACCGGCTTGGGAATCTCTGCGCTCTTCGCCGGTTGCGCGGACAGAAACTTCATACAACGCTCCGGGCTCAATGCCTCTTCCAATAACCTATAGGCTTCATGGACCGGGGTGAGTTTCATTTCCCGGAGTGCGCTTTCAATACTTCCGGTTCCGGTGCCTCCAAGCCACCGGGCGAGCCGGCTGTACTCTCCGAACTCATCGTGCACCTCGCGGAACTCATGAAACAGTTGATATTGAAATCCCTGGAGCTTCAGCGTCATCCGCTGCTCGCACAGTTCACGGCCGCTGCGGATAAACTCCAGGCCGGACTGGTGTTCCTTCATGATATAATAGAATCCGTCTTCCCGGCGCAGCCCAAGGATTTCCCCGAGCGTTTTTCCGGAGGCCGTGGTCCCGTCCATCTGCACTTTCGGCACCGTTCCGCCAACCCAGCCCGAGGAAGATTCATACCGGTTGTTGTAACAAAACAGCGCACGTTCACTCCCGGCGCGGTTGGAATAGCATATGACCTGCTCCATGATATTTCCGTGAGCATCCTCAGCATTGTACAGTTCAAAACTTGAGACCTGGCTGAAGAGATAGCGTTTCTTCAGGAGCGGAAAGATCTCCCGCCGGTGCCGGTCGATGAGAGCCTGATCCTCATTCTCGTTGTGATATGCTTTCTGGTATTCCATGCCGTACTTCTCACCGAAGCCTTCGATCTGTCCGTGCGCAAACATGGGAAGGCCCGGCATCGTCACCATCATCATGGCGGTGCCGAAATATTTATCATCCTTGCCGAACTGATCGATCGCCGTGCGTTCGTCCGGATTGCTCATGAAATTCACATAGCGCTTCAGGATCTCCGGGTTAAATGCCAGTGTATTTTTGATGAGCTCCCGGTATTTGGCGGTTTCCTCCTTCATCATCATATGCATGAACGCACTATTATAGACGCGGTGCATGCCCAGCGTGCGCACGAAATATCCTTCCAGCAGCCAAAACGCTTCGGCAAGCAGCAGCGTGTTCGGAAGGTCGCGGTTGATCCGGTCGACGACATCGCGCCAGAATTCGGTCGGAAACGCCCGATCGAACTGGTCTTTCGCAAGCGCGTGATCGGAACGGGACGGAATATCTCCGCCGCTCCCGGGCTGGGGATACCAGAGGCGCTGAAAATGCTGTTTCGTCAGCACCATCGCCGCGTCGAACCTGATGATCGGAAATTTTCTTGCGACATGGAGGATCATATCAATGACGGCTTCCCGGACGTCCTGCCGCAAAAAATCCAGCTGCGCGGTATCGTTCCAGGGGGTCTGTGTCCCGTCGTTGCCGTGGTAGATATACTGAATGTTTCCCGTCGACCGTTCTTTTCGTTGGAAGACCACTGCCGCATCCCGTTTCGTCCAGTAGCCGTCTTCGATGCGAATCTCGACATTGGGATCGTCGGAAAGATTCGCGCCGGTGAACGAGTAGTTGGGGAACGGACTGTACTCCGCCCTGATAAAATACTCCGGGTGCTCGATGACCCACTTCGCGAAGATGCCGACATGGTTCGGCACCATATCTCCCGCGATCCGGATGCCGCGGCGCCAGGCACGCGATCTGAGATTTTCAAACGAAGCTTCTCCGCCGAGGGCATGCGCGATCTCATAGTCGAAAAGAGAATATGCGGAGGCGACAGCTTCGGGATTTCCCATTACTTGTTTAATGGTTTGGGACGCCCTGCTCCTCTCCCAAATGCCGATAAGCCAGAGCGCGTTGAAGTTCCATTCCGCCAGGCGGTCAAGCTCTTCGTCCGGGATTTCGTCGAGCCTCGTAACCGGCCTCGAATACTTTTTTGAAAGCTGATCGAGCCACACGTAGATATTTTTGGCGAGAAGCACGACGTTCGGCATCCAATCGATATCGGTGCTGAAGCGTTCTTCGTCGATCTCTCCAAAAGGCGATATGTTGACGTACCGTGGAACGACAGTTTCCTGGTGTCCGGGGGGAAGAAGGATCCGCGTTTCTTCTCTCACGAGATCGCCGGCACCGGTCATTTTATTCATGATATCTCTTGACAACTGTATACCCCAGGCGGTTCTCATGAATTGAAGCTGGCCTTCGAGGCTGTGAGGGCTGGCGAGAATGGGGGCGCGGAGGAGATCGAGAATCGAGGTACTCTCCGGGCCGGCTCCCTTCTCGGAGGCAAAGTACGATTGTAAAGAACCGATGATCGCAGGATACGAACTATGATCCCGGAGATTCTGATCGTTAAAGAGTTCTTTGAATGGCGAGAAAGCGGGGTTGATATTCGCAAGCCAGAGGAGGATCATTTCCTCCAGCGCGACTTCGCGATACGATTTCGAGCCGGCATGTTTCGAGAGATACTCTTCGAGTGAATGGATGCCCCGGTGCACCTCGATGGGGGGAAACTGCGTGCCGAACGACTCGATGGCCGCCTGAAAGCTGCTGACCCCAAGCGCGCCGGTCAGATACTCCATCGAGCGGCGGATAACTCCCGGGTTCCCGATCTCGTCATACTTCCGCAGAACATAATGGCTGATCTCATCGATAAGCCCCATCGCGTTGAGCTGACCCGCCCGCACGGCGTGTTCGGGATGCCGAGCGAGATTGGGGTGGTCGTTAAGCTTCTTGGCGAACTGCCTGACGGCATGAAAATTCGGGAATATTACATTGCCGCTGCTGGAATACAACGACTCGTCGAACGCATATTTTCTTCTGACCGAGGCAAGGATGTGAAACTCGTAGACAGGGTGAGAAACCATATTGGCAGAGTGCTCCGTGCCGTCAATGCGTATTCTCATCCTACGGCTCATGCTTTTGCTTCCTGAAGTTTAGCAACATGGCGCTCAATTTCCTGCGCGATAAGCTGCTCGATATGCTGAACGATGGCGTCGGGCGCCCCGTTACTGTACTTCGACTTGAGGCGCATATCGCAGATCTCGTTGACATAGTCGACGATAATGAACTCCCCCGACTTCTCCTGGGCAATCTCCGATGAAAAGAAGTCGAGCTTGCTGATGGCATAAATCGTCTGAATCGCCTCGCGAAGCCCGGCAAGTCCGAAACGCTGTTCTTTGTCTCCGGTCATTTCCGTGTACTCATGCGTCTGATCGTCCCACCAGCACAGAATGCTCTCGCCAAATACAGAATAGACGCGAAACCAGGCACGCTTGCCGTCGAGAACCCGCGGATGGATAAACTCCTGCAGGAGATACTTGTCTTCGGGATGAAGCTTTCTTGCCTTGAGGACATCGTTCACGGTCGTCGCATCGAGGACGACGCCGGTCCCTCCTCCGGTCGTGTTCGCCGGCTTAATCACGAACGGCTTGCCGAGATGGCCGAGCTCTTCGGGCGCGATATGGATTTCCCGGGCAACGCTGTGCGGAGAAAGAATGATCGTATAGGGGACGTGCAATCCGTGGGTAAGAAATTCCAGGTGCATCGTCGCTTTGTCGATCGCGTGGACCACCCGGTGGTGCGGATTGATCACCCGGACCGTTTCCCGGTCGAGCAATTTCACCAGGGGAAGAAATGACTCGTCGACGTCCGACGCGCGGTCATAAAAACCGTGAAAGGCGAGTTCGCCCCGGCCTATCCGCCGAAGAACATCCGGGAGATTGTGCGGTGTGATCTGATATGTCGAGATGTCCCTCTTGTGACATTCGTGTTCGATTCCGCGGACAAAGTCCTCGTCAAATTCCCACTCCCATGCTATTGCTAAACCGAAGGTATGCATGGGTCTCACATGCTGCTTTGTTTCATGGCGCCCTGTGAGGCACCCTCGGAAGATTCTGTGGATATAATCGGCCGAAACTCGCGGTCCGGCATCATCCCACCGGCCTCGCGGGCGAGCCGGTAGACACTGTCCAAAAGGCCGATGAACGATCTGTCGAACGGCGTTGTGCCTCCGGGGACGTACTGATTGGTTCCGTACCACCAGAACCAATCCGATCCCTCGGCTGCATACATTGCTTCCCACGCCATGTGGGCCTGCCATTCCTTTGTCTTATGTTCGGGGATTTTTGCGGATGGCTTTGGGCTCGCGACGCCCGAACGTTCAAGATCTTCGCGTGCTATGCGAAGATACTCCCACGCCTGGTTCTTTTCCCTGTTACCGATCCACGTATCGAAGTTCGCATTAATCCAGGAGCCCGGGTGCAGCTTCTCGATGGCGTTCATCGAGGAGATTGGATGCGCCGGGATATTCCGCTTCGGGTTTCCGTGGATATACTCCGACGGCGTTACCGTGACGACACCTCGTGACCGATAGAGGTCGCTGAGCGTGTGATAGAGCGTATGCAGAAACTCCTTCCCGTCGTTATCCTGCTGATACCACTCCCACGCGTTTTCACCGTCGAGAATAACGGTGAGCAGCCTGTCGGCTTCATAGGATGGCGGAGTAAATTGCAGGACATTATTGATAAAATCGTTTGCGGCGTCTTTTCCCTTCCACGACTGGTAGGTGAAACCGATCTTGTCGGAAAGCGCGGTATCGCGGAAAACGATGGCGGTTCCATCCCCTCCTCCCACACCGTACGGATAATAGACAGGAAGATGCGCCGGCAGCGAACGCTCGAGGATATGCCGGTCGGTCGCGACCCATTCAATGGCGTGTTTCCGGAAGATCGCGATAGCCTCTTCGGATACCGACCCTTCCGCAGGCCACATGCCCGCCGGTGCCGCGTCGAAGATCTTCTTGAAATACCGGATCGCCTTCGCAACCTGCACTTCCGCATCCTGAGGATACTGAAATCGCCCCGGAAGGCTATCGTTCGGCTGGCATATCTTTGCCGCATCGCTGTCGATGAGAAGCGGCAGGATCGGATGATAAAAAGAGGTCGTAATCACCTCGATCTGCCCTTTATGCGTTTTCGGGTCGTGCATGAGTTTTTTGTGGACAGGGATGATATTCGACATCACCTTGTACACTTCCGCTATGATGCGATGACAATCTTCTTCCGTGACGGTTTTCTTCAGCCTGTAGAGGCCGTCGGGATGCCTCATGATAAGATCTCCCAGATCGACGATGGATCCGTCGACAAGTTCGACCTTCTCTTCGAGGAAATCGGGATCAAAATACGCGAGGAAGAACCAGAATTTTATTTCCCTCAGCTCCTGCTCAGAGAGTTGTTCGCCCCGCCCATGCTTTTCTTTCAGAGCTTTATATTCGGGAAAGCGCGAGATGATGACATCGCTGACATACAAAGCGTTCCAGACATCTTTGAGAAGGAGGCGGCGATCCTCATCGTTGAATTCGTGCGTCGGTTTCAGCGCGAGATCGATCCACGGGTCTGTTTTTCCCTCCCAGCGCGCAAGAAATTTTTCCGCATCGATGCTGTTGGCCTTCACGTCAACGAAGGGTTTCAGGCGATCGACATAGTACTGCTCGATTTGAATGAGAAGCGAGGAGGTGAGGTTGAACGTGCAGTGAATATCGGGATATTCAGCAAGGATCGCAGCCATGTCGTAGTAGTCTTTTGTCCCATGAACACGAACCCACGGGCCGCGCAGCTGGTCACGCTCCGGATCGAGATACGACGGCTGATGCTGATGCCAGATGATATTGAGATAGAGCGTGGAAGAGGTTCTTTGCATGACCGAACAGAATTTCTTGTTCAATAATATACTGCTTTAACGCCGGAAACCCAAAGAACGTTGCGCGGAATTGAGCCGTGCGCGCGAATTATGTATATTACGGCGATGAGGTTTACAGCACGACAATTATTTACTCTCGCCTGGAATATGAAGGACGAACTACTCGAACGCGACGCCGACCCTGACCCGATCCGTCAGTTCAAGAAATGGTACGACGACGCACGCAAGGCAAAGATACTTCTTCCGGAAGCGATGACCCTGGCCACGGCGGGCGGCGACGGCAAACCTTCCGCAAGGATGGTGCTCCTGAAATCGTTCGACCAGCATGGGTTTATTTTTTACACGAACTATGAGAGCCGAAAAGCGAAGGAGCTCACCGGTTCACCGGCAGCCGCACTCCTGTTTCATTGGGCGCAGCTCCAGCGGCAGGTGCGCATCAGCGGCGAAGCGACGAAAGTGACGGCGGAGGAATCGGATGCGTATTTTCAGACACGTCCCCGCGAGAGCCAGATCAGCGCTCACGCCTCAACGCAAAGCCGTGTTGTCACCGACCGCGCCGAACTTGAGAAGGAATACAAACGAATTGAAGAAAAGTACCGTGGAAAAACCGTTCCCCGTCCCGCCAATTGGGGGGGGTACTGTGTGAAGCCTGAAAGCATCGAGTTTTGGAAAGGCCGGCTCGGCCGCCTCCACGACCGCCTTCTTTATGAAAAACAATCCGACGGAATCTGGGTTATCCGGCGGCTTGCCCCCTAAATATCTCTATTTGACAGTCTCGGGAACCGCAGGCTGTCCTTTCAACACTTTCGCAATGCGCTCCAAAGCTTTCTCGATATTCTCCAGCGAGTTCGCGTACGAGAACCTGAGATAGCCTTCGCCGTACTTTCCGAATGCCGTCCCCGATAGACACGCTACCCCCGCTTCATTCAACAGGATGTCTGCCAGCTGGCGCGACGTCTTCCCCGTCCCGGAGATATTCGGGAACACATAGAACGCCCCGTGCGGCTTATGACAGCGGAATCCTTCGATCGCGTTGAAGCCGTTGACGATGAGGTCACGGCGCTCGTTGAACTGGCTGATCATCCTTTCCACATCTTCGCGCGGGCCCTGCAGCGCTTCGATCGCTGCCATCTGCGAGAAACTCGACGTGCAGGAGGTGCTGTTGATCTGCAGTTTCGTCACAAGATTGGCGAGCTCGACAGGCATGACTCCGTATCCCAGCCGCCAGCCCGTCATCGCATACGTTTTGGAAAATCCGTCGAGAATGATCGTGCGGTCCTGCATGCCGGGAACCGATGCGATGCTGAAGGGCTTATGCGCATCGTACATGATACGATCATAGATTTCGTCGGAAAGAACAAGGAGGTTGTTTTCCAACGCAATCTCGGCGATCGCACGAATGTCCTCTTCCATGAGTATTCCCCCGGTCGGGTTCTGGGGAGAGTTCAGGATGATCATCCGCGTCCTCGGCGTAATGAGCTTCTTGACGTCGTCGATGTCGACGCGGAATTCGTTTTCTTCGCGCAGAGGAAGCGGGACGGGCGTACCGCCGACGAAATCGATCGCGGATTCGTAAATCGGAAAACCGGGATTGGGATAAATCACTTCGTCTCCCTCATCGATGCAGGCGAGGATAACGAAGAACATGATCGGCTTTGCCCCCGGCGTAACGACGACGTTCTCAGGGTTTACGGTAATGCTCCGCGTCCTTGAAATGTAATCGGCAATGGCTTTGCGCGCCTGGGGCAGGCCGGCCGCGGGCCCGTAATGCGTAAAACCGTCGTCGAGCGCTCGCTTCGCGGCAGTTTTGATATTCGCCGGCGTGTCGAAATCAGGTTCGCCGATCTCGAGATGAATTATTTCCTTTCCCTTTGCCTCAAGGGCGCGGGCTTTGGCAAGGATTTCAAACGCGGTTTCTGTGCCGAGCCGCTGCATACGACGTGCTACATGAATCATGGGTTCTCCGACCGATGTGATGTTGCGTCAAGAGAATATAACCAGAAGCAGAGAGAATCTCAAGACACCATTCCTTCGAGTTTCCGGCCGTCGCGGGTCCATACTACGCTATTGAAAAATAGGCAAATACGCTTATGAATGCCTATAATTGTGATAGCAAACGTCGATGCATTATTTGGGCCTGATGAGCGCCTGATGTTCCAGCTCGGGAACAATCACCTCGCTTACTTCCCGGCTGACATCCTTCACGGAATTCGGATCGATCGTTTCGGTCGTTGCGGCCCAGATAATTTTTCCGTGGTCGCCCGTGGACCAAAGATTGATCTCGTGCCGTACCACCTTTTCCGGAATGGCCTCGCCCGGATGATAGATCTCGTAGTAATACGTATTGTACCTGTTCGTCCAGGAATTGTACCGCATGACAGGATCGCTCGATACATATCCCGGCGTGTAATTGATGTTCGTATCGATCGTCGGCCGGACCGTCACAAGAACGCCGTCGAACCTCTTGTTCTGAATGACGTCGATGACCTGTTGTGTATCGGGAACAGCTTCAGGAAACAAACTGTAGGACGGTGTCGCTGCGAGACCCCGTTTTTGCAGCTCTCCTGCAAAGCTGTCTTCCCATAACCGCCTATTGATGACGTCTCTCCGAACCGCGATAACCAGAATGTTGTTCATGGGCGGTGCTTCGAACGATTTATCGCGCCACATATTGACGAGCCCTGACGATGAGTGGCATCCCCATACTATAGAGATCGCCATCGCAATCATGCCTGTAACGACCGGATTTACTTTTCGCCGTAATAGTTCCATACTCTGCCCTCCTTTCAAGCATGAACAGATTAAACTCTCGCAAGGTTCTTGCCGTATTTGAATTGCAATGTTCATGCCAGACCGCGGATACGAACTTAAACTTCTTTTTGAATGATTTGTCATATCATTAGTAGTTCGGCGTCGTTTTTTGAGAATAATTTACACAGGCATATGAAACATGTCTCTCGTATCACTCCGCTTGCCCTCATCCTTCTCGCAGCTGTTGTTGCCGGCTGCTCATCGACTCCTGAGCTTGGAAGCCGATGGACCGACAATGGGACAACCGGATTGCAGGGCAACACTTTTCTTGTCAAAAGCCAGAACATCCTCGTCGGCCTGCACAACGACAATGAATACCTCTATCTGACGGTGACTGCCGGCGACAGAATGAAACAGCGGCAGATCGCGGTGCAGGGGCTCACGGTATGGTTCGACGCAAAAGGAGGCGATGACAAGCGGTTCGGCATCCACTATCCGCTTGGGGTCATGCGTCCACAGATCGAGGGCCGGGGACAAGACTTCATGCGTGACACGTCGTGGGACACGGCGGAGAGTCTTTCGGACGAGCTGGATATTCTGGGGCCTGCGGATGGCGAGCATCACCGCATGCACATGTTGGAAGCAAAAGGTGTCGACGTAAAAATGGAAAACCGCGAGGGGACGCTGATCTATTCTCTCAAAGTGCCGCTTATGGACAACGGCGGCCATGCGTTTGCGATCGGCGCGAAGCCGGGATCGGTCATCGGACTGGGGATAGAAACTCCGGAGATGTCGGGTGTACGTAATCGTGGAGAAGGACAAGAAAGCGGCGGTGGTGGCGGCAGAGGTCGCCGCGGATTCGGCGGCAGAGGTGACCGCGGATTCGGCGGCGGCGGACGAGGAGACCAGGGATCGCCGGACGGAGCCCGCGGAGCACGCGAGCCGATTAAATTCTGGGGGAAGGTGACACTTGCAGCACACTGACGGGAAACCTGTTGTTTCCCTCCCCTCTACGTTCTACTCTCTGATCTTTGCCCTCTGCGGACTGCTTCTTGTGGTAGGTTCCCTGCTCCTTTCGCTGCGCTCGAAGCTCCTGACCTACCTCGTTAAATAGTCGCTCGCCAGCAGCGAGAACATGATGATGAGCCAGAAGATCGCCGCGCCTGCGAAAATCCAGGTAAGTTTCGGGCTGTAGCGCACATGCATAAAATATAATACAACGAAGAGGGCCTTGCAGGTCGCGATCGTCATCGCGACATAAATGTTGAGAAATCCCATATTGTAGAACGACACGTCCACCGTGAGCAGCGTCAGGCAGATGAGCGTTGCAAAAATGAGAACGTAGATTTTCTGTGGTACGACGTGGTGAGCCATACGTAGCCTTTCAAGTCCTGTTAATCAGGTAGAGCAGCGGGAACAAAAAGATCCAGACAATATCCACGAAGTGCCAGTAGAGCCCGCTGACATCGACCGGCGAATAGTACTCTGACGTATATGTTCCTTTCCGCGCCTGTATGATGAGCACGATGAGCACGCCGATGCCGATAATCATATGCAGCGCGTGCAATCCTGTCATGATAAAATACAGCGAGAAGAAAATCTGAGCCTGCTGTGGATGAGGGCCCGCGTAGGCGAATGAGCTCCCGGGGAACAAATGCTCCTGGAACTTATGCGCGTATTCGAAACCTTTGATGCAAAGGAACGCCGTACCCAGCACTATTGTCAGAACCAAAAACGTAATAAGCTGCTTCCGTTTTCCCTGCTGCGCGAACTGAACTGCAAGGACCATCGTGAGACTGCTGCAAATGAGCACGGCGGTGTTGACCGTGCCGAGCACGATGTTGAGCTCTTTGCTCGCTTCACCGAACGCCTCCGGATACATCGAACGGTACGTTGCATAACACGCAAAGAGACCGCCGAAGAACATTATTTCCGTAACGAGAAATCCCCACATGCCGAGCGAGCCCGCCTCACGTTGCTGCTCCATGTCCGTGAAGTGGTGTGCGACGTATGGATTTTCAGAATGCTCAGCCATGCGCTTTCTCCTTGGAACCGACCTGATGACCAGCTGCAGCTTCGGTATGATAGACATACGGCCCTTCCGTTACAACGGGGGTATGTTCAAAATTATGCGTGGGAGGAGGAGATGCTGTTGTCCATTCCAGGCCCGAAGCATTCCAGGGATTTGGCCCGACGTTCTTCGGCCTTCTGAGCGACCAGAGGAGGTAGACCATCGGGATGAGATATCCCAATCCCAGAATCGACGCGCCGGCCGTGGACATGACATTGAGTACCTGGAATTCCGGGGGATAGACATAATAGCGGCGCGGCATTCCGAGATACCCGAGAATAAATTGCGGGAAGAACGTGAGATTAAATCCAATGAAGAGCGTGAGCGCAGAAAACTTTGCCCAGGCTTCGTTGTACATGCGCCCGGTCATCTTCGGCCACCAATAATGAATCCCTCCAAGGTACCCCATGACAGTCCCTCCGACCATGATGTAATGGAAGTGAGCCACGATAAAATACGTGTCGGTAAGATGGACGTCGGTCGCCATGGAGGCAAGGAAGAGGCCGGTAAGGCCTCCGACGGTAAATAGCCCGATAAATCCGAATCCGTAGAGGATGGGAGTATGGAACTCGATGTTGCCTTTATAGAGGGTGGCGGTCCAATTGAATACCTTGACTGCCGAGGGAATCGCCACCAGAAAACTCAGAATCGAGAATACCATGCTCGCATAGACCGATTGTCCGCTGACGAACATGTGGTGTCCCCAGACGAGAAAGCTGATAATGGCAATCGCCATGACGGCAATCGCCATAAAATTGTATCCAAAGATCTTCTTGCGGGCAAAGCATGTGATAATTTCGCTGACGACTCCCATCGCAGGCAGGACCATGATATAGACCGCAGGATGAGAATAAAACCAGAAGAGATGCTGAAAAAGAATCGGATCTCCACCCAACGCCGGATCGAACAGGCCGACGCCGACAATGCGTTCGAATCCAAGAAGGACAAGCGTAATGGCGATCACGGGAGTCCCGAGAACGGTGATCACGCTCGTCGCGTAGGAGGCCCATACAAAGAGCGGAAGCTTGAACCAGGTAAGACCCGGAGCCCTCATCTTATGGATGGTAACGATAAAATTCAGCGCAGTGAGTATCGTCGAGAATCCAATGATAAACGCACCGATGACGACCGGCACGACGTTGGAAAGAGAATAGGCGCTGCTGTACGGCGTGTAGAATGTCCATCCTGTATCGACGCCTCCGGTGACCAGAGCATAGACGGCAAAAAGGCCGCCGACATTAAAGACATACCAGCTCAGAAGATTCAGGCGGGGAAATGCCAGGTCTTTCGCCCCCACCATCAATGGGATCAGGAAATTTCCCAGGACTGAAGGAATGGCCGGTATGAGGAAGAGGAAGATCATCACGATGCCGTGCATCGTGAAGAGCTTGTTGTAGGTCTGCGCGCTGACAATATCCCCCTCGGGTGTCATGAGCTCAAGCCTGAGGAGAACCGCAAAAAACCCTCCAACGAAGAAAAAGAGGGTCACTGAAATGAGATAGAGAATGGCGATGCGTTTATGATCGACCGTCAGAAGCCACGAGCGGAGCCCGTAGCCGGAATTGATGTAATCGTCGCGCAGAGACGTTGCTTTTGTTGTCATAGTCCTGATTTTCCCTCCTGAGCGCTGAGGCTTTTTATATATTCAATCAACTGGTTGACCTGATCCTCGCTCAGCTGATTACGATAGAGCGGCATCAACACCTGATAGCCGGAGACAACTTTACTGCCGGGGTTAATAATCGACTCCCGGATATAGTTCTGGTCCGCGGTAACAAGAGCGCCCGAACCGAGCTTGACCTGTTTTCCCCAGAGCCCTTCGAGGGAAGGGCCTCGCTGTCCCGCACCGGGCCGGTGGCAGGTCTGGCAGCCGAACTGCTGGAAGAGCTGTTCTCCGCCGGAAGACATCGTCTGCCCGGTTTTTCCGGCGAGCCATTCTTCATAGTCTGCCGGCTCCATGACAATGACCTTCCCGATCATCCCGGAGTGAGATGTCCCGCAGTACTCAGCGCAGAAGAGATGAAAGGTCCCGGCTTTCGTTGCCTGAAACCACTGTGTCGTGTAGCGTCCCGGGAGGACGTCCTGTTTGATCCGGAATTCCGGAACGAAGAAACTGTGAATCACATCCTGGGATGTCATGATAAGCTTGACCGGCTTTCCGACCGGAACATGGAGCTCGTTGATTTCGCGGTTTCCCTGGGGATGCTGGATTTTCCACATCCACTGTTTTCCCACGACATAAATTTCCATCGCGTCTTTCGGAGCCACTCTCATGTCGATAAAGAGCTTCGAAGACCAGACAAAAATGAGCAGGGCAATGGCGAGCGGGCCCAGCGACCAGATCAGTTCCAGGGGCAGGTTTTCGTGATGGGCCCCGGCCCTGCTTGCCTTCGAGCCTTTCCGGTAACGGATTGCGGAATAAATCAGGGCGACAAGGATGATGAGGCTGAAGAAGGTGACAACCGCAAAAATAAACCAATACAGCGCGTCGACCTGTTCAGCGATCGTTGAGGCGCGGTCAGGGAGTAAGGGGAAGTTCCACATTTACGATTGCCCGCAGCTTGTGAACGGCGATGTTGCCAAAAGTGCCTCGTACCTGGTAATTGACATTCGTCAGATTAATTTTGAGTATGCATCGGCGGTGAAGCGACGTTAAATTTTCGTTTGCGTTCTCTCCGTATATTCAAGAACGCATAGCCTGCCAGGAGCACGACGGTGAGGATCCCCGCGCCGCGGACGATGTTGGTTACGACAAGGCTGTACTTGCCGGACGAAGGATCGTAGGCATAACAGAGCAACTGCAGCTTCTGCACCGGCGATCCGATCTTTCCTTTCGAAGCGTCCATGAGAGAGAATGTAAGATCCTTCGCAACATACTCTATGCCGTAAAGATACCGGGACAATTTTCCCTCCGGGGTTGCGATCATGATCCCGCTGGCATGCGCGAACTGCTTCGTCTGCTCGTCATAGACATACTTGAATCCGACCGCGTTCGCAAGGCGGGTAATCGAAGCCTGCGTACCGGTAAGAAAATGCCACCCGTTCCGCGCGCCTTCTTTTTTGTACTCCGCGACATATTGCTGTTTCTTGTTTGCGGCCAGATCCGGAGTTTCCGCAGGATCGATGCTCACGGTAACGACGTTAAATTCATTCCCGATCCTGAAATCAATAAGATTGAACGATTCCACCATTCCGTTGAGAACCTGAGTACAGAGCATCGGGCACTTGTAATACACAAGCGAGAGTACAACCGGCTTTGAATGAAAGAACTGGTCAAGCGTCACCGTCCTGCCCTCCTCGTCAAGAAACTGCAGATCGAGAGGAACTTGCTCGTTCAAATGCTGGTCGATACTGACCTCGCTGAATACCTTTGATGGCGACGCAGTCGCCTCTGGTAGTGACGCAGTCGCCTCTGGTGGTGACGAAGTCGCCTTTGATGGTGATGACGTCTGCCCAAACAGCATTCCAACCGAACAAAGGCACATGATAAGAGACAGTCTGATCATTTCGTGGCCCGCACCGGCAATTTTTTGGCAACCAGCTCCATTGCCCTGCTCACAGGAATGCGAACGTGCTGCGAGTCATGAGCGAGCAGGCCATAGGAATTGAGGAGCGAGTCCTCCCGCATCCTCATCTGCAGCAGGTTCGCGTGCGGATCCGGCTGCAAGCGCGGAAGAGGGGGAGCAGTCTGCGGTTGAGTAAATGTCTCGGGGTGATTGCCCGGCTGCTGAGTTGTCTCCTTAAACACGGTAAGAAGGACAACAGAAGCGATCAAGCCCAGGGCCATTAATCCCAGCAGGACAACCCCGCTGAACACCACCTCTTTGAAGCGGGCATCGCGTGTCTCGTGCCCTCTCTGCTCTTCGTTATGTACAGGAATTTCGCTCATCTTAGTGCAGATAAATTGATTGCCCGTCCACAAACCGGGGGTCGTGCAGCGGAATCAGAGGCTGGCTCTTGAGGTCGCGGACAAACATCGTCAGCCAGATCCCTCCGATCGCGACGATCGCCGCGAAATCCATCCAATGAACCCGCAGCTGATTTCCGGAAAAGGCCGGAACGATTCTCCAGAACAGATCGACGAACCGCATGACGAGTATTCCGGCAGCGATGAGGGAAAGAGCTTTAAGAACCTTCTTCGTTTTCCTTGACAGCAGGAGGCCAAACGGCACAAAGAAATGTCCAATTAACAACATGAGGGCGATAATATTCCAGCCCATCCCCAGTCTCCGGAGATACCAGACATTTTCTTCCGGCAGGTTACCCGCCCAGATAATGAGAAACTGCGAGAACGCCATATACGCCCACAGGATGACAAACGCCATGAGGAGGTTGCCAAGATGATGTGAGTGCCGGGTGGTGACAATGCCGGCAAATGGCCTGTCATTATTCAAATACCGGAGCCAGAGTATGCAGAAGGCGAGCGTCGTCAGAACGTCGCCGACGATCGTCGTCATTCCGTAAATCGTCGAGTACCATTCCGGTTCCAGGGACATCATCCAATCGACCGAGGCAAGCGTGACGGTCACGACAAATACCACGAGCGCCGGCCCGCTGAGGATCTTCATCTTCTTCGTTAATGCCGCGTCGCCGTTGTTATCCTGCAGGCGCGACCAGCGGCTCAGGAGGAATGCGGTCCCGGACCATACGGCAAAGTAGAAGACCCATCTCCCCGCGAAAAACGGGACATTGAGATACGCGATCTTCTTGTGAACGACCTCGTTCGCTTCGACAACCTCCGGCCGTGTCCACGGAAAGAGTTCATGCATTCCGAAAAATATCGGAATAAACAGAAGGGCCATCACCGGCATCATGCGCGCCCCCGATTCCGTCAGGCGCTGGATAAGATGCCCCCATGCGCCGGAGACGAGATGATGGAGGAGAAGGATTCCCAGGCAGCCAAGCGTCAGGCCCATCCAGAAGATGTATGCGTAAAGGTACGATTGAAAAAACTGCCGCGAAGACACAAACAATCCGATAATCAATACGAGAGATGCGGCCGCGCCGGCAATCATCGAGCGCCGCTGTATCCCGTTGAACCGCGAAAGAAGATGTTCGTTCATTTGGCGGCCTTTGAAATACTTATCCTGTCGGCGGAAGAAAGCTCTTCAGCGGGCATCCGTTGACTTAACTGAAGCGCCCGGATATACGCGACGATCGCCCATCGGTCCCTCACCGGGACGCTCGGGGCATAACTGTACATTCGTCCGAACCCGTTTGTGATGACGTCAAAATAGTATCCTGCCGGTTTTGAGCGGATGCTGTCGGCATGGTACGAATTTGGCCGGGGGAATCCGCGCTGGACGATCATGCCGTTCCCGTCGCCGAGCCGGCCGTGGCAGGGAGTGCAAAACGTCGTAAATTGATGTTGTCCGGTCTTCATCACTTCATCGGTAATTTCAAAAGGAAATGCGTCGGCGAGGACGCTGTCGATTCTCCCGGTGTAGAGGAGCTCGTCGGTGCGCGCATATCCGCGGGCGACAGTTCCTTCGGGAATCTGTCTTGCCGAACGATGATCGGCATAATAGTTGCTTTTCTGCAGCGGCTTCATCTTATGGTTGTCATACATATCGTTGCAGCCGAGCATGCCAATCACCCCAACAAGCAGTATGAAGATCGGCTTCATATTACAAATCCTTAAAATCTTCATACGAATCCGGCTCCCGCATCGGCACGTGCTTTACGGGAGTCACCGCAATGGGTTCCATGCTTTCGAGAAACGCCTGGACTTCCTCCTCCTGAAAGAGCGGATCGGTCGCCTCTATGCAGAGGAAAAAATGATCGCGTGTCGCGCGCTCAAAGCTGTCGATATTGAAAACAGGATGCACCGGCCGCGGCAGGCCGTTGCGGAAGATCATTCCGACGACCGCCCCGATGGCCGAAAAGAGGATCGTCATTTCGAACGTGATCGGAATGAACGCGGGCCATGAATACAGCGGCTTCCCTCCGATATTCAGCGGATAGTCAATCCCATTCATCCAGTACTGCATGAAAAACCCCAGGAGCCCTCCCGTAACACCGCAGCAGAGAACGAACAATGAGAGTTTCGTATGCTTGACCTTCAGCGCGTCGGTGAGCTCCTCCATAGGAAAGGGAGTGAACGCATCCATCTCGCGGTACCCTTTTGCCGCGGCGCGTTCGGCCGCCGCCAGGATCTTTTCCGGGGCGTCAAACTCGGCCATCATGCCGTATAACGGAGGTCTCTTCATATTATTCGGCATCCGCACTTGTGTCGATCCTGCGGCCACGCCAGGGCAGGAGATGTTTGATCTCAAAAATTGAAATCATCGGCATGACACGGACAAACATGTAAATCAACCACACGAAAATGCCAAGCGTCCCGATATACAGCCCCCAATCCCACTTTGTGGGATAAAACATTCCCCAGGAGGAGGGTAAAAAGTCGCGATGGAGGCTCGTGACAACAATGACAAATCTCTCGAGCCACATCCCCACGTTGACGATCACTGAAATGATAAACAGCACGAGGATATTTTGACGGATTTTCTTGAACCAGAGGAGCTGGGGAGTAAACCCGTTGCAGAACAAGAGGCAGGCGTATGCCCACCCGTACGGGCCGGTAATACGGTTCATCATCATGAAGCTTTCATACCCGTTCCCGCTGTAGTAGGCGAAGAACAGCTCCGACATGTACCCATAGAGCACGATCAAACCGGTGGCGAGCATGACCTTCGCCATATAGTCAAGATGGCGGTTCGTAATAAACGCTTCCAGCTTATACATTTTGCGGGCGGGAATCATCAGCGTCAGCACCATCGCGAACCCGGAATAGATCGCCCCTGCGACGAAGTACGGCGGGAAGATCGTCGCATGCCAGCCCGGCAGGATGCCGACGGAAAAATCGAAACTCACGACGCTGTGTACCGACACGACGAGAGGCGTCGCAAGGCCTGCAAGCAGAAGATAGGCCGTTTCATACCTGTGCCAGTGCCTGGAGGAGCCTCTCCAGCCCATCGCGAGTATTCCATAACTCACCTTCTGCCATTTCTTCTTTGCGATATCGCGCATCGAAGCGAAATCCGGTATCAACCCGACGAACCAGAACATGAAGGAAACGGTGAGATACGTCGTGACTGCAAAGACGTCCCAGATCAGCGGGCTCCGGAAATTCGGCCAGACCCACATCGTGTTGGGATATGGCACGAGCCAGTATCCAAGCCAGGGCCGTCCCAGATGAAGAAGGGGAAACAGGCCTGCGCAGGCCACCGCGAAGAGCGTCATCGCCTCGGCGAACCGGTTGATTGCATTTCTCCAGTGCTGATGCAAAAGCAGGAGGATCGCGGAGATAAGCGTACCGGCGTGGCCGATGCCGATCCACCAGACAAAATTCGTAATGTCAAACGCCCAGCCGACCGGGATGTTTTCGCCCCAGACCCCGATGCCGTTCGCCAGCAGCCAGTAGACAGAAGCGACAAATACAAGGATAAACATCGACGTAACACCGAGCGTAATCAGCATCCCTCTCGGCGTCTTCTTCCCGATGACGTCGCCGCTGATTTTGTCGGTGATAGAAGCGTAGGTCTGGTCAGGGGCGACCAGAGGCTCCGGCATTTCAAACCCGCTATGAGAATGTTGTGAATGCTGGTCTGCCATCGCTATCCTGGTTTCTCCGGCTTCTCAAGTGCGGGGTTCGGATTGCTTAATTTGGCAAGATACGAGAGACGGGGCTTTGTGTTCAGCTCGGAGAGTAAGGCGTAATTCCGGGGATCGGCTTTCCTCTGCGCGACATTACTCGTCGCGTCGTTGATATTTCCGAACACGATCGCTTGCGCCGGACACGCGGACTGGCATGCGGTCGTCACTTCGCCGTCGCGGATTTCACGGTCTTCTTTTTTTGCTTCGATGCGGGCATGGCTGATGCGTTGTACGCAGAACGTACACTTTTCCATCACTCCGCGATTACGCACCGTGACGTCGGGATTATACATCATCTTCAGCGTTTCCGTGTCGACGTCCGAATACTGAAGGAAGTTAAAGCGGCGGACTTTATACGGACAGTTATTTGAGCAGTACCGGGTGCCGACACACCGGTTGTAGGTCATCACATTCAATCCTTCGGAATCGTGCGTCGTGGCGGCGACAGGGCACACTAATTCGCACGGCGCATTTTCGCAATGCTGGCAGGCGACAGGCTGATTGTAAATCTCCGGATCGTCGAGGTCGTTCTTATAGTACCGGTCGACGCGTATCCATTGCATTTCGCGGCCGCGGGAGACCTGGTCTTTTCCCACAATGGGGATATTGTTTTCAGATTGACATGCCACGACACACGCGTTGCAGCCGGTGCAGGCATTGAGATCGATCGTCATTCCCCAGGCATATCCCGGATATTCTTTCGGAGGATAGAGGGATTGAGAAGCCGTTGGAACCTCCGACATCTCTTTCGCGAATGAGGGTTCTTTTTCAAATTCTTCAACATTGGCTGCGCGGACAATCGCGCGGCCTTCCATGCTGTGATGGTCCTGTGTTATTGCGAGCGTGTAGGACTCGCCGGTCTTCCGCATCTCAGCCCCCGCGGCATGCCACTGCGAACCTGCTGTCCGGAGCAAATTCGCGTTCGCGCCGATACCGGTTCCAAGATGCCCCGCTTTTTTCCGGCCATATCCCAAATGAAGCGTGACGGCGCTGTCGGCATGTCCGGGCTGAATGCAGACCGGAGCTTTTACTGTCCGGCCATTAGCGGCCAGTTCCACGAGATCGTTGCTCTCGAGGTGGTAGCGCTGGGCGGTGGCCGGACTGATAAACGCAGCGTTGTCCCAGGTGAGCTTCGTAACCGGTTTCGGGCATTCCTGGAGCCAGCCGTTGTTGGCAAACCGCCCGTCAAAAATTGTCGAATCGGGCCGGAAGCTTATCTCAAGCCCGTCACCGGCCGGAGAAGAAAATTTCCATCCGTCCGAAGGCTGGCGGAGCGCCGGTTGCTTCACGGGAAATGAGGTTCCTTCAACGACGCCGTTATTGAGAGAAGTTTTCCAAAAGTTCTCGAACCCATGGCCTCCCCCGCGTTGAGTTTTCCAAAAATCCTGAACTATTTCGTGGCTCTTACGCCCGGAGTCATCGAGAATTCCTCCGATGAGTTCGTGGGCCGACTTACTATTATAGAGTGGCGCAATCAACGGCTGCATAATTGTCGCCGTCCCATCAAATGCCCGGGCATCGCTCCACGCTTCGAGATAATGCGACTGCGGAATATGCCAATCGCATGCGTCAGCCGTTTCATCGTTGTAGGCTCCGAGGTGGACGCTCAGACGCGCCTTCCCGAGCTTTTCGTTTATCTTCAAGTCTGCGGGGGCAGAGTATGAAGGATTTGCTCCAAGCATGATAAGAAGATCGACCTCCCCGGAGTCCAGGTCGTGCAGGAGCGACTGCAGGGAATCTCCATGATTCATCGGACTGGCTTCAACGGGATCCGTGTAAAGAACCGTTTCGCCGGTATTCCCAAGCGCGTTATTCATGGCGTGAACCGCCGCATGGACAATCGGACTTTGCTGGGGTCCCGCGACGACGATGCTTTTTCCGCGATGCGCAAGGAGGTCCTTCAGTGCGGCATCTACCCAGCGTTGTTCCGGTTCACCGATCTGAGCCGCATGCACACCCTCAACATGTAGCCCGGCTGCCAGACCGCGGGCAATGTTCTCGATATGGCTTGACGGAGCGCGCAACCTGTGATCGGCCATCGAACCGGTAACGCTCGGCATGCACTCTGCGACATAGAGACGGTTCATCTCTGCGTGGCTTCCCTGCACCCTGCGGCGGTTGGCAAAATCGCGCGCGGAACGAATATGTCCGGGGCCCTGGGCGATAAAATCGGAGTCCAGGGAGACGACGATATCGGCACGGTCGAACCGATGACGCGTTTGAAGCGGCATTCCGAAGACGAGCTTCGCTCCCTCAAATGCATTGTCCTCATGGAGCGGTTCATACTGGTGCCACCGCGCGTTCGGAAACTGCGTCAGCAGGGTGTTCATCTGATGCGCAAGGGTCGGTGAGGTGACCGTTTCTGTAAGAATCCGTAACCCAGAACCCTTCAGGGCTCGCTGCACTTCTATTGCCGTTTGAAGCTGTGCGAAGAATTTATCCCATGTACTGATCGCCCGTTTATTCGTGACGACCTGAGACCTGTCCGGATCGTACAGCGAGAGAATTGAAGCCGTAGCAAAAACATCCGTGGCACCGAGGCTCGCCGGGTGATCGGGATTGCCCTCGATGCGTGTCGGCCTTCCCATATGGCTTGTCGCGAGAACGCCGGTGGCGTATCCTCCCATAATAAATGCCGTGGCAAAGGAGAGCGGCTTCCCGGGAACAAGGATTTCCGGCTGCTTCACATACGGAACGATCTTTTCTTCCGGCTGCTTGACGCATCCGCTGAGGCCGGCAAGAGCAAGCGACGCGCCCATGATTTTGAGAAACCCTCTCCGGCTCAGTGCATCGTCCCACACCGATGCTTCACGAGGGAATTCCCGGTGAAGAAACTCGTTGAACTCCTCTGTCTCCGCAAGTTCGTCCAGGCTCTTCCAGTATTCGGACCCCTTTTCACCGGAGAGGCGGGCGCGGATGGAGGCAATATCAAAACGGTTCTTTTCGCTCATGGTTATCGGTGACAGATCGAACAATCGGTGAGTTGCTTCTTCTTAATATGGTATTTTTCAACGAGCGCGGCCCCCAGCGTCAGCTGGTCATCGGGTTGCTGGTACACCATCGAATAGACCTCTTCCTTCGGCCGCAGATATTTTTCCGGCTCTCGGTGGCAATCCAGGCACCAACTCATCTGCAGGGTGTTCGTCCTCCATGTCAGCGGCATGTGATCGACCTGGCCGTGGCAGGTTTGACAGCCCACTCCTTTTGCGACATGAATGCTGTGATTGAAATAGACAAAATCGGGGAGGTCGTGAACGCGCACCCATTCCAGCGGCATCTGCGTTTGATAGCTCGTCCGCACCGGCTGAAGCATCGGGCTTGTGTTCCAGATCTGGGAATGACACGTCATGCAGGTGTGGGTCGGAGGAATGCCGGCGAACGACGACTGTTCCACAGATGTGTGGCAGTAGGCGCAACTGATGCCGAGGCCGTTGACGTGATGCTCGTGGCTGAACGGCACGTTCTGCTCAACGGGATCGTTAACGTTCGTGAAATATCCCGACCGGTACATCGCTCCCGCAACCCACGTAAGAACACCAACGACGATGAGCACAGCGATGATGCTGGCTCTCGAAATCACCTTCATACTCGGGTGAAAGATCTGCGCCATTGGTTGAGCTTAAAGAACGATTGTCGTGATGGAATTGAAAACGGTTTGCGATAACCTGTCAAAAATATTGACAGTTATGACCGTCAAATATATTCATGTTTATGCTGAAAATCAAGAAAAACGATATGTGATCTGCGTCTTTGGATAAAAGATGGGAATTCATTATTCTTAACCGAACATTCGAATATATTGGAACAATTCTCTATGAAATTCTTTGGGAAATCCTTCGGGAAATTCTTCGCCCTTCAGGCAATTTTTGTTGCATTCATCCTCTCATTGTTGATAATTTCCACAGTGTCCGCGCAGGATGCGGTCGCCACAAACCCCGATCTCTATAGAGTACTGCTGGACAATGAGCGCGTCCGTGTCCTCGATCAGAATGTGCCGGCGGGCCGCCGGGAGAACATGCACTCGCACCCGGCGGTTGTAAAATACACGCTCTCCTCCTACCGCGGGACGGTATCGTATCTGAACGGCAGCGCCACGTCGATGCGCCGCATCAACCCGGGCCAGGTGATGTGGTTCGAGCCGGAGACGCATTCTCAGAAGAATTCCGGCCGCACGAACATGCATACGATTATGTTCGAGCTCAAAGGAGCGCAGATCGTGCAATCGGAAAAGCAGCAGGTGTCCGACGACCCTCTTGTTACTGCCGCGAAATTCCATAAACTTCTGTTTGAAAACGACCGGGTGCGTGTGTTCATGTTCCGGTTAAAACCGAAAGAAGAAACCCCCGCCCATTATCATCGTGACGGAGTAGTATACATCCTCAACGGCGGTACGCTGTCAGAAACATTGGCAGACGGTAAGTCTCATGACGTGACGCTCACGACGCATGATGTGAAGTGGATGGACGCAAAGACGCACAAGGTGAAGAATACCGGTACGGACGAAATCAGGATGCTCATCGTCGAGCTGAAGGACTAAGCATCTTCTCCTCGAAACCGGTTGTGGCCTTTACATTTTCAAGTCCGGCAACCGACCCCTCACCTGTGCAATTTCAGAACAGCTCGGGCTCTATCAACGCGCGCGTCATCCACCGATGGCTGTAAAACAGAACGAGGAAGCGTTTCGGCTTCCTCGTTGAGAACCTTCGTGTGTACAGTTCGATCTACTTAACTCCCTCGACCTTCGTATAGGTGAAGAGTTTCACACCGTTCTTTTCGAGCATCGTGCCGGTGAGCTTCACCTTCTGATCGGCGTACTTCACCAATTCCTCGTTGCCGGGCTTCATCCCTTTGGTCGGCACAACCATGTACAGCTTATCGGTTTTCTCTTCGAGGATGCCGACCGGCAGGCCGTTCTTGATGCACTCGACAGCGCATTGCTTATGGTCTTCACCCATTCCGGAGGCCATCCCGTTGAGCTGGCACTTGACGTCCGTGATCTTCCCGGTGACGGTGATTTCCTTTTTCTTGTCCTGCGCCGTCGCGACGAACAGTGAGAGGCAACAGAGGCAACAAAGCGCAAGAATAAGCAGATAGATTTTTTTCATATGAGGAGGTAAAGTTTATTTTGTTTTTGCGGCAAGTTTGAGAGATTCTTCGAGTAACGGGCGAAGCACCTCTTCCTTCGTGTACCCGACGAATCGTTTGACGAGAGAACCGTCGGGATTGAAAAGGTAGTTATCCGGAATGCCGTACGTGCCGTACTGGCGCCCGACGTTGTCTCCGATGCCGACGGGGAATTGCACTCCGTATTTCTGCATGAATTCGCGGACGTCGCTTTCGTTAGTGTTGACGGCGACGCTGAGGATTTCAAATCCCCGTTCCTTGTATTCCTTATAAATCTTGACAAACCCGGGCGTTTCAAGTTTACAAGGGCCGCACCAGGGGGCCCAGATATTTACAAGCACAGTCTTCCCCGCATAATCGGAAAGGTTCACTTTCTTTCCGTCGAGCGTGGTGTAGGAAAATTCATATTTCCCGTAGTTCGCGGCGGGTTTTGAAGCCTTCGAAGATTTTGCGGATTGAAACGCGTAGACCATCCAGACGGCGCAAAGCACCATAATACCTGCCAAAATAAGCCTTTTCATACGATCATTTCCTTTCATCATGAGGAAACATAGCAAAAAAACTCATCCCCTTCAACCCCCTCACCATTCCTTGAACGCGAAGAAGACGGCAGCAACGATGAGAACAAATGCGACAATGTAATTCCATTTAATCTCTTCGCGCAGATACAGAACGGAAAATACGCCGAAGACCACCAGCGTAATAACCTCCTGAATCACCTTCAACTGCGCCGCTGTAAAGGTCCCGTAGCCGAGGCGGTTTGCCGGGACCTGAAAGCAATATTCGAAGAACGCAATTCCCCAGCTGATGAGGACAACCTTCCAGAGCGTCGCTCCCTTAAATTTGAGATGCCCGTACCATGCTACGGTCATGAATACATTGGAGATTGTCAATAAGCTGATCGTCTTCATTCGATACTGTACCTTTCACAGAGTTGAGTGTAATTGAGAAAACTTCCACGCGACCAAACATCCTGAAACACATGTCAGGATCCCGACTATGATAATCGCTGAAGGAATACCCATCACGTCTGCAATGATACCGGAAAGTACGGCGCCGAAGGCGTATCCGAGATCGCGCCATAGTCGGTAGACACCCACAGCGGAGGCGCGCCACTCGGGACGTGCAACATCGCCGATCGCTGCAAGGAGGGTCGGATAGACCATTGCCGTCCCGATCCCCAGCAGCACTGCCGCGCCAATCTGCCATCCGAAATCTGCGAGCATCGCGGCGATCATGAGCCCTGAAGCCTGCACCCACATTCCGAATGTTATCATCCATTTTCTTCCAAACCGGTCGCTCAATGCGCCGGTGAAGAGCTGGCTGACGCCCCAGATCATCGGATAGAGTCCCGCAAGCAAGCCGATCCGGTCAACGGAGTACCCGAGGGAAACATAGAGCAGCGGGAAAAGCCCCCACGCCATCCCGTCGTTGAGATTATTGACGAGCCCGGCCTGCGAGCAGCTGAATAACGATGTGTTCCGCCATGACGTCAGAAGAAAAACTTCTTTGAAGGATTTGGAGGATGGCCCTGAGGATTCCACCTGCGCATGGCCATGCGTGTCCCTGACAACTAAGAGGGAGACCAGAAGGCCTGCCAGGACTGCCCCGACTCCGATGGTGAAGGGGACAGGCCGAAGCCCGTAGTGCGCCGCAAGCGCAGCCGAGAAGTACGCGGCGAGCGCTACCGCGACGTAGCCGGAGAACTCGTTCAACCCCATGGCGAGGCCGCGCCGCTTCGGCCCTGCAAGATCGATTTTCATGATCACGGTCATCGACCAGCATAGTCCCTGGTTGATCCCGAGGAGGATATTCGCCGCGACGATCCACGTCCACGACGTCCCCCACATGAGCATGAACGGAACGGGTATCCCGGCGAGCCACCCGAGAATGAGAAGTTTCTTTCTGCCGACGCGGTCCGACAATGTTCCGGCGAGGAGATTGCTCGCCGCTTTCACGACGCCGAAACTTACCAGGAACGTGAGGATTGCATTTCGAGAGGCAAGGCCGAAGACCTGCTCGGCGATCAGCGGAAGAGTCGACCGCTCCATTCCTACCATCGCTCCGACGAAGGCGTTAACGATGATGAGTAGAATAAATTGAGGAAGGTTCGCCCTGAGACCGAGCCGCGGTGCTGACGGGGGCGTCATCGCCAAACTTCGTTCAGGCAGGTCGTCCACGTTGGGCGGTTTTCACACGAACGGCAAATAACCCCATCGTGGGAGTTCGCGCGGATCGGGCTATCCGCCGCCAAGGACGAGCTTCCTGCCGTCTTCAAGAATTGCCCGCACCTGCTGCGCGCTTTTCGCCTCCGAATAAATTCGTACGAGAGGCTCGGTTCCGGAGAACCGAATGAGCAGCCAGCTCCCGTCCTTGAGTGTAAACTTGAAACCGTCGGAGAGATTCGTATTGACGACGTCCGTTCCGTCGATGCGTTTCGGAAGGTTCGCCCGCAGCCTCGCGTGGATCGTATCCCGCTGAGCGGCATCAATGACGGTGTCGATGCGGTCATAGTAATGCGGGCCGACCTTATCAAAAAGCATCTGAAGAAGCTGCGAGGGCTTCTTCTTCGTCCTCACCATAAAATCGAGGAAGAACAGGTTCGCAAGGATTCCATCCCGTTCCGGCACATGGCCGCGGAACGCGTATCCCCCGCTCTCTTCCCCGCCTATGATGGCATCAGTTTCCATCATCTTCGGCGCGACGTATTTAAATCCCACTCCCGTCTCGTGCACGTCAACGTTGTACATCTTGCCGAGCGCGTCGAGCATTGATGTCGTGGAAAGCGTTTTGACGATGGGTCCCTTCTGCTTCCGGATTTCGAGTAGATACAATGCCAGGAGCCCGTATACGCGGAGCTGGTCGATAAATTGCCCATGCTCGTCTCCAACGCCGCACCTGTCGGCATCCCCGTCGGTTATGAGAATAACGTCGGCGCCGATATCTTTACCTTTCTTTAAGCCGACGTCGACATTCGGCGAAATCGGCTCCGGCCTGCTCATCTCCGGGAACGAAGGATTACATTCGCTGTGGATTTCAACGATCTCTGTTTTCCCGCCGCCGAGCAGCCTGCTGAACCATCCCGCCCCGTTTCCCCACATCGGATCGACGAGGATCTTCAATCCCGCCTGACGAAGCGGCTCCACGTCAACGAGCGATTTCACCTGCTCGAGATACTTCTCGTCGGCGCTGAACTTCATGATTGTTCCTGATGCCACCCCGTCGTCGAATTTCAGGCGCTTTGCCTGTGCGGCGGTTGCCGGAATGAGTTCTTCGATTTTCTTGAGCCCTTCGGGGGGTATCGCGCCGCCGTTCTCATCCCGCACCTTGAAGCCGTTATCCGCAGGGGGATTATGGCTCGCGGTGATGTTGATCGCGGCGATCGCCTTGCGTGCCTTGACGCTGAACGAGATCACCGGCGTCGGGACGCCTCCCCCGCAGAAATGGACGGGAATTCCGTTGCCTGCGAGCACTTCGGCCGCTGCCGCAGCAAAGAACTCGGAATTAAATCTTCTGTCTCCCCCGACGACGACGCCGCGGGTTAACTGCGCAGGGGCATAGGCGGATTGTAAGTAGGATGCGAATCCCTGCGTGCATCGCCGCACATTGTCGAACGTGTAATCTTCGGCGATTCTTCCACGCCATCCGTCGGTACCAAATTTGATATCAGTATTCATATGATTGAAAGTAGTTAGACGATAACCAACCGCCGCCGCAAAAATCCCTTCACCACGGCAAGCACGATAAATGAAACGACAAGCAGAATAAGCGCCAACGTGAGCGCAATATTGAGATCGATCTCAAAGCCGATGTAGATGGCCAGCGGCATCGTTTGCGTCCGTCCCGGGAAATTTCCGGCAAAGATAATTGTCGCGCCGAATTCTCCAAGCGCCCGGGCCCAGGCCATGACAGCGCCCCCCGCCAGAGCGTACAACGACAGCGGGACAGTCACCACCCGGAAAATCTTCCACCGTGACGCGCCGTCGATCGCCGCGGCCTGCTCATACTCCCGGTCGACGCTCGCGAATCCCGCCTGAGCGGCCTTAATATAGAGCGGAGATGAGACAAACAGCTGCGCCAGTATTACCGCGGCCTGCGTAAAAGGAATTGAAATTCCGAGAGATCCCAGAACGTCGCCGAGCAGGCCCCTTCTGCCGAACGCCATAAGGAGCGCGATACCGGCGACGGAAGGGGGAAGCACGATCGGTAAATCAATGAGCGTATCGAGAATCGCCCGGCCCGGAAATCTTCTTCTCGCAAGAAGATAGGCGACAGGGGTTCCCGCGACGATCGTCAGGAGCAGTGAAATACTCGTCGTGGTGCCGCTCAGAAGAATTGCTTCCCCTACCTGGGTATTCGCAAGATTGCCCAGGATGCTTGAGGGAGCGACACGAACAATGAGTGCGAGGCACGGCAAAAATAAGAACAGCAGCATCGGCAGGCTGGCGGCGACGAGAAGACGTGATTCGCGGGTATTCTTGCTCGCTTGCGGCTCAGCCATAGAACCGGTTATTTTCCGACTGTGGAAAAACCGAACTGTTTCAACGTTGCCTGACCTTTGGAAGAGCAGAGGTACTCCACGAACTCCTTGCTGAACCTGGACGCTTTGCGCGAAATCCCGATCGGATACTCCGCTACGACGTTGAGCGAGTCGGGAATCGGAATCTGCCGGATCTTGTGCGTACTATCGCGTGAAATATCGGAGGTATAGACAATTCCTGCATCGGCTTCTCCGAGGACGACCTTCCCGAGCACTGCTTTCACATTTTCCTCGTACGACACAACCGATTGAAGCACGTTCTCTTTGTATCCGGACGGAAACTTCCCGCTTTTTTCACATCGGTCCAAAACCTCGAGCGCATATTGGCCGACCGGCACGCTCTTATCGGCGAGGACGATTTTTGCTAATCCGTTCGCGAGATCTGCCAATGAGGAAATTTGTGCGGCATTTTCTGCCGGTACGATGACGACCAGGTGATTGCGCGCAAACTGCCGGACAGAGGCGCTATCGATTCCTCCCGACGTAACAGCTGCATCCATCTGTTTTGCGTTCGCAGATGCAAAAACGTCGACATTGGCGCCGTGCGCGATCTGCTGAACAAGCTGCTGCGAACCTCCGAAGTTAAATTGAATGTTCGCTTTAGGATGAGCGGCTTTAAAGTCCTGCGCGATCGACTGGAACGCCTCAGTGAGGGACGCCGCGGCGAATACAATTATTTCAGAATCTTTTGGGGATTGTGCCATAACAGTTTTTTCTCCCCCGAACAGGGCCAGCACGGCAGTAAGAGCAACTATCGAAAGAGTTTTCATGAACCTCTCTTAAAAAGCCGCGAGTCCGGGATACACTGCGTTCGTATCCAGCTCTTCTTCGATGCGTAACAATTGATTGTACTTCGCGACCCGGTCGGTGCGGCTTGCAGAGCCGGTCTTGATCTGTCCCGCGTTCGTCGCCACGGCGAGATCTGCGATGGTGGTATCTTCCGTTTCACCTGAGCGGTGGCTGATGATCGTCGTGTAGCCGGCCCGTTTCGCCATCTCGATGCAGTCGAGCGTCTCGGTGAGCGTTCCGATCTGGTTTACTTTGATAAGAATTGAATTGCCGATCCCCTTTTCAATTCCCTTCGCGAGGATTTCAGTGTTGGTGACGAAGAGATCGTCGCCGACGAGCTGAACCTTGTCTCCCAACGCATCAGTAAGCGACTTCCAGCCGTCCCAATCGTTCTCCGCCATCCCGTCTTCAATCGAAATAATGGGATACTCTTTGGCAAGTTTCTGATAAAGCTTTACCATCTGATCGGGGGATTTCTTCGACTTATCAGACTTGAAGAAGACGTACTTTCCGTTCTGCCACATCTCGCTCGAGGCAACGTCGAGCGCCAGGAAAATATCTTTGCCCGGCTTATACGATGCCATTTCTATCGCTTTCATGATGACATCGAGCGCCTCGTCGTTTGATTTCAGGCTCGGCGCGAATCCGCCCTCGTCGCCAACCGAAGTGCTGTATCCTTTTTTGTGAAGAACGCTTTTGAGCGCGTGAAAGACTTCTGTCCCCATTCTGAGAGCTTCGGCGAAAGTCTCCGCTTTCACGGGCACGATCATGAATTCCTGAAAATCGACCGTATTGTCGGCGTGTTTTCCGCCATTGAGAATGTTCATCATTGGAACCGGAAGGGTATTCGCCCTGGCACCGCCGAGATATTTATAGAGAGGAAGCCTGGACGATTGGGCCGCCGCTTTTGCCGCTGCCATTGAAACTCCCAGAATCGCGTTCGCACCGAGCTTCGATTTGTTCGGGGTTCCGTCGAGCTCGATCATGAGTTTGTCGATGCCGACCTGATCGCGGGCATCGAAACCGGTGACGTGCTCGGCAAGAGTGTCGTTGACATGCCCGACAGCGTTGAGGACTCCTTTCCCGTCGTAACGCTTCGCGTCCTTATCCCGCAGCTCCACGGCCTCGTGTTCGCCTGTTGAAGCGCCGCTCGGCACTGCCGCGCGTCCGATGATGCCGGATTCAAGAACTACATCAACTTCAACGGTGGGGTTACCTCTGGAGTCGAGAATTTCTCTTGCGTAAATATCGGTTATTGTCGATTTCATTCGAATGGAGTGAGAAAAGTGTTCGAAAATATCGGGAAAAGCTGAGCGAAATGCAAAGCATGGGTTCGGGATTCGGGCGTGGAATATGGGAGATCGGAGGCGGGCGGCGGGATGCGGGCTGCCATGCCGGCGGGAAATGTAGAGAAGGGTTATATTGTAGTATTGGTATTGCCGATACTCAGAATCTCATGAAGGGACATACGATGAAAAAGCGCACACTTGGAAAAAGCAATCTGGAGGTCTCGGCTCTCGGACTTGGGTGCATGGGAATGAGCTTTGGCCTCGGTCCTCCGGCCGATAAGCAAGAAATGATATCGTTACTACGATCAGCGGTTGAGGAGGGAGTGACTTTTTTTGATACCGCGGAAGTTTATGGCCCGTTTACGAACGAAGAACTCCTGGGAGAAGCGCTCACCCCGTTTCGTCATCAAACAGTGATCGCAACAAAGTTCGGATGGAGACCGAATGCCGATGGGAGCGGCGCATGGAATGAACTTGACAGTCGCCCTGAACACATCAAGCAGGTGGCCGAACAATCACTCAAACGATTGAACGTCGAGAGTATCGATTTATTTTATCAGCACCGCGTTGACCTCAATGTACCGATCGAAGACGTTGCCGGGGCAGTGAAGGATCTCATTACGGAAGGAAAAGTGAAACACTTCGGGCTTTCGGAGGCCGGAGTTAAGACAATCCGCAGGGCGCATGCGGTGCAGCGGATTACCGCCGTGCAGAGTGAATACTCATTGTGGTGGCGGCAACCCGAAGCGGAGCTCTTGCCGGCTCTTGAAGAACTGGGAATCGGATTTGTCCCATTCAGCCCCCTTGGCAAGGGGTTTCTCACCGGCACAATAAATGAAAATACAAAGTTCGACAGTTCCGATTTTCGAAATGTCGTTCCCCGTTTTTCACCTGAAGCGCGCAAGGCAAATCAGTCATTGGTTGATTTGCTCGGCAGCATCGCTCAACGGAAAGGTGCCACCCCGGCACAAATAGCACTCGCATGGTTGCTTGCGCAAAAGGGTTGGATTGTTCCGATTCCCGGAACAACAAAATTGCATCGCCTGGAGGAAAACATCGGTGCCGCTGCGATTGAATTCACATCCGCGGAGCTGAATGAAATAGAAAATGCCTCTTCGCAAATCAACATTCAGGGAGAACGCTATCCCGAACACCTTCAAAAACTTGTGAATCGTTAGCAATGCACGAAGCCTTATTGACATACATCAGAACCTTTGCAACAGCACCCCTGACAGACAATGACGTCGATGCATTAAAAACTCTCTTTGTCCCAAAGAAATTCAGAAAGCGGCAATACGATCCTTAGTATTACTCTTCATCGTTCCTTTACTTCTCAACCTCTTCCTGAAAATCCCGCGCGGCTTTTCGAAATTCCCTGACACCCTTGCCGAGTCCCTGGGCAAACTCAGGAATTTTCTTTGCACCAAATAAGAGCATAACGACTGCAACAATAATAAGAATTTCAGGCATGCCAAGATTACCCATAGTACTCTCTCCTTTGAGATTTGGGAATGATTAATTTTGAATTAGTTGCACAAATTCCTGCAGTTCCGTTGAGTTTAGATCCGAGACAGCGTAATACGACATCCCGGCTTTATTCCACGCAAAGAGGTTGTATCCCTTTCCGGTCATGCTGTTCGCTTGCCGCTCAGCTTCGTCAGGTGAAGCCCACGTAAAGAGATTGATGACATGCTGATGCCGCTGATAGACGAGTGCGGCAACCCGGAGGTCATTGACATAATCGAGCCGCCCGCCGATTAACGGAAATCCCTGGGCTGATAAATCTCTTACGACCGGGGAAAAGTTTGTTTTCCCATTGAACCAGGGCTTGACTGTATGTTGGTCCGACGAGGGGACATCGGTGAGATGATTCACAAGGAGGGACCGCATGTGACTTTCGAGTACCTGTTGCGACACCGCGTCACTCTGCGGCGGCCGGGTCAATCGCCCGAAATTCCACGCAACGAGAGCTACGACGGCAAATGATGCCGCAAGAGTCAGGAACCGGGGAGAAAAATCCCGTATTCTGCTTGAAAGCGAGCGAGAACGATCCGTTGCTTTCACGGATGCAGTAATGCGCCGTTGCAATTCCCGGGGAGCTTCGTAGTAGAGAGCACTCTGCTTCAAGGATGTGTGAAGCGTGCGGTGCTGCTTGTACGTCTGAAAACACGTGTCGCAGCTATTGAGATGTTGTTCAATCTCAATACTCTTGCTGAGATCAAGCTCGCCATCGATATAGGCATGAAGAAATTTTTGTCTCTCATCGCAGGTCATCAGTCTTCTCCCCTTCTTGCGGCTGTAATAAAGTATTGCTGTAGTCGAGTCCGGGCGCGGGCAATCCTGGACATCACTGTGCCCAGAGGTATATTTGCGAGGTCAGCGATCTCTTTATAGGAGAACCCCTCCAGCTCACGCAGTACAATCACTTCCCTGAACTCGGTCGGTAATTCCTCCAGCGCCTCCCGCAACATCTGCTCGTCGATCTGCCGCTGAAGCGCTACATCCGGACTTGCCGGCGTCAATTCCGGTGAGTGGAGTTCATCATCGAACGAGACGGTGTTCAATTCGTTCGCGCGATTCTGCTGAAGCCACGTGTACCCCGTATTCCGGACAATTGCGAGAAGCCACACCCGTCCATCCCCACCACGAAACCCGTCGAGAAATTTATATGCCCGCAGGCACGCTTCCTGAACGACGTCTTCCGCATCCCGGTCATTGCGCATCAGCCAGCGTGCAAGATTGTAAGCGGCGTTGAGATGAGGCTGAATTATCAGTTTGTATTTTTGAGCTTTGCTTTCTTCCTGGTACATTCGAGGTTTCCCCTACTGCAGATAGAGACTACGATCACCGCGATTTTATTCCCCATTCCATTCCGTCATCATTGCGGGGAATAAACGATCGCCAGGATCAGTACAGTATAATGTAAGGAATTCTGTCGAATATCACGGTCGGATCCAATAACCAAAAGGAGCAAACATGGGAAAGATCATTCTTCAAAATGAGAACGACGACGGCATAGACCGGCGTGGTTTCTTGAAATGCATGGCATGGGCGGGCACCGGCGCATTATGGGTCATGAGCGGCGGTATCCTGAAGTCGTACGGACTCAGCCAGATTATCGATAAAGGAACGGGAGGGCTTAAGGAGGGGTTGAAGATTCCCAGGGGGGATTTTAGCTTCGTGCAGATCAGCGACAGCCACATCGGGTTCAACAAAGATGCGAACCCCGACGTCGTGGCAACTCTGCAGTCAGCAATTGCAAAGATCAATGCAAGCCCCACGGTTCCCTCTTTCATGCTTCACACGGGAGATCTTTCCCATCTCTCGAAGCCGTCGGAGTTTGATACTCTCGACCAGGTATTGAAGACTGCCAATACCGAGAAAGTGTTTTTCGTGCCGGGTGAACACGACATGTTGTCCGATAATGGAAAACAATATCTCGACCGGTACGGTAAAGGCACCAAGGGAGCAGGGTGGTACAGTTTCGATTCGCACGGAGCACATTTCATAGGATTAGTAAATGTGATGAACCTGAAAGCCGGCGGTATGGGTACACTTGGACATGAGCAGCTCGAGTGGATTGAAGACGACGTGCGCGGTCTCTCAAGCAGCACGCCAATCGTTGTCTTCGCGCATATCCCCCTCTGGTCCGTCTATCCGGAATGGGGATGGGGAACGGACGATAGCGAACAGGCCTTATCGTATCTCAAACGTTTTGGATCTGTGACGGTATTAAACGGCCATATACACCAAACGATGCAGAAGATCGAAGGAAACATAACCTTTCACACCGCAATGTCGACGGCGTTCCCACAACCGCAACCGGGCGCGGCACCGTCTCCCGGTCCGATGAAGGTTCCGGCCGAGAAACTACGGAGCCTCTTGGGATTGACCGGAGTGTATTACGTCGAAAACAAACATACGCTTGCGATCATCGATTCACCTCTTCTCGGGGGGAGTTCAAGCCCTTCCGAGGAACAGAAGGAGAACAAGCAAAACAACAAGAGCCAATCCAAGGGGGTAAATGAAGTGAACATCGACAACTTCAGCTTTTCGCCGAAGGAATTGGTCGTTGCCGCCGGAACGAAAGTTACGTGGACGAACCGCGACGATATTCCGCACACAGTGGTCGCGACGGAAAAGCAATTTTCCTCTTCTGTCCTCGATACCGACCAAAGTTTTTCATTCACGTTCACCGAAACAGGTGTATTTGACTACTACTGTTCCATTCACCCGCATATGACCGGGAAAATCACCGTGAAATGAAGAAGATATGGGAGGCACGATGCCACTTCGAAATTTGAATGTTCGCCGGTCTGGTTCGTGACTAAATGTTAACAATCCCGTAGATACAGTGATTGGGAAAAGGATGCATCCATGAGAATTATTTTCCAATACTGTTGGGATTGTGCTATAGTAATGCCGTTCGGATATGACCCTCATTCACACCGATGTTCTGCCATGCCGATTGAGGCAGTACATGTGATACTGTGATCAACAGGAAGCACAACAGGAGGAAACAATATTGCAGGAAGCGGGTGGACATGAGGGGGATAAATTACAAATTTGAGGAAAGGAAAACAATTGGATTGAAAAAGCTGCCCGATCGAATCGAAGTCCCAACTGTGAAGTACGAGGAGCTGGCGGCGGACTTATTCGTTTAGTCCCACTGCAACGATTTCCTGTTGTACTCTTTGTCCCACGGTACGACAACCACGCGATTCTTCCGGTGGCACCAATCCGAACCGCTTGCAGTCCGAAATGATTCGAAATTCATCTCCCCAGTCACTCCAGTAAACACCTTTCAACGGGATAACGCACAAGTGCCGCGGAATGCGTTCAAGAATTGCACGAGAAAAATTAATCGACGGTATTTCGGCAAATACTTGCCCGAGCCTCTCGCGCTCCGAAGAGCCTGGGATCCTGCTTACTTTTTGAAGGGAGCTGAACAATTCGGGAGTATATGTTTGAAAATTCTTCAGGAACGTTTCAACTTTGCCGATGAGAATCATAGTGTTCCAGAGACATCCCTCGGCATGAAGCGTTTGAACCGCTTCCGCGGTTGGCTTTTCCCAGAATCCGTCGACTCTGTGAAGAGTTTTATCAAGATGACGTTGGACCATTTTACCCACTTGAATCCAGCCGTACGCCTGTTCCGGCTGGTCCGGGACAGCTCCGAGCGTCACTATGATCTCAGGATGGACGGAAACAAATGAAATGGCAACCCGGACATAGTCCCTAAACCGACCTTCCTCTTTGATAAAGTGATCGGAGGGAAAGATACCGACAACTGCATCCCGGTCGCTCCCATATAATTTGAGCAAGGGAAGAAGAATACCGGGGCCCGTATCTTTATTCTGCGGCTGGATGATGATGTTCTCGGTTGAATGATCATGGAGTTGATGGTTTGCATATATCAGGTGGTCATCATTCACCACAGTCACAATTTTTCCCGCGGGAATAATATGTTTCACCCGGTCGATAGTGTGCCGTAGCAGGGATCGTTTGCCGGTGAATGCGCAGTATTGTTTCGGTCTCGCTTCTCCGCAGAGTCGCCTTGTGAAATCCTGTACTCGCTGACCATTTCCGCCTGCAAGAATAATTCCCCATACGTGATCATCGACAGTTTGAACCATCATTCATTTCTCCCGTTACAAATATTATGTGTTGCTACGATAACAACAGCGGGCTGCCGCAATCCTTATAAGGCTCCTGAACAAGAGCAAGGGACGGCGGCAGCCGCAGGGATGCTTCTCTAATCCACCACAAACCAGGAAGCACCAATTATCCTTTGAGCAATTGTGAGAACACCGTCGCTTGGGCAAATCATTTGCCTCACGTACCCCCGAAGTTTCCTGGATTGCCGGAGAAACTCGGGAAGATCGCGTTTCAACATTCCTGCCTCATGCAGTCACCGGAACTATTACCCCGCGCGCACCTGGCGCAAACTACCTTCTCAACGGCATTCCAACATTTTTCGTATCCCATGCATCTTTCCCTTCGAGACGATGAATCTAGAGGCCGCCATGAGGAGTCTGAGCGAGCGCATGGAAATCAATGCTTGAATTTTGCATCTCTTTGGGTTTTAGGATCAGCACTGGAACGTTCGCGTGTCGAACCACTCTTTCCGCAACGCTGCCCATGAGGACATGGGCGAAACCTGTCCGGCCGTGCGTTCCCATAATAATGAGATCGACCGCCTCATCCTGTGCAATCTTAATAATTTCTTGCCAAGGCTCTCCTCTTCGGACAATCGCCAGGATATTATGATTATTTCTAAATCGATCACTGGCAATATGGTGAAGTTCTCGTTTCGCTTTTTCCTCGCTTTCGCTCAACATGGTATCAGAGTTAAAATCCACGTTTGAATACGGAGGAAACATGAACATATCCGGTATCGCGTGAAAAAGAATGATCTTGGCATCGGTTGATATTGCATGTGTTCTCACATACTCCACCGCAACGAGGGATAATTCTGAAAAGTCTGTCGGGATTAATATTTTGTTGATGGCTTTCATACTAATTCTAAGGAATGATTTTGGGAGTTATTTTCTTTGGCTGCCTTGTTGTTATTGTTTTCTCCCTGAGAAGAATGGAGTTGCACTTCTATTTCATTCTCATTCAATAGCGCTTCCCGTAGTAATTGCGGCTTGACAGCAAGGACGGGTACGGCTGAATGCGTTATGACTTTCTCAGCTACACTGCCTATGAGGGCACGTCGAATGCCCGTTCTTCCATGCGTAGCCATGACAATCAGATCGATCTTTTCATCTTTTGCGAATTTTACTATTTCCCGAAATATCAAGCCACGACGAATGACGTAGGCAATATTTCTTGCGTTGCATATCTTTTTGCGATTCAACGTTTCTAACTGAGCCAATGACACTTCTTCTATCTCTCGTAGTACTGACTCTGATCCTTGATCGACGACTGGAAGTGCACACTGAGACTCGACAGATATGACGTGAAGCAAATATATTTGAGTTTCCTTGCCCGATACCAATTCACGCGCATATTTAACGGCTTCCAATGAATATTCTGAAAGATCTATCGGCACAAGAAGCTTTGTTGTCTTTAGCATTTCGGGCCCATGTTGTGCTGGGTTGCGTGCAATGCTGCTTTTCTACGACGAAGCGCTCTGTTGCGGAGTTCACTGATTCTCCCCTCGACGTCGCCAAGAGATTCCTTTAATGATGCTATTTGCCATCCGGGTGCCTGTGAACCTTTTTCCTCCTCCATAACGTGGATGACCATTCGGAGATCTGCCCGCAGATGAAGAAGATGGTTATGATCCTGGTGCGTGCAACGCTGCGCCTGGCAAGCCTGCTTCCCGTTCGATTTAGTAAGGCGTGTTTCCATGTTATTTCGTCGAGCACTTTCTTTAAACCCAAGATAACACTCGGAAGACTTACAGTAAATGATCAAATTCAGGTGAGAACATGATTTTTATCATATTTTATGAATATCTAAATTGCGAGGATTTAGAAATATGGTCGTGGGCGGCTGAATTAAGCTGAAGGAATAAAGGATCGAGGAGCAGCGCGAATCAACCAACCAAGCGAGTACGAACGTACTCAGGCGCCACGTCAGGGGCGAGGGATTTGTTGCGCGGGTTTCCAATTGCGGGGTAAAGGTGGTAAATCATCTGTGATCGCGATTGGGGTCGCTCCACAAACGGTTCTTGTGTTCTTATTTAATCGTATACGTCCGTGATTCTGAGGAGAGCTTTTGTATCGATAATTTTGATTTTCTTCCTAACAAGTTTGACTATCCCCCTGGTATTTAATTCAGATAGAAGGCGGATAACGGTTTCCGTGGACGTCCCGACAATGTTCGCAATGTCTTCACGAGAGAGTGCTCCTTTGAGAGTTGTCCCATCATCTTCAAATCCGTAAAATTCTTTCAACATCAGCAGCACTTCGACCAGTCGCTCCTTCACTGATCGCTGAGCAAGAGAGAGCTCCTGCAGTTCCGCTGTTGCGAGATCGTGACAAAGCAAGTCCAACACACGTACGTTAAAAGATGAAATCTCCGTAAGCATATTCTGAAACGTGCTCTTCGGGATAAAGCAGATGGCCGCATCTTCCAGGACTTGAGCAGAAAGGTTATAGGGCGTGCCACTGATGAGCGAACGATATCCTACCACATCTCCAGCCTTTGCCATCCGCATAATTTTCTCTTTTCCATCCGCCCCAATTTTATACAGCTTCACTCTTCCCTGGCTGATACAATATACTCCTGCTGGATATCCACCTTCTTGAAACAAGACTTGCCCCTGTCGGTGGAAATTGCATCCCTTGTGCAGTGATAGTTTTTCCAAGTCCATATTGTCCAGATCCTTGAATATGGATTGGTACCGGGCATCGCATGTTTCACATCGTGGTATTTCGAATTTCGGTTTCATTTCGTCAGGCTGATTGGACAATATATATCTAATAGTAGAGAAATGAAATCTATGATAATGGCAAAATCGCTAATTTTGAGGGTCCCGGGGTTGCGATATAGCTGCCGGGTTTTGGGTTCAATGGTCAGTCGTCAATCGCGATTGGATTTCTCCAAAAACCTCGGCAACGGTAATGAGCTTCATGCAATCCATGAAATGTTCTGCCTCCCGGAAACATGCTGTTGTGCGGCAGGGGGAGCATTCGATCTTCTTGAAGAGCGCTTTATGCCCTTCTGCCGCGGAATAGTTGAACCAGACTTCGGGCGGCTCGGGTCCGAAGATGCCGATCGTGGGGGTCCCGACAGCGACGCCGATATGCATCGGGCCGCAATCGTTCGATAGAAATACTTTGCACTGCGAAAAGATAGCCGCGAGCTGTCGTAACGGCAACAGCGGGAGCCGGAATACCTTTCCTGAAGAGTTATTGATGATGGAGCTGACCATCTCCTCATCCCCTGGGCCGGCGCTCAGGATAATTTCGACTCCCAGCTTCGCACGCAGGAGATCGATTAGTTCCGCAAAATTTTCTTTCAACCAAACCTTATTGGGCCACGACGCGCCGACGTGGATTGCAATCACCGGTTTCGAAACGTCGACATCCTGATGCTTCAGAAATATGCGTGCCTCACGTTTCTCGTCATCGGTCAGGAATATCTCTGTCTTGAAGTGCGTCATCCCGACGCCGAGAGGCTTGACATACTGATAATGAAACTCGATTGCAGGTTTCATCGCCCCGTAGTCGCCGATGCGATGCGTATATAGTTTGCCCCGGCCTTTGACCTCCTTGCCGATGCGCATCGGGGCGCCGCTTGCCCAGGAGAGAAGCGCCGTCCGGGGATTTGAAAATAAATCAACTACGACGTCGAATTTCCGCCGGCGAAGCAGGAATGCAACCCTGGGCTGTTCGAAAATATCGGGGCGGGAAAAATCGAACGGAATAATCTCGTTGAGATACGGATTGTGTTCCAGGAGCGGAGCCGTCTTTTTGTCGGTGAGATAAGCGATATAGGCATCGGGATATTGTTCACGCACCGCGCGAATCACTGGCGTCGTGAGGACGACGTCGCCGATGAATTTCATGCGGGTGAGCAGTATGCGATTGAAGTCAGGCATCAGATGAACAGTTGAGTAATGTCTTATTTCTTGCTTCCTGGTTTTTCATGGTTTTCATACCACTCAGACCGTTCAAGCTGATCGGCGATATGTTCGGCGAATGCATCGGTCGAATTACAGTTCTGCGATTGCCAGTAATGAGCGCGCGCCCGCTGATATGAGCGGAGCATGAAATACGCGTCTCCAAGAATTTCCTCTTTCCCGGCATCGAGCACACTATCCCCAAACGTAGGGACAGAATTAAGCGCCTGGAGGACCCTTTCATAGGCGCCAAGCCGAAAAGCTATTCTGGCCTCAACATACCGGAGCACGACCGCGGGGGTGCGCTGTTCGAGTGAGTCGACAAATCCTATCGCAATCGTATCGCTCATTTTCCCGGCAAAGTATTGCGGCAATGCCGAACGCAACTGCTCGTCATTCAGGGCAAGCCGCCGTACGGCTGCTGCTTCGTTATACCGGACCGAAAGATCGAGCGCGGAGATATCATCATAGATGTGCTGCGCCCGTTCGATCTCCCCGCGAATCCATGTTGCGTCTCCATAGAGTAGATAGAGATTGACGATACCGCCGCGCCGGATCGAATCGTTCATCTGTTCGCTGATCATCCGGACGACCGTATCATACCGCGCTTCACCGAACAATGATCGCACGAATCCAGCGTACGATTCGCTGTTCCAGCTCGTGCTGAGCGCGTGACCGAACAACGCCTCCGCCGACGCGTATTCCTTCGCCTGCAGGCGCCGCCCGCCGCGTTCGTTGAGGTCGGCGATCGTCCTCGCGCATTCCTTGGCGAAGATCGAAGGCCGCCGGAAATAAAATTCGATATGCGGCCGCCATGAGGCCGGAACATCGATGCGATCGAGGGAATGCTGCCAGTCATCCGCAAGCCGTCCGAACGACACCCCGTAGACATCCTCCACCGATGCCCCGCCGTAGAGCTCTTTGAAATGCACGATTCCGAAGCGATCTACGAGAAACTTGCAAAACGCCCCCATCATCACGTAGCTCACGGTTGATGCCTGGGTCGCAAAACCGACCGGTTTCACAAGCCGCACGGGATCGCGGACGATGCCGAACCGGATCATCGCGGCGGCGTACTGCTCAAGCGTTCTGTTCCCGAATTCAGGATCCACCGCCATCGCCAGACCTTCGACAAGCCCTATATTATAGTGCGCATGGATCACCGGCATGCCGAACTCCCCCGCAAGCACGTGAACAAGCTCGTGCTTGAGAACGTCCTCCCACGACTCTTTGTTCAGGTGGATTTCTCTGCGCCAGGGTTTGGCGATATTGGTATTCCCGGCCCCGATGAACCGGCGTTTTGTTTCAAGATCAGGGTAGATATACGAATCGATCCTGCCCTGAAAACTCACGCGCAATGCCTCGCTGACCTGCTGAAAACGAAATTCATGTTCCAAGGCTACGCGCGCGATCTCCGCATCGGAGAACGATTCCTGCGAATAGTAAATCTTAAAATGTTCGGTAGAGATCTCGCGGCCTAACGCCGTTTGCGTGAACCCGGCCGATGTCTCCCACGAGAGCCGGACGCGATAAATCCATGCCGTCACGATGACAAGGCCAATGAGCGCGACAGCGATGCCGTAAGCTTTTGCCTTTTTCGATGCGCTGTCTGATCGGCGCAGGATGACGAAACCCGTGAGCAACAAAAGTGCCGCCGCAACCAGCATCGTAAGGCCGCGGAAAAGAATCAGCGGAGTTGATACACGCAATACCTCGTCGTACGAAAATCCGGGGAAATAGCCGTAGATAAAACTATAAGAATAGATCTGGGGAGTGGCGTATCCGAGATAGAGCGGATAGAGAAGAGTGCCGAGAAGCAAGAGCGCATACACCGTGGCAGAGCGGCGCACCGCGACTGCGCAAAAAGAGGCGAGCGCGATCGACCACACGGTCGTAACACCGGGAATCAGCAGATAGAATACGACACCCTCTCCGTACGAGCAGTTTTTGACAAGCAGGACATTGAGAGAAGCAAGCACAAAGGGGAGGAAGAAAGGCCACGCCGATTCTTTAAAAAGATCGGCAACAGTTTTCCAAAAATTCCCGACCGTGAGATTCTCCCCGCCTGGAAATTTCGACCGGAAAAGGGAAATCGTCCGAATCCCTACTATGATAGCAAGAATGAACGCTATCGCAACCGAAAATTCATACCCGAGATAATTAAACAGCGGAAATTGCAGCAGAATGGCGGAAACGATCACCACGACGATTCCGGAAAGCACGCCTCGCCTCTTCATTTTGACCTCGCCGTCACAGATGATACCGCTCGGCAAGCTGCCGGGCTTTCTCCGGCTGGCCGGAATTCACGTAGAGCTGTTGCAGCAGCGTAAGGAGGCTTCGGGGCGGAGACGCAAGCTTCAACCCCCGCTCGATGAATTCGATCGCGCGAAGATTATCGTATTGCGAGGCAAGCACGGCGCCGTAGGCAAAGAGGACGCGCGGGTCCTGGGGCGCGATCTCGGTCGCGCGCCGCAAGTGACGTCCTGCCAGCGTATTATTTCGCAGGGATTGGTAGACCGAGCCGAGACGCAGCTGCAGGTCGATATTGTTGGAATCGACAAGAAGCCCTTCGTTGTACACTGCGGCCGCGCTGTCGAATCGCTGAAGCTGTTCGTACATCAGTCCCGCCTCGAGGTAGCGGGCGGCATTCGATGGATTTCGCTGGATGATCTGGCGGTTGATTCTCGCCGCCTCGTCGTATTTTCCGGCGAGGAAATATGTCTGCCGGAGTTTCGAGTATCCAAGAAAATCGTCGGGTTTTAACCTGATGTAGGTGTTCAGAAGGCTGGCGGTGCTGTCGTATTGCTGCCGCTCGAAATAGAACCCGGCAAGATTGAAATAGCTTCGGCTCACACCGGGCGCCTTCTCTATCGCGTCACGCCAAAGTGTCGTGCTGTCTCTCCAGACAGGGAGCCTGAGATACGATGTTACGGCACAGACAAGAAGAACGACACCGACAGCGATCGCAACCGCCGGTTTTCGCATTTGGACCCCGGACAAACGAACACAACATCCGGCGGCAAGAATCGAAATACCAATGAGCGGCAGATACAACCTATGTTCAAGAATAGGGACTGCGACAGGAATAATCCCCGTGACAGGCATCAGGCCGATGAGGAACCAGAGGAGCCCGAGCGTCAGAACACCGTCGTTCCCCCTCTTCCAGATGTACCAACCAAACACGATGAGGGACAGCGTAATAACCAGTGCCGCAATCGACCACGGAGCCTGGATCCAGGGAAGCGAATCTGTCGGATGAACAACACTTAACCGGAACGGATAAAGAATCAATGCGCAGTGCTCGGCGACCAGAGCGGTAAGCTGGCGCACCCGATCGATTATGGTGGCTGTTCCATAGAGCCGTTCCGCGCCGATGAACTCTCCTATGACCAATTTCCGCACAATGAAATAGAGAAACAGCGCCCCGAGAAACGGAATCATTTCAATCACAGATTCTCTTCCATAGAGGTTCTTCCTTTTTACAAAGAGATCATACGCCGGCAGAAGGAGAAGATAGAAGGCGGCAGGCTCTTTCGTAAAAAGTGCGACAACAAAGGAGATAACCGAAATACTCAAAAACTTTTTCCGATCCGGTCCATCCTCTCTATAATAGAGATAACTCAGAAACGAGATTCCGACAAAGAGCCCCAGGAGGATGTCGTTCCGGCCGGCAATCCATCCGACGGATTCCGTTTGTACGGGATGAAGAGCGAAGAGAAGACTTCCCAACAGCGCCATCAGAGATTGTGCGAGCAGCTTCCGGAGAATAAGAAAGACAATAACCGCGGCGCAGCAATGGAGAAGCAGGTTCGTAAGATGATATCCGGACGGATTCAGTCCCCAGACCTGATAATCGAGGATATAGCTTACAAGAAGGACCGGACGGTAATATCCGCTCTCTGCTCTGTGGGATGTAAATGCGTGCGTCGTGAACGACGTGAAAACGTTTGAGACGTGGGAAAGAAAATCGCCGTTCTGGTAGACAAGCTCGTAGTCGTCATACGTGACAAAATCAAACCGAAGCGACTGCCCGTAGACGATGGCGACGGCAACGACGATAACGGCGAAGTACTTCCAAAGAGAAGACCGGGCTTGCGCCTCCTGGCGTACGGAATTATCGGAGACATCCATTGAATAATTAAAACTCTTGCCCCGAGATGCGCTTGATACGTGCGCCGAGCGACTGAAGCTTCTTTTCGATCGCCTCGTATCCACGGTCCAGGTGATAGACTCGAAGAACTTCCGTTGTTCCCTGGGCGACGAGCCCTGCAAGGACAAGCGATGCAGAGGCGCGCAGGTCGGTCGACATCACTTTTGCGCCGGTAAGATGTTTGACTCCCTTCACCGCGGCGCCATTGTTGTTCATTTCGATGTCGGCTCCGAGGCGGAGAAGCTCCGGAACGTGTTTGAACCGGTCGAAGTAAATGGTATCGGTGATGACCGAAGTCCCTTTGGCGACCGACATGAGTACCATCCATTGCGCCTGGACATCGGTAGGGAATCCCGGAAAAATCGACGTCGTTACGTCAACCGGCTTGAGCGTCTTCGGGCCTTTGATTTTTATCCTGTTGCCGCCGATCTCTACCACCGATCCGGCCTCGATCAATTTCGAAATTACCGCAGTGAGGTCGGATGGATTACACTTCTCTATCGTAACGGTCCCTCCGGTAAGGGCTGCGGCAACGAGGAAGGTCGCCGCTTCGATGCGGTCCGGGATCATCTCTTCGTCGACCGGATGCAGAGCATCGACTCCTTCAATTTCAAGCCGCGAGGTTCCTGCGCCGTCGATATGCGCGCCCATTTTTACGAGGAAATTCGTGAGAGCGACGATTTCGGGCTCGCGGGCCGCATTTTCAATAACGGTCGTACCTTTCGCGAGGACAGCCGCCATCATGACATTCCCTGTAGCGCCGACACTTGAGACATTGAACAAGATCTTGCTTGCTTTCAGCCGCTTTGCTTTCGCGATGATATATCCCCGGTCAATGGAAATCTGCGCACCCAGCTTTTTGATGCCTTCGATATGGAGGTTCACCGGCCTCGGGCCCCAGGCGCAGCCGCCCGGCAGCGAGACCTTCGCCGAACCGTACCTCGCAATGAGCGGGCCGAGAACATAAATCGACGCACGCATTTTTTTGACATGCTCGTACGGTGCTTCGAATTTGTTAACACGAAACGTGTTGAGGGTGAGAGCGTGGGGGGTCTTGTGGGTGTCGACCCCCATCATCTGCAGGAGTTTGCTCATCGTCGCGATGTCGCGCAACTCGGGGATGTTCGTGAAGCGGTATTTGCCGCTCGCGAGGAGCGTCGCAGGCATGAGCGCGATCGCGGCATTTTTCGCGCCGCCGATAGTGACCTTGCCTTTCAGCTTCGTTCCGCCCTGAACCAGAAATTTATCCATTTGGCATTCGTAAAATTACTTTGCCAAGATAACGCAAATGGTTCACAAATGCAACGGGTTGGCGGATTACACGCAAACGATAAGCACCTGGGAACGAACCGAAACCGTTCGGGGAGAGACGGGTTTCGGCGTAGATCGGATCAAGCGATCCGATGTAGTTTAATATCGATGTCCGATGCTATTGCTATTGCTGCTTCGGCTTCTGTTCCAACCGGTGTTTTCTCTGCGAGGCCTGCGATCTTCACGCGGACGTGCTTCGTTGACATCGAGTGAGCGCCCTTTGAGCGCCTTCCCTTTGAGGCCGGCAATTGCCGCTTCTGCTTCCTGCTTCACGGGCATTTCAATAAATGCAAAACCTTTCGGCAGCCCGCTGAATTTATCTTTAATGATACTGATCGTATCGACAGTGCCGTATGCCTGGAACGTATCGCGTAAATCTTCTTCCGTTACGTCGCGGGAAATGTTTCCTACGTAAAGATTCATGATGAGACCCTTTGTATATGAGTGTGTGTGGTGTGTGAGTTAGATAAAAAGCACTTTTTCAAGGTAAAACTTAAATCAGCTCGATACAAGAAAAAACCCATACTGTGAAGTGAGTATTCTTTTAGTAAGGTAATTATAGTAGGCCGACGCCCGAAGCGAGTGTGCCGGATGTCCCCGGTACACCCGGTACGATAGTTGAGTTGAACATGAGCTGACAAAAATTTCTTATTCATTTCAAATAACAACGGGAACGTCCTCCGGGTTTCATTCAAAATGCATTTGACTATGGCTGCAAAAATCCATTAATTAATTGCCTAAACTTATTATGTCAACTAAAGGAAACATGTTATGTCACGCATAGTCCGCGGGGGTTTAATTCAGGCCACATTGGCCGGTTCCACTGAACAGCCGATCGATGCACTCAAGAAGGCCATGATCGACAAGCATCTCACCATGATCGGAGAGGCTGCAAAGCGGGGGGTGCAGGTCCTCTGTATGCAGGAGTTGTTTTACGGGCCGTATTTTTGCGCAGAGCAAAAGAAAAAATGGTACGCGCTCGTAGAGCCGATCCCCGACGGCCCGACGGTGAAACTCATGCAGGAAGTCGCGAAGAAGCATAGTATGGTTATCGTCGTTCCCATGTACGAGGAAGAAATGCCCGGCGTCTACTATAATACTGCTGTCGTTATCGATGCTGACGGGAAATACCTCGGCAAATACCGCAAGCATCATATCCCGCAGGTCGAGCCCGGATTCTGGGAAAAATTCTATTTCAAACCGGGCAATCTCGGGTTCCCCGTGTTCAAGACAGCCTATGCCGATGTCGGCGTCTACATCTGCTACGACCGGCACTTCCCCGAAGGCGCGCGCATCCTCGGACTCAACGGCGCAGAAATCGTATTCAATCCATCGGCGACAGTCGCCGGGCTTTCTGAGTATCTCTGGAAGCTCGAACAGCCAGCGCACGCCGTCGCAAACGGATATTTTGTCGGCGCGATCAACCGCGTCGGATTCGAAGCGCCATGGAATATCGGCGAGTTCTACGGCCAGAGCTATTTCTGCACGCCGCGCGGCAAGATCATTGCCGAAGCGCCGCGCGACAAGGACTTCCTTGTCGTTGCCGAACTCAATTTGGACGAGATCCAGGAAGTGCGCGACGTGTGGCAGTTCTTCCGCGATCGCAGACCTGAGGAGTACGGGGCAATCAGCGCGGTTGAACGCTAACACCCGATCTATCGCCCGAATTTTCGATAGAGAACCAAAACTACGAACCAGAACCCAAGACCCCCTTATGGAGAATTCAAACCTGTCCGCTTCCGAACTCACCGCAAGCCTCACCTACGGCACCTGGCGTTTCCAGAAAAACTGGAAGCCGCTCCATGTCGTAGATGCCGAGGGATGCTACTTCATCGATGCCTCGGGAAAACGATACCTCGATTTCTCCGCACAGCTTATGTGCGTACATCTCGGCTACAAGAACCAGGCCGTCACGAAGGCGATAGAGGAACAGGCCCGGAAGCTCCCCTTCATCGGCCCCGGCTTTGCGACTGACGTCCGGGCCGAGCTCAGCAAGCAGCTCCTCGAAGTCTTGCCGAAGGGACTGGAAAAATTCTTCTACGCAACTTCAGGCACCGAGGCAAACGAAGCTGCGTTCAAAATCGCACGGATGTATACGGGGAAAACAAAAATCATCGCCCGCTATCATTCGTACCATGGATCCACGATGGGCTCAATCGCGGCGACAAGCGATCCGCGCCGCTGGGCAATGGAGCCTGCCGGAAAGATACCCGGCGTCATCTTCGCTCCGGAAGTCCACTGTTATCGCTGCCCGATTAAGCATACATACCCCGATTGCGGCATCGCCTGCGTCGAGTATGTCGAGCACATGATCGAGAACGAAAGCGATGTTGCCGCCGTTATTCTCGAACCCGTCGTCGGCACCAACGGCGTGCTCATTCCGCCGAAAGAATACATGCCGCGCCTTCGCCAGATCTGCGACAAGCATGGGGTCCTCCTCATTGCGGACGAAGTCATGACCGGATGGGGCCGCACGGGAAAATGGTTCGCGATGGATCACTGGAATGTACTGCCCGATATTCTGACGACCGCAAAAGGCATTACAACGGCGTACATGCCGCTGGGACTCTGCGCCACGACGAAGGCGATCGGTGATTTCTTCAATGATCACTACTTTTCCCACGGCCATACCTACGAGGCTCATCCCCTTACGCTCGCGCCGGCGATTGCGGCGATCAACGAGTACAAGCGCCTTAATTTAATAGACCGCGCGAATACGATTGGCGAATATCTCGGCAAGAAACTTCATGCCCTCAAAGCGAAACATCCTTCGATTGGCGAAGTGCGGGGAATCGGTCTATTCTGGGCTGTCGAATTGGTCAAAAACCAGACAACGAAGGAGCCGTTCAACACATACAAGGATAAAGTAAGCGGAATCCCCCTTCTTGTCGATAAAGTCGCCGGAGAAATGATGAAGAACGGAGTATTTATCCAGGCATGGGTGAGCCATTTCGTCGTCGCACCTCCACTCATCATTACGGAGCAGGAGATTGATCAGGGTGTCCAGGCGCTGGATTCAGCGCTGAGCATTGCTGACGCCGCGCTGAGCTCCTAATCCGGGCGGTATTCATTCGTATTTCTATTCCCGATAGTCCTAATCTCTTATTTAAATAGGAGTTAGTCCCGCCATGTTATAAATTGCTTTACATCATCAGAAAAATTCCTTACATTAGCTGGCTTTAATTTATCATAACCACTATTGAAAGGGCTGAGATGAAATATCTCGTATTGATTTTCGGTTTGATGGTCGCAGTTTCCCTCGCAGAAGCACAGGTAACAAATTTAGTCGTCAACGGAGTAAGCTCAAACTTTTCGTTCGTTTCGGGTGACGCGGTCTCCTGGAGCTATAACCTTCCAACGGGAGCCACGGCTGATTGCGAGCTCTGGTACGATGTCAATCAAAACGGCGTCGCCGACCCCGCAACGGACGTCCTGATCTTCGCATTTGGACAAACGGACGGAGTTTCAAACGGCAACGGTGGCCCCCCGGATATGGACGGACTAGTGAACGGAAGCATCTCCTTCTCACAACCCGTAGGCCTGGCGCCGGGAAAATATATTTTCAAAGCGAAAAATAACGGCACCGGACTCGCCGTCGCGGGAACCGTATCTCCGCTTGCTTCACCCGTACACTCCATCTCGGGTCACGTTACCCCTCCCGCCGGCAAAAGCGCCCGGTATATCTTCGTCGAGGTTCACAGAAACGACCAGGCAGGTCAACCTAACTTTTGGGACGGCGTCACAGATTCAAGCGGCAACTATACAATAGAGATGAATGCCGACACCGCGGGAAATCCTTGGCAAATCAGGATCAATTCCAATCCATTCCCTCCGAGCATCATTACTCCTGACCAGATCGAACTCGTCATCACTGGAAACCATTCCGGCAACAATTTTACATTCGTCCAGGCGGCAGCCCAGGTTGCAGGCCACGTCAAGGACGACAATGGAAACGACTTGTCCCAGGTTGGCGTCCAGCTCCGGAGAAGCGATGGCTTGGTGCAGCATAACGGGCAGACGGGTGCATCGGGATTTTTCCAGATCGGGCTGCAGGCCGGAGAATTAACCGGCGACACCTGGATGCTGGGAACAGATTGCAATTGCCAGGGAGTCACCCAGTCGATCCTTACGACACAGTTCAATCTTCCGTCAATCTCCGCGACGGACAGCCTCTACCGAACGCTGATCGTGTACTCTGTCAATTCGCAAATCAAGGGCAAGGTGAAAGTGAATGGGTCTCCTGTAAACTACTCACTACAACTCTTTGCAACAAACGATACTGCATATTCCCAGACGAACACCGATTCTGTGACGGGAAATTTCACGGCGGCGGTCTCCAACAAGATCGGCACGTATCACTTTCAGATGGGCGGGTTGCCGTTCGGATGGGAAGTCGAACAAACACTCGCGCATCCGGGCGACTCGGGAGTTGTCGTGAATATTGTCACGCAAACGAATATGCTCGTGACCTGGGCCGATTCCTGGAATATGCTTTCACTGCCGGTGAAAGTCATTGATAACCAGAAGGCTAATCTGTTTCCGCAGGCGGTGTCTGCCGCATTCAGTTATTCAAGTGCCGGCGGTTATCAACCGCAAACGAACCTCCTTAACGGTGTCGGGTACTGGATAAAATTCAGCGGGAGCAATGCCACCTCGATCAATGGGACGTACCTTGCGAGCGAAACCCTCAGCGTTCAAAACGGCTGGAACATGGTTGGCGGTCCCTCCTGCTTATTCCCGACCTCTGCGGTGATAGCAGTGGGGACGACAATTAGTTCCCCCTTTTTCGCATACACCACTGGTTATAGCGCTTCCGATACATTGCGGCCGGGACTTGCCTATTGGGTGAAATGCACAGGGGCAGGGCAGATCATAATCGATTGCGGCAATGCGACGGGCGCGCCAAGGACAAGGATCCCGAGAATTGTTGATGAGTATCCACCGCCTCCGCCGGAGTATGACGGTAAGACCCCGGACAGCAAACCGATGTCGGATGCGTTGTTGAAGAACTATCCCAACCCCTTTAATCCAACGACGAGCATCAAGTACAGCATCGCTGAAAGCAGGTTCGTCAGACTAAAGGTTTACAATGTGTTGGGACAAGAGGTAGCATCGCTGGTGAATGAAGTAAAACAACCGGGTGAGTACTCTGCGCTATGGGACGCCTCGAATCTCCCGAGCGGCATCTATATGGTACGCATGAGCGTCGGAAACTTCGTGCAATCGGAGAAAATGCTCCTCATGAAGTAACGATTTCTCATATCTAAGCGTAGGCTATGCAATTGCAGGCGGGATCCTTCCCCCTGCAATTTGCATTTTGTAGCCGGATTTATGAGATTATTACTCACCTTTTTGCCTTCAAGAATTAGAGGTTTTCGAAATGGATGTCGGCACTTCTCCAATAAAAAAAGCAACTCTGCTTTCCAATTTCATAAACGGAAAGAGCCGCGCTTCCATCGCGCGGGAAACTCTCTCCGTAACAAATCCATCGATCGGCGCTGAAATAGCCACCGTTCCGCTTTCAACCTCGCAAGACGTCGATGAAGCGGTTCGAACCGCGCGTGCCGCTTTTCCGGCATGGTCGGCGATGCCTATTAAAGAGCGATCGCAGGTATTTTTCCGCTACAAGACATTGATGGAACAACATGCGCAGGAACTCGCCGCGCTCGTCCAGGAAGAGAACGGAAAGATTTTAAGCGAGGCGATGGCGGAAGTCGAGAAGTCGATCGAAGTCACCGAGTTTGCCTGCTCGATGCCGCAGCTTGTCGCCGGCGAAATTCTGGAAGTCAGCAGGGGCGTAGAGTGCCGGATCGACCGGCACCCGGTCGGCGTTGTTGTCTCGATCTCTCCCTTTAATTTTCCCACCATGGTCCCGAACTGGACGATTCCGAACGCTCTCGTCCTGGGAAACACCATGATTCTTAAACCATCTGAGCAGGTCCCGCTCAGCTCGATGCGGATCGCCGAATTGCTGAAAGAGGCCGGCTTGCCGGATGGCGTATTCAATGTCGTTCATGGGTCTCAGGCCGCCGTCGAGGCGCTCTGCGATCATCCCGGTGTCGACGCGTTGACATTTGTCGGCTCCACGCGTGTCGCCAAAATCGTTTACCAGCGCGCCACCTCTCACGGCAAACGCGCATTGTGCCTCGGCGGTGCGAAGAACCACCTTATCGTACTCCCCGATGCGCACGAAGACATGGCGGCATCGAATATTGCAGCATCGATGAGCGGCTGCGCCGGTCAGCGGTGCATGGCGGCATCGGCGATGGTCGCCGTCGGCCAGGTCGACCACATTATCAAGAAACTCTGCGATGAGGCAAAGAAGATTATCCCCGGAAAGAACCTGGGCGCGGTGATTTCCCGGCAGGCGAAAGAGCGCATCGAACGCTACATCACAGAAGCCGAGAACGACGGCGCGAAAGTCCTCGTCGACGGGCGTGGCGCAGTGGTTCCGGGAAAAGAAGGCGGATTTTTCGTCGGACCGACCGTAATTGATTTCGTGCGTCCGGAGATGAAAATTGCTCAGGAAGAGGTTTTCGGGCCTGTCCTTGCAATCATGAGGGCGCAAAATGTCGACGAGGCACTGAAGATAGAAAACAATTCTCCCTACGGAAATGCTGCTTCGGTCTTCACTCAAAGCGGCGGTGCGGCCCGCTACGTAATCGAACGCGCACACGCCGGAATGATCGGCGTGAATATCGGCGTGCCTGTTCCCCGCGAGCCTTTCTCGTTTGGCGGATGGAATGAATCGAAGTTCGGCGCCTGCGACATCACCGGCAAAAGCTCGATCGAGTTTTTCACCAAGCCGAAGAAGACTACTATTAAATGGAATCCCGAATCACGCGTCAACTGGATGAGCTAATGGAAACAGGCACGCTTCGGGAAGAAAAAGCCTCCAAATCAGGAACACCGATCACTACCGTTAAGAACTTCATCGGCGGGAAATGGGTCGCATCGGCAAGCGGCAGGACCGTCCCGAACATCAACCCCGCGAAGACGACAGAAATTCTTTGCAATACTCCCCTTTCCACCCGTGAGGAAGCGAAAGCCGCGATCTCGGCAGCAAAGGAAGCATTCGCAAAATGGCGCGCGACACCAGCCCCGGTGCGCGGGAAGCTCATGTTCAACGCGATGCTGTTGCTTCAGGAACGCATTGAAGACGTTGCGGTAGCTCTTACAAAAGAAGAAGGAAAGATTCTCCGCGAATCTCGCGGTGAAATCCAGCGCTCTATTAATATTATGGAATACGCGGCAGGTGAAGGACGCCGGCTGAAGGGTTCGACCATTCCTTCCGAGTTGCAGAACACGTTCATCTATACGATCCGCCAGCCGGTCGGCGTTTGCGCGTTGATCACACCCTGGAACTTTCCGGTGGCAGTGCCGGTCTGGAAGCTTGCCCCGGCCCTGGTCGCAGGCAACACTGTCGTGTTTAAACCTTCGACGTACACTCCCCTCACCGCGGTGAAAATTGTCGAGATTCTCGAAGCGGCGGGATTTCCTCCGGGCGTTATCAATCTCGTGCACGGCGGCGGCAAGACAGTCGGGGACGAGCTTGTCAATAATCCGGACGTCAGCGCCATCTCGTTCACCGGATCGAATCTTGTTGGAAACGCAATTTATGCTCAGGCAGCCAAACGCGGCATCAGAGTCCAGTGCGAAATGGGCGGCAAAAATCCCATCGTCGTCCTCGAAGACGCGGACCTTGCCATAGCGGCCGAAGGAGTTATCCAGGGCGGGTTTGGCTCGACAGGGCAGCGATGCACCGCCGCAAGCCGGGTGATCGTGGAAGCATCTGTCGCAAAGAAATTCACAGAGGTACTCCAGACGCGCATGCGGGCAATCCGCATTGGCGACGGAATGGACGAGCAAACCGACATCGGCCCGTCGGTCGAAGAGAACCAGATGAATACTGTTCTTAAATACATCGATATCGGAAGATCCGAAGGCGCGACTTTGGTCGCGGGCGGCGGGCGCATGCAGGACGACCGGCATAAGCAGGGATATTTCGTCGAGCCGACGCTCTTCGGCAACGTCAACATGAAGATGCGAATCGCCCAGGAGGAGATTTTCGGCCCGGTCGTCTCTATTATAGAGGCGAAAGATTTCGACGAGGCGGTCGAGCTTGCGAACAACGTGAAATACGGCCTCTCGGCGTCATTGTATTCGCAGGACATGGCAAAGATCATGAAATTTGCGGAACTTGCCGAAGTTGGAAAGGTCCATATCAACACCCCGACAATCGGCGGAGAAGCACAGGCCCCCTTTGGCGGAATTAAATCGACCGCTATCGGCCCGAAGGAATGCGGAAGCGAAGCCTTCGAATTTTATACCGAGCTGAAAGTCGTATATTTGGACTACACAGGAAAGAAGCGAGAGACGAATATCTACTAATCGAACAACCATTGAGTACCCGGACAAAATTATTCTTACTTGCCGTATCGGCATTGACAACTGTTCCGTTTCTGCATGCTCAGATCTCTCCCTCCGACAGCGCGAAGTACACTCGCCAGCTTGTCAACATCGAACAGGCCTGTATGAACGATCTCGGAGTCGGGAGTTCTAAGAATTTCAACAAATACATGCACCGCGATTGTTTCATCGTGAACGAAGACGGAGAAACGGTGACAAAGCAGGCGTTCGTTTCTCAGATTCGTCCGCTGCCGAAGGGATACAGCGGTCATATTAATGTCACAGATGTGAAAACGGTATTTTACGACAAGACTGCCGTTATTAAATATGTCGCGGATGAATTTGAAGACGTGTTTGATAACAAGCTCCACACGAAGTATGCTGTTATGAATACGTACGTCAGAAACGATACTTCGTGGCAAATGGTCTCGGGCCAGATTTTTGAAGTACCGCTGCCTCCTCCTTCGATCACTCTTCCAACATCCGTGCTCCAGAAATACACCGGAACATACCGGCTGTCCGACAGCGTCACCTGCACGATCTCGCTCCGCAACGATACGCTGTATTTTCAACGGATCGGCCGCGTGAAAGCCGCGTTGAAGCCGGAAACGGAGAACGTTTTCTTTCGTGCCGGCGATTCCAGGGGCCGCAAGCTTTTCGTGAAGAACGACAAGGGCGCCATGGTCATGCGCGAACGGAGAAACGGACAGGATGTCGTGTGGGAGAAAATCAAATAATTAACCTGTGAAATTATGAAGAACATCGCCCCTAAACTCACTCCCACCGAATACGAGGATAATTTCTCGGAGCTTCATCCTGCGTTTGACAAGAATCAGGCGGTCACAGAGTCCAACCGTTGTCTCTATTGTTACGACTCACCGTGCATGAAGGCGTGCCCTACGCATATCGACATTTCGACGTTCATCAAGAAGATCGCGACGGGCAACATGAAGGGCTCCGCAAAAACTATTTTCGAATCGAACTGGATCGCGCTTACGTGCGCGAAAGCATGCCCGGTGGACGTCCTGTGCGAAGGAGCCTGCGTCTACAATGAACGCGGAGAAAAACCGATCGAGATCGGGCGGTTACAGCGGTACGCCATCGACACGTATTTTTCCAACGGGATGCAGCCGTTGTTTACTCCGAAGCCGAAGAACGGAAAGTCGGTCGGTATCATCGGCGGCGGACCTTCGGGACTCGCCTGTTCCGCGGAGCTCGCCCTCATGGGCTACGACGTCACCGTCTACGAGAGCAAGTCTGTCCCCGGAGGGCTGGATACCTGGGGTATCGCTCCCTACAAGATGAAATTCCAGGACAGCTTGAACGAGGTTAAACTCATTGAAAGCTTCGGTGTCAAAATCAAAACCGGAATGCGCATCGGCACCAACGTCACAATCTCAGAGCTTGAGAAGCAGCATGACGCCATCTATCTCGGTGTGGGGCTCGGCATTTCGCCCGACCTCAATATTCCGGGCGAGGACCTCAACGGGGTCCACGACGCCCTCGAGTTCATTGAAAAGGTCACGACGCGAAAATGGAGCTCGGTCGACGTCGGCAAGCGCGTTGCCGTGATCGGCGCGGGGAACACCGCCATTGACGCCGCCACGGAAGCGAAGCGGCTCGGCGCGGAACATGTTATGATCGTCTACCGCCGCGGCGAGGAAGACATGTCTGCCTATGAGTTCGAATATGAGCTCGCCAAGAGCGACGGAATAACTTTTTATTTTAATACCGCTCCAAAACGCCTCATTGGAAACGGAACGGTAGATGCGTTGGAGTGCGTTCGTATGACCACGGGACAGAAGTCGCTTCAGGCGATCCCGGGCTCGGAGTTCCAGATTCCGGTAGACATGGTCATTAAATCGATCGGGCAGATGGCGAATAAGGATCTGCTCGCCGGCATTCCGAACCTGAAAATTGAGAACGGCAAAGTGGTCGTGAATCCCGATACGCATCAAACCTCGCATTCGAAGTATTTTGCCGGGGGTGACTGCATCAACGGCGGTAAGGAGGTCGTGAACGCGGCGGCCGACGGCAAACGGGCCGCGCACGGTATCGACAAGTTTTTGTTTAGTAAATAACCATTCTTTCAAACTATCGTAGAGGTATCGACATGTTGATTCAACGGTTGCTTTTGACCGCACTCGTCCTCACTCTTCTGATTATAGGAATATCCTATGCTCAGGAAGGGCAGCAGCAACGCGGCAATTATCCCCCTCCACCCCCGCGCCGGGAATTTCCGAAACCTGATAGCGCGCTTATTCAACAGATGTTCGACAAAATGAACAAGGCAATCGAGGGGAAGGCTGATTCCCCGGCGGTGAACGTGTTTCAGAATATTCAGGTCTGGAAGCAAATGCCGGCCGGACGCCTGCTTGGGATGATGCGGGGCTGGACCAGAAACCTCGGCGTCGACTGCAGTCACTGCCACGTCATCGACCAATGGGAAAAGGACGACAAAGCTCCTAAGCTGACAGCCCGTGCCATGGATAAATTCCGGGACGATGTAACCGCGATGGTCAGGAATATCAAATCGATTACCGACGAGCACGCGAGCGTGAGCTGCTGGACGTGCCATCGCGGCCAGCCGGTGCCTGAGACGTTCGCTCCCCGCCCTGACAGGGGCCCACAGCAGCGAAAAGGAAATTAATTTTTTATGGTAGATCTCTCAATCAATTGCGGCGGCATCAAGTCCCCGAACCCATTCTGGCTCGCGTCGGCGCCTCCTTCAAATTCAGGATACCAGGTAAACAAAGCGTTTGAGGCGGGTTGGGGCGGCGCCGTATGGAAGACGATCGGCGAGCCGGTCATGAACGTCTACAACCGGTACGGCGCGATTGATTACAACGGCCAGAAAATAATCGGCCTCAACAACATCGAGCTCATCAGCGACCGGCCGATCGAAACAAACCTGAGAGAGATCGCCGAAGTGAAAAAGAACTGGCCCGACCGTGCGGTCGTCGTCTCGCTTATGGTGGAATCAAAACGCGAAACGTGGCACGATATCGTTAAGCGCACCATCGACACGGGGGCCGACGGGATTGAGCTGAATTACGGCTGCCCCCACGGCATGAGCGAGCGCGGCATGGGCGCCGCAGTGGGACAGGTTCCCGAGTATTGCGCGATGATCACCGAATGGGTAACGGAGGTGTCCACTATTCCGGTTCTCGTCAAACTTACTCCCAATATCAGCGATATCCGGTTTCCTGCCCGGGCAGCCCGCAAGGGAAAAGCCCACGGCGTTTCTCTCATCAACACGATCAACAGCATCATGGCGATCGATCTCGATTCGCTCGAGCTGCGTCCTTCTGTCGCGGGCAAGGGATCTCACGGCGGTTATGCAGGTCCTGCCGTGAAGCCCATCGCCCTCAATATGATCTCGCAAGTCGCCATCGATCCGGAAGTGAACTTGCCAATCTCCGGAATCGGAGGAGTTTCGACCTGGCGGGACGCTGTCGAATTCATTTTGCTGGGTTCGACAAGCGTCCAGGTATGTACCGCGGTCATGCACTACGGGTTTCGCATCATCGACGATCTTGTCGAGGGCATGGCGAACTGGATGGAAGAAAAAGGATTTCAGCGGATCGAGGACTTCAGAGGAAAATCGCTCAACTGTATTACCGACTTTGGAAATCTCAATCTGCTGGCAAAAACGATCGCGAGGATCGACGAATCAAAATGCATCCAGTGCAATCTTTGTTACATCGCGTGTGAAGATAGTGCCCACCAATGCATCGATCTTAAGCCGCACAACGGGAAGAGCCAGCCTCAGGTACGGGAGGCGGATTGTGTAGGATGTGCCCTCTGTTTCATCGTCTGTCCGGTCGAAAACTGCATTTCCATGGTCCACCAGGAGAATGGGCAGTCCGCTGTCACCTGGAATGAGCTCATGAAAATGCTTCCCCAACCTCTTACCTGGGAATCCCTCCGGCAATTCCAGAAAAAACACGGAATCGACATACATTAAGGCGGTTCCCAAGGAACATTTTTTCATTCCTACGGGTTATTAGAAGCATTCAGCTAACCCGTAAGTTACAGCCAACAATTTATCATACCAATTCATGGGAAGGAGTCTCTTATGTCCGCCACAGAGAAAGATATGTTCCTGCAGACCTGGGAACGCGAATTTCAAACCACGCTGAAGATCCTCAAAGCCTACCCTGCCGACAAGCTGGACCTCAAGCCATCGGAAAAATCAAAATCCGCCCGCGACCTCGCATTCACGTTCACCGGCGAACAGGCGCTCGTCGATATGGCGCTCAAGGGGAAGATTGAATTCACCGGCGGCGGTCCGTCAGCCCCCAATACGATGAATGAGATTATCGCGTCGTATGAGAATGCCGTGAAGGCGAACATGGAAAAGGTGAAGGCGATGTCGGATACCGACTTCAATTCGATGATCGGATTTTTCGTCGCTCCGAAAACTCCGGGACAGGTCCGGAAAGCGGATGTTCTCTGGCTCACCATCAACGACATGATCCATCATCGCGGACAATTGTCAGTCTATCTGCGTATGGCCGGAGGGAAGCTCCCTTCAATCTATGGCCCTACGGCAGACGAACCGTGGATGTAAGAGAGCCGTTAATTCACAATTCACTAACCAACTATAAGGGAGAACAGTATGAAAAAGATTCTTGGGTTCCTTGTGCTCGCAGTTGTCGTGATTGGTTTCGCGGCGGCACAGGACAAGATGGAGAAGAAGGGCAAGATGGACAAGCATGAGAAGATGGGTAAAGCCATGCTCATGTCCGCGGATGATATGAAATGGGAAACCCCGGCCATGAAGGAAGCGCCCCCGGGAGTACAGATGGTCCCCCTGTGGGGTGACATGAACAAAGGGGCGTACGGTTCTATGATCAAGTTCACACAGGCTATGGACAACCCGCTTCATACACACAGCCATGATGTGAAATCGGTTGTACTTTCCGGATCGTTTTGGATTGCGCCCGAAAACGGGGAGAAGAAAACTTTCGGACCCGGTTCGTATTTTATGATCCCCGGAGGCTGGAAACATACGAGCGGTGCGGATGCCGGCACCACAGTGTTTCAGGAAGGCACCGGTAAATTCGATATGAAGCCGTCGAACATGAAAACGGAAATGATGCACAAGTAATCCGATTCTTGTCCGGAGAATACAGAGGCGATCGGGTTTCCGATCGCCTCTTCTGTTTCCTGGGGGAGGAGGCCACCCTACTTGAAACTTGAGGCGTGAAACGCTACATTGATTCCAACCAGGTCACATTCTCAAAACTGACTAATCAAGGATCTCCCGATGGCTACCATCATTCGAAATGGACGCATCATCACTGCAGAACAGGACTACGTTGCAGATATCTACGTCGAGCGCGACAAAATCACCGCCATCGGGACCAACTTGCCGATGACGGCGGATGTCACAATCGACGCGAAGGGGAAATATGTCATCCCCGGCGGCATCGATGTGCACACCCACATGGACATGCCGTTCGGGGGCACAGTGTCGAGCGACGATTTTGAAACGGGCACGCGTGCGGCCGCGTTCGGCGGAACAACCTGCCTCATCGATTTCGCGATTCAAACGAAAGGTCAAAAGATTCGTGAGGCTCTGGATATATGGTGGAAAAAAGGAGAGAAGGCCACCGTCGACTACAGCCTCCACATGATCGTCACCGATCTTCCCGAAGCGCATCTGGAGGATCTCAACGAAATGGTGCGCGAGGGGCTCACGAGCTTCAAACTGTTCATGGCGTACCCCGGCGTGCTGATGGTCGACGACGCGACGATCTTTCGTGCGATGAAAAAAACCGGCGAGAATGGAGCGCTTGTCTGCATGCACGCGGAGAATGGCAGCGTCATCGATTTGTTTGTTCAGAAGGCGATTGCCGAAGGAAAAACCGCCCCGATCTATCATGCCCTCACGCGCCCAACGACTGCCGAGGGTGAAGCGGTGAATCGTGCGATTGCCCTTGCGCAGATGGCGGGAGCCCCCGTCTACATCGTGCATCTCTCGTCTGCTGACGCCCTGGAGAAGGTCTCTGAAGCCCGCGACCGCGGCATCCCGGCATTTGCCGAGACATGTCCGCAGTATCTCCTTCTCTCCATCGAGGACCTTGACCGCCCGAACTTCGAGGGGGCGAAATACGTCTTTACACCCCCGCTTCGTGAGAAATGGCATCAGGATAGACTTTGGGCAGGGCTCAAGAACAATACTCTGCAAGTTGTCTCAACGGATCACTGTCCGTTCTGCTTCAAGGAGCAAAAGGAGCTCGGACGCGACAGCTTTGCGAAGATCCCCAACGGCGGCCCCGGGGTGGAGAACCGTCTTCAGCTCCTGTTTCATCACGGCGTGAACCAGAAACGAATCTCGCTGAACAGATGGGTAGAAATCGTTTCAACGGCGCCGGCAAAGATGTTCGGCTTGTATCCACGGAAAGGAACGATCGCTGTGGGAAGCGATGCCGACATCGTCGTGTGGGATCCGAACACCGAGCACACAATATCCGCTTCGACGCATCACATGCGCGTCGACTACTCGATGTTCGAAGGGTTTAAGGTCAAAGGGAACGCCGAAACTGTCCTCGCGCGGGGAGATAAGATTGTGGATAAAGGGCAATGGTCGGGCAAAGCCGGCCGCGGCCAGTTTATCAAGCGCGATGCGTTCGGAGGGGCATGGAAGTAATTACATTGATTTCTCGCCGTTGAATTGGTACATTAAGACGAATGGAGAACTTACCATGACATACTCGGTCATTTACGAAAAGATTGACGACAAGTCGTTCCCACCAGGCTATTATTATGCACACGTCCCTGCACTCGACATTACCACGCACGGACTCGGTATCGAGGGTGCACGTGATGCAGCAAGAGATCTCGTAAAGCTTTGGATAGAGGAGAAACGAGCGAATGGCGATATAGTCCCGGTTGAGTCGGATATTCTCTATTCACGCATAGAGATTGAAGATGCCTTTCTCGGCGCGTGATGTTCTTGCCAAATTACTTCGAGCAGGGTTTGTAGAAAAACGCCAATGAGGTTCGCATAAGGTCTTACGCCACCCGGACGGACGGCAAACATACGTTGCAATGCATCCAGGAGATATTCCTGAAGGCACTCTCCGCAAAATTTTAAAGCAAGCCAAGCTGACAATGGGACAATTCACAGAATTGTAGCAATATGAAAGTTTCAAAACGGTTTGGTATTGGCTTCCTGTTAATAAGTGCGATCTCACTTGGAGTGCTTGCGTCGAACCGACCTCAAGACGATAAGCCAACACAGCAGAGCCACACGCTGTACACCTATCACAAGGATGTCATGCCGTTACTCCAAGCAAACTGCAACCCCTGTCACTTCCCCGGCGGGAAAGTCTATCAGAAGCTTCCGTTCGACGATTCTCTCACCGTCGCAAAACTTGGCAAGAAACTGAATACGCGTCTCAAGAAGAAAGAGCAACAGGATATTATCAATGACTGGGTCAAAAAATAAAATTCAAAAGCTCTCCGGCATCTTCCCTCCCATGCTCACCCCGTTCAAAGAGAACGGGGATGTCGACTACGACGCGTTTGTGCGCAACATTGAACGGTGGAATGAGGCGGGGCTCTCAGGCTACCTCGTCCTCGGATCGAATAGTGAAACGCCGTATCTCACTGAGGAAGAAAAGCTCACGCTCATCGAACTGACTGTGCAGGAAGCGGCGAACGAGAGAACCGTTCTCGCAGGCACCGGGCTCGAATCGACGCGCGCAACGATAGGCCTTACGAATAAAGCCGCGAAGCGGGGCGTAGCTGCCGCGCTTGTTCTGACTCCTTCATTTTATACCGGCCAGATGACCGATGAAGTGCTCATCCGTCATTTCACCACCGTTGCCGATCAGGCGGATATCCCCATTCTCATCTACAATGTCCCGAAGTTCACGCATTACAATATTTCTCCGAATGCCGTCAAGATACTGAGCCGGCATCCCGGGATCATCGGCATGAAAGACAGCGCAGGGGATATCGCACAACTCGAGGCATTCAAACGCGTTGTTCCGGATACCTTTAACCTCCTCGTCGGCAGCGCCTCGGTTCTTCATCCCGCTCTGAACCTTGGAATCCGGGCCGGGATTCTCGCACTCGCGAACTGCGCCCCAGAAGCGTGCGTTACTATCCAGGAACTGCACGACACAGGGAAGCACCAGGAAGCATGGGAGCTCCAGGCGAAAATGATCCCGGTCAACAAAGCGATAACGGAGACGTTCGGCATTGCCGGCCTTAAACACGCCTGCTCTCTTCTGGGATACGAAGGAGGCCATGTGCGCAGCCCCCTTGTGCCGATGAACGACGAACGCAAGACTGAGCTTCGTGAGATTCTTTCAATTGCCGGGCTCAACATCGGCCGGTAAGCGAAGGTGCTGAAACCCCCGATCGCGCAGGACCCCGAAGATGTTATCTCACCCACCGAGCGGTGGCTTCCTCTCAGCGTAAAGCTGGCGTTGTACACCTGGGTGGGAGTCATCTTCTTCCAGGCCGCGACAGCATTCGCAGAATATCATCCGGGACAACCCTGGCCCGCGATGTTGAGCGTCCTCCGGACGTTTACATTTCTTCCGATTCACGAAGCCGGCCATCTCATCTTCATTTTTTTCGGCAAGTCGCTTCATTATCTTGGCGGCTCATTCTGGCAAATCATGTTTCCCTTGCTGTGG
>DATJGD010000064.1:0-31016 GCA_035495255.1 Bacteroidota bacterium | reverse complement strand
CATAGATATACCCGTCGGAATCAAACGCGATCGCGTCGATAATGAGATCCGTTAATCCGGAATTTACTGCGGCCCAGGAGTTCCCGTTGTTCGTCGACCGGTACACCCCTCCTCCCGACGTTCCCGCATAGATCGTTCCGTTATTCTGAACCCCAATCGATGCCATAAACGTGAACGCGAGCCCTGAATCTATCGGAACCCAGGTCGTGTCCGCGTTCAGGAGGCGAAACATGCCGTCGGTGTTTTCACCGACAAAGACCGAGTCGTTCGCGTTAATGCCGATTGCCCGGACAAGAGGAGCTGTCATACCATAATTGAGCGCTCTCCACGAGTCGCCGTCATCGGTCGACCGGAACATGCCGTTCCCGTCGGAGCCGGCATAAATGACCCCCTGAGAATTAATGGCCAGCGCGGCGATGTCGTCCGAAGCAAGCCCGTTGGTCAACTTTGTCCAGCTGCTGCCGTAGTTCGTCGAACGGAACAGCCCGCCGAGATCGGTGCCGGCAAGGACGTGTCCTGATGCGTTGACAGCGATGGACAGGACGAGCGTATCGGGAAATCCGGTGTTGACCGCGGCCCAATGCACGCCGTGGTCGATCGAGAGATACATGCCGTGTTCCGTTCCGGCGTAGAGAGCATTGTCGAAGTAGGCAATCGATTGCACGGTGATGCTTCCGGAATTCGGCAAATGCGCCCACGTGTCTCCGTGATCATACGAGCGAAAGACCCCGCTTTCGGTTGCGGCGAACAAATATCCGCTATCGCCAACGGCAATGCCGCGGACGTCATGCACGGTGAGCCCGTTATTGATCTCCTGCCAGAAATTTTGCGCGGAGAGACTGCAGGTAAGCGCCAGGATGCATCCAGTAACCAATATCAATTTCATGATACCCTCCTCGGGTTAAAATAAAAATGCAACGCACCGGACCCCGATGCGTTGCATATATGTGAATTACAGCTTTCCCGTTACTGGCAATTATGCGCTTGCCATGTTCCTGATTGCGTACCGCTTTCCGTCGTCACGCTGTAGGTTCCTTCGATCGAACCATCGCTCTGGATCGTTCCGGTCGCGATTTCGACTCCCGGCAGCTCCTTGAACTGTATGGAGATGTGGGTCGTGCTGGTAACTGTTCCCTGCAGCTCCAGGCCGCTGTCGGTGATTCCGGTGATGACAGTTCCTTTGATCACAAGGTTGAATCTGCCGTGGACGCTTGTGTCCGGGCTTGTCTCATGATACGTGCCGCAATAGACTTTCACAGAGCCTTCCGCTCCGACGCTCGCCGTGAACCCGCCGGCGCCATTCGGGCCGGTGTACGAGCCGGTGATTTCGCCGTTCGCAAGAATGCCGGCAAAAGAATACCCGCCGCCCGAGAATTTCAGGCTGTCGTTATCGGTGTTAAACGTGCCGGTAATCGCGATCGTTGTTCCTCCCTGGACCTTGATGGTGCCGGTAATATTGATGATCGTCGCCGCTTCCTGGCTGGCGATCAGTTTCGGCGCGCTGGCAAAGTTCAACGTCATCGCACCGGTCTCGGCGGAGTTCGCAAACGTGCCGTAGTATGTCGGCCCGCCGGTCGTACCTGCCGGATTATCGTCCTTATTGCAGCCGATAAGCACTGCCGCGATAATACAAAAGAACGTCAAGAAAATACTTGCTGCTTTCATAAACATTTTCCTTTTAAGTTATTTGTTATTCGTTACTTGGAGTGGGAGAAATATAAGCGTTTCAGCGCCGAATTGCAATAGCATAAAAGCGGTAAGCTGTCCCACTAGAATCTGCTAATATCCCTGCCGAAGATCATCGCCTTCACCCAATCGAAAATGACGAGGATCTTATTCTTCAGGCTGACGAGGCGGGTGAGATAAACCGAACGCCAAAACAACCAGGTAAAATATCCGCTCCCTTTCACATTCGGCAGATCGGCAAGAGCGCGGTTACCTCCGACATAGGCAAGCATACCAAGGTTCTTGTATTGGAAGGGCTCCGCTGATTTTCCTTTTGACATGCGGTTGAGCCGCCTGGCGATATATCTTCCCTCCTGCTGCGCGACCTGGGCCGTCGCAGGGTAATCCTGACCATGAATGACCGCGCAATCACCCGCCGCATACACATCCGTCTGTCCTTTAACCCGGAAGAATTCATCTACGGTGATACGCTGATGCTTGTCCTTTTCGAACGGAAGCGACCGGACAAGAGTATTCGGGCCGATTCCGGTCGACCAGACCAGGAGGCCGTACCGGAGCTCCGAACCGTCTTTAAGGAATACCCGGTCCTGCTCCACGCGAGTGACAATGGAGCCTGTTCTGACATCGATCTTGCTCCGCTGAAACTGTTTGATGGTATATTTTCCCAACGCCGCGTCGAACGAGCTGAGGATCTGATCGGTGGCCTCGAGCAGCGTTATTCGAAAGTCCGGGCTGACCCGCGGAAAGGCCTTCGAAAGATCATCTTCCAGGAAATCGTTCATCTCCGCCGCGAACTCGACGCCTGTCGGCCCCCCTCCGACAACAACGAAATGGAGAAGCCGCTTTCGCTCCTCTTCGTTAAGCCCCGGCGTGCTGGCCCGCTCAAAGCACTCGATGATACCCTGGCGTATCGCTCTCGCATCCGCGAGCTCCCGGAGAAAAAGTGCGTTCTCCGCGACTCCGGGAATATTATACGTGTTGTTCTCGGCGCCGACGGCAATAATGAGAATATCATACGGCAGCGAAAATATCGAATGCTCAAGGGCATGGCGGCACACGATCGATTTTTGCTGCAGATCGATAGAGACGCATTCTCCCTGGTAATACTCGACCCCCCGCTTGACGGCGCGGATCGGTTCGCTGATGCTGCGGAATTCAATGGTGCCGACGGTTGTGCTCGGCAGAAGAGGGGTGAAAACGAAATGATTGCGGGGGCTGACGACGAGGACGCTGTAGGCGTTTACGTCGAGATCCCTGATGATGCTGAATGCGGTAAATCCGGTGCCAAGTATGATGAGTTTCTTCTTTGACATGGATGTGTGATTCGCGGAGACGGACCATCCGCCGCGCCGGACAGTTGAAAGCCCCCCGGCTTAGGCTAGAGCGCCACCCCTGACTTCGTCAACGATTCCCTGATAATCTTTGCCGCCTCCTGCCGCGAAATGTGAATCCGCGACCCCGACTCGCCGATCGCCTCCTCAAGCGTTCCCTGGTGCGTCGTCAGCCAGCGCCAGACGTGGTAGGCCAGCCTGTTGAGATCGTTGGGTTCTTCTGCCGGAATGGTACCGACACTGGCGTAAGCTTTCTTTTCAAGCGAATCGGCCTGAAATTCCTGAACTGCGGATGGGGGTTTTGTCGACATTGTCTTGAGTGTGTTATTCTATCAACCGAATATACAAAATTCCAGGTAATACCGAAAATTCAACAGAGCAACGGAATGCGTGGCTGTCCCCTGACCACGCATTCCCGTTGCCCGACCGGCTACAGATTCCAACCGAGAGACATCGCGCCGATGAAGTTGCGGGGAAGTCCCGGCTCCAGAAATACCGGTACGCCGCCGACGAGGTCAGGATTGATCCATGCGGAAGCCGCATAGGTCCGGTCAAAGACATTGTTGACCAGGAAAAATCCCGAAAGTGAAAATTTTCCCCCTTCAAGCGATAATTTGTCGAACCCGAAACCGAGATCGGATACCGTATAGGAGGGCACGGTAAACTGATTCATATCGTCGGCAAAGTATGAGCCGACGCCGTGGACTCCGAACTTCACGTACATGACATCCAGCCACCGGGGAACGTACTTGACGTCGACGTTGTAGATGCTGCCCGGGACGCCCGACATGTCCTTGTCCTTGAGGTCGGCAAACTTGCCCGCGTTGCCGTAATGGACCGAGTCGATCTTGTAATCGTCGTAGGTGTTCCTGGAAAACGTGAGCGCGGTCGAGAACGAGAGCCCGTTGCTCAATGCCGCCTGCCCGCCGATCTCTATCCCGTACCTGTGGGTCCTTCCCGCGGTGAAGTAAAATGCTCCGCCCGAATACGGAATGATGTCGTTCCTCACTTCCAACCAGTAGAGGGCAAGATCGAACGAGGCCGCGGTCAGCATTCCTCCGTCAACCGGGATCGCGATGTGCTTCATCCCCGCCTCGTACGTCGTCGAGGTGATGGGCTCGAGCAGCGGATTGATCAGCCGGACCGTGTCGGTGCCGAACGTCGGCGAGGGATCCACCTCGTTTCCGGCGGGGACTTCAACGCCGCCGCCGACGCTCGCGTAAATGCTCCAGTTCGATGAGAGCCGGTAGTTCACGCCGCCTTTCGGCGTGAAATGCTCGAATGATTTCTGGTCATTCAGCGACGGCGTGATGTAATCATCATAGTAATACGATATGTTGTCATACCGGCCGCCGGCAATAAGACTGAGGTTCTCGTTAATGACGAGCTCGTCCTGAAGGAACGCTCCGAGGTTGTTGGCCCCCTCCCTCTTGTTGGCGATGAGCGTCGTCCCCCGGTCTCCGTTTGCTGTAAGATTGTAAAAATGAATCGCGCCATCCTGATACGCTTCATCAACGCCGAAGATCGCCGTCATCCGCGCTTCGGGACTCAGCGTCCACTTCCCCGTCATGAGCCCGTTCCCGCCGATGTGATAGCGATTGAAGTCGCGGAAGCGGTTTCGTTCCGAGCGCTGAAGGTATTTTGGCGAGGCGTAGACCGATGTAGCAAGAGTAAGATGCTCGTCCAGGTCATGCGCGAGTGAAATGCCGATCCTTCCGAGCCTGTTGTTGCGCCGCTCGTCCCGCGTTACCAGCGTGGCATTCGCCTGCTGGGGGTTCGCGTTGAACTGCGCCTCGGTGAGCGGCCCGGGAATGCGGAAGAAATTGGACGTTGCTGCCACGTAAACGCCGAGACGGGTAGACTCACCGAGCGGTGAAACGACCCCGGTGTTCAGAAGCAATTGTGAACTCCCTGAATGGGCTCTCCATCCGTCGGATATCGTGTTGTTCAAAGAGAAGAAGAATTTCCCGGCTCCCATGGCACTTCCGGCGTAGAGTGATTGCTTTCGAAACCCGAAGTCTCCTCCTTCGGCCCGGAACGTGGCGAAGGCTTTGTCGAACATGGTATTCGAAATAATGTTTAACACTCCGCCGGCGGCATTTCCCCACGTCGCTGACGAGTTCGACCGGATAACCTCGACACTGCCCGCTCCTCCGATGTCGACGAGATCGAACGAAGTCCTGCCATCGGGTTCAGTCTCCGGAAACCCGTCGATGAGGACGCGGATGCCGCGCGTGGTAGCCGCATTTGAGCGGGCCCCTGCTCCACGCGCGCCAAAGCCGCGGATGCTCAGGCGGATATCCTGGTTCCCGTTGCGCGATTGAGCGAGCACGCCCGGAACAGTGAGAAGGATCTCATCGAGCCCGTACCCTTTCTTCTGCTCCATACTTTTTTTCTCGAGTACGTTGATGGCTTGCGGAACGCTCAACCATCCCTCCGGCGTCCTCATCGCCGTGATTGTGACCGGCGCCAGATGATACCGGACGCTGTCGCTGTTTTCCTGTCCGAACATTGCAGTCGTAGCGAAAAAGAATCCAAATACAAAGATGCACCTATGCATGTTGCTCTCCAATGATTGATTGAAAGATAAAATCCTTTAATGAATGCGACGCCTCCCTATGAAACGGCCGCGCCAAGTTGGAAAATTACTCCGCTACCGTAAACGGAACGGTTACTTTCGCGGAAACGCCGACGCCGGGATTAAGCCCGTAATCTTTGTACCTGCTCAGATGATCGAAGTAGGCTTTGTTGAGCAGATTGAGAACCGCAAAGTCGAACTTGATCGCGTGTCCGCCGGCGTTCATCATGCCTCCGAAGCCAAGGTCGAACAGCGAGTACCCGCCGGTCGGATCTTCATCTTCCGCGAGATGATTCTGATCGAACGTCACCTTCGCTTTGACCGAAAAATAGGGTGAGCGCCACATGAGAAGCGAAGGCTCCGTCAACCGGATGCCGAAAATGATCCGGTTCGCCGGGATCATCGGGAGCCAGGTGTCTGTCTCATCGTTTCTTCCGTTGAGGAAGTTGCCGGAGGCCTGAACGATGAAATTATCGGTCAGAGCGCTTTCGAGAGAGTATTCGATCCCCATAATGGTGGCATTCGCCTGATGGTGGAACGACTTCTCGAAGCCGGAAGCCGAATCGACTTCACCCGAAGGGCTCAGGAAGATGTACTTGTTGATGCGGTTATGGAAGAGCGACAGCTCGGCTTTGACCTTGGGGTCGTTGTACCGAATCGACGCGTCGATGTTGATCGACTCTTCGGGAGCAAGGGTCGAATCTCCGACCTTGAACCGCACGGCGCCTTCATCCACGCCGTTCACAAAGAGCTCTTCCGCAATCGGCGCCCTCCACCCTTTTCCGAGATTCGAGGCGAATGAGAGGCGGTCGGTCGCGTGGAAGACTACGCCCACAGATCCGGTAAACGCGTCATAGGTCCGTGTCTGGGCCTCCACCCCGAGGTCGTCGTTTTCATCGACGTCAAGCTTCCGGTTATCGTAGCGGGCTCCGACGGACACGTTAACATCGGAAAGACCAAATTCTTCATACACGAAGAACGAACCGTTCACATCGGTGAATCCGGGGATCAACGGCTCTTCTCCGAGCGTCTCGTTGCTCTGGCGCGAGATCGAACCGCCGATCGTGCCGAACATGGATCCTATCGGATGGTGGTGTAATTTTACTTCGCCGCCGGCTGTATGCAGGCGAAGCTTAACGGCCGGCATCGCTGTATCGGCGTCTTCTTCCTCACCCTCTTCAAATTCAGAGCGGGTGCTCAGCTGCCAGTTGCCGTTTACTTCCAGGCGTCCGAACGACAATCCGGTTCCGTACGAAAGCTGCGCCTGGTCGTGGAGGATTTTCTGGAACGGGGTCGCATCGGGATCCTCGTCCGGATCGGGCGAGATTTTAAATGTCTGGTCGAAATGCGAATAATCGAGCGAGAGATTGCCCCACTCCTTGTCTAGGCCAAGCGTACCGCGGCCGTTCGTCTCTTTTGCTCCGCTGTTCGGCAGTGTCCCTTCGGGTGTGCCGATATCCCCCACCGTGCGCGCCGTGAAGCTGCCGCGGTAGCGGACATCGCTGCTGGATCCGAACAGTGAAACGTGGCCTGCCGCCTGCTGATCGACCGTGAATCCGTTGAACACGAGCAACCCGTTCAGCCTGCCGGCGCCTTCGTCAAACGGACGCGTAATAACGTTGACAACTCCTCCGAGGGCGTCGGAACCAAAGAGCACGCTGTGCGGCCCGCGCACGATCTCTATTTGTTCGGCATCAAAGATATCGATCTCAGGGCTTTGCTCGTCATCCCAACCCTGGCTTTCATGGCGCTGGCCGTTCTCGGCGACCGTAACGCGCTGCGCCGTGAGGCCGCGGACGACCGGTTTTCCGTTCATCGGCCCGCGGGCGAATGTCGATACGCCGGGAACAGACTCGATCGTCTGGCTCAGGCTTTGCCCGAAATTTGCGTCAAGCTCTCTGCCTTCCAGCACGGCAACTGAAAGCGATGTATGCTCCAGGTCTGAAGGCTGCGGCTTCGCCGTAACAGTCACTTCTGAAATCTCAAGCGGGCTGACATTCAACACGACATCGAGGCTGCTCCCGTTTTCCGATACATCGACGCGGGAAGTCTTTTTTTCATACCCGATAAGGTAGTATTCGACGGTGTAGACTCCGGGAGAAAGCGTCCTAAACTCGTATACACCGTCGCTGCCGGTTTGGATGGTTCGGTGCACGGCGGGAATCGTCACGCGGACTCCCGAGAGGGGCCCCTGTGCGTCACTCACTTTTCCCGACAATCCCTGGGCGAAGCCGATTCCGCAAGCGAGGGCAAGTAAGGTTAGAACAAACGTGCTACGGCTCATCATAGCATTAGGTCTCCTATATGAATGAAATGGATTATGATTCCACTACCGCGGAATGAAATGGTGTGCGCCACTCAATAAGAATGACGATGAAACGTGTAGCGGTAGCGTTACGAAGGAAGCGTGGGGGGAGACTTATCCCGGACGGGATGTGCTGAGGGGAATTCCGGGGACGCGAAGGCGCAGAAATCCGGTGAAGAGGAAATACGTTCTGTTCTGGTTTCGACGTCGACGACAAACGCCTGGGGCGCGTTGTCTTTGTCGAAGGTTTCCCAGGTTAGGGAAGGCCGCGCGAACGAAACTCCGTTCGGGACTGCCGCGTGGTTCTCGGCGTATTCGTTGTCGAAGAGTTCTGTCCGGAAACCGAAATACGTCAGCGCGATGACACACGCGGTAACGTAATAGATCCGGAGATTCAGGCGGGAGGAGAACATCAGGAAGCGCAAACTTCAATGCATCGGTAACGGCCCGTAGGAGTGCAGAAGGTTCCCTGCATGATTTCGGGCATCACTTCGGGGCGGCGGACGGAAAAATTCTGAGGAAGTAATCCCCTTTGTCGCTCACTTCGGCCGCGAGCTGGACATCACGAGCCGACTCGTTGTGTTCCGCGACCAATTTTGCGATCCGGCGCGCGAGCAGCTGGGTCATGCGGATTTCCACGACATTATTGCCGTAACGTCCGAGCGACCGGTTGATAATAGGAATGAGGAAATTCGGCAGATCGCCCGACTCGTCCTGCGAAGAACGGTCATCGGCGAATTGCAAAAAAGCACGTGCGGGAGAAAAGTCATCGGAGAGCGCCCCTTCCCAACGATACGGTGTGATCGCGGACGCGTATTCGGACTCCGATCCGGCGATGACGCGCCGGCGAAGCGGAATGCGGTGCACCTGCAGCGGATCGGCTGTGGACGCGTCGCTTCCATCAACCTGGGCGGAGTCGCTGTGAGATTTCTTGTTGGCGTCGAAATACGCTGAAGCTTCGGCCGGTTCCTGCTCGACAATGCTGGCGAGCGCGGAACGGACGCCATTTCCACCTGAACGGCGCAGCTGTCGCATAAGGCCGTCGCTGGACGTATCGATTCTTGCCATGGAGGCGCCCGGAAACTGCAGCCATCCGCCGACGCGAATATTCAGCGTGTCTGAGAGATTTCCGGAGTTGAAGGAGACAATCCTGTAGGATTCGCCTGAGCTCGGCGGAAAGAGCAGGCCGTGCCGCGAATCAATCTTTAGGCTTCTCGGTGAAACAAGCCCGAACGCGCGATTTACCTGCTGCGATACTTTCTTGCCCGCGACTTCCAGGGCGCGGTCTGTCAGCGCGATGAACTTTGCATACTCGGCAGAATTTGAGCGGACTTCTTTCGACAACTCGATATTCATCCAGTGGCCGAACCCGACGCTGTCATTCGAGAACATTCCCTGCGGGCTGACACCCCATCCGAGGGAGGAATAGCCGGAATCGTACATGGCGACGGCGCAGCTGAAGCCGTTCGTTCGCAGGCTGTCGCGGTACGAGAGGCTAATCTGGGAAATTCCCCACTGATCGTCGGACGTTTTTCCGTTGCTGATAACAATATCGGTCTCCGAGACAGGGTTGTCATAATATTTTTTATCGAAGCCGTGGATCGAGAGCGTGATATGCGTGAGGTCGGTGAATACTTCGTGCCACCGCTGAAGCAGCGTCTCCCTGAGACGGGCGGCATCAAGCTGAACACGGTTGACCTTGTCGTTCCGGCTCGTGCCCGCGATGTAGAGCCACTCCGCGCCGGTTTTTTGAAAGAGCTCAGCGCCGATCTGCGCAACGTAGCCGTCGTCGGCGGGATGGGTTACGTGAATGAAAAGGCGTTTGGAGTGCTGACGATTGTACACGAACGTCCCCCAGCTTTTCTTCGCAGGCGCGCTTTCTTTAAAGACGTCGTAGACGTGTCCGGTCTTGTGATCCGCGATCTGCACGATCGTATAATTTTCATGCGAGAGGACGGATTTACAGCTGTCCAGATTGTGCATGCGAAACAAGTAGAGCGCTTTCGTCCAGGTCCGCAGATCCTCGTCATTGGGGATGCTGCAGGTTCGCTCGGACGAGACCTCTATCTGTTCCTGGACGTTCTTAACGAACGCCAGAAAATTGTCGTTGGATGATTGAGCCGAGCCCCTGACAACCATAAGTGAAGCCAGGAGACAGAGATAGCTCACCCTTCGCATGGAAGAATGACCAAACATCTTGATTGAAGCCTTAGTTGCTGAGTGTGAAAATTAGGTTGAAGATAGGAGCGTGTTGGTATCAAGGTAGACTATTGGCGGCTCAAAGTCAAGCCGGAACGCCCGTTCTACCTGTTTTATCAAACAATCTGTGCTAATTTTTAGACAATTTTGCGGAGCATCCTTCGTTTTCTCACAGAATAGAAGGGTTTTCAAATGGCATACGGCTTGTATTATGATGACTCGGAAGTATGAAGCATATAGGTTCAGGAGAACGATCATGAAAAGACTACTAATAATTATTTCGGCTCTTTTTGCCCTTGCGGGCGGCGCCAATAGGCTGCGAGCGCAGGATAACTATGACGATAATGGCTATGCGGATAACGCAGGCTACAGCCGCTACGATGTCGAAAGCCGCTTTGGATTTTTCTATTCCTCCCTCCAACCGTACGGTGAGTGGGTCGATTGCAATTATGGCTACGCATGGCGTCCTTATCGCGTCGGCCACGCGTGGAGGCCGTATCAGGACGGCCGTTGGGTGTGGACAGCATACGGATGGTACTGGATGTCGTACGAGCCCTTCGGCTGGGCAACATTCCATTATGGCCGGTGGAGCTATGATGATTACTACGGATGGATCTGGATTCCCGACGATGTGTGGGGTCCTTCATGGGTCGAGTTCCGGTACGATAACGATTATATCGGATGGGCTCCGTTGCCCCCGATGGCGCGGTTCAGCATCGGTATCGGATTGAGATTTTCGAATAACTGGGTCGCGCCCGTGCATTACTGGAACTTCGTGCCGTGCCGGAGCTTCACCTCGACGAGGATCGTGGATTACGTGCAGCCCATTGAGCGCACGCGAAGAATTTTCGGCGACACGCGCCGGACAGTCAATATCCGCTCAGAGAATGACCGGGTGGTCAACAACGGTATCGACGTCGGATTCGTAGAACGCCGCGGGGACGTGAGGGTCAATCGCGTCGACGTCGTCGACAACGGCCGCGGGACCGGCGAACGGCTGACCCGCGAGAACAATCGCGAACGTCTTGAAGTTTACCGTCCTCGTCTTGATGCGCGTGGGGATGCCCAAAATCCGCGCGATACGCGCCGCATGGATCAGCAGCCTCCGGCCAATAGAGGATACGATCGTCAGCAGCCGCGGGTACCGTCTCAAGAGAATGCGCCGCCACAACGCGGCCAACGGCAGGATGCCGCACAGCCTGAACGGCCGAGGAGAGACAATAGCTGGGCTCAGCCGCAGGAGCGCGGACGCTGGCAGCAGCAGCCTCAGAGAAATCCCCGCAGGGAAAATCCCTGGATTCAGGAGCAGCAGCAGCAAAGGGAACGCGGACAAGTGCAAAAGCAGGAACAGCAACGGCCGGAGCGAAATCCGCGGAGAGAGAATCCCTGGGTTCAACAGCAGCAACAGCCGCGGGAACGCGGCCAGGTTCAACAGCAGCCGAGAGAGCAGCAGCCCCGGGAACGAGGGCAAATTCAGCAACAGCAGCGCGAGCCGCGCCATGAGAACGAACGGTCACGCGGAGATCGCAAGCCGTCAGGAAGAGAGCGCAGGCCTTTCTAACGTTTGTTACTCCCTCCTAAAACACAAGCCAGGAAGCGGTTATTCTATCCGATAACCGCTTCCATCCTTTTTGGTAGTGTCTCTGACACTACCTCTTTCCTAGAGGTTCCACCAGTAGTTAACTTTCAGAAGAACGACGTTCGTCGGTGAATTGGCGAATGTCTCATTGAAGTCGCTTCCAAACGTCGTAAAGTAATCATCATTCCCCTGACTGCGCGCCTGCGACCAGACAAGATACAACGTGCTTCCCGGAGAATACTCCCATCTCAACACAAGATTTGTATTCAGAGATTGCCGGTTAAAGTCCGGATTGCCAGAGTAGGCGGCAGGAACAAACTCTGAAGGCGTAACCAATTGCCGGTAGTTCGCGAAATGTCCTTTCGCAAGAAATACCTGGGTATACAGCTGAAGCGTCAGCTCGCGGGTGAACGTCAGCGTGCTGCGGAGAACCATATTATACTGGTCGGTCACACGGTCGCCGAATAGTGTCGCATTCCCCACCGTCGCCATCCATGCTTCCTGATTGATGATCTTTTGATGCTCTCCTTCAAGGCTCCATTCCATCCAGGAAATCGACCGGAGGTAAATTCCGGCTTCGGTGGCAAATGTGTTTTTGATCTTGTCGTCCCAGCCGAAACGCTGCCCCAGCTTGAAGACCACCGCGTTGCGCTGGTCTGAAAAAATATACGTGCTCGTTGAACGGTTGACAGGCTTCCGGTATAATCCGTTGCCCCGTGTTTCAAACTGATCGTAGAGGCCGTAATCGGTTTCCGCGCTCCAAGTCATGCTCCAGTAATTGTCGAAGAGCAGCTGGCCGCTCACCCGGGCGTCCCGGAACAGGCTGTTGCCGTCGAAATTATCCCTGTAATGAAGCGAGCCGGAAATGCTGTAGTTTCTCACCACCGCGGCCGGGACGTCTTCTTTGTACGTCAGCGACCAGACCGCTCCGACGTCGTTCGGGCTGAAGAAGAAACCGACATCGTTGATGTTGTACTTTTTCGAGGTATAATCGCCGCTGATCGACCACAACCAGTGCACGGCGGCGATCCTCGCGAACGCAAATTTGCCTGCCGACCCCGTAACACGGTCATTGCTTGAATTTGTCCTGTTGGAAAGCGCCAGAAATCCGTCCATGGAATACGTATTCTTGTCGAGCTTAACGCTCCAATCGTACCCGTTCGTGAACGCCGGAGTGCGTGAAGTTTTCGCCGTCGATGTGAGGATCATCCCCACATTCGAGTTCGTTAAAATGTCCTTGCGAACCCTGAGGATGCTGTACCAGGCGAACGGTTCAAGCACCTGCTCGCTCTCATGCTGCAGGCTGTCGACGACCCTCACTCTCTCCTCCTGCGTGAACGCCTGGAGAACCCCGATCGAAAGCCCGTCGTTGGTTTTTCCGGTGAGCTTCGCGGCACCGAGTATTGTCGTGTTCTTCGGAATGTCGAGGATCCTAGATCCCGTCGGAACGCCGGCCTCGTCTTCAGAGATCGCCCGTCCTATTCTCCGCGAGTAGAACATACCGGGACCGAAGTCTCCGCCGAATGTGGAGAACCTGATGATCTGGGTTCCTTCAATAAAGAAAGGGCGCTTTTCAGGATAGAACGTTTCATACGTGGAGAGATTTAACACCGCGGGGTCGGCTTCGACCTGGCCGAAGTCCGGATTGATCGTTCCGTCGATGAGGAAGTTGCTCGAAAGCCCGTATTTAAAATCCACTCCGGCGTTCCCCAGAAACTGCTGCGTCCGGTCCCGGTACGCCGAGGCGGGATCGTAGCTTTGTTTGGTGGTGACAAACGGGAGCAGTTCGATCTTGCGCGGCGCGGGAAGGTTTCTCAGGCCGAGAAGGTGGCCGTATCGTGAAATGAACCCGCTCTCGCTTTTCGGGGTGAATGCCCACCGTTCGGACTCCTGCTTCCGGCTGATGTACCGCAAGAAATTGATCCCCCAGACATTTTCCGCGGTGTCGCTTTCCATCGACCGGTATCGAAGGATGTAAAAGGGTATTTTCACTTCTGCCATCCACCCCTGTGGCGTCGTCATTGTCTGTACATCCCACACGGGGTCCCAGGAGTCGTCCTCGCGGTTCGCGTCGTCGTACTGAAGAATATCTGTTTTCACACCTGCGGCATTGAACGTAAACTCATAACCTGTTTGGTGGTCATGGTACGAATCGATACGTATCGAAGCGTTATCGGCCTCAATCTGATTGTCGCGACGGGTGAGCCTGGAGACGATCTTCTCCGGTTCGGAGTCATAGAACATGCATCCGACGTACAATGCCTCGTCGTCGTATAAAACGCGGATTTCAGACCGTTCTGAACCGGTTTTCCCCTCATCGGGATCCCGTTGTATGAGATCGGTGGCAGGCTCTGCGACCTTCCAGATTTCGTCATCCAGGCGGCCGTCGATCCTGGGCGGGGTGGTGACCCGTATGGCATGGATGCTCTTGGGGCTGTCCCCAGCGAAAACGATCCCTGTGGAAACGAGGACAAAACTCAATAATTTAAAGGTTCTGCGAAGCATAGCGTCAGGCGGCAAAAAATGATTCGTAAAAAATAGTAAATCATCGATGGATTTACAAACCTTTTCCGCCCTCCACTGTATTTCTTTATGTAGGGAACGACGTTAGCGGATTTTTGTTAAATGAGTAAATCGCGACGGGGGACTTGTCAATTGCAAAGAATAATTGTATCTTTACAATTGATTTTAATGGGTTCCGCAAATTCCCTCTGTACTCTCTCAAGACACTTAATTGATGGGGACGCTACGGTGTGTTGTGGGGAGGACTAAAACTTTATCAAATAATTTCTCACAAAAAAATTTATCATAGGAGAAGCACAATGAAACGAATAATCTCCACACTGTTCTTATTAATCAGCGTGATGTTCTGGAGTTGCGAGCAGACTCCGCCGACCGCTCCGGGAAATATGAAGGGAGTCCAAATCGGTGGTACCGCCTCAGGTGAACTTCTTACGCCTACCAGCGCAGTATTTCCGCAGAGCGTCGTGCTCGCCGGTTTCACGGTGACGTACAACGGCCGCACCGTTGCCAACAACCAGACGACGTTTTCATACACTGTCACGGGGCCGGTCGTACAGATGGCCTTCAGGCTCGAACTTCCCGGATGCGCCGGCACGTTGGCTTCGGCGACTCCGACGAACGGTAAGCAGAGCAGCACGGACCCTGATGTGTCTCCCGGCATCGAGTGGAATCCGAGCACAGGCGGCCCGTTCACGTTCACCGTTACCTATGACGGCGACGTCAAGCAGGGACTCGTCCTGGCGAAGGTTAAGACCAACAGCACGTCTGCCACCGGATTCATCACCGGCGCGTGCGCGAGAATATTTGACATCGCGGGCTCGGTCTTCACCGACGGAAACAACGACGGCGCGCGCAATTTCTCTGAGACAGGGATTCTCGGAACCACCGTTAACCTCCTCGATGCGTTCGGCGCTCCTCTGGAATCAGCAACCTCCGATGCGAACGGCAACTACATCTTCCACGACTATGTCGCCGGAAACTACATCGTGCGTGTTGATACAGGAACAGTCGCAGGCACTCAGACAAAGTATCTTTCATCAACCACGCCGACATCGTACAACGTTACGATCGGTCCCAGCTCGACGAACAACAACTTCGGCTTCGCCCCCAAGTCTGACAAGTTGGTGAGCGATCTTAAGTTCGGGACACTTCCGACCAACGGTCTCACCCCCGGCTTCTGGAAGAAACAACTTCAGGCGGCGATCAGCGGTTCAGGCTCGCCCACGGTCAGCAAGGATAGCTTGCTCGCATACATTGCGCGGATTCGTGGATTGCTTCTGACCGAGCCTTATCAGCTTGGCACAGGTAACGGACTGCAGGAAGCGCTGAATATCCTGGCGAAGCCCATCAAGTCAGATCTTGATGCCTTGAACCAGCAATTGCTTGCACTTGAGTTTAACCATGTATCAAACCACGGCATCATCTCTACCGATCCTTCGTTGCAGCTAACGTTGATCGGCTGGGGCGAAGGCCTCGTTGCCTCAGGCACCGTCACCAGTGCCGCCCAGATTGTGGTGGTATCTGCGACTGCCTCAACGGTGACGTCCGTGTATGACGGAATCAATAAATCAAGCGGCGGCGGCGGCGGATTCTAAGAATCCTGTAACAACAAAAAAAGAGGAAACTTCGGTTTCCTCTTTTTTTTTGCCTCAACTATGTAAACTCCCGGACTCAGCGCGTTCTTAATCGTAGCGACGCTTCTGCGCTCCGGCCTTCAAGATCTAATCTCCTATCCTTTGAACCCTTTCGGAAGCTTCACGATGAACTCGGTGTGATCACCGGCCACCGACTCAACCTTCATTTCGCCCCCATGCCCCTTCACAACGATGTCGTAGCTCAATGAAAGCCCTAATCCCGTTCCCTTGCCGGTGGGCTTCGTCGTAAAGAACGGATCGAAGATCTTGTCGACGATTTCTTTCGGAATACCGGTCCCGTTATCGCGGATTCTCACCTCGGCGGCTGGTCCTAAATTCTTCGTCGTAATCGTGAGCACCGGGGAGAACGAAGGCCCTGCGGTTTTCTTCCGCTCGCTGGCAGCGTAACAGGCGTTGTTGACGATATTCAGGAACACGCGGCTGAGATCCTGCGGCACGACGTCCATCATGCCGATCGATTTATCATAATCGGTCTTAATCGTAATGTTGAAGCTCGGGTCTGTCGCGCGCAGGCCGTGATAGGCGAGGTTCACGTACTCGTCGATAAGCTGATTGAGATCGGTGGACATCCTCTCCCCCGACTTTCCCCTGGAATGCAAAAGCATTCCGCGAACGATGCTGTCGGCGCGTTTGCCGTGCTCGTTGATCTTGATCGAATTATGCTCGAGATCGGCAAGCGTGTCTTCCACGCGCGAATAGATTTTGCCGTCCAGCTTGTCTTTTTGGCCCGCCAGATCTTCCTTGAGTTCGCGCATGAGCTCGACCGACAGTTCGGCAAAATTATTGACAAAGTTCAGCGGGTTCTTGATTTCATGGGCGATGCCGGCGGTGAGAGCGCCGAGGGAAGCCAGCTTTTCCTGCATGATGAGCTGCTCCTGCGTCCTCACGATCTCCTGGTTCTTGACTTCGAGCTCCTTGTTTTGGACGGAGAGCAAGTCCGCCTGCGCGCGGATCTGCTCCGCCTTCTCGCTTATTTCATGCGTCCGTTCCTCCACGGTCTGTTCGAGCTGTTTGCTCCGTTCTTCGAGCTGGCGCAGCCGGTAACGGCTGTAGGCGTACACGATGATCCCCAGAAGGACGACATTCAGGGAGAGCCACCACCAACGGAACCACCAGGGCGGGTTGATCGGAAAAGAAAAAGAAACCGGGGCTTCGGTCCATACGCGGTAATTGTTGCACGCCAGGACCTCGAACGTATATTTTCTTGCTATGAGAAACGCCGGAAGGTTCGTATACCTGATCGACACATCGCTCTTTTCCTCAGACCAGTCTTTATCGTAGCCGACGAGGCGCGTCCTGTAACGGACAAGGCGTTCGTTCGCGAAGCTCAGCGCGGAGTATTCAAAATTAATCTCGTTGTCGCCGTCGGGATCCTGATGAATGGCGACGCGTTCCAGCCGTATGATCGGCTGAAGGGTGTTGGTGGTATCATATTGCGGGGAATAGAGCGCAAGCCCCTTTGCCGTTCCAAAGTACACGGTACCGTTTTCACCCACCGCAACGGAGCTGTAAAACCATACCTCGTTATCGATGAGGCCGTTTTGCTTCGTAATCGAGCGAAGAACCTTGCGTGAGTGCGGATCGATTTCCGAGAGGCCGCCTCCCGTTCCGGCCCACAGCGATCCTGTGACGGGAGAGAACGCGAGGCTCGTAACGTCTCCGCCCCGCAGGCCGTCTGCCATCGTAATTCTGGTGACAGCTTTCAGCGGATCACCTTCCAGGCCGACGAGTCCCTCAGGAGTTCCAACCCACAACATTCCGTCCCTCCATTCCATCATCTCCATCTGGTTTGACGGAGCGCCGTTCGCTTCGCTCCAAACTTGCTCAAACACCGTCTCGGTAACTTCCTTCCCCAGTTTGCGGGTATCTTTCTCCAGATTCGATTGGTAGTCCCTCGCGGAAAAATCCTGAAGGCGCTTCAGGCTCATCGGGACCGTCGATTTATAGAGGCCCGCATCCCGCGTACCGACCCAGAGAATTCCTTTGTCGTCGATGTCGATGGCGTCAAAGTACGTTGCTGGCAGTCCTGTCGGAGTTTTGAATACGTACCATTCGTTGCCGGCAAAGCAGTAAATGTGCTGGTAACCGAGGAACCATAGGCTTTCGGCAAATTTGTTCGGCTGACTGCCGTCCTGTATCGTCAGGCTCTTGCAGGAATAGATCGTCGTTTTTTCATATCCCGCAAGGGTGGCCCCTTTGTTGTTGAATTTCACGACCCGCGTCTGGCTCGAAGGCGGGCTCGGAATACCATCGTTATACGCGAGACAGTTTATTCCGCCCAGGGTACCGATCCATACCCTTCCCTGTTTGTCGCGCACCAGGCCGTTCACCCAGTTATGGCGCAGCCCCCGGTCGCCCTGGAGATTTTCGACGCTGCCGTCTTCTTTAATGAGGACAACTCCTCCGCCTGTTGTGCCGACCCAGAGTTGAGGAAAGCTTGCGGAAGGAGGCAGAACAACATTAACATTTTGATCGGTCAGGTAAGGCGTGGCTCCGCCATGGGAAACGGCCGTATAGTTGCCGAAGGCCGCGAAGTTGGAACGAAGCTTCGATACGCCGCCGATCTGCGTGATCCAGATGTTTCCCTCACGGTCTTTCATAAACGAGCTGATATTGTTGCCCAACAACCCATTCCGGACTGTGTAGAAATAATTCCGTGACAGCTTGCTTTGATCTTCGGCGAACCTCAGAATCCCGTTCCCCTCGCTGCCTGCCCAGAGCGTGCCGGGGGAAACCTCAAAAATGCAGGTAACCCGGCTTTTCATCTCCTCGCTTCGGATGTCGACGTGACGCACCTCCCTGGTTTCACGAAGTGCCCAGACTATTCCGTTCTGGCAGCCGCCGAACACCTTGCCGCTAGGGGTCTCGCACAGCGCATCGGTATTGAAACGGGGGGCTCCCTCGCGCTCGGAGAGGAGTACCCCGGTTGACAAATCGGGATTGTACATCTGAAGATCTCCCCCTCCCAGGCCGACAAATACTGTGCTATCCTGGCGCACCAGGATCGACCGGACGTCTTTATTTTTTCTGTCGTGATCCGTATCCGTCATGATCGTATCAACCGAAAGGGAGTCGGCATTGATGAACCTGTAGCGGACAATCCCGTTCTGGCGCGTTCCGACGAGCAGAGACCCGCGGGTATCGATGGCAAGCCTGTTATCGGCGATAGCGATCTGAAGCAGCTGGACGGATCCGATTTTCGAGACAAACCGGATTTTTGCGTTGACTTCATATTGGTCGAGAGGCCGTTCGGAAACTACGAGCCCTTCCTCCGACGCCACCCACAATCGTCCGAGATGGTCCTCGAGCACCTGCCGGACATCCAGTCCGGGAAGCCCGTCCTCCGTCGTATATCGTTCATACCGGTGACCGTCATAGCGAAGGAGACCCGAGGAATAGACGCACTTCCAGAGATAGCCTGTACGGTCCTGGTAAATGGAGCGGACATCTGCGGAGGGCAGCGGATTTACTTCGCTTTCAGGGGTGTAATGTGTGAAGGGGAGTTCCTGCGCGACAAGGCCCGTCGACGCGAGGAGTAAGAACAGGAGAATGTTGAAATATCGCTTTGTAATGATTTCTCTGCGAAAATAGCGTTAGAGTTCGTTTTAGACGTATGAAAGTACGCATAAAAACCTAAAGTTTCAAGACCCGGATGAGCCTCAGCAACCCCCGTAGTTGCCTGTTTGAGCCGTCAGGCATTTAAAAACAAAGGCTGATCGCGATGTGCGATCAGCCTCGGCAGCATTCAGCCTTTGCAGACCTAACTAGCTCGAGCGAGTCTATCTCCAAATCGGTATCTTGACGTAGCTATCGTTCTGCCACTTTATTTGTAGCGGCACCTTCGCGTCAGAAATATCCTCGTCGCTGACATCTTTTCCGGTCCCATAGTTGATCTGGGCATAAGCATTTTTATTGACATTCAATGTCACCAACAACCTGCTCCCCTTGCTGAGCTGACGGCTCACCATGCGGGTTTTATTGAACGGAATTGATTCCACCTTGCCGGGTGTCAGCAAATTCCTTTTCGTCATATCTTTTGCATAGCTTGCCCGCTCGATGATGTACGAGAGGTGAAACAGCTTGCCGTCGGGCAGTACTTCATACAATACCACTCCTACATCCATGTCGTTCTTGTTAATGCTTGCCTTGATTTCGCCCGAAAAGGTGCCGTTAATCGAAACGGGCGCATCGAATGGCTCGCTAATAAACGAGTACCCATTTGAAAGGTCTGGCTTCTTGCCGATAATCTGATCCGGATAGTAGTCATTATTCGAAGTCTTTCGGTCTGCGAAGTCCACCGTCTGCTCAAGAAACCCCGACTTCGCCGGCTTGTCTTTCGCCAGTTCGTAGTGCTCGCCGGATTTCATATCGGTCAGGTATAACTTCAGCGTCTGATTGCTCATTTTTTCCAGCGAAGGAGCGTGACGCCATTCATTCGTTCCCATGACCTCGTAATTAATCTTGTCCTTGAGCAGGGCTGGCTTCTTGCCTCCCCGCATGACGTAGTCAAACCACGCGAACGTCAGGTCGGGAGTATCGAGTTGCGCGACCGAGTCGATGGCATAACCGTTCAGGACCTGATCCTTACGAAAAGCCCCGGCGCCAAAATGACTGTAGGGCCCAATCACAAGGTAATGGTCAGCGTTCTTGTTGAACTTATAATGTTGCTTTAGATAGTACAGTGCGGATTGCTGACCGTCGTCGTAATATCCCGTGACGGTGAGAACAGGGATATTAATTTTAGAAAAGTCTGTTTGATACGGGGCTTTCGCCTGCCAGTAGCTGTCGTACGCAGGATGATCGAGCCAGCGCTGAAGCCATTTGTTCGGCGTTCCGTCAACTTTGTCGATGTCCCGATAGGATTTACCGCTTTGATACCATTTGTCGTTTAAGTCGTTCCATCGCTTGCGGTCAAAATAGGTTTCATTGTCGACCAACCTATTGTTCGTAACGTAAAACGCCCAGGCATAATTAACGAACAGGAATACGTTGTTTTCCATCGGCAGCCCGTCGCCCGGATTATTGGCGGCAGAAGGCGCTATGGTTTTAAGCGCCGGATGGAGTTTCTTTGTTGCCGCCCATGATGTATATCCCCCGTAACTGTTGCTGTACATCCCGACCTGCCCGTCACTCCACGGCTGCTTGATTATCCAATCAATCGCTTCATACGTATCGTCGACTTCGTGTTCGTACGGCTCGATCGGATCCGGGCTGTTGCGCTTGCCGCGTGTTTCCACGGTCACTCCAACGTAGCCGTAGGAGGCGGATATTTTTGCCAAACCCAGGCTGAGATCGGTGTAAATATTGAAAATCAATGCGGTCGGTTGTTTCATCGCCAGGCCGCGTTTGCGAACAACGAACGCGGAGAGCGTCGCCCCATCTTTCGTTTTAATCAGGACGTCATCCTGAATGATATAGCGCCTGGCATCGTCCTCCTTGAGAAGCGAATCGGTCATGGGGAGGATATTCTTATAAACAAGATATGGTTGGTAGGTTCTGATCAGGGCAATAGCATCATTTAGTCCGATGCTGTCCTTCTCCTTTTGCGCATCTAAGAGTTTCTGCAAATCGCTTTGGGCGCGGGGGACATCAAACGAGAAGCTCGTAGAGGCGATATACGCGTTTTTGTCGCTCAGGTTGCCATAGATCTCGCGAAACGATTGCTTAAATGCCTGATCAAAGGAGATGTTTTCGGCGGTCTGCCGGAGCTTTGCGTCCGCGTAGAGCTCGTACTGAGTATACACAACATTTGCATTGACGGGGTCACTCGCTCTGAGAATATCTCGAAACGATTTTATTGACTCGATCGCTTTGGAATAATTTCCGGCAATTATTTGCAGCCTGAATAAATTGTTGAGATAGGTTTGGCGATTGTCGTCCTTGTAGACCGCAATCACCTGTTTTGCCAGCCCCGGCAGGGCTTTTGAAACCGCCGCCTCGTCTGAGGCGGCTGCACTGTTAAATTCGAGTTGCTGGGCAAATAACGGTGTGAATGAGAGAAGACAAACGACTAAAGCGGAGAGCAAGCTTTTCATTTTAGATCGCCGTCCGCTCTATTATTTACTTTTCAATATCTCATACAATGCTTCCCTTGCGTCATTCCCCCCGATACTGCCAAGATAATGCACCGCATCGCTACGTAGGGCGTAATTATCATTCGTCTTCGCGACTTTGGCAAGGAAATTCACCGCGCGGCGGTTGCCGATCTCCCCAATTGACCAGAGCACAGTCTGCTGCTTCTCGACCCGGTACGACGGAATCGCAGAAAAAAGATCGATCAAAGCGCCGACCGATTTATCTTTATCCGACGAAATCTGCCCGATATAATCGATCGCCATGTTCTGAATCGTCTCGCTCGTATCCTTCTTCGCGACCTCCAGAAACACGTTGAGAACGTCATATTTTTTGAAGTCAGATAGGACGTCCATCGCGGATTGCCGCAGCGGAAGAGGCTGTTTGGGATCGACGACAACATCGTGCAGGGTTCCGAACGAAAGCGAATCTTCCGGACTATCCCCCAGTGCATAGAGGGCATCCATTTTCAGCTGTGTCTGCGGATCGAGCTTTTCGTCCACGCCCCACACTCTGGGCGCAGCCATCGCCAGCGGCGCGAGCGAAGTACTCAGTGTCGCGTCCGGAACCGGAACCGGTGTTCCCACCGTCATAGGCCGGCGAATCCGCATCATATCATGCCGAAGCTGGTTAATCGTTCGGGCCGCGGCCCGTGTCCGGGGAGTTGCCGGCGCTGTTGAATAACTGAATCCGAATCCTCCTTTTCCATTCGACTCGTGATACTTCCCCCCCTTCTCATCGACAGTTACCGTGGTGGCACGCGGACTCACGAAAATATTTGACCCTGATTTCCCCATTGCCACATCTCCCGCATCCAGCTTGAACATCTCAGCGACGGCGTCATCGTAGTAATTGCTGTTTGGATAGGCGAGGATGAAATCTTTGTAAACGTCGTAAGCTTTCTTCCGATCCTTGGTGCTGTGCTCGTAAGCGTACGCCGACCAGTATTGCGCGTCATCCACGTAATCGCTCTTCGGAAATTGCTTCACCATCTCAGAGAACTTCGTCCGCGCCTCCGCCCACTTCTCATCAAGGATCAGGTCATAGCCTGCTTTGTACATCTTGTATCCCGGATCGTCCTTCTTGCCGGATTCCGACCATTCGTGAAAGCTGCCATCTCCGTCGAGCGTCGAGGCGCTTATCGCAGACTGGTCGAGCGTTAGAGAATACGAATTACCCGAGCCGGCAATGGTAATGCCGCTCCATGCGGACTGACCGAAGGACAGCCCCACTGCACAAAGTGAAAGGAAAAGGATGCACAAATATTGTTTCATGATAGACCTCATATTAAAAATTAGAACCTTGAATAGCAGCTGTCGTATCGTATAGCGACTCCGCCATGCGAATCTTGAATAACAGGTTTTCCTGGTGGATGCCGCCGCGGATCATCTCCACGTTCGGCAGCTCATTTTGCTCTTTCATGTTTGCGAGCTCGATGAGGATTTTCTCCATGTCGCCGATGAGGCGCTCCGAACGCCTATCCAGCGGCTGGCTTTGAAGATATCGCGCTTCCTCGATGAGATCCCGGGAAACCTTCCGTTCGGAAGAGAGATCGACTGCTCCCTCCTTCTCCGTGTTCATGTTCGCGATGCCGATGAAGAGCACTTTGGATTTTCGCAAGTACTGATGCAGCCGGAGAGATGCCGGTTCAACGTATCCATTGCTCTGTAAACTTGGCTGCTGCTGCGTTGGCTGCTCCACGCCTGCGGTCGGATTTTCAGGAGGATGCGTTCGGAATATAACCAGCGCGGCAACACATATCGCACCGAGCGCCAGCGCGCTTCCGCCAAAGATCACCGCGCGCCGGTTGAGCGCGATGAACTTCGCGATCAATGAAGGAAGAGACTGAGTTTTTCTGTCGCTTCCCTGCTTCACCCGCTCTTCAACCTGGTACGGGAATGCCTTCCAGAACTCCTCAGGCCGTTCGTCGCTCGGCCGGACTGCATGCAGCTCGACCATCTCGAGCGCAGATTTCAATTCATCCATTTCGGCACGGCAGCTCTCGCACGACGTAAGATGCCCCGCCACCCGCTGTTGGTCCGCCTGCGGCAGTTCGCCGCGGAGGTAGTCATAGAGAGATTGCCGGATCGACCGATGTGTCATCATACTACTTCGCTTTCTAAAAAGCCCAGTAAGGATCGCATTTTCTTGAGGCCGCGGTGAAGGTGAGTTTTCACGGTTCCTTCCGAACACCGGAGGATCCCGCTGACCTGCTTCGTTGAGAGCCCGTTCAGGTGGCGCAGTATGACGACCGACCGCTGGAGTGTGGGAAGTTCGTGGAGCGCGCGCTCGACGTGGGCGCGCACGTCCTGTGTGTACTTCGGAACGACATCCGCTGCAATGGCAAGCCTCGTCTCATCGTCGATGCGGGCTTCGTGCTCAAATTTTGTCTTTCTCCTGCTCACGTGATTCAACGATACGTTCATGACAATGCGGTACAGCCAGGTGCTGAACTGCGCGTCGCCGCGGAACGATTTCAGCGACTGGAACACCCGGACGAAGGATTCCTGCGCCACATCCTGCGCGTCGTCATGATTACTGAGTACTCCGTATGCAATGTTATATGCCTGCCTCATATAGCTCTCCACAAGAAGGCGAAATGCGCGCATATCACCCTCCTGAGCCAGTTTAATACAATGCCGCTCATCCGCAGCGGTGGCCAAGGGATCCCTTTTTTGAATATTCTACAGATTAGACAGCTATGCCAACGGTTCCGTTGACATCGTAATATAACGGAACTTAGGGTCTGTTGTTACGGAGGGGTCGGATTAGAAGCTCCACCAATAGCTGATCTTCGCCAGGATGGCGTTGTCCATGGGGAGACGGAACGCGTCGGAGAAGTTTTCCGAGAGGGTTTTATCGTAATACGAAGTAGCCCCGTTACGATACTGGGTCCAGACAAGATAGAACGTGCTTCCGGGGAGGTATTCCCAGCGGAAGACGAGGTTCGCGTTGATCGTTTTGTCGTTGAAATCAGGATTCACGTATGAGGGGGAGTTCAGAAAATCGTACGAAGGGAGATCATCGGGCCCGGCCATCTTCTTGAAGTTCGAATACTGCCCTTTCGCCAGGAATACCTGCGTGAAGAACTGGAAGCTTACGCGCCGCGAAAACGTCATGATTCCCCGCAGGGAGAAGTCGTACTCGTCGATGTCGCGGTCGCCGAAAAGATTACGGCCGTCGTCGGTATATAACGGGATTACCCAGGCCTCTTCGTTTCTGGAGTGATACAGTGTGACTGACGGAGAGAGTTCGATCCAGCTGTTCGGCCTGACTGTCGCTTCAAGGGTATTGAAAACCGTGCTGAGCCCTTTTGTGGAATTTATATAACCGGAAAACAATGTCAGCGCCAGCGGCTTGCTCGCGTCGGTCGTCAGCGTCGCGTAAAAGCGATTCCCCTCCGCGCGCCGGTAAAGCCCGAGGATGCCCCTCTCAATGTCATCATAGGCAGGAAATTCATGGATCCAATCGAGATTGAGTGTCCAGAAGTTCCGGAACTCCCAGTACGGCTGGAGCTCGGCGCGGCTGACGGTCTTCGCACCGTCGAGATCCCACCGGTAATCCGTTTCGGCTGTGACCGTGTATCTCAGGAATGGATCCGATGCCTGGTCCTCCTTGTAGGTCAGCTGAACGTACCCTCCATGCTCGTGCGACTCGCTGAAAAATCCCAGCTCATCGAGGGAGAAGTCTCTGGAGGAAAAATCGTACGACGTAAACGCCAGGAGATGCTCCCCTTCAAGCTTGGCGATGGCAATTTTTCCGGCCGCACCGGAACGATGATCCCCTGCCAGGGAGCTATAATGCGAACCGGCGAAGTAACCGTCAACCGCGTATCTCCCTTCGGAAAATCTCAGGTTCCAGTCGGCTCCTTCGCTCACGTGAGGTGCGCCGTCTTCATTGAAAGCGCCCGTGGCCATCATCCCGATCGAAGAATTCTCCAGGACATCTTTCTTCAGCCGCAGGACGTTGTAACTCGAACGCGAAGTGAACGCAATCTCCTTCGCGTTACCGGAAAGGTTTTCTTCGAGGCCATATTCCCTGTCGGTAACGGCGCTGAACGCCCCCACAGCAAGGCCATCTTCGGTCTTTCCCGTGAGCTTTCCCGCACCCAGGATTTTGGCAGTCTGAGGGCTTTCTACAATAGTATAGCCGGGATCCGCCAGCGGTGCAGACGGTTTTCTCCCGATGCGTCGCGAGTAAAACAGCCGCAGCTCGCGGCTGTCAAAAGAATTGCCGAACGAAAAGAATTGAGAGCCTTCCAAGAACAGCGGCCTCTTCTCGGGATAGAACGTTTCGAAGACGGTGAGATTCAGGACCGACTGATCGACCTCCACCTGCCCGAAATCCGGATTAACGGCAAGGTCAAACGTAAAGTTGTTCGTCACTCCGTACTTGAGATCCAATCCTCCAGTGCCCGTGAACTTGGAGCGCAAAGAAAACGGCAGCGGCTGGGAGAGAAACGTTTCTTTGGAAGACTGGTACGGCATCAACTCAAGATGCATGGAGGGATGGATGTCGCGAAGTCCGGTAAGGTGCCCCATTTTCGAAACCGACGAGATTGTCCCCGGCGGCGCTTCATTGCGCCGGACGAGGACCCATTCATCGACTTCCTGTTTGCGAGGTATGAAACGTCTGAAATTTATTCCCCAGATATACTCGCTGTCCTGCGCCGCGAAGCGAAGCGCGCTGAACGGGATCCGAAACTCCGCCGTCCATCCGTCCGCCGTCGCACTGGCGCTGAAATCCCACACTGCATCCCACTCGACGTCATAGACGCGGCCGTCCTGTGAAAGAATGCCGTCGGTCTGCACACCCGAAACGGCACCGCTAAACAGGAAGGCGATGCTGTGGTCATGATAAGAATCGATCCAGACTGTGAGCTTGTCTGCCTGCAGGGACCTGTCGCGACGCGACATGAGGGAGACGATGCCGGAAGGGTCCGAATCGTAGCAGTGAGCGCCGATGTAGAGCGCGTCGTCGTCGTAGAGCACGCTGATGACCGTACGTTCGGTCGAAGGCGAGCCTTCGTCGGGGTTGAATTGCTGAAATCCTTCTGTCGGCACCGTTGCCTGCCATGCTTCCTCCGAAAGGAGCCCGTCAATACGGGGTGCTTCCTTCGTCCGGAATGCCACGATGCTCTTGTTCGATGTCCCCCCAAGGAGTATCCCGCTTCCCAACAGGACGAGGGCAGCCAGTGCAAAATATTTTTGAAATCCCGGATACATGAGGCGAAAGTATCATGAACTTAAATCATTTGGCTTACAAATGCAAGAACATTTGCTTTTCAGTTCGTTTCTAAACAAATTTACGGACGATGGCTCACGAAATCCGTTCTCCTCATGACAGAAGCAATCCCCGTGACATCCAGCAGATGTTCAATGCCATCGCACCCACCTATGACAAGCTCAACCATCTCTTAAGTTTCGGGCTCGACATCAAATGGCGGCAGCGGGCCATCCGTGAGTTCAACTACGGCGGTACGTATCTGGATATCGCAGCCGGCAGCGGTGACGTATCATTCGATATGATGGAGCTTCATCCTACGAGAATTGTCTCGGTGGATTTCGCGGTAGAAATGCTGGCAGTTTTCAAGGATAAGCTGGAACAGAAGAAAGGTATCGGGGTTATCGATCTGCTCTCGTGCGACGCTCTGGCCCTTCCGTTCGTCGAGGAAACATTCGACGGAACGATTGTGGCGTTTGGCATGCGGAACTTTGCGGACAGGCTTCAGTCTCTGAAAGAAATGCTCCGCGTCCTGAAACCGGGAGGAACATCGGTGGTGCTCGAGCTTACAAAACCCCGGAAGCCTTTCGTTTCTCAGGCGTATTCGCTTTACGCCAACGTTGGCCTTCCCCTCCTCGGCAAGATTATTTCACGTCATAACTCTGCGTACCGATATCTTCCCGATTCGATCGCGCAATTTCCGGCGCCGGCGGAGTTTTGCTCCCTGATGGATCAGGCTGGATTTACTGAAGTGCGGGCCGTCCCTCTTACATTCGGGACAGCCACGGTCTTTGTGGGCAAAAAACTAGCTGCGCGTAAATAAGGCAACCGCCTCGATGTGGTCGGTGTGCGGGAACATATCGACGGGCTGGATCTTCTCTAACTTGTATCCTCCCTGCACGAGCAATGCCGCGTCGCGCGCCTGCGTCGCCGGATTGCAGCTGACGTAGACGATTCGTTCAGGGGCGAGCTTTACCATTTGTTTCACCACTTTTTCGTGCATGCCGCTGCGAGGCGGGTCGGCGACGATCACCGTCGGTTTGGGGTGTTCCCCTATCCACTCGCTGTCTTTCGTCAATCTGTCCTTCAGATCTCCCTGGATGAAATAGCAGTTCGAGACGCCATTGAGCTCGGCATTTTTCTGTGCGTCATCGATCGCGCTCCGGACCACCTCAATCCCGACCACCCGTTCTACCGCGTCCGAGAGATAAATCCCGATCGTTCCAGTACCGCAATACAAATCGTAGACGACATCGGTATCTTTCAAGCCGGCAAAGGATTTTGCGACGCTGTAGAGCTTTTCTGCCTGGAGCGTATTTGTCTGAAAGAACGAGTTAGCGGAAATGCGGAACGTGTACTCCCCTATGTTCTCCGTGATAAAGCCGGGGCCATGGTAGACGATTTCTTTGTCGCCGACGGCGACCATCGACTTCCGGTCGGTGATATTATTAACGATCGTCGTGATCGACGGGAACTGCTTGAGAAGGAGATTCGTCATGTTCTGCATGGCTTCCTTCCAGTCGTTCGTCGTCACAAGATTGACCATCGTCTCCCCGGTATGCTTTCCTTGTCGGATGACGAGGTGTCGAAGGTATCCCTCATGGCTTTCGGTCCAGTAAACCGAAAGGTTCCAGACGCGGCTGATTTCACGGATGGTGTTGACGATCGCGGCGCTTAGTTCAGATTGCAGCCAGCATTCCTCCGTGTTGATGACTTTGTCATAGCGTTGAGGAACGTGAAGCCCGAGGGCGACTTCCTGTTCCGGCGCATCCTTGGTCTGCATTTCATCGTCGGTGAGCCAGCGGTAATTCGAGAACGTGAATTCCATCTTATTCCTGTAGAAATACGGCTCGTCGCAGCCAATGATGGGAAGAACGTTGACCGATTCGAATCCTCCGATCCGGCGGAAGGCATCCGCTACGCCTTGTTGTTTAAATTTCAGCTGCGTTTCATAGGCGAGGTCCTGCCACTTGCAGCCGCCACAGACCCCGAAATGCTTGCATTGTGGTTTGACGCGCTGCGGCGAAGGCTCAACGATTTCAATGGCACGGGCTTCCGCGAAATTCTTCTTGACCTTGAAAATACGGGCACGAACGGTATCGCCGGGTACCGCTTTTTCAACAAAGAACACCATGCCGTCCTGGCGGGCGACCGTCTTGCCGTCGCCGGAGAGGCTTTCTACATTCAGAACAATTTCATCGTTTTTTTCCATGTCATTAATATACGAAACCTTTCCTGAAAATCTCATTGACATTCAATACAACGATATCTATATTTCTAAAGTTTATTTCAGAAGTTTTCGACTGCCTTGGAGGCGCTATGCGGCGATCAGATTTAATTACACCTTGCTTCGTTACCATTCTGCTTTGTCTTTCGCTTTTCTTGCCCGGATGCAAACAAGAAAACTCTATGGTTCAAGCAGGGCGTATTATAACCAAATATGTCTCCATCGCCGACTATTCCCAGTCATATTACTTCGTCGATACTGTCTATCGAAAATATTGGGAGCCATTGCATGCTTCCACAAACCCAATCATCACGTCGGAAATGATGGAGAATGAAATCTGGCAGCTCGACGTCTGGCTCAGAGTACCGACAAGCATTATTACCGATAGGTCGTTAGTGAGAGGAAGTGCATATGCCAATTTACCATCGCATCCGCCCGGTGAATTCTATCCTGTCGGATTTGAAAGCAGCTTGATCACGTCACCTGGCTTTTACTCTTCGGGATATTTTAAGAAACTTGAACCATTTACAGATTATACATTCTTACATTCAGGAGCTCAATTATATGGAGGGTATGTGGTACTCAATAGACCTCTCTCAGCAAATGAGGCTCTCGCCGTGACCTACAGCGCAGGGACTCCAGAAAGAGTGTATGGATCGACAGTCTACGGGGATACGGCAAACAACGGAGATATAATTCTCAAATTGATCAAGCCCGACCAGGAACTCTCCCCGCTTATCAAGCCTGCATGGGATCTGCAAATCAGGAGCGTGTACTCCACCGATATAAAATATCCAAGGCCCGACAATTTTGATTTCCACATCTACAAGGAAGCAGGAGGAAGGCGAGATGAAGATGTCCTCGGCGTACCTCTGCTTCGGGTTGTGGGTTTAGACCGCTTTGACCAGGCGCTCAACCCGATCCCCGACGGCAGATTTGATTTTCTTCCCAATCTTACAATCGATCTGGAACGAGGAGATATCATTTTCCCAACGTTACGCCCGTTTGATTCTACCATAGTCCAGTACTTTAGGGAAGCTTCAACCGTAGTACCGGACTCTTTGTTATTTCATGAACTGTACGACGCAACCCGAAGCGTGGTAACGAGCCATCCGCCAATGTATGGCTTACGAATCCGACAGGCAGTTTTAGAATGAGGTGAGGCTGCGGTCGGAGGAATTACAATTTACTTTTCTTCCGTTTCCTTCTGCAGCCCATCGATGAGTGATTGGAGGATTCTGACAAGATTCTTCCGCTGCGCGTGATCGGAGGCGCTCTATTTATCCGAGTCGGCTCGCTTGGTGACAACGATGCGTAAAATGGAATTGTTCCGCCAAGAACGACAGCAAGGGGCAAAAAAAAGCAGAGCCTGTTCGGCTCTGCTTCGCGTCTCCTAAGACAGCGAAATGGTGTTACGGCTTCTTCTGGTAAACCTTCTCGCCTTTGTCGTTAATCGTGTACTTGCCACCGCGAGGACCTTCGTAAATCGGCTTGCCTTCATCCGTCTTGCCGACAACTTTATCGGAGGTTACAGATTTCTTCTGCTCGTCGTTGAGATAATTCTTGTCGCCTTTATCGCTGAGCGTATACTGTCCCCCTTTGGGGCCGAGATACACGGGCTTGCCGTCGAGCATGCCG
>DATJGD010000063.1:0-76329 GCA_035495255.1 Bacteroidota bacterium | reverse complement strand
ATTTCCTGTTCCCCAAACCTCAAACTCCTTATCCCCCGCACGCTGCGCCTTGATCATCCGGAGGATCATGCCGTTGATGGCGTGGGTCTTATTTGGATCAGTATGGTCGCCCGGACCGAATGTATTGGGCACGAAAAAATTTACCGATTTAGTACCATATTGCTGCCGGTAAGCCCATGAGAGAACATAGGTCATCCGTTTCGAGTTGCCATACGCATACACCGAGGGGTGAACTTCCCCCTTCTCCCACTCCGACTCGTAGTAAACGTCCGCAGTTCCCGGGTATGAACAATTGGCGAGCGGATTGACGATTCTTACGGTTGGACATACTTCCTGAACTGCGCGATAAATGTTGAGGGCCATCCGAACATTATCTTGCGTAACTGCTCCCGCATACGAAGTAACATAGTGAACGCTGCCGACGTGAGCGGCACAATGGTAAATGACGTCGGGTTTGAGCTCCAGAAAGCGCCTTCGGGTCACGTCGAAGTCGGTCAGATCCAGTCCATCTCTCCTCGACATCGGCATCACATGATGACCATCCCGGGCAAGCCGTTCGCTCAGTTTGGTGCCGACAAATCCATGACCTCCGAGAACAACTATATTCATGTAATACCTGCGAAATTAATCAAATTTTGAGTTCTGCTGCTCATAACGTAACCCAATTTAATAAATTTCCGAGTCTGCTTCCACAAGGTGCCAATTTGCAAAGTCGTACAGATACTCATGTCCGGCTTTAAGAACCTTCACACAGAAGAAACGCTCCTGTGTCGACTCCCTGAATCCAAGAGCACGCGCGACCTTCCCGGTCGATGTATGCGGTAATCCCCAAATAGTGATCTCTCCGACATTCTGAGAAAACAGGTATTCACAGGCCTTAATGATCGCCCGCTGGATTGCGTGCGGGTCGTCAAGATTGCACTCTACATCGACAATGTCCCCATAGGAGAGATGCGTTACTGGATCTACGAATATTTTTACTACGGCGAAAGATTCCGAATCACTTGCAAGACGCGTGTACGTGTAGACAGGATTAGCGTCGAAACGCCAGCTGAGGTATTCGGAAGACTTGGAGAACGAGAGTTTCTGGAGGCCATCACCTGCAAGACCTGACATCGAACGGCTCATCTGACCAGGCGATACAGTCAATGTTTTGATGATACCGACTTCTTTCCAACCTTCAAGCCATGTATGCGCGTTCCTGCCCTCCGGGTTCGGCAATGATACCAATCCTACAGCTCCAGAATCCGATAGAAATTCCGTCACAGCTTTTTCCAGCAAGACAAAAACACCGCGTCTTCGCAAGTCATTTTCAATAAGCAGATCAACCGTGAAACCACATGCACTTCCGTTGGCAAGGTGCAGAACCTGGGCGCCGTAACACGCAACGACTTTTTCCTCTTGAACCGCAACGAAGAGCTTTGATGAAGGCTGAGAGTGTTGAAACTGCCAGTGATAATACGAAAGATCTTTCTTGCGCCGGTAGTATGTATTCATCATCGCGATGAATTCGGGACCGTCCCGATCTGTTGCTTCCCGGATAATAATGTCCGAATTCATTTCCTGAATTCGCCGGTAGAGAGCCTCAGCGAGTTGCATGAAGGACCTCAGAAGTGATAAGCTCCAGAGACGTCAACTTCGGAATTTTCTCCATCGTGAAGTGCACATTAAACTCCTGCTCGATTGCGATGATCAATTGCAGATGCCCCAGGGAATCCCACCGTTCAATCGTTTGGGGCGAAGGGTCTTCCGGAAGATGTTGTTCCTCGAGCTCGAATACCGCTGCAATGGTTTTGCGCAAGCGTTTCTGAATGTCGTCAGAATTCTTCATACTGTACCTTTATCCAGCGAGGCACCTCGCCCGATTTCTCAAGAACAAATTTATTCTGGTCGTTGAGGGATACGAATCCGTTTTCCGTAAGGAATTTTTTCACCATACCATTCTTTTTCGTCGGAACATATTCCGCGGCAAGCGTTGTTGTGCCGTGTCGCTGCGCAATCGTTTGCATCACGCTCACCAACGCCTGCTCGATACCGCGGCCAAGGACCCGGCAACTCATCAAAAGCGTATCAATCGTCGCCGGTGACGTGTCCGTTTTGAGAATCGCCACTCCGACGATCCCGGAATCGCCAAGCCGGTCGGAGGCGGAAACGCAGAGCACAATGCAATGCGGGTCTGAGGAGAGGGCGCGAATTTCCGCTTCGGTATAACGCTTTGTACTGAGATTGAATTGATTCGTTTTCTGCGTCAGCTGGGCAATCCGTGGAATCGTAAACGCGCTCGCACTCTGCACGAGAACCTTGATCTGAAGCGACATGAGAGCCTCTTCGACGGACTTGGCCCCTTCTTGAATCTCCTTCCGCTGACGTTCCTGTGCATACATGACGCGGCGAGAGGCATCCTCTTCGGTCACTGAGAAAGTCTCGAAATACGGAAGGGAGGCAAGAAAAGCCGGGTACGCCGAAGGATCATTGGGCAGATCAGGAACCGTAACTGCAGGTAATTCGATCCGCACCAATTCCCGTTCCTGGGGAGAATCGTCAAGGAAGACAAGGGCATCAAGCCCGATGTTGAGCTCCTCTGCTATCGACCGGATGTTCTGTGATTTATCCAGCCAGTTAATTCGGATCGCGGCAAAGTGTTCTTTACGGAGAATCATATCGGGATGAGAATCCATAGCCTGAAGCGCCGGCGTCTCGTCGTTCTTGCTGCAAATTGCAAGGATCGTTCCTGTCGTGGTCAAGGCGAGGATGTGACGCTGAAAGTCATGAAATGCCTTCCCCTCTCCATCGCTGCTTAGCCTGAGATGTTCAACGCCGTCTTCTCCGAGGATTCCTCCCCAGAGTGTATTGTCGAGGTCCAGGATCAGGCACTTTTTTCTCCTTCCGCCAATCGCGAGCAATGCCCAGGCCAGTTGCGTTGCAATCGCCTGCGTCCCGAAGGGGCTGAACTGCATTTTCGCAAGATAGTAAAGACGGGCATCGTACATTTTTTCGGCGCCGTACCGGGAAACAAGTTCTTCGAGATCCAGAAGGTGAACATTCGGGAGCTTCGACACGAGTTGTGACAATGCAACATTGACCTCCGCGGCAGCGCGGCGAACCGAACGATCGCTGTTCCACTCGAGAAATTTCATCGGAAGCGGAAGAAGAAGGGCGCAATTGTGCACCAAAATCGTCGATGTGGCAAATCGGGACGATGCCGCCATCAACAAATCAGATATTTCCAGGGAATTCTCAACCAGCTCAGGGCCGTGCAACGCTATGAGGATAACGTTAGGCTGAAATTTCAGAAGCGCCGATTCATTCGAGAGAATCTCCTGCCTGTATTGACCAAATGGAGTTACGAACCATTCAACCTCTGACCCGGAGTTCTTCAGTTGTTGTGCCGCATCGCGCACAATTAAATCGACAGTATATGAACTGACTACAGCTACTTTCACGGCAGGAAGGTGCGGCGAAGAGACATTCATGTCCCCTACTTCTTGTTCCAATACGCGACCAAAAATGTTCCGCGCAAATGGAAAAGTGAGATGCGATCGGAAAGATCAGACAAGTATTTTGTAACAAATGGATTCAGTACGTCGTCATAATTGTCCCATAAGATGATTCCGTTCGGGGATACCATCTTCAGGGCATTCTCGCTGTCCACTTTTTTATTTTCGTAATCGTGAGCGGCATCGATATACACCAGGTCGATCTTCCCATAATACGGAGAGTAGTCGAAGGCGGCCGAATCGCTGAGAATCTGGACGATTTTGTGCCTGACGGGACTGTCGCTAAAATAACTTCCCACATCGGTCCGGAATTTTTGACGGAAGTCTCCCGCGACGTACTTGTCCAGCTCGGTTAACGCGTATTTTGTCCGGTTGACATGCTCTGGCGAGAGGTCAAGCGTATAGATCTTCGAATCATCCGGTGTGTTGAGAGCAAGTTGAAGGGTAGTCATTCCGTTGTAAGTTCCAAATTCAAAAACCGTCCGGGGTTTGAAGTAGGATGTAATAAGAGCGATCTTACAAAGGGCCTCAATCCCCACATTCCCCCAGTGGCCGAGAAAATTCTCGAGGCGGATTGACCCGTGTTCGAGTTCCCGGGGGAATATATCACACAACTTCGCAGTTGGAATCTTCTTTCTTGCCTCAGCCTTCCACGCAATAAAGTCCTGTTCATGAGCCCCAACTTCTCTCTCCACCACTTCGTCCGGAACCAGGCCGCGCAACGTTGCGAGCTGCGGGTGCCTGTCAAAAATCGTTTTATTCATCCTACCATCCGCTCCTGATGCACCGAATAATTTTGTCAACATCCTGATCCGACAGTGCATTGTGGACCGGGATGGCAATTTGATGTTCGTTGAAATATTCCTGCCCCGGAAGATCCGGCGTCTGCCCTCCGAATACAGAATACCGATCTATCCGCAGATGGACCACGGACGATGGTATTCCTTCCGACTGAAGTTTTCTGATAAAGTCTGTTCGCCGTTCTACCAAAAATGTAAACAGCCAGTAGGAGCTTTCACGATCGCCTTCATATTTCAGCAGCGTAAGGCCAGGGATCGATTTCAGCTCACGCTGGTACCTCGTCCCGATTGCGCGCCGGCGCGCCAGGTTGGCGCTGAACCCGGACAAATTTCCCAAGCCGACAGCCGCAGCAAGATCGTTCATGTGATACTTATACCCCACAGTAGATATATCAAATTCACGCTCTCCCAGAATTGACGGCTTGCTTCCCGCCCGGTCGATGCCAAACCATCTTCGCAGAAATGCGTCGTGGAGATCTTTTGGATCTTTACAGCAGACTGCACCTCCGTCTCCCGTTGTAAGATGTTTAATGGCCTGAAAGGAAAAACAGGTGAAATCGGATATGCTTCCCACAGAACGACCCCGATACGTAGCGCCGAGAGCATGCGCCGCATCCTCAATAACGATGAGGTTATGCTGCCGTGCGATTTCCCCGATTTCATCCATATCACATGGATACCCTGCCCAGTGGACCGGCATTATTGCTTTCGTCAGAGGTGTGATTTTCTTACGAATATCTTCGGGAGAAATATTACCCGTCATCTTGTCGATGTCTGCAAACACTGGTTTGGCCCCCTGCATCTGTACCGCCAACCCGGTTGCCACGAACGTTTGTGCAGGAATAATAACTTCGTCCCCCGGCCCGATGCCTGCAACCACAAGGGCAAGGTGCAGAGCTGTGGTTCCACTATTCAACGCGACAGGATTTACGAGTCCCAGCTTCTCAGACAGCGCAGCTTCAAACTCCTTGACGCGAGGACCCTCGCTGATCCAGGTCGTCTCGAGCGCCTGGCGGACAAAATCGATAGCCTGGGGAGAAATTGCGGTGTGGAAAAAATCCATTATTGCCGGTGTCTGAGGAAATGGTGGTCTGAAAATTGAATTTTTTAGCTGAAACTCTCAAAAAAATAACAAATAATTAGATGAGTTCCAAGCATCTATCTCACAGGCTGTCTTCAGGACAGTGAGAGTTCAGCTTGCCGACATTCTGTCCCAAAAAAAAGTGCCGTTTCAGATTTACATGAAACGGCACCTTCGCGGCGTACGAGGAGATGCGAACCGGTTACTTCATCAACACCATCTTGGCAACCTTTGTAAAGCTTCGATCTGAATGCTGAAGACTCACAGCTTCCAGTTTATAAAAATAGATCCCGCTCGCGACGGGCGCGGCAAAAAGTGCCTCGTGATATCCGGCTGATTCGGTCTCGTTCCGCAGCACAGATATCTCTTGCCCGAGCAGATTGTAAACGGTCAATTTCACCAGACTGCGTTCGGGCAAACCATACGTTATTTGGGTTGTAGGATTAAATGGATTTGGATAATTTTGGCCCATCACATACTCCATCGGCAAATTACCGTCGTCGTGCGGAACTCCCAGTATATGAACACCGACCGACGTGTTCGACTGGACACTTTCGTTCCCGGATGAATCGAACGAGGTCACGATATAGTAGTATGTCGAATCATGTGTGATGACACTATCGGTATAGCTCGCTATTTCAACTGCCGCACGCCGATTGAATACAGCCGAGACGAGATTCGGCGAGGTAGACCGGTAGATATAATATCCCTCAAGATCAGGCGCTGCCGCCTTGCTCCAGGAGAGCACGATCTTTCCGTCGATATATTCCGACTGCAGTGATCCCGGCGGGGGAGGGAAAATGTTGTCCACAGAGAAACCGGAGTCGGGATCCGAGATGAAGAACTCCCCTGAGGCTGTGGTGGCCGCGATCTTGAAGACCGACCAACGGATCCCCGCTTGAGTCACGTTGCTCAGCGTGGGAGCGATCGCAGAGTATTGTTCAAAGTGCAGCGCGGGCCACGTCGAGACGAAATCCCAAATCTCCCCATTCAGCGTAACATACTTGGTGGTTCCTGAACTGAACGTCTCTCCGTGAGTTTTCCTGGCAGCCATCATTGCGAGCGGCGCAGGCGGGTCATCGACGCGCCGCAATATGGTATATTGCGTAACGCGCAGCGTATCTGATTGGCCGTCATACATGCTTGGATACCAGATGATGCGAACCTGCTTTCCCTGATCGCCGATGATATCCTTAACGGAAGCTATTGCAGGTGCAGGCGCAGGCGCAAATCCTTTTCCGGACACATGGACGATAGCGACCGGCACACCAACTTCGTGCGGATAGATTATGATAGCGCCGGTGTCCGGTGTTGCGGCATCGGGGATGTAAGTGACCGTGAGGATGTGATTTGAAACAGGGTACAAGACAAAGGGTGTGCTGTTAGCAGAAAAGTGCGCATTTGTTGATGTGATACTGTCAACATGAACGGTATCATAGAACGAAGCATTCGAAATCGAAACGGACCGAATGGCCTCCTCGTTAACTTTCGTGAGCCCAAAACTGACATTGCGTGGCGACACGTTCAGGCGGGCCGAGCCGAAATCTCTCGGCGGCCTTGCGATGTTTGAAATTCGATATTCATCCATAATTCCGGGAAATTCGCGAACCCCCCAACCACCGACTGCTCGTCCATTCGTTCCTGTTCCCAAATAGTACGAGGGTGTATTGTTGTACTGGATTGCCCCCGGATATTTGTTGCTATCCACGAGCGCGCCATCAATATAAAATTTGATAACTGTTCCGCTGTCGGGTCCAGCGGTGCGCTCATATGTCAATGCAACATGATGAAAATTGTGCGTAGAAGGAAACGGAACTCCGGGGGTGACGTATCCGGGCGAACCATTAATCCGGTATCCCATAAGCAACCCTTGCCCGTTATGGAAGCCAAAATCATAACCGCCTCCATCGGGATACTGACCTATATTCCCGCCGACGACTGCGGCTCCTATGTCAGGATACGGCATATTATCAAACTGAAGCGTGTCGAGATTAAGCCAGACCTCTACGGTAAATTGCCCTTCAGTTTTCAGCGAACTACTATTTGGAATCTCAATGTACGATGTCAGTCCATTGAAATGAAGGCCCTTCCCGAACTTTCCATCCACCCACTCGCAGTTATGAATCGTTCCGTCATTATGATACGGCGACTCATCGTGGAGCACATTCCCCGACCCTTCGTCGAAATGCCAGAGCGCCACGGTGTGCTCATCTACTCCTCCGCCCGTTCCGGGCTGATCTGTCGTCGCCAGCCCCAATTGCCAGCCTCCTCCCCCATATCCCGAATACCAGACAAGAAATTTTCCATTTTCCTCTATCGCCGAGGTCGCCGCTACAGAGGCGGCATCCCATCCGTTCGGGCCGGGAGTAAGAACCGGATTGTGCGAAGATTTATTCCAGTGTATTCCATCCGACGAATGAGCGTAGCCGGTTTTGAGTTGAACGGAGGCCGAGACGCCGGTGTAGTACATATGATAATTACTGTCGTCTCGAACAATCACCGGCGCGCCCGCCGTGAGTTCATCCCAGCTACCTCCCGGGCCATGGAGCAACACCGGATTCTGATCATACCTGGACCAATGAATTCCGTCCCCGGAGGTTGCATACCCGGTGCTTGAGTACTGACCGTCAAATCCCTGATACCACATCTTGTAAACGCCTTCTTCTTTGATTACCGCGGCGTTCCATGTTCCTACACTTTCCCACGAATTCCCACCGCTATCGGGCGCAAGAATCGGATTACCGCCGTACTTGGTCCACGTTACGCCATCCACGGACATTGCGAGGCCGACACTGAGGGCAAGCCCGGAGCCCGTATAATAGTATAATTTATATCCTGCCGAATCTTTAAGGACCGAAGATACCCGCACGCCTGTGTAATCAAACGAAGCGCCTGGAGTCAAGACCGGGTTGGCAAGATATTTTACCCAGTGGATCCCGTCCGAAGAAGTCGCCAGGCCTATGGCGTAATTTTCACTCAATCCGGTATACCACATTCGATATGTGCTCCCCTCCTTCAGGACGACGCCGTTATACGCGTATGAGTCATCAAATCCTCCTATGGAAGGAGCAAGAACGGGATTCTGCGGAGATTTATAAAGGATTTCCTGAGCGAGAACGAACGAATGAACAATGAAAGCAGACAACAGAATAACGGTGAGTAATCTGGGGAATCTCATGGTATACCTCCTGTAATGAAAGAATTACGCAGATTGGAAATGTATCTCATTGTTGCCTCTGTGGCCGCAACTTCAGAAGCCAAGAACTTTTAGGAATGAATTTCTTTCGTAAAGGTAACGATTTGCGTCCGTATTGTCAATGGGTAAAACTACCCTCCGAGCACTACTACGAGAAGTTACCCCCGATTATGCAATACTGAGCTTTTTCTTGAGGAATAGCCACACGTCAGCGGTCCTGCCCAGGACGTTTCCGACTCGCAGCGGAATAACGCGCTGAATGTAGAATACAAGAACTATCGTCACGATGAGCATGCAGCTCACGAGCGCGATACTTGTGCCGAGAGCCCCGAGGAGCGGCGTGAGGATGAAATACGCGGGGATGGTAATGACAAGCAGAATAATGCTCGAGTATAAGCCCTCTTTCACCTTCCCCGTCCCGTTGAGATAGCTTGCGATGACCGCATTCCAGGGGACGATAAGAGCGAGGAAGCTCATCGTCCGGACGAGTGAAGCGCCATCGTCATACTTCCCCTTAAAGAGTATATGGAGGAGCTGCTGCGGGAACAAGAGCATCACAAGAAAGACCGGAAGAAGAAGAAGAACGGAGAAACAGATCGATTTTTCCGCGGTGATACGGAGCTTTTCGATGTTTCCTTCTTTGTAATTCTTGGATGAAAACGGAATAAGGAACATCGTGAGGACCTGCGACGTCATGTCGAAGAACCGGGTAAAGTTTTTTGCCGCATTGTAGACAGCAACTCCCGTGAGCCCGACGTACGAGGAAACCACAAACACATCCATCTGCGCATACGCCGTATAAATCCCGACCCCTGTCAGGCTGAATTTTCCAAATCCCCACATATCGCTGAACGCCTTCCTGACGAACCGGAAGTTCCCCCCGAAGAAGTCCTTCGTAAAGGCGAATGCGAGAATACTGCACGCAGTCTGAATGAAGAGATTGATTTTGATGAGGTCTTCGGCGGACGAAAACAGGTGATACACCTGAGAGGCAGCGATCAAGGCGAGCATACCCAGAAAATACAGCGCGTCGACCCAGAATATTTTCTGTACGCTGTAGCGCGACTGCAGCAGGCTTATGCCGAACGAACGGTAGAGGGCGGTGAGGAACAGCAACGGCAGGTAGCTGAACAGCGCGTCGAGGTTCGATTCGTGTGTCTTGTCCAGCAGCGGCACGATGAAGCCCTTGAGCGCCATGAGGAGGACCGATACGAGTGTAAAATACATTCCGCTGATCGTCAATGCTGCGACGATGTACGGACCCGGAGTGTCCGTCTCGGCGGCAAATTTTACAAAAGGCTGTAAGGCGAGTGCGTATCCGAGGGTAGAGAGAAACGTGAAGGTCGCCCAGATAACGCCGTATGCTCCAAATTCCTTCTCGGGCAGAACGCGGACGACAAGAAAGATAAACCCGATACCATAGATTGCGGGAAGGGCCTTATCGGCGAATGCCCAGACCCCTTTGCCGATGTGTTTACCAAACTCCATGCGGCATCAAACGCAGAATGAATCCACGACGAACGTGAGGAACGATTCCGGGTGGTCAGTACCCACGTTTGGCAACCAGATCGAGATCAGCCTTGATCATGATCTTTACGAGATCTTCGAACTTTACCTCGGGTGACCAGCCGAGATGCCGCTTCGCTTTCGACGCATCTCCGAGGAGAAGGTCGACTTCCGTGGGGCGGTAATATTGAGGATCAATTTTGATAAGTGTCTTGCCGCCGGAAATTCCCACTTCATCAGCCCCTTTCCCCTTCCATTCGATTGGCATGCCGATCTCACGGAACGTAATTTCGATAAACTCACGCACAGTGTGGGTTTCACCCGTCGCAATAACAAAATCTTCCGGCGTGTTTTGCTGAAGCATGCGCCACATGGCGTCGCAATATTCCGGAGCGTATCCCCAGTCGCGCTTGGCATTAAGATTTCCGATCTGCAGAACAGACTGGTATCCCGATTTGATTCGTGCCGCCGCAAGCGTAATCTTTCGCGTTACGAAGGATTCGCCCCTTCTGGGGGATTCATGATTAAAAAGAATTCCGTTGCACGCGAAAAGGTTATATGCTTCCCGGTAATTTACCACGATCCAGTACCCATAGAGTTTCGCCACCCCATACGGGCTCCGGGGATAGAACGGGGTTTTTTCATGCTGCGGGAATGTCTCGGCTTTTCCGTAAAGCTCGCTTGTCGAAGCCTGATAGAATTTTGTTTTGACGCCGGTCTCCCTGATTGCATCCAAAAATCTCAGCGTCCCCACCGCGTCAACCTGCGCGGTGTACTCGGGAATATCAAACGAGACCTTCACATGGCTTTGGGCGGCAAGATTATAAATTTCATCCGGGGCAATTTTCTCCAGTAGCCGATTCAGGTTGCTCGTGTCGGTCACATCGCCGTAATGAAGAAACAGTTTCTTCTGCATGAGCCCCTGATTCCTGATATAGAGATGGTCAATCCGTTCGCGGTTAAATGTGCTGCTGCGGCGGATGATCCCGTGTACCTCATACTGTTTGTCGAGGAGCAACTCGGCGAGATACGAGCCATCCTGGCCGGTGATCCCCGAAATGAGCGCTTTTTTCAAATTTGGATTCCTTCCAATCTACGAGTTCGATGTAGTATCAAAATAATGCTTCAGGCTCGTCTGCCAGTCGGGCATATGGTCGATACCGAGCTTCCGAAGAGCCGCGTTGTCAAGCACGGAGTAATGCGGCCGTTTAATCGGCGACACAAATTGCGAAACTGTCGTCGGTGTTACCGGCACGGACATCCCGGCATACGTGAAGATTGCGCAGGCAAAATCGTACCATGAGCACTGGCCGTTGTTCGTGATATGGTAGAGCCCGTAGGCGCGGGTATTCACGAGCTCCCGGATCTGACGCGCGAGATGATAGGTATACGTCGGGGTGAGTATTTCATCGGTCACGACGCGAATATCTTTTTTGTCTCTCGCCATGGCCATCATCGTATCGATGAAGTTTCGTCCTTTTGCGCGGCATGTGTTGTGACCATATAAGCCCGAGCTGCGGACAATGTAGTGCCGGGAAGAATTTGCGGCGACGAGATGTTCGCCGGCTACTTTCGTCACGGCGTAGACATTCAGGGGGTGAGGGAGATCGGATTCCGTGTACGGGGTGTGCTGCTTCCCGTCAAACACGTAGTCGGTGCTGACATGAACAATATCCGACTTCAACGATTCGGCAACTGTGGCGAGATTCCAGGCGCCGATCGCGTTCACCTGGAACGCGCGGTCTGGATATTTTTCACAATCGTCAACTTTGTGATAGGCCGCAGTGTTGATAATGACATCCGGCTTCATTGCCGTCAATACCCGCGAGACGGAATCGATGGACGTTATTTCGATGTCCTGGTGGGTTACGCCGACAGGCTGATCTGCCTGGCATGCCTGCATGAGATCCATTCCCAGCTGGCCATTCGCGCCGATGATAGCTATCTTCACGTCTGCTCGTAAAAGAATCTCAATCGTGCAGCGATTTGAAGACCTCGATATTATAGTACTTCGGGTTATCGAAGTCCTTGAAGCGATCCCTGTTCACGATAAGCTCCTTCACAATCGATTCGGCATCGTGTTTCGGTTTGAAGCTGAGAACCTTTTCCGCCTTCTCAAAGCTAACTTTGTAGTTTCTGAGATCGTGCATGTGTTTGATCGTGAGGCCGATATCCATCTTCAGCTCGCTCTCGATGTTGTTCCGCACGATGTCTCCGAGCTCGCCGAGCGTGTAATTTCCGGAGGCGACATTGAAGATTCCCGAGATCTCGTTATTCGCTTCGATCGCGCGGACGTAGGCGCTGACGGCATCCTGCACTCCCAAAATGGGACGCCAGATCGCCGGGTTATTCACGGTGATGCCTTTCGTCAGCATGGCGTTCTTGAACATCGTGTTGATGACAAGATCGAGCCTCATGCGCGGACTGAATCCGCACACGGTCCCCTGCCGGAAGCAGATGACCGAGAAGTTCGGTTCGCATAGATACATGACGGCCTGCTCGCCTTGAAGCTTTGAGATGCCGTACGGATAATGGGAGACCGCGGGGCTATGCTCGTCATACAGTTCGTTCACGGTATATCCGTACACCGAACATGATCCCGCATAAATGAACCGTTTGACGCCGGCCCGTTTTGCCAGGTAGCCGAGATAGGCCGGAGCCGCTGCATTCGAGATAAAATTCTTTCCGGGGGAAAATTCCGCCATCGGATCGTTGGAAAGGCCGGCAAGGAAAATAACCTGCTCGTAATTCTTGAGGTCCTGCTCTTCCAATTTGAAAATATCTTTTTGAATGATGCGCGCCTCTTTCGGCAAATTGTTCCCGAACCAGAGCAGGTCAATGACATCAACGTCATATCCCCTGTCCAGGAGTTTTGGAACGAGGGCCGATCCGATATAGCCGGCGCCGCCGGCAATGAGAATTTTCATAGACAACCTTTAGCGATATTGAAACTTGTCAGAATTCGGGGACACCAGCCACTCATCGAGCGTCTGGGCTTTCTCGTCTTTGCCCGAAAGAATGGGATTGTCGACCGGCCATTGTACGCCGATCTTCGGGTCGTTCCACAGGATGCCCGACTCGCCCCCGTTATTATAGATGCCGGTACACTTATACTGGATCTCGGCAACATCCGAAGTAACACAGAAGCCCCGCGCAAACCCCGCAGGGGCCCAGACCTGCTTCTTATTCTGCGCCGACGCTTCGATGCCAAACCACTTCCCGAGTGTCGGAGAATTCTTCCTGATGTCGACGGCGACCAGGAACGCGCTCCCGATGGTCACCCGCATGAGCTTCCCCATGGGAGGTTCCCATTGAAAATGTAATCCGCGGACAACGCCCTTCACGGAGCGGGAATGATTATCCTGGACAAAATTAGTCGGAAGACCGAGCTGCTTAAATTGATCTTCGCGATAGACTTCTGTAAAGAAACCTCGCGCATCCTCAAAAACCTCCGGCATAATGACGACGATTCCATTGAGATGCTGCGATTCGATCTTAACTTGCATTTACGATGAGAAATTGAGATGAGAATGCCTTGTTGTTCATGTATTGTCGCTTAAAATAGAAAAAAAACGAAAGAATATCAAGCACCTGTGTGACGAAGTTCGCGAGCGTTCAAAGGTTGACGCGGAGGTGGTTGGGGAGGTTATGCAGCCGTTGAAGGGAGGTTACGCCGCCGCTGATGGGAGGTTATGCCGGCGTGGAGTCGACCCGCTTCCCCAGCGAAAGGATGGATTTACCGATCCCCGATGCGAGTGCGCCGACGATGGCGAAGTTTCCTTTGAACAGTTCTTTCACCACGAAGAGAAGCGTCATGAATCCGATGCAGATCGGAATCGTGAGCCAGTGATACCAGCGCGCGTAGCGCTTGAAAAAGATAAGATTGTGTTCGACCTTCAGCCGCGTTTTTACCGGCGTCAATCCCCCGCCGGTAAACGATGAAACTTTATGCCAGAGTTTCGCTTTCGGGACATACATGAGCTTGTAGCCGGCGTTTGAGGCGCGAACGGAAAAATCCGCATCTTCGGAGTACATCGGCGAATAAATCGGGTCGAGCAGGCCGATCTTCTCCATGACCTGACGCCTGATGAGGATCGCGCAGCCGGTGATATATCCTGTTTCGACCGTCTGGTCGTACTGGCCGTGATCTTCTTCCCGCAGGCCGAGATGTTTAATGATGCCGGTAAAGTAATTGATCGATCCTCCGCCGTACCATATCTTATTCGGTTCGGAGAAGAAGTAAATTTTGGGGGCGACAATGCCAACCGTATCATCCGCAACGGCTACCTTCATCATTTCGCTCAGCATCTGAGGATCGACACTGATGTCGTTGTTCAGAAGCAGCGCCCAATCGGCTTTTTGCTCAAGGGCGTACCGGAGCCCGACATTGCTTCCTTTCATGAAGCCGAGGTTCTCACCGTTTTCAATGAGCTTCATGCCGGGATAGGCCGCACGGACAGCATCCTGGCTTCCGTCGATCGATCCATTGTCCACGACAATGACGTTGAAGTTGGGATACGTCATGTTCGTCACCGAATCGAGCGTGTCCAACAGGAGCTTCTTCACCCTTCCGTCGGGATGTAGCCCGCATGTGAGAACGATACAACAGACTGTGGGAGATTCGGCCATGGGTGACTATGCTTTGGGCTTGCCGCTGAAGGCGTCTGTCATTCTTCTCACTATTTCCTTCATAAAATGGCGCATCGAGAGAAGATTGTACTTGAACAACAGGAAAACTCTGAAGGGAATCAACGGAGAAACTGAGGCATGATTCGCTGAAGTGGCCGGCGCCAGTGCGCGGCGCATCGGAGTCAGATCGACGTACGAAGCCTTTCCACAGAGAAATACCGCTTGAGGGGTAATACCGCACTCCGGAACATCCAGGTTGACATAGGCGACGGAAAAGCCCAGGAGCCTGAGACGGTCCATGAGATCCCGCCCATACGTCCGGTACGAGAGCGTCTGGCCGCCGCCGCCGTGATACTCCGGAGGAAGAAGATGAACATCCTTGGCTCCTTCAACCTTCACACGGATAAGGGTCTGTTCCCATTCATGGACATAGGGGACGGTAAGAACAAAAATGCCGGAAGGCTTGAGCGTCCTGTACATTTCCCGGAATGCCCGTTCGTCTTCCCTGACATGTTCAAAGACATCGGACGCAATGATGAAATCGAGCTGGGAATCCCCGTATGCGAGCTGCTGAAAATCGGCGATGTGCGAAAAAGGTTTTCGGATAAGCTCGGAGTTCGGATCGTACTCCGTATTATAGTAGTCGAACTTATCCTTCAGCATCATCGGATACGAGCCCCGTCCGCTCGACTCCAGGATTTTCAATTCCTTGTGAGGCTTCCATGCCGCAACCGGGTTATCCAGGCAGCCGAGGCATAATCCCAGGCCGTACATGACCGCACGATGCCGGTTGGACGCGCTGCAGTTTTTGCAAAGCCAACCTTCTCTCCCCAGCTCTTGTTGGGTGAATCCGTTTCCGCTGCCGCAAATATTACAATACGTGGCCATCAGGCGTGCGGCTGCTGAGCGAATTTCTCTACCAGTATGTCGACGATCTTGCCTGCGGCCTTGCCGTCACCGTACGGATTGGCCTTTGTCGCCATCGAGTCGTATTCCCGTTTATCCGTCAGGAGTTTCTGCGCCTCCCCGATAATGCGGCTCGCGGAGGTGCCGACGAGCTTCGCTGTTCCGGCGTCAATCGCTTCGGGACGCTCCGTCGTCGTCCGGAGGACAAGCACAGGCTTGCCGAGAGAGGGTGCTTCCTCCTGCACGCCTCCCGAGTCCGTCAGGATGAGGTAGGATTTATTCATCAGCTGGACAAAGGGGCGGTATTCCATCGGCGCGATCAAATGCGTCCGTTCGACGCCGTCAAATATTTCGTGTGCCGCCTTCTGGACGTTCGGATTCGGATGAACGGGATAGACGAGCTCAACATCGGGATTGGACTTTACAAGTTCACGGCAGGCGCCGAACACTTCGCGCATCGGATCACCGAAATTTTCGCGGCGATGCGATGTCAGGAGCAATACTCGTCGTGTTGAAAAGTCGATGGACTTCAATTCAGGTTCGGTGAACGCATAGCTTTGATCGACCATCATAAGGAGGGCATCGATAACGGTGTTCCCGGTAACGTAGATGCTTTCCGGGTTTACTCCTTCTTTGAGAAGATTATTGCGTCCCCAGGAAGTGGGCGCAAAATGAAATTCTGTCAGACGCGTCGTCAGCTGCCTGTTGATCTCTTCGGGATAGGGATTGTGTTTGTCCCATGTCCGCAGGCCCGCTTCGACGTGGCCCACAGGAATTTTCAAATAAAATGCCGCGAGGCTTACCGCGAATGTCGTCGTCGTATCGCCCTGCACCAGCACGACATCCGGTTTTTCGCGGACGAGGATCGGCTTGATTTCATTCAGCACGGCGGTCGTGACATGGAAGAGATCCTGGTTCGCCTGCATGACGTTCAGATCGTACTTGGGCACGATTCCGAAAACTTCCAGCTTCTGATCAAGCATCTGCCGGTGCTGCGCCGTAACGATAACGACATGGTCGAGCTTTCGCCGCTCGAGTTCTTTGACGATCGGGGCCATCTTGATCGCCTCCGGGCGTGTTCCAAATACGACTGCTATCTTCATGCTCTTGTGAGATTCGATAAGAATTAGTTCTTCCGGCAGTGAATGAGAATCGAGGTCGACAACATCGAAACCATCGTCGTATCTCCGGTGAAAACGGTCGACCGAAGGAGATTCTTCAGCCAGGGAGCCTTCACGACATCCATTGGCGCTGTGATATACATTGTTGTGAGAATATCGAACCGGTGATCGGCGAGAAGACGTATGATCTCGTTCTTCTTGTAGATTCTTGCCTTCGCGAAGCGGCTGTGGATCGAATGAGGCAGCCAGGAAAAGAACGGAACCCTGTTCCATGGGAGCAGAGGCAGGTTGGCGCCATGCGTTTCGAACACCCATCCCTTGTTGGGGACCGAAATAACCATTTCACCCCCCGGTTTCAAAACCCGAGACAACTCTTCCAGCGTTTGAGATTCGTTCTGAACATGCTCGATGACTTCGTAACTTAATATTACGTCGAAGGAACTGGATTCCAATGGAAGCGTCGAGCCGTCATAACGTACCGCCACGATGCTATCGAGATTGTTCGACTGAAGATATTCTTTGAGAACATCGAGGTCCTGCTGGTCGATGTCCACTCCGGTGATCCTGCATCCCGAGCCAAGAAATTCGATGGTTTGCGCACCGTTACCGCAGCCAAAGTCCAGGACGGTTTTGTTGCGCAAATCTACCAACGAGGAAGTTAAGCGGAATCGCCGTTTAACAAGCTCCTGGCCGTAGTCGGCAGGTTTTCCGCGCGCAGGGGTATGTTGAGTGGGTGTTGTCATTAAAAAAAGAGAGTTTCCGCGGTTTCCCACAGCAAACTCTCCTGAATATAAGAAAATTCCTGATGATTTAACGAACGGTCTTTTCCATCCTATTTCATCATAACAAGTTTTTTCATTTCATTGAACGAGCTCCCTCCGCTCTGCAATGTCATCCTGCAATAGTAGATGCCGCTTGGCAGATCGGATCCGTTGAACGCAGCCTCATATCGTCCCGCATGGAGATCCGATTCCGCCAACTTTTTGACGTTCTGACCGAGGATGTTATAGATCTCAATCCTCACCGAACCGTCGTGCGCGAGATCGAACGGAACCGTCGTCGTCGGGTTAAATGGATTTGGATAATTTTGAACAAGTCTGGTCACGCTGGGTATCGATCCTGGGATCTCGGAAACGCCCATTGGACTTATTACGAAGCTTTGTTCTCCGCCGAATGGCGACCCGGCAAAGGCATTATCGATCGCCTGCACGCTCCAGTAGTATGTCCCTGCCGGCAGACCCTTAAGTGTCCACGAACTGTCAAGGTTTGCATTTCCGAGTTGGACGATCTGCCGGTATCCGGTGGCTCCGTTCGCCATTGGAGAGATCGTTTGGCTGCCTGATGGAAGAGTTCCGACGCGGAGATTATACGTGAGAGCGTGCGCATCGGTTTGGCTATCAGTCGAACGGTCCCACGACAAGCGGACGGAGTTAGCCTGCACGGCGGACGCGAGATTCGCAGGGATAGTCGGCGTAGAGTTGGGTGAAAACGTATTCGAACCGAGATTGTTCCGGTAAATTCGCGCGATCGGACTAAACGGGGCTGTATCGCTTGTCCCGCCGACGACAAGAATGTCAAGATCTCCATCGTTGTCGTAGTCGCCCCAGGCTACGGTGCCGTTCGCCGTACCCGGCAGGTCGGCGCCAATGTCTGTGAAGATCCCACCGTCGTTCCTGTACACCTTGGTGAAAAACACTCCGTCGGAGTCACGATATCCCGCGATGAGAATATCAAGGTCGCCGTCATTGTCGTAATCCCCCCATGCCTGCGCGCTTTCCTCTACTTGCACGAGACCGGGATGCGTGTCGACAAATGTGCCGTTGTCATTTCTGTAAATTGTCGTAAATGCGTTTACTGCTCCGAAGTGATCTCCCGAGCACAGAACGTCGATGTCGCCATCGTTATCAAAATCCCCCACTGCAAGTTGGCCGCTATTCTTGAGGCCGAGTCCACCTCCAATACTGGTAAAAACACCGTTCGTGTTTCTGAATATCAGGCTCGTACCTCCAAGATCACCGTACCCATTCAGAAAAATATCCAGGTCCCCGTCGTTGTCGTAGTCGCCCCAGACCGCAGAACTTCCCCAAACCCCCGGAAGCCCTGCATTGATATCGACGAAAGATCCGTTGTCGTTCCTGTAAACCTTTGAGAAGAACGAAAGTCCCTGATCCGGCGATCCAGTGACAAGAATATCCAGGTCGCCGTCATTGTCATAGTCTCCCCAGGCAGCCGAACCGTACATCAGGCCCGGGATTGGAGTGCCGATATTGACAAAAACGCCGCCGTCATTTCGATAAATCTTCGTTATTGCCAGTGAAACCGGAGGGCCGGCCTGACCCATCAGCAAAAGATCCAGGTCTCCGTCATTATCGTAATCTCCCCATGCAACATTGTGCTCGGATTGAACACCGGCAAGCCCGGCATTGATATCGGTAAAGCTTCCGGCGTCGTTACGGTAGATCTTTGAAAAATACTGGAAGCCCGGGGAAATCCCTGAAATAAAGACATCGAGATCTCCGTCGTTATCATAATCGACCCAAGCGCCGGAACTAAACACGGCACCGGTCATTCCCGCAGATATATCCGTAAAGGCGGTCGTGTCCAGGTGAACCGAAGCAACGAACCCCCGCGGGGTGTCAGCGTAAGCTCGTGTTGCGATACCGAGAAACAAAAGTACCAACAGTTGCAGCCGCGAAGTCTTCAACATGATGTGTACCCATCTGAAACGTCCTGTGAGAAAGAATATTCTCCCGCCGCCCGGCGAGAGAATTGAGGTAGAGAGAATCAGGAAGAATATAGACTTCCCCGAAGAGAGAGTCAATACTCCGATTCGGAAGATTTAGCAGGAAATTCACCCCCATTCCAGGGGGAGATGCGGTCAAAAGGCTAGGATTTTGCCACGAGCTCGTCGATGACGGCGACGAAGTTCTCCCAGGAGTATTTCTTCTTTTCGAGCCGCACGTTTTCGGAAAACTCGGGCTCTTTGTTTTCGTCGTAATACTGCCGGACAGCGCGCACCAGCGCATCGACACTATTATGAGCGACGATAAACCCGGTTTTCTGGTCGACCACGACCTCACCGAGGCCGCCGACATCCGTCGCGATCACAGGTTTATCGAAATTATAGGCAATCTGGATGATGCCGCTCTGAGTCGCCGAGAGATACGGAAGAACAACCACGTCGGAAGCGCAGAAATACTTCGCTACTTCGTCGTTGGGGACATAGTCCGAAACAAATCGCACCCTGGATTCGAGGTTGAGATCCTTTACCTTCTGCCGGTATTTCGCCTCATCGTCATAGTACTCTCCGACGGCAAGCAGCACGACATCCTCAAGGTGCTTCATCGCTTCAATGAGTACCAAAAGCCCTTTGTATGCGCGTACATATCCGAAGTATAAGATCACCTTCGGTTCGGTTATCCCCAGCTGCCGGCGTGCTTCGGCCTTGTCAATCTTTGCTCCAAAATTTTCGTAGACCGGATGCGGGACTTTCCGGTACGCGGCCCCCGGGAAATGCTCGTTAAGATCCCGCTCCACCGCATCGGATTGTACGATGAAAAAGTCGGCCGGCTTGAATGCATACTTTGTGAACACGACATCCCCGGGGCGGCGCTCGTGGGGGATAATGTTATCGCACACATACAATACTTTTACGGAGGATCCCTTCTTGACAAGACGGGCAATCGTTCCGAAACATGGGCCAAAGAACGGCAGCCAGTATTTGAAGACCAGGAGATCGGGCTTCAGCCTCTTCACCTTCCACGCCACGCTGATCCAGTTGAAAGGATTGATCGAGTCCATAAGCTGGGGCGCGGGCCGGACACCGGCGAGATCTCCCCCTTCATCCTGTGTCTTCCCGGGGAACAAGAACGAAGGATACTGACGCTTAAACGTTATCGTTTCTACGGAATGGTGTTTCGCAAGATGTGTCGCGAGAAGAGCGTTAAAATGAGCGATGCCGCCGCGAAGAGGATACGCAGTTCCGAGGATGACAATCTTCATTCAGAAATCCCTTCGCCCGGCCTTCATTAAACTTTTCGTGCGACGCAGAGAAGCGAGAGCCCGAACGGAAACTTCAGCCACGGGACGAGATACTTTTCAAACTCAAATACTCCGCGCAGGATGCTGTTGACGGGCTTCGACGGAATCTCCATGTCGCTCGCTTCGGCGGCGCCGGTGATTCTCGCAACCGTTCTCCGCACGTAGGCCACGGGAAACAGAAAGAAGTTAAAATACGTCATGTATTCTATCTGAAAGCCTGACTGCTCGACCACCGCGCGCAGCGTTTTCTTGACGTACCGGCGTTTGTGGTGCGTGACGACATCGTGGGTTCCCCACAGGGCAGGAAACGCGGGGACAGCGATGAGAAGGTAACCGCGCGCGTTGAGCAGCGCATGCATCGAGGCGAGCGCGCCGGCGTCGTTGTCGATGTGTTCGATGACGTCGAGCGTTGTGATGATATCGAATGTGCCGTACTCCTTTGGAAACGCGTCAAGCGTGCCGCAGAATAAATTCGTCAGTCCGCGCTGCGCGCAGAATTCAATCGCCTGCGGGGCGATATCCTGACCGTAGGCATTGTACTTTTTTGAGAACATATCGAGGATTGCACCCGTGCCGCAGCCGACATCCAGGAGCTTCGTCCCTGCCGGAAGTCGCAGTTTTTTCTCCATAAACTCCCAGATGATCCGCTGACGGGCGGCAAACCACCAGTGCTCGTTCTCTACTTTGTAGAAGTGGGGATAAAGAAAATCTTCCATCGGCTCAGAATCCTATTTTGTCCTGGACAACGTAGAGCGGACGGTTCTTGACTTCCTCATAAATGCGGCTGATATATTCCCCGATGATCCCGAGCGTTCCGAGAATGACGCCGCCGAGGAAAATAATGATGACGATCGTCGATGCCCATCCGACGACATCGATGCCGTGCGCCAGCCGGCGGTAAATGATCAGCAGGCCTCCGAGGAACGCGATTCCCGAAAAGGAAAATCCGGTGTACACGGCGAGCCGCAGCGGAACGGTGGAGAACGAGAACAGCCCGTCGTATGCCAGGCGAAGAAGTTTGGAAAAGGTATACTTTGGATCGCCGGCAAAACGGTAATCGCGCTCGTACTCAAGGCCTGATTGGCGGAACCCTGCCCACGTCCGCAGGCCGCGCACAAATCGCGCGCGCTCGCGCATCGACTTTATGGTCTCCGCCACTCTACGGTCCATGAGGCAGAAGTCGCCGGAATCGAGCGGAATGTCGAGATAGGAGAGCCTTTTCAACAAACGGTAAAATAGCGCGTACGCCGTTCGCTTAAAGATATTTTCTTTACGCTTTTTCCGAATCGCGTAGACGACGTCGAACTTTTCTTTCCACTTCGCGATGAACTGCGGCAGCACTTCAGGGGGATCCTGAAGGTCGCCGTCCATAAGGATCACGGCATCGCCGGTTGCCGCATCGATGCCGGCGCTGATCGCCGTCTGGTGGCCGAAATTTCTGGAAAACCGGAGCGCCTTGATTCTCGGGTCTTGTTTGTTGAGATCGCTGAGCATCGAGAACGTTTCGTCCTGGCTTCCGTCGTCGACGATGATGACTTCGGAAGGAGCGTCGAACCCGTCGAGGACAGGTTTCAGGCGGCGATAGAGTTCGGGAATCGTTTCCTGCTCGTTATAGATCGGTATGACGATCGAATACATGTTCAGGCAACTCCTTTCGCTGGTTCTTTCGGCTGCTTTTTTCGGCCGAGCACGACGAGGCCGATGATGCAGAGCAGGAATGCACCGAGTGTGATCCAGATGCCGCGGTGAAAACTCCCTGATTCATAGCGGAGGCTGACGTGATGCGTTCCGGCATCGACGAAGACGGCGCGAAGATTCCAGTTGGCGCGATAGACCGGATGCTCGACATTGTCAACATACGCTTTCCACGCGGGATAATAGATTTCGCTCAGGGAAAGATATCCTTTTTTCGGAGTCGTCACATCGAGTTCGATCGTATTTAATCCGTACGAGCTGATCCTCACCGGAGGGGGCGTCGTGGTATCCGGGGCCGTCAGCGGGACTTCCGGCTGGTCGTCCAGCACGACTGTGCTGCGGGGATTGAACACGTCGCCCGACATAAACGCCTTCTGTTCCGCATCGTCCCTGATAACATCGGTATGATAGACCATGTAGGCGCGGGGGACATATGTTGTCGAGCGTCCGAGGCTCATCGTCCGCCGCTGCGCATCAACATCGACGTAATATTTCGCGTTCATAAGATTGTTCACGTGATCCCGGTCCTTTGCCGGCGGGTAGACACGCTGAAGGACGAGCGACGAATAGCCTTCCATGGTGAAAATCCGGTCGATCATGCCCTGGTTGCGATCGAGGAGCATGGCGTTTCCCGCCCTGGAATTCACGCGGAAATATTCGTCTCTTCCCTGCTCCTTAACCATCGTGACAATACTCGCAGTCCTGTCGAAATAATCATCGGGATTGGTTGTCCCGTTGTTCTGGTCGAACCCGAAGACATGCATATCGATGAATTGCACTCCGAAGAGAAGTGCGATTGCGGCCGTACCTGACAAGGCGTTTCTCGACCGGAGGAAAAGTATGGCACACACACCAAGAATAAAGATCATCGCTGTCGTGGTCGCCGAGCTCGCGATCTGATGAACCTGGGCGCTGTCGGCTCCGCGAACCTCTTGAAGCCAGCCCTGCTGTACCGCCAGGTACAGCGCTACGCCGGCAAGCGCTACACCAAAAAGAATCTTCTGCAATGACTTCTTTGCAATCCGTGATTCTTCCACGCATTGCCGAAGGCCAAAGCCGGCAAGAATAGCGGCGGCGAAGGTCCAGAGAAATGACAGGCGTCCCGGCTCCCTAAACTTGTTAAATGCCGGCACATGGGTAAAAAATAATTTGTGCAGGAAGAAGCTGTCCCCCAGCGCGTACAAGAGGGAAAAGACAACGACACAGAAGAGAAACATTACGTCCGCATTTTTGCGCATAAGCAGCGATGCGAACACCACACAAACGAGCGCGGGAATCCCGATATACACGACCGTTTCCCAATACTGGCCATACGATCCCTGCATCCAGTAATCCGAACCCTGCGCACCGTACGCGCCGAAGAATTTCGGCACGATGAGCGTGATCAGGCCGGGCCAGCTCAGCGAGCCATCGAGAGATTTTTCGTAGGTCATCTCGGCCCGCTGCGTATACGGAGCAAGCTCAATTGTCGGCAGGAGTTGAATCGCCGCCAGAGCCAGAGAAATGACGACAACACCCCCGGCGAGCGCCGCGACAGGAAACGCTGTCTTCACTCCCCCCGAACGCAAGCGAGCGATGCACTCGACTGCAAAGGTGAGGAACAGCAGGAAATAGATATAGAGCGTCAGCTGCGGAAACCCCGCGAGGATTGCGTGGCCGAGGACGACGGCGCAGAGAATCATTGCGACGGCCGACTTCTCCTTCATCATCTTTCTGAACAACAGAATGATCAGGGGAAGCCATGCAGTTTCGCAAATCATCGGCTGATGGATCGCCCTCGTGATCGCATAGCCGGAGAACATGAAGACGAGTGCGGCAAAGAAGGCGTAGATTCGTTCGAGGCCGTACGATTTTGCCAGGTAGTACATACCCACTCCGGCGATCACATAATGGCCGACGATCTCCAGCTCGAGCCAGTAGAACGAGAGTTTTCCCCCGCTCACGAAGAGCGTGAGGAGCATGTTGGGGATATAGAACAGGGCTGTTTGAATGTCAGCCTGGAACGGCATCCCGTTTAGCGTGAACGGATTCCAGAGCGGCAACTCACCCCCCGCCATCGAGACAGCCGCGAAGTTGCGGGCGGGATAGTAAAAGTACATGAAATCTTCCCAGAAGAACGCGCTTTTGAAAATTATGTTCCGGAAGAAAATAACGGTGAGAAGAACAATGGCGCTCACGACATGCCAGTCTTTGATTCCCGCTAACGTTCTGGACGCCTTCGGCGGCGCGGTCAGAGGTTTGCCTTTCGTCATCTGGCGCGGAGCTTCAGAAGACGCGTGCAGGATTCAAACACGGTATCGACCGAAAGATACTGCATGCAATTGTTCGGGCACGTGGGCGAGTAAAAGCAGTCGCACTCGAAATCGGGTTCGAGGATTTCGCCCTTCCCGTACAGCTCGAACTCGTGTTTATTAAAGATATTATTGAACAGGACGATGTTCTTGCCGTACCCGATCGCAATATGCATCGCCATCGTTACCGCGGTGACGACAAGATCGCACTGACCGACTTCGCTCATGAACTGATTCAGCGAAAAATGCCCGGGATAAAGAGCGCCGGAGGCTTTTGCAATCTGAAGATTCTTCGCGTGCTCCTGTTCTCCACCGAGGAGAAGCGGCGTGAGCCCCGCCTTTTTCAGGCGGCGGGCCAGCGATACCCAGTATGCCTGCGGCCACAATCTTGACGTCCAGCGTCCGCCGCATCCTGTATTCAGGCCGACGATCGTCTTCTTCTTCGGGAATTTCCAGACGTACTCCTGAAGCTCGGGCATGATATACTGCTCGCCGGAAAATTCAAACCCGCATATTTCAAAAATCTCCTGCTGGTAGCTTTTTGTGTTTACCTTGCTGAGATCGTCAAAGACGCCGGTAAGATATTTGTGTTCCGCGGCCGTATCGCAGGGAACGCATTTCCCGTCGCGCAGGGTGAACCCGCGCTTCACACGCGCGGTAAGCTGCGCGCATAATGCGCACGCTTCTTTATCTTTATCCAGGCAGTAAATGGTGTCGAACGGAGTCGCGTGCAGCGTAGCGAGGCTTTGTGCCGTATAGGAAAGAATCCGGTCGACGCTTTTCGGGACGACCGAAGGTTCGAGCGTGAGCCACCAGATTTCGGCGGCATGATCGGTTTGTTTGAGCTTTCGCAGAAGCGGGGTCGTCCTGACGACATCTCCCAGGGCGCCGAGCTTAATGATGAGAATCCGTTTATCGGTGCGATCGTAATACGCACAGTCGTTCCCCTGGTCGTCCTTACAGTGGACGCCGTGCTGCTTGTTCGGCTTGCAGGGGATGTCGCCGCGGAAATGCCGGCAATCGTATTTGAGGTCGTTGACGGTGATGGTCATGCGAGGGAGCGTAACATCCGAAACTGAAGGGTCTGTTCGAAATGTCCCAATGCGAAGGGCAGGAAGTTTATTTCCAAACCTCGCGGATCGAATATTCCTTTTCCGAAGTGGAGCGCGTTTTCGAAATCATTTCACCGATCAGTCCGATCGATATAAACTGCACCCCGACGATAATAAGAAGTATGCCGGCGGTAAAGAGCGGACGGTTGCTCAAGGAGAAGCCTTCGACAAATTTCAGGAAGACAAGATAGCCGTCGATCGCAGTGCCGGCCAGCAAGAAAACGATTCCCCAGAACCCGAAGAGATGGAGCGGACGCTGTAGGTACCGCGTCGTAAAAAGCACTGTAAGAAGATCCAAAAATCCTTTCCAGAATCTCCCGAACCCAAATTTTGTCTTGCCGTATTTCCGGGCATGGTGCTGAACAGGAATTTCACCGACCTTAAATCCCAACCAATGCGCAAGCACGGGAATGTAGCGGTGGAGCTCCCCGTAAATCCGCACTTCCTTGACGACGTCCTTCTTATAGCCTTTCAGGCCGCAGTTAAAATCATGAAGCCGGATCCCGGTCATCACCGAAGTGACGAAGTTGAAAAACTTCGATGGAATCGTCTTGGAGATCGGATCGCGGCGCTTCTTCTTCCAGCCGGAGACCAGGTCGGTACCTTTCTTCAGCTCATTAACAAGTGAGGGTATCTCGTTGGGATCGTCCTGGAGATCGGCATCCATGGTGATCACGAACGAGCCTTCGGCCTGCGCAAAACCCACAGAGAGGGCTGCAGACTTCCCGAAGTTGCGGCGGAAGCGGATGATCTTTACGCGACGGTCGCGCTGACGAAGCTCCTGGAGGACGCGGAACGACCCGTCGGTGCTGCCGTCGTCGACAAAAATAATTTCATACCGGTTGAACCGGTGCAGCGCATTGCGAATCTTCTCGTGAAGCTCACGCAGCGATTGCTCTTCGTTGTACAACGGAATAACAATGGAGATTTCCAGTCCCCCCTGGCGGTGCTGCTGCTGGTCGTGGCGCGGCTCGCGGCGCTGTCCCTGCGGCTGGTCGTGACGCCGCTGGTTACGGGGATTCCTGTCCCTTCGCCGATCCTGCCGTTGTTCTTGCTGCTGCTGAGGCGGTTGTTCCGTCCTCGCTGAAGGTTCTTGAACCGGAGGCGGAGGAGCGGGAAACTGCGGCTCCGATGGTGCTGATTCGGGAGGATTCTGTTGAAATTCTTGGTCTTGATCTGCCATTTCCGGTCTTTTTTTGTATCCAAAATACAAAAATAATTGGGCAGAATCAAAGAGAATGTTGGGTCATTTCTTCCCGAGGACAACAAACATCTGGGATGTCTTGGCGAATGGCTTCCGGACAAAATCGAATGCGGCAAAGAATACTCCCAGCAGCGAGAATGCGGGATGATACATAACGGGGCGTTCCTTTGAAATCTTCACCCAACCGCGCCGCTCCATCCAAAACAGTGTGCTCGAGGCCCAGAAAGGGGCGCCCTGGGTATAGGAAAACTCTGCGACCGAAAGGTCCGCGCGGGAAGCAATCTCATAAAAGCTTTCTTTAGTGAAAATCACCCAGTGGCGCGGACAATGAAATCCCCCCCAATTTGAATTCCGGAATATCCGCGCGTCGAGCGCATCGTAATTCGGCGTTTTGATGAGAATGCGGCCGTGAGGAGTGAGGAGGCTCTCGATTTTTCTTAATATCTCAAACGGATGCTCGACGTGCTCAATGAGATTGAGCATGAGGACGAAATCATACTTCCTGTCTGTTTGAAATTCCTCGATGCGTCCGCAGAAGTACTCATGCCCGTTTTTTTTGGCAAGTTCGGCGGCAGCGGGATCGAAATCCACTACCTGCGTATGCTTGACGCGGCGATCGGCTTCGCGCGCGATCGACAGCTCCCAGCCGGAACCTCCTCCGACATCAAGGGCATTGAGTGAGTCGCCGGGCATGTTCCCGAGAATCTTCCTGAAGAGGCCGGCATCGAGCCGTCTCTTTACATTGTTAACAAACGAATCTTTTTGTGAAAGGAAGGAATAATAATTGGACGGGTAGATTTGTGACAGCCGGTCGCGGGGAACAGGCTCGATGAAGAGCACACCGCAGGAGTTGCACCGGTACAGGCTGAAGCGTTCATCGGTCGATTTGTATTCCGCGTCCGTCGCGGTGGTCCAGAGCTCAGCGTTCGACGCACCACAGGCAAGGCAGCGCGGCGTTGTCGTCGAAGGCATCAGTTGTTAAAGAGCTTGACGAATGTTCTGAAATACGTCGTTTGCCGGCTCCTGAGGGCCCCTGCGAGAGGGGTTTCCATCAGATATGCCTCGAGATCCTTCAACCGCGTGTACGAGACTTGCGGATCCCAGTGGTGAAGCAGATGACGGTTGAACCCTGCACCGCCCAGCGTATCCGCAACAACGCCGTCGCCGAACATCCGGTTGATAATCCCGTGAGCGACCGTATGGTAATCGACATCCGGCCTGGCGTGTTCGTCCCGGTGCTCAAGGACCTGCCGCACGGAGGCAAAGAACGGAAAGACTATGAGCATTCCGATCGTCCAGGCCGCGGCAAGCTCCCAGAGATGTGCGTACAGGCTTCCGAGAACGATCGCGCCGTTGATCAAAGCCCCGAGGATGAGCTGCGAGCCGATCATCGATTTCCGTTCGCCATTCTCCGCCTGGAGGTTTTTTTCCCGCTTGGCAAGGACACTCAACACCTTGATCCCCAGAAGGGACTCGATGAGAAATTTTGTATTGAGCGGATCGAAGTACGTTTGCTCTGTGTCCATCGTTGAACCGAGCCACTTATGATGTCCCCAGTGGATCGGGCGGTAATTTCTGATATCCTGCCCGACAAGCGCCCCGACAAAGATGTTGGCAAGCACGTCGCTTGTCTTCTTCTCAGCCGCCAGATTGAAGTGGGCAGCCTCATGAAAAAACAGCTGAATGAACGCTATGGTGTATCCGAAGAGGCCGGCGCCGATGATGACGCTGAGAATCGAAATGGAAATGGAGATGCCGGTGAGATTCACAAGCGCCGCCGCAACGAGCACCAGTACCAGATACGCCAAACCAATATGAAGCCACACGGTGCCGAATCTGGGCTCGAGCGATTTACGGAAATCTCTGAACTTTACACCCGAACTGCTCTGGAGGGAATCCTTGCTGGTGGTGGCGAACTCGGCGGGGATCATGTATTCCCCTGCCGCCTGTTGCAATTCTATTTGACTAACAGTGCTCAACAACGGACAATATCATCAAGAATGTTTCTAAAATATAGAGAGAAGGGGGAAGAAATTCAAGACAGGCTCACGAAAGCTCCATTCAAAGCAGGAGTTGAGGGTTCAATCCAAACGCGAAAGGTTCACACCATCGCAGGAACAGCCGATCAGGGTGCTTTCTGTTATCTCAGGATCTTCTGGTAAGCTTCCAGCGTCTTCTTCGCGACGCTCTCCCAAAGGAATTCCTGCCGGATGCGGTGACGAAGCTCATCATCCTTCGGCTTATTCAGCGCAGTCGTGATCCCGTGATGAATAAGCTCCCAGGAGGTGGGCTCTACGTATTCGGCAAGGGGGCCAAAATAATCTTCGGTGCCGCCGTATTTCGTGATGACAACTTTCGCGCCGGCGAGACCGGCTTCAAGGGCCGCGATACCCGGAGTTTCGAACTGAGAAGGCAGTGCGAAAACGTCACATCCGGCATACGCAGATGCAAGGAGCGGCGAATCGTTGGGAATCGAATCGAGAACGAGGACACGCGGGTTACGCTTTGCCTCTTCGAGACATTTTCTGCCGTAGGCGTTGTCCTCAATCCGGCCGATGATGACCGAAGGAACGTTCACTTTCTTCAATGCCTGGAGTAGCCGGAACACGTTCTTTCTCTCGGGGCCGATATGGCCGACGTTCAGGACGAACGGTGATTCAATCCCATACTGCTTCTTGAAGAGTGCCGGATCCCCATTGGCAAACCGCGCGTCGACCCCGTTCGGCACGACCGTGATGAGCTCCTCTGGAATTCCCAGTCCCTTTTCCACCAGGCGGGCTTCCCGAAGCGTATTCGGAAGGACTGCTTTCCCCCACCGGCAGATCTCGGCGACAATTCCGTAATCGGTCCATGTTCCTCTCGCTACGGAACGGACGACTCTGTCGATCCCAAGAACCGATCGTACAAACAGCGGTGAGTGTCGTGTAAAGTAGATGGGCGTAACCGCCATCGGGATTCCAAGCTTATGCACTTCGCGCGCGAAATGATACGTCCCGATATTCGCGCCGAACAGATGCAGGAGGTCGACCTGGTCTTTTTTGAATTCTTCCCACGATTGGAAGAGCGAGACGTTGACACCAAGTTGCTCAAGGCAGCGTTTGGTCTGAAGGATCTGCGTTCGGGGTCCTCCCTTCAACATCATCACGGAGTGGTAACTAGCGAGACAAACGTTCATATGCGAAATTCAATGTTCATTAAAACGACAGGCAACAAAATAGCTTTACACCGATCGGAACATACGCGTGACGGCATCTTCCAATTTATTAATGGCAATCCACGGATTGTACTTACGAACGCGGGCATAATCTTCCGGCAAAGATAACGGTGCCGGGCGGGCACTCCAACCGGCCGAATTCAAATCCATAGAAGACGCCGGCGGAATAAAACATTCCGTCCCGTCTCCCCTGGTGACGTGCAGCCAGACATCGCCATCCGAGGAGGCTCCATCGGCACCTAATGTCGTCCCCCGGAGTTCGATATTCGGAATCGAATTCTCCCGCTTCTTCCACCACTCAGCGAAATCGATGAGCCGCATCGACGGAAGCGATGTGCGCCGGATGTTGGCCATGACTTCTCTCAGAACACGTTCATGCCTGTTGTTCGGGTGATGATAGAGCATGACCGGATCGCGGAGTAGAATCTTTCGTTCGATGACCTCCGCAAAATAGCCGGTCATTTCCTGTTCCGAAAAACCCTGGCGCCGGAGACTTCCGATGCTGACAGGGTGAATCGGGACCTGGAGTGCCTGCAGGGGGTGTTGCGTCACCGTGTGCGACGGAAGATTATCGTAATCATAGCAAAATTCGGAGGAATATTCAAAGTGAAATTGTTCAACCGCCCTGGCAATATCGTAATTCCAGATTCCGTACGGCGCGGCAAAACTCCGGGGATGAATGCCCGCGGATTCAAATGACGCAACAGCCTTTTTCAAATCTTCGGCGATAACACCGGAATTCTCGTACCGGATGTGGTCGAAACAATGTACCCCGATCTCATGGTTGTTCATGTCCTTATATTTTTGGAGGAGCGACGGCCGGTAACCGACGTGAACAAACCAGGAAAAGGGAGTCGAAAACTCATTCGAGAGGTCGTACAACGTATTGATTTCCTCTTCGCCGCCATAGTCTGTATCGATCCGCAGAGCGAAAATGCTTCGTCCGTCGCGCGGGTAATACCATGTATGTACGTAGGGAATCTTTCTAAGATGGTGAACTTTTTCCAGAATTCCGGCGACAAATTTACGGAGCGCCCCCTTCGACACCATCGAGACCGTTTCATGCGGCATGCGGTTGCGGGAGGTGTAGAACGACTTCGCCATAATCCGCCGATCCAGAACCAGGCTGCCGGGGTCGAAGGGCAGAACTGCGAGGATTCCCCCGCCGTATTCGCCGATGAACACCGCCGGGCTCCCGTGTGCGGTGCGGGCATATTTTGCACCGGCCGGGATCTTCCCTTCCGTGAAAATGTCCAGAAGTCCGAATCCGGAAAGCGAAGCATCATCAACAAGGTAGCGAATGAAACGGCTCACCGTTGAACCGGCGAATGTTTTCTCAAAAACTCTCCCCGAACAGAGTATTGATCCTCCCCCCGAAAGGTACTTTTTTAGCGCCGGACCATCGTCAGCAGCAAAATTATCGCTGACGACAACCGCACAGTAGTTGCCGCCACTTCCGCTCTCAGAAAAAGCAGAACATCGCAGGCCCTCCTGCGCGAGCAACAGCTCCCAGCCGGGGCTCTTCCCGCAAATGCCGACGTGATAGTTCATGGTTGTTTCACCAGGCCGGCCACTTCGGCGACGGAGAGCGTGCGGGTGACAAAAAGAACCGACGCATAGACAAGGGCGCCGATGAGAATCACCAGCACAAGATGCAGATTACCAAGCAAGAGGACGGCCGCAGACATAACGATGACGGCAAGAACAATTGCCGGGAGAGAACGGGGCAGGCTCGTTTTCAGGCTCGCATGAAAGGCCCGTCGCATCAGTAGAAGCGTCACTGTCTCCGAGGCCACAACCGCGGCCGCAGTTCCCGCAATCCCGAGCAGCTTCGTGCAGACAATGATTGAAACCGCGTAGACAGCCGCACTCACGAGCATGACCCGGCTGTACTCTTTCTCTTTTCCCACGGCGACGATGGAGGTTGTAAAGACGGTATGGATCATCGTGACAAGCAGATACCAAATGAAGATCTGAAACACGGGGACGGCCGCCGCATATTGCTCGCCGAAGACGAACGGGATGAGGTGACCGGCGAGCAATGTCCCGCCCGCGCAAATAGGCAGCGCTACGATGAAAATCCATTTCTGCATGAGATCGAGCCTCTCTGTCAATTTCGCCGGGTCAGCCGCAAAGAGACGGGCGGAGGCAGGCAAGAGTACGGCCCCGAGGACGCGGTCAAACATCAGGAGGAAGAACACCATCTTGCCGGCGGCGCTGAAGACTCCCACATCCGCGTTTGTCATGAGCAGGCCGATAATGATCGGCGGCAGGTTAATGCTGAAGTGCGCGAGAATCGTGCCGCTGCCAAGCGGTACTGCGCGCCGAATCAGGCCTTTCCAGTGATGAGATGAGAACTTCAACGGGCCAAACTCCCGTTGATACATGACAGCCACCGCCAACACCGCGATGACGTCGGAACTGACGGCCGCCACTCCAATGCGCAGAAGGTCCGCAGGCGAGTGCACGAGGGTAATCGCGAGAACGAAGTAGACGACCGCCGACGCACAGCGCGCAACCATCACCGGCAGCATCTGCTCCTTCCCCTGAAAGAACCAGTCCAGAAACAGCGCCTGCACAACCAATGAACCACAAAGGACAAGAATGAGAGAACTTAGCGCGGCCGAAGCGACGAACGCGAGAACAACCGCCGCAACAATGGCATACGTGGCGAGTGCGCAGACAAATTTCAGGCCGAGCAGCGAGCCTACAAGACTGCGTTCTGCGCCGCCGGCAATTTCACGGGTACCGAGCGTGGACAATCCTCCGGAAGCCGCCATGAGCGCATACGATAAGACGGTGAATCCGATATTCATGATTCCAAAATCCGCGGTGGTGATCGTCCGTGCAAGGTAGGCAATCGTGAGGAAGCCGAAGAGCCTCCGCACCGCATCCCCCGTAATAATTAAGGCTACGTTTGCGGCGAATCGTCTCACGAACCCAGCCCTTCGACGAGCCGCGGGAGCTCAGCTTCACGCTTCTCTTTTGCGTAGAGCGCCACCATCCGGGCCCTTCCTTTTTCCCCCGCTTCGTGCGTCATGCGCATCGCCCTGAGCAGGCCGCCGACAAGCGCGTCAACATTTTCCGGCGGAACAAGAACGCCAATCCCGCTCACGGCGGTCGTCATGCCCCCGACTTCCGATGCTACCGGAATACATTCGCAGAGCATGGCCTCGCGCAGGGTGTAGCAGAGAGCCTCGTGCACCGAGGGCTGGCAATAGATCTTTGCCGATTGATAAAAAGGAAGCAGTTCTTTCCGGGGTCTCGCCGGATAAAACGTCATGTTCGCCGGGGGCTGAAGTTCGAACGTCACCGTGGGGTCCACCCCCACGACATGGAATGTAAATTGCGGAAGGCGGCGCGCTGCTTCCGTGAGAATATCGAATCCCTTCAGCCGCATGCGCTGGTGGTTTGCAGCGGAGGCCACTGTGAGAATATGCTCTTCTTTGACCCCGAGAGGTTTCCAGAACTCTGAATCGAGGGCAGGCGGAACATAGACGATGTTGGCGCCGGAGTATTCCGCAAGCCGCATGGCAGCTGCTTTCATTGAAAGATCGCTCACGAGAAGGCGACTGGCATGCCGGAACGCGTACCGTACGAACTTCGACTTCCACCCGCTTGTCCAGATGCCGTAGTTCAGCCGTTCGTCTTTTGAGATATCCACCCCTCCAATGGCGATCACCGATTTAATACCGATCCACCCCGCGATCATCACAGCGACTGAAGCGTAGACAGATCCGAACCAGCAATACACAACGTCGGCCCGCAGTACCCCCAGCGCGATCTTCAGAACCTGGCCGAATCCGTGGCCGATAAGAGTTTTTACCCGAAAGTGTTTCGAGAGAATATCGATGTCTTCCTGGACAAACGGCGCCTGAAATGCCGCAATGAACAGAATGTCGGTTTCTCTCTTCAGTGGTTTTGCCTTTTCGCAGAATGCTGACGGACGCGTCCTTCGAGCAGCGTGAGGGTGTTCCTGGCTGCCACATCCCAATCAAACGTCGAGGCCCAGTCGTAGGCATGTTTGGCAAGCCTGTTCCGTTCCGCCTCATCATTACAAAGCCGGAGGATTTTTGCGGCAAGATCGTTGACGTCGCCGAACGGATACAGCAGGCCCGTATCGTTATTCTTCACCGCGTCCCGCAGACCCGGTACGTCGCTGGCGATGACCGTCGTACCGCATGCGTTCGCTTCGATCACTGTCAGGCCCCATCCTTCTTTTGAAGAAGTATTCACCGCAAACCATACCTTCTGGAGCCAGCGAACTTTTTCGCTCTCATCCACGAATCCCGTAAACTTCACGTTGGAATTCAATCCCAGGTCGCCCGCGAGCTTTTCGAGAGCCTGACGGTTGTCCCCTTCCCCGACAATCACAAGATTCAGTCCCGGAATCTGCTTCCGCACGATCACCATCGCGTGGAGAAGCTGCTCAACCGATTTGTATTTTTTCAGCCGTCCGAAATATCCGATGAGCGGCGCCGTACTCCGTTGCGGCGGATCGGGCCGGTGGAGTTTGTGGTCGACGCAATAGTTGATGATCTCGACCTCGCCGGAGGGAATGCCGATCTCGAGAAGTTCCTGCTTGGTGCTGGGAGAGCCGACGATAAAGGGAATGTGCCGTGAGCGGCACAACCCGAACCCCGCTTTCTCCGTCAGGTAGACGTACATTGCGATGGGCCACGGAACCTCGAGAAAGATGCTTTTCTTAAAGAGATGATGGGTAATAATGTAGAGCGGCTCGCGAACGTACAACGGGGTGAAGAAGGGGATTTTATTCATGTCGTCGATCACGAGATCGTATTTCTCGCGGCGAAAGCGGAGCCAGTACATGAACGGGACGAGGAAATTGAAAAGATACCGTCCCCCCTTCCTGATGACGCGGATATTGTTGACCGCTTCGACGGGCGCACTGCCTTCGAAGGCTGAACAAAAAAGCGTCACGTCGTGGCCCATGCCCCCGATTCTGGAAAACACTTCATGGAGATGGACCTCCGCTCCTCCGGCCTGAGGATTCTTAATGTCTTGCCAGTTGAAGATGAGGATCTTCATTCAGAATTGCGGATTCGGCCTTCCCAGTAGTGGAGTAAGTCTTGAAGCGTCTGGCGCAGCGGGATCTGAGGAGACCAGCCGGTGCTCGCACGGAGCCTCCCGGCGTCTCCAATAACAGTTGAGATTTCATTATGACGCATGCGTGCCGGATCCTGCACGACATCGATCGCGATGCCGCTCAGTGAGCACAGCGTTTCCAGGATCTCACGGACTGCTATTCCGCGGCCCGAGCATACATTGAAGACCGGTTTACTTTGCGGCCGCTCAAGGAGCCGGATATACGCCTGCACAACGTCGCGTACATCGGTGAAATCCCTGACCGTTTCGGTATTGCCGACGAGGAGCTTCGGTTCGCGTTTTTTGAGGATGATCTCCGCGATTTGCCGTGCAAGCGCCGATCCGACAAATAACTCGCTCTGCCGCGGGCCAAGATGATTGAACGGACGCGCGATCACCACGTCGACGCCGAATGCCGCCCGGTATTGCTGGGCAATGAGGTCCGCGCACGCTTTGCTCGCAGCGTACGGATTCGACGGAATGAGAGGAGTGTTTTCATCGATTGGCAATTTGTCAAGCGGTACCGGAGCATAAATCTCGCTGCTGCTCACGACCAGCACCGAGCAGGATACTTGCTTCTCCAGACGCAGCAAACGAACTGCTTCGAGGATATTGATCAACCCGTCGATGTTCGTCCGAAATGTTCCGTAGGGATCGCTCAGGGCCGCCGGGACGAATGCCTGTCCGGCGATATGAAAGAGTTTTTGAGGAGCGAGGTCAAAAATGACCTTCTTGACCTGCTCCTTGTCGGTAATTTCGATCTGATGAAGCGGGATGGCAGGCGGGTGGCTTGCCTTCGGTGAACCGGAATGACGCGTCGTTCCGAACAACCGCAGTTCGGGCCTGCCCGCCAAAGCATCGGCGAGATGGCTTCCGACAAACCCATCGATACCTGTAATTAAAACGTTCATCGGTCATTTCCCGCGGGATGAACGACAACTATGTAGCCCGGTCGCTGCAGCGGTCACTGCGTCTTATGAGCGGCTGCGGTATCCGATCTCGTGCCGTTGAGCTTCGTCTGATATTCCTGGATCTTCGCCTTCAGCTCGGGAACATTGGGAAATCTCGCATCGGCCTGTTGAAGTATCGAGAGCGCTGACGTATAGTCTTTCCGGGCATCGTAAATGTCGATGAGATAACGGTACGGCATAAACGGATCGTTCGGATCCAGGCGGTCAGTTGAAATGAGGTCGTTCGCTTGCGCTTCAACGATATGGGAATATTTATTGAAGTTTACGCTGTCGCCGACCTGGTTAAAGACACCCATGATATCGGCGGTCAGGCGCCAGTCCTGATTCTTAATGACGGTGACCGGCAGAACCTCTTCCATCCGCTGCATGATCTCCTTCGCCCTTGGGATGTTGCTATCAAACCGCATCGCGTGGAAGGCCAGGCGCAGGAAGCTCGCGCGGTAGTTCATCACCATGCGTTGAACGTTCTCGTCGTAATAGACGGCCGGGTTATTGAGGTTGCGATAGAGGAACCCGTTCTGAGGAGTCGGCACAGCCTTGATATCGTGCCCCATGACATTTTCTTCCATGATCTTCCGGTCGATGCCGCCTGTGACATCGGTGCTCGGCACGCGCTGCGGCTTGAGCGTGTAGACAAGTCCGCGCATCCAGAGGAAATTATCGAGACCGATCTTTGAATCGGGCGAGCAGGTGACGGCAAAGTGGATCGGGCGTTCCCACTTATTCATGAGTATGATGTCACGAACCATGATATCCTGGACACGTACAATTCTCGTGTCCTGGGAAACGGGGACGCCGGCCATCGTGAACGACATCTTCCCCTGGTTGAGGACGAGGCTGTCGGTCGTTCCGAACTTTCGTGCGACTTCTTTCGGGACGGGAATATCGATCTGCCTCTGTTTCCAAATCGTCGGTTGTATCTTCTCGATTTGATCATCCGTCAGGGAGATCGGAACAGCCGGTGTGCCGAACGGCTTATCATGTTTAAGGGCCATGATGTACCAGTTCGTATTGATGAGGCTGAGGTTCGCGATGCGAACGTCGCGGCGAACTCCTTCGACATCCTGCAGATACCACAGGGGGAATGTATCGTTGTCGCCGTTCGTAAAGAGGACGCTGTTCGGCTCGCAGCTCTGAAGGAGGTTGTACGAATAATCCCACGCGACGTAATTTCCGCTGCGATCATGCTCATGCCAGTTGATGCGCGCGAGATTGACCGGGGCCGCAATACATGCAACTGCGAGTAACCCTGAAACAGCCGGAACATACGCACCCGACGCCTTCGTGGCTTCCTTGATCATCCCGGCGATGCCCGTGATGCCGACGCCGATCCAGAGCGCGATACAATAGTACGCCCCGACGTAGAAGTAGTCACGTTCGCGCGGCTGGGGATCCTGCTGATTCTGGTACAGATCGAGGACAATGCCCATGATCATGAAACCGGCAAAGAACACCAGCGCCATTTTCCAGTCTTTCTTGAAATGATAATACAGTCCGATCATTCCCAGGAGGAACGGGATGCCGAAGGTTTCTTTCCAGCTGACCCCCGCGTCCTGCCAGTCGCCTTCCGCCCCGACAAAATTCCAGCCGATATAGCGGAGAAACATGTGCTTCACCTGGTAATTCCAGAAAAAATCACCGTCGCTGGTATAATTTGACCGCGTCGGCTCGTGCATCGATTCGCGAGACCATCTGCGGGGAAAAAGTTTTTCCCTGTAGTTCTGCATATCGTTATCCCAGCTCTCGCCTTTGAACATCGGTGTCTCGCCGTACTGCTCGCGCGTCAGATAGCTCGTGAGCCGGCTGAGATTATTCGGGTTATTTTCCTTCATCGGGAGGTTGTCGACGTTCGACCGGATGAGCACCTGCGTATAGGTCGTATACCCGAGGACGATAAACAGGAACGAAAGACAGGCGATATGGAGAAACTTCTGTTTTGTTTCGATGCTGCGCCAGGCGCCGTACGCCGCCGCCACAATGCATAAGAGCGGAATAAAAGGAAGGAGATCGCTCTTAAATCCCTTGAATTCTCCGTCGAGCAACGACGGGAGCACCTGCACGATACCGGGATAAATGACAAAAAATGATCCGACCGCGAGGAGCCCGAACTTGATGAAACTTTCGCGGGAGAATTCGACTCTTCTGAAGTACACCACCATCATAATGGGTATTGCAATGAGGAGCGCGAGAATGTGCACGCCCGTCGAAAGTCCGAGAACATACGCGATGAGCATGAGATACTTTTCATTATGCGGCTCGTCGGCGCGTTCCCACCAGCGCAGGACAAGCCAGACGCACGTTGAGATGAAGAACATCCCGAGGCCGTAGACTTCCGCTTCGATCGCGTTATCCCAGTACGTCGTGCTGAACGCGAGGGAGAACGCGCCGATCGCCGCGGACCCGTAGACGATAAATCTGTCGATGTTGCTTTCAATGCGATGGAACCGGCCAATAATTTTCACGCCGGAGAGATAGAGGAACATAATGCCGAGAGCGCTGCCGAACGCCGAGATGGCGTGCATGCGCGCGGCGATATCCGGAAGAAACGGAACCAGGGATACCAGGCGGGCGATAAGCGTAAACAAGGGAGAGCCGGGCGGGTGCGGCACTTCAAGCAGGCGCGAAGCCGCGCAAAATTCACCCACATCCCAGAATACCACCGTAACGGAGAGAGTTTTCATATACACGATGAGAGTTGCAAGAAAAACTCCCACGGCGGTAATTCGGTTTATCTTCTTTTCAGACATTCAATCCTCAATAAAACAGGGAAATTCATTAAAAATGCGAACTAAATATAGATGAAATTGGAAACAATCGCAAGGAAGGTCAAGCGGCGGAAGGAGTCGCCAGAAAGCGTTGTGTAATTTCGTCACACAGCAGATATCCTTTGTCAGTCAGGCGCAGAGATGCTTCGGTGGCGGTCGCGAGCTGCTCACCGATCAGGAGATCGATGGTCTCGCGGTACGGCGCAAGAACTTCGCCGCCGAATTCCCGCCGGAGGCGCTCCAGGTCGATGCCGTCGCTGCGAAGCCCCAGCATGATTCTCTCATCGAACAGCTGGGCAAGTTCAAGTTGCTCCTCCCCTGCCCGCGGAAGACGGCCGGCTGAGATCATATCGCAATAGTTCTGGACATTGGAAATATTCCACCAGCGTTTGCCTGTCCAGTACGAGTGGGCCGAAGGCCCGAACCCCAGGTAGTTGGAGTGGTTCCAGTAATTCATGTTATGACGGGAAAAATACCCCGGCTTGCCGTAGTTCGAAATCTCGTAGTGTTCGTATCCTTTGGCATGAAGAAATGCCATTGTCGCCTGGTACATATCTGCCTCCGTTTCCAACGGCAGCTGGGAAACCTGCTTCGATCTCACCATCCGCGAGAGCGGAGTATTCTGCTCGACGATCAGGCTGTAGGCGGAAAGATGTTCGAGGTCAAGCCGCGCCGCCCGTTCGAGGTTCGACATCCATTTCTCCATCGTCTGTCCGGGGAGCGCAAAGATTAAATCCAGGCTGACATTACCGAAGCCGCACGCTCTCGCCGAGCGGATCGCGGACTCGGCCTCGTCCGCGCTATGAATGCGGGTGAGAAATCGCAATTCATCGTCATGGAACGACTGAACCCCGAAGCTGATCCTGTTCACGCCCGCGGCCCGGAAGTCCCCAAGCTTTTTCTGTTCGACCGTCCCGGGGTTTGCTTCCATCGTAATTTCAGCGTTGGGAGTGATCGTGAACGTTTTCGATAACAAATTAAGAATCTCTCCGAGAACGGCCGGGGAGAGCAGCGACGGGGTTCCTCCCCCGAAGAAGATCGTCTCGAATGATTCCTTCGCTGCATAGGAATCGTGCAGGAGAATCTCGTTCTTCAGCGCGCGGACAAACGATTCCATCGGATCGATCGATTCGATGGAATAGAAGTCACAATAGATGCACTTATGCTCGCAGAAAGGAATATGGAGATACAGGCTTGCCACAGGGGCTCTTAATGAACAAGTGTTCCGACGCGATTCCAGCGGATCGAGGAAAAGAAATCAGAAATTCCGTGAATGCCGTTTTCCTTGTCGACCGACCAATAGATGAAGGTTGCTTTCCCGATCACATTCTCTTCCGGAAGAAATCCCCAGTCCCGGCTGTCGAAGCTATGGTTACGATTGTCTCCCATGACAAACAGATGATTCTGCGGGACAACAACGGGCCCATAGGATTCGTCGTTGCGGCCCCGCTCCAGAGGCATCCGGACGCCGTCGACGAGGACCGTACCTTGTTCGATGGCGATCTCGTCGCCTGCAACGGCAATGCAGCGTTTGACAAAGATGGTTTCTCCCGAATGCGATTCAAACGGCGTACGGAACACGACAACATCCCCCCTCTCCACACGGCGCACCGCCGGCAGGGGAGCGATGCCTGCTTCGGAATTCTCCCCGGTTCCGTGAACAAGCTTATTCACAATGACATAATCACCGACAAGAAGAGTCTGCTCCATGGAATGCGAGGGAACGACGATCGCATCGACGACGTAGGTTTTCAGAAGGAGGGCAACAACAGCTGCGCCGAGGACCACCTGGAGGTAGGGCCAAACGATTCTCCATATCTTGACATTGTGAAGCATAGGAAACCTAGTGGACGAGCGTCGCGAACCTGCTCATCCGTATGGACGAAAGTTTGTCTTTCACCGCAAAGATCGACACGTCGGGATCCCACGACCAGTACACGACGAGCGGAGTGCCCACAACCGCTTCTTCGGGAATGAATCCCCAAAATCTGCTGTCAAGGCTGTTATCGCGGTTGTCTCCCATTCCAAAGACATAATTGCGCTGGACAATGTAGGAGTCCTGCGGTTTTCCGTCGACGAGAATCTGCGTTCCGCGCTGCGCCACGGCATGCCCTTCGCGCATGATGAAGATTCTCCACGCCGGAAGGGTCGCCGGTGTCAGCGCGATGTGATCTCCTTTTTTCGGGATCACAATGGGGCCGTAATTGTCCTCGTTAAACGGTGCGCCGTCGGGAAAAATCCTCGTGTCCGCATAGCCCGCCGGCTTGATGACCGGCGTATTGAATTTCATATTGAGAGGGACCGGAGCGGGCTTGCCGTTCACGTAGACGACACGGTTCACGACCTGCAGTGTGTCTCCCGCGACCGCCATACAGCGCTTTAGATAATACGCGAACTCCGCCGGGGCCACTTCGTCCCGCATGCCGGGGAAGATAAAGACGATAACATCGCCCCGGTCGACTTTCCAGAGGGCCGGCAGCTTGAACGAGGGGATCTGCGTCGAGGTAAACGGAATCGTTTTCGGCGTTGTTCCGCCGAAGACAAACTTATTGACGAGGAGAAAATCTCCCGTCATGATTTCATTTTCCATCGAACCGGTGGGAACCTCGAAGGAAGCGATGACAAAACTGTTGAGCACGAGGAACGCCCCGAAGACGATGACGAACTCTTTGAGAAACGCTTTCACCTTGTCCACTGAGCCCTCTGCTTTTTCTTCCGCTTTCTTTGCCATACGTTTCCTTTTGTCTATTCTTCCATTGCGAGAACTGCCAGGAACGCTTCCTGCGGTATCTCCACGCGTCCCACCTGTTTCATACGCTTCTTGCCTTCTTTTTGTTTCTCAAGGAGTTTGCGCTTGCGCGAAATGTCGCCGCCATAACATTTTGCGATGACATTTTTTCTGATCGCCGAAATCTGATCGCGCGCAATGACTTTGCTCCCGATCGCCGCCTGGATCACCACTTCAAACATCTGGCGCGGGATAAGTTTGCGAAGCTTTGCGCACAGCTTCTTCCCCCACTCGTACGATTTGTCCCGGTGCACGATCGTCGACAACGCGTCCACCGATTCGCCGTTCAGCAAAATATCGAGTTTGACGAGGTCTGATTCCCTGTTCTCGAGAAAGTCATAATCAAGGGATGCATATCCCCGGGATGTCGATTTCAGCTTGTCGTAGAAGTCAAAAATAATTTCGGAGAGCGGGAGCTCGTACCGTATGTCCGCCCGGGTCGGGTCGATATAGGTCGTGTTCTTGTAAACGCCGCGGCGTTCGGTACATAATTTCATAACGTTACCGATATACTCGGACGGCGTGATGATCTGCGCCTTGATGTACGGCTCCTCCACGCGTTCGATGTCCCCCAGCGCCGGCATGAACGCAGGGTTATCGACGAGAACGACGTCGCCGGTTGTGGTAATCACCCGGTACTCGACGTTCGGAACGGTGGTAATAAGCTCCTGCTGATATTCCCGTTCCAGCCGCTCCTGGATGATCTCCATGTGAAGGAGGCCGAGAAAACCCGCACGAAACCCGAAGCCGAGGGCAACCGATGACTCCGGCTCGAAAATAAGCGATGCGTCGTTCATCCGGAGTTTTTCAAGGGACTCTCTGAGCTCGGAAAAATTATCGGCATTCACGGGGTAGAGCCCTGCAAACACCATCGGCTTTGCTTCCTTGTACCCGGGGAGCGGGCCATCGGCAGGCTGTGCCTCGCTGGTGACCGTATCACCCACTTTCGTATCATGGACATCCTTGGCACCCGGTATTAAATAACCGACATTCCCGGCGGAAAGTTCTTTCGTCCGCACGCGCTGCATTTCGAGGATGCCGACCTCCTCCGCGTCAAAGATCTTATTTGTCGCGAAGAATCTCACCTTGTCCTTTTCCTTCAATGTTCCGTCGACGATGCGGATGTAGACGACCGAGCCGCGATACCCGTCAAAAATGGAATCGAAAATCAGAGCTTTCAACGGACCTTCCGGGTCGCCTTTCGGCGGCGGGACACGTTTGACCACAGCTTCGAGAATTTCGTCGACGCCCAGCTTCATCTTGGCGCTTGTAAGAATGATCTCGTCCTCAGGGCATCCGATGAGATCCATAATCTGGTGTTTGACCGAATCGACCATCGCACTCGGCAAGTCGATCTTATTGATGACCGGTATGATTTCCAGCCCGGCATCGATCGCGAGGTACAGGTTGCTGATGGTTTGCGCTTCTACCCCCTGGGAGGCGTCGACAACGAGAATTGCCCCTTCGCAGGCGGCAAGCGAGCGTGAAACTTCATAGGAAAAGTCGACGTGGCCGGGAGTATCAATGAGATTGAGAACGTACTTCTTTCCATTCTGCGCTGCGTAGTTCATTTGAATGGCATGGAGCTTAATGGTGATGCCGCGTTCCTGCTCGAGCTCCATGTCGTCGAGCACCTGGTTGGTCTTCATCTCCCGTTCGGTGATCGTCCCCGTCCGCTCAAGCAGACGGTCGGCTATCGTGGACTTGCCATGATCGATGTGAGCAATGATGCAGAAATTTCGGATGTGGTTCATGAAATGGGCAATATTTCAAAAATAATCCCGACTTTGACATCGGGATTTCATTGAAAATATAGCTATAAATGAGCTGATTTGCAAAGCAGGCCGGCGAAGGATACCGCGAACGATACTATAGTACAAACTTACCTGGGTTTTAACCTCCGGAGGATCTCCCTGCCGTTGAAGTTTGTGGAATCCAGCTGCACCGATCTGGAATAACTCATCGCGGCGTTCGTCGTGTCTCCCAGGCTGAGGAACGCTTCCCCTTCGCTGTCAAAGGCATTGGAGGAGAGGGGAAACTCGGCGGAATTTAGCTTGAATATTTCGAGGGCATCTTTCTGCCGGTGCGATCTCAAGAGCTGGTACCCGAGATCGTTCATCTCGCTTTCGACCAGCTCGAAGTGCACAGTGTCGCGTTTCATTTCCGGAAACTTTCCGACCGCGGAACCAATCCCGTCCTGGAGATACACTTTTCCGAGATTTTCAGCGAGCGACCGCCGCGGGAACTCATACGGAGCGCCGTTGAGTATATTCATGCATCCCGTAGCCATCGCGATAAGGCGCTCTCTTCCCACAAGAATATTATTGAGGAAAATGAAGGTCTGCCGACGTTCCGGAATGCGGAAGATAAGCGCGTTAAAGCCCGTGATCGTACCGGTGTGGTAGGTAACCGTAACGCTGTCCTTTCCTATGTGCGTCGGCATTCGCTTGATCACCCAGCCATAGCCGTAGCTCGTGACCGAATCAATCGTAATCGATGGCGTAAACAACAACGACCGGTAGCGGTCAGGGAGAAGTTTATCGGTGTACAATGACTGCTCCCATCGATACATATCTTCGACGGTAGAATACATGCCGCCGGCGGTATACAACGATGACCGGTCCCAGACTCCCGCATGGTTGTTTTCCAGAACGCCGCGGTTGTACCCCATCGCGCGTTTTGGCAATAACGCATACTGATCGTCGAGGCCGGTATTCTTAAGCCCCAGCGGACCGAGAATATTCGCATGCAGCAAATCGTCAAACTTTTTGCCGGTCACCTTCTCGAGAATGACGCCAAGGAGAAAATACGCGGAATTATTGTAGGAGTATTTCGTTCCGGGATCGAACTGCAGCGCGGAGTCGCTGAACACGCGGACCATCGCCTGCGGCGACGGATAGGGCGTCCTGCTGATGACGTTGTCAAACGAAGGAAGATCGGTATAGTTGGGAATGCCCGAGGTGTGATTCAGGAGCTGGTGGATCGTAATTCTGTTGCCGGTCCTGGCCGGGTACCCGGGCAGGTAATCGGTAATCCTGTCCTCAAGTTTTATCGTTCCCTTTTCAACCTGCTGGAGAACCAGCATCGCCACGAACTGTTTCGTGACAGACGCGAGGTTGAATTTTGTTTCAACCTCGTTCGGGACATTCCATTCGATGTCGGCAAACCCGAAACCCTTTTCAAACACAAGCTTTCCCCGTTCGGCAATAAGGACCGATCCGTTCAGGATACCGTATTGAGCATAGGTCGAAAGCAGCTTGCTGATGAGCTCGGGCTTCGACTGCGCCGGGGAGATTTCAAAAGAGGCGATGGAAACAGCCACTATCGCAAGTACTACCAACGACCTTCGATATATCTGAAAGACTTTCATTCTTACGCCATTCGATTTTTCTCAAATTACGACTTCCCGCATATACATTCAACCACGCCGGCTGAGCTTGAACCCGGACCGTTGAATAAACGATGAATCGTTTAGAAATATGATACTACAGGGCGTCAGGGGTTGTTGTTGCTATGTAAAGAATTCCGTATCTTTAGTGTATCATTTCTTCCCACATGTCTATTTTCGGTACTATTCGCTCATAATTTGACCGTCTGGAGGGACACGTCATGTCTGAAATAATCACATCATACTGGTGGGTACTACTTTTAGGGTTTGCCCTCTTATTCTACAATTATATCCTTCGTTTCATCTTCGGGATGGTACGCATCCCCGAGGATAAGATCGGCCTGGTAAAAAAGAAATATGTGCTGGTCGGTTCAAAGAAAGAGCTCCCGCCTGACCGCATTGTGGCGCTGGAAGGTGAAGCAGGATTTCAGGCAGACACATTGGCGCCGGGCCTCTACTTCGGGCTGTGGCCCTGGCAGTACTCTGTCACGCAGCAGACGTTTACTGTGATTCCTGAAGGACAATTGGGATTGGTCATCGCCAGGGATGGCGCATCGCTTGACTCGGACAGGATTTTGGGAAAACGGGTCGAGTGCGATAACTTTCAGGACTCCAGAAAGTTTTTGACACAAGGCGGACAAAAGGGGCGGCAATCGGCCGTCATCCTCACGGGAACGTATCGTGTCAATACGCTGCTCTTTGAAGTCCAGATGGTACCCATTACCAAGATACCTCCGAACCAGGTCGGCGTTGTTACGACGCAGGACGGCAAACCTTTGAAGCAAGGGGAAATCGCCGGTGATCTTGTTGCCGGCCATAACAACTACCAGGACTTCGACAAGTTTATTGGGGCAGGCGGTTTCAGAGGCCTTCAGCAGCAGGTCTTACTGGCAGGCGCCTGGAATCTCAATCCCTGGGCAGTCACGGTAAAGATTATCGAGATGCTTGATATCCCCATCGGGTATGTCGGCGTTGTGAATTCGTTCGTCGGAGAGGAAGGGAGAGATGTCAGCGGCGTAGAGTTTGAACACGGCAATATCGTCTCCAAAGGACAGCGGGGTGTCTGGAACGAAACGCTCGGACCGGGCAAGTACGCTATCAATCCGTTTATCATGTCTGTAGAACTTGTTCCGACCACAAATTTGGTGTTGAACTGGGCGACGGCGCGGACAGAGTCTCATAAACTCGATGAGAATTTGTCGACCATAACGGTCCGATCGAAAGATGGGTTTAAATTCAATCTGGATGTTTCACAAATTATCCACGTGCCGGCGATCGAAGCACCCAAGGTCATTGCGAGGTTCGGCAATATGAAGAATCTCGTCTCCCAGGTTCTCGAGCCGACGATCGGCAACTATTTTCGTAACTCAGCGCAGGACTCCGACGTTATTTCATTCCTGTCGACGCGCCAGGAACGACAGCGATCCGCGCGGGATCATATTGAAGGTGTGCTGAAACAATACAATGTCAAAGCGGTGGACACGCTCATCGGCGATATCACGCCTCCCGACAGCCTGATGGAAACCCTTACCAACCGAAAATTGGCGCAGGAGAATAAAGCCACGTATCTCGCGCAGAAGGAAGCGCAGGAGCAACGCCAGGAGTTGGAGAAGCAACGGTCGCTTGCTGATATCCAGGAACGAGTTGTCCAATCGCAGCAGGGCATCCAGATTGCTCAGAATAACGCGGACGCGACTGCGAAGAAAGCAGAGGGTGATGCAAAAGCGGTGAAGTTATCCGCAGATGCAGAGGCGAACCGCATCGCGCTCACCGGCAAGGCAGAAGCTGAAAAAATCGAAGCCATCGGTAAAGCCAATGCCACCGCTTACGAACTTCAGACGAAAGCGATGGGACAGGATAACTTTACAAGGCTTCAGGTGATCGATAAGATCTCCGGGGGCAATGTTCGCATCATGCCCGACACTCTTATCACGGGCGGCAATAACGGCGGATCGAACATTATGGACGGGATTCTTGCCCAGTTCCTTCTGATGTCGAAAAATTCCAACGGTGAACAGAAGAAATAAACCTTCGACGATGCTTTAGGGCAAAAGAGCCGTCGAACTTTATAGTAGTACGACCTTACCACCAAGAGAGACTGTTTTCGCAGTCTCTCTTGTTTTTTTTTGGGGGGGGTTCTATTGACATAAGGACATTATTGCAGTATATTATCGACGATTTGAGACATTCATAACGACATGCTCAACTACATCTGGCTTGGACTTATCGTCATCGGCATTGCTGTTGCAGTGTACGGCGATGTTAGCGACATTTCGGCGCATAAGTATCATAATGGCGAGACAGATATTGTCGAACTAAAGCTCGCCTCCGATTCGGCTCGCATCACGCCGAACCAGCCGCTTCCCTGCACGGTATTCTACCGGAGAACCGAAGCACTCAAGAACGAAAGCAATTCCACGATCGTCCATACGTCGACCTTTTCCGGTGCTCCAACCGAACCGCAGAAGGCAGAATTGCTTCTCTCCAATACAACCGACGGCACACTCCATATTTTCCTTAACGATAAAGCTCCGCCGCTGTGGAATGGCAGGCTTAAAGCGCAAAAGAGTTCCGACTATCTTTCGGCACGCATCCACCTCACGACCGACTCCGGCGCGACGGCGATCGGGGCAAACCTGAGCTTTGACGCCGTTTCCTTTGTCAACCTGAACTCCGTGACGAACGACGGCATTATCAAATACGCGAAGACCGCGGTCGAGCTCGCCATCGGCCTCATTGGCATCATGGCGCTGTGGCTGGGGCTCATGAAGATCGCCGAACAATCGGGACTAACCGCCAGTTTGGCCAGGCTTCTCCGGCCGATCATGACCCGGCTGTTTCCCGACGTCCCCGCCGATCACCCGGCGATGGGAGCCATGATCATGAATATTTCGGCCAACATGCTTGGCCTGGCGAATGCCGCAACCCCGTTAGGCCTCAAGGCAATGGAGGAGCTGAACAAGCTGAACCGGAAAATGGGGACGGCGACCGATGCGATGTGCACGTTCCTTGTGATCAATACGAGCAACGTGCAGCTCATCCCTGCAACGGTGATTGCAATACGGGCGGCGGCGGGCTCACGGAACCCGACGGAGATCCTCGGGCCGGTTCTCATTGCGACCTTCACAACCCTCATCATCGGCGTCGTTACGGTAAAGTTGCTTGCGAAGCTTCCGTTTTTCAGAAAGCAGCTTGAACCTGAGGGCCAGGGTTGATGCAGTCGTTCGTCGACATCATGGGGTTGATCTCTATTATTGCAATCCCCCTGCTCGTACTGTTCATTATTGTCTACGGCGTCGTCAAGAAAGTCAAAATCTACGAGGCGTTCGTTGAAGGAGCGAAGGAGGGGTTTAATGTAGGGGTACGCATCATTCCATACCTCGTCGCGATGCTCGTGGCCATCGGCATCTTCCGGGCTGGAGGAGCCATGGAGATTCTCGGAAACCTTCTCTCCCCCGTCACAAGGCTTATCGGCATGCCGCCGGAGGCGCTGCCGATGGCATTCATCCGGCCGTTATCGGGAAGCGGATCTCTCGGCGTCATGTCGGAAATCATAAAATCCCACGGGCCAGACTCTCTCATCGGCAGAATGGTCTCTGTAATGATGGGAAGCAGCGAGACAACGTTTTACGTTCTCGCAGTGTATTTCGGGGCAGTCGGAATTACCAAGGGAAGACAGGCGGTTCTAGCGGGGATTATCGTGGATGCCGCGGCTGTTCTCATCTCCGTCTGGCTTGTAAACCTTGTTTTCGGCTGAAATGCTTGATTTTCATCCCCTTCTTCTCTATATTCTGCAAGTCATTACTCTAATACTCACACATCGAAGCGCTCGCCGGACATAGAGATTCAATGAATGTATTAAATAAGCTGATCGTCGCCGCGCTTCCTGCGGTTCCGAAGCCAGTTGTCCGCCATTTTGCCAACCGATACATTGCCGGTGAATCTGTTGAGGATGCCAGCCGGGTCGTTAGGGAATTCAATGCACAGAACATTCTCGCAACCCTTGACGTACTTGGTGAAGACCTCCATCATCGCGAAGAAGCGACTGCCTTTACCAATTCAATTCTTGAACTTTTCCGGACGATCGCGCAGCAGCGCCTTCAATCCAACGTTTCCATCAAGCTCACCCAGCTTGGCCTGAAACTTGACCGGTCGTTCTGTCTCGAAAACATGCGGTCAATCGCCCGCCTGGCACAGGAGCTCAACAATTTCATCCGGATCGACATGGAAGATTCTTCCTGCACAGACGATACGCTCTGGGTGTACCGGGAATTGAGAAAAGAATTCAATAATCTTGGCATCGTCCTCCAGGCATATCTGCGGCGCACGATGTCCGACGCACAGTCTCTTATGAAGGACGGCCTCGGCAACTTCCGGCTCTGCAAAGGCATCTATATCGAACCGGAATCGATCGCCTTTAAGGGACACGACGAAATTAACAAGAATTTTCTCGATGTTCTTTCTGCCATGCTGCAGGGGCAGGCATATGTGGGGATCGCCACACACGATCACGAACTTATCGACGGTTCTTCGGCCCTTGTAAAGCAGATGAATCTTCAAGCATCTCTCTATGAATTCCAGATGCTCCTCGGTGTCCGGCCCGAACTGCGGACGCGCATACTCCGCGACGGCCACCGGCTGAGAATCTACGTGCCATTTGGAAAACAATGGTATCAGTACTCGATCCGCCGCTTCAAGGAAAACCCTCGGATTGCGGGGTATGTTCTCAGGTCACTCTTCACACGATCTCAATTAAATTAATCCGCTAACGCCACAACTATAGAGGAATCCTCGATGGCTGAAAATAATAAATCATCATTTCAACCGTTCGTTGCTGCTGAGACGGTGATGGCCGAGTTCTCATTGAAAGCGGTTCTCCTCGGTGCTTTCTTTGGGCTCATCTTTGGTGCCGCAACCGTCTATCTCGCGCTCCGTGCCGGATTGACGGTCTCTGCCTCCATCCCGATTGCCGTGCTTGCGATCGCAGTCTTTAAAAGGGTCGGCAAGTCCACGATCCTCGAAAATAACATTGTGCAGACGATTGGATCTGCGGGTGAATCCATCGCGGCGGGCGTGGCGTTTACTTTCCCCGCACTGATCTTTTTGTCCGGCGGTGAAAATTATTTCAATTATTTCAACATTCTTACCCTCGCCTTTGTCGGAGGCATCCTCGGCGTGCTCTTCATGGTTCCCCTGCGACGATCGTTGATTGTCAAGGAACACGGAGTATTACCATATCCCGAAGGTGCCGCGTGCGCTGACGTGCTGGTGGCCGGTGAAAAAGGGGGATCGATGGCGAAGCGCCTGTTCGCAGGCCTCGGCATCGCAGTTGCCTATAAGACATTGATGAGCGTCCTCGGCCTGTGGAAGGATGTTCCGGGCTACACAACCCCACGTGGATCCTCATACCCGAACGCAAATCTCAGCGCCGAGATTACCCCGGAGTATATGGGCGTGGGATATATCATCGGGCCCCGGATCGCGGGAGTATTGGTGGCGGGAGGCGTTCTCTCGTACATGGTGCTCATTCCGCTGATCGCGTTTATCGGCGACTCCCTTCCGGCGATCCTGAAACCTGCCGGTAAGCTTATCAAAGATATGTCGCCGTCAGAAATTCGCGGCGGATATGTGCGGTACATAGGCGCGGGAGCTGTCGCCGCCGGCGGACTTATTACACTGATTAAGACGCTTCCGACAATTGTTTCTGCATTCAAGGATAGTTTTAAGAGCATGCAGGAACACAGGTCTGGCGTGAAATTATCGCGCACGGAACGGGATCTTCCCATCACGTACGTGGTCATCGGATCGGTTCTCCTCGTTCTCATCATCGCGCTCCTGCCGCAAATGCCCGGAACATTCCCCGGCACCTTGCTCATGGGATTGTTGATCGTCATCTTCGGCTTTTTCTTCGTCACCGTAAGCTCGCGAATTGTCGGCATCATCGGTTCCTCTAACAATCCGATCTCCGGGATGACGATCGCTACACTGATGGCAACATGTTTAATATTCGTCAGCATCGGCTGGAAGGGCGATATCTTCCAATCGGTCGCGCTGGTCGTCGGCGGCATCGTCTGTATCGCCGCGGCGAACGCGGGCGCGACGAGCCAGGATTTAAAGACAGGATATATCGTCGGTGCGACTCCGATCTGGCAGCAGATCGGGCTTATTATCGGCGTGCTCGTCTCTACGTTTGCCGTGGGCATGACCCTCCAATGGATAGACGGATCAATGGCGTATAAGGGAATTCCGCATGCAATCGGAACTGAGAAATTTGCAGCACCTCAGGCAACGTTGATGGCAACCATCATCAAGGGCTTGCTTGCACAGGATCTCCCCTGGGCGCTCGTCTTCATTGGCATGGCAATATCCGTAGTCGTCGAATTGTGCGGCATACGATCGCTTTCGTTCGCCGTCGGTGTTTATCTCCCGCTCTCGACGACAGCTCCGATATTTGCCGGAGGCGCCTTAAAAGCCCTTGTTGATAGAATCCAGAAGAAGAAGGAAGAATCCGAAGTGAGTCCGGGCATGCTCTACAGTACCGGGTTGGTTGCAGGCGGATCATTGACCGGCGTGTTGATCGCGATTCTCAGCGGCATAACCTTTATGACGATGTCCGGCGGAGCGCAAAAGGAAGTATCCGTCGCCGAATATTTGCTCGATTCCGTCGGCATACACGGCTGGGAAAATCTTGGCGCCGGTGCGGACCTTATCGGTGCGATCATGTTCGTATTGCTTGGCATATTGTTATTCCGTACGGCAATGAAGAAAGACTGAGCCTACCGCTCACAAAGTATGAAATTTAAAAGGAGTACACTTGTCCACAGCTATTGAAGGGTTACAACCGCAGCTCGTGTGGAAATATTTTGCGGAGATTTCCCGCATTCCGCGTGGCTCGAAGAATGAAAAGGCCATCGCGAAGTACGTCATGGACACCGCGAAGCGGTTTGGGCTCGTCGCAAAACAAGATACGGCGGGCAATGTTGTGGTCAAGAAATCTGCGCATCCTTCCTACACCAAGCTCAGGAGCATCTGCCTCCAGGGTCATCTCGATATGGTGTGCGAGAAGAATGCGGGCACGGTTCACGACTTCCTTAAAGATCCCATCGTGCTGGTCCGAAAAGGAAATGTTCTCATGGCAAACGGAACCACGCTCGGCGCCGACAATGGAATCGCGGTGGCGACGAATCTTGCGATCATGGAGGACAAAGCGCTGGAACACGGGCCTCTTGAATTACTCTTCACGATCGACGAAGAGACAGGCCTCACCGGGGCGCAGAACCTCAAATCGGATTTTCTGGAGAGCAAGACTCTCATGAATCTCGATTCCGAGGAAGAAGGAGCGCTCTACGTCGGCTGCTCGGGCGGACGGGATACTCTCGGTACGCTTTCAATCACGCCGGAGAACGCTCCCAAGAATGCCGCGCCGCACCATCTGCGGGTGAAGGGGCTCAAGGGAGGACATTCCGGACTTGAGATCGACAAGAACCGGGGAAACGCCATCAAGATCCTCAACCGTGTCCTTATGAAGCTGTCCGATCTCGGCGTGCGGCTTGCAGCTATCGACGGGGGCAATAAACGCAACGCGATTCCGAGAGAATGCGAAGCATTGGTGTATGTTCCGAAGAAGCAGCTCACCGAAGCGTTCCGCATCGTCAGTGAAATGCGGTCCGCGATCAAGGCGGAGCTTATCCTGGTGGATCCCGATCTTGCCATTACGCTGACCGAAGCCGTTGGGATTAAGAAGGCAAGAGTCATCAAGAAACGCCAGCAGGCTGCGCTCACACGTGTGATTTCTTCGCTCCCGCATGGCGTCCTCAAGATGAGCTCTGAAATCGCCGGCCTCATAGAAAGTTCGACAAATGTGGCGGTCGTCAGCACGACTGCAAAGACAATCACGATCGCCACGAGCCAACGCAGCTCGGTGGCTTCCGAACTGAATGAGGCAGTCGATACCGCCCGCGATATCTTCGAACTGGCAGGTGCGACCGCCGTCTCCTCCGACGGCTACCCGGGCTGGAAACCCGATCTTCATTCAAAGATTCTGAAGATCGCGAAGGATTCATTCAAGCAGCTCTACGGAAAAGAGCCCCTCATCAAGGCCATACACGCCGGATTGGAATGCGGCATTATCGGCGAAAAATTTCCCGGGATGGATATGGTCTCGTTCGGCCCCACGCTCGAAGGCGTTCATTCGCCCGACGAGAAGATCTATATTGACACCGTCGAAAAGTTCTGGAAATTGCTGCTGACTATTTTAAAGAATCTGAATTAAGAGGGGGCTAACGGACTCTATGAGTCCCGGCAGTTCGGGTACATCTTCGGCACTCCTCGTTCTCTTACTTGCTGCGCTGCTCCTTCTTGTTGCTCTCTCCCCCGTTCCGTTGAATCACGATTCGGCGCTCCTCCTGCAGTGCGCTCAGCTTCTCCTGAAAGGCAACCTTCCCTATGTCGATTTCGTCGAGCTCAATCCGCCGATGGCATTATATCTCCACACGATCCCGGCATTCATTGCGAATGTCACCGGCGTCAGCGTCATCGACATATTTCAATACCTGGTTGCGGGATATGGTCTGCTGAGTTCGCTGCTGCTCTTCCTCGTGATCAAACGAACGGGAGCCTTCGAAACACCGACGCAGAGGCTCCTTCTTATCTCGGCGTGGATCTTGTTTTCAATTCTCGTGTATGCCTCCGGAAGCTTCGGCCAGCGTGAGCACCTGTTTGTCCTTGCCTGCATCCCGTGGCTTGTTCTTCGCGCGGCGCGGACTTCGGCGATCAGTTTCGGCCGAACGGTACCCTGGATCATCGGAATACTTACGGGGCTCACTTCATCGTTGAAGCCGCATTTCCTGGTCATCCTCCTGGCGGCAGAACTCTGGTTGGCACTCCGCGCAAAGAAATTCGCCTATGGAAATGAAATTGCGATCGTCTGCGGGATAGTGTTTATCTACTGCGCGCACTTTCTCTGGGTCCCTCAGTCCATGCGTGTCGCGCTAATCTCGCGCTGGATTCCGTTCATCACCAGCCATTACCACGTCTACGACAGTCCATGGAAGAGAGTGCTCTTCCTTGATTCAATTCAGAGAACCTTAATTCCGGCAGGAATACTCACAGCCTTCGCCGCTATCATCATAGCAGGACGCTCACTCACGGAGCTGCAGCGGAAGCTTGCGCAGTGCCTTGCCGCCGCAGCCTTCGCAGGCGTTTGTACGTACATCTTCCAGCAAAAACCCTGGTTCTATCATATGATTCCCTTTTTTGCAATAACCGGAATGGGGATCGCGCTGATCGGAATAGGGATCAACCGCAACCGGGCAATTCTTGGATCCATTGCCCTCGGGCTTACCTGCCTGTGTCTGATCTTCGTCGTTCGGAGAGCATTAAATTTGTCGGATGACAAGCGCGATTACATTGATCCCCTGGTGTCGTTTATCCGGCATGAAACAGCTCCGACGGACCGGGTCACGTTTATCGCCACGAACGTCTATCCGACATATCCCACTGCGATCTACGCGGATCGCCTGCCCGGCACCCGCTACCCTGTGGCCTTTCCGATCGCGATGCTCTACGATGCCGCATCAAGCGACTCCGCGCGGTACCACACGTGGAGCTCTGCAGACCCCGAAGAAAAACGATTTCTTATGGAATTGGGAAAGGACGTCGTTACAAAGGAGCCTCATCTGATCTTCATTGATACTTCGGAATGCCAGGGCTGCCCGCCACTATTCAAGATCAGCGAGTACCTGGAATTTATCGGATGGAAGAAAGGATTCCTGGAAAAGTATGACAAGCTGGAGCCGATTCAACAATTTGAGGTCTACCGGCGGCATGTCGGCGAGAGGGAGGAGCGTGAGTATGCGAATCGTTGAGCACGGAGACGTGAAGGTGTGAAGGCGGGGAAACGCGCAAACCGGCGATTCAACCCGAACCGCCGGTCGTAGTAGATCTGCTAGAATACTGTGTAGGTCAATCCCAGCGAAATGCTTTCCTTCACCTGCGTGCGCGGTGAAATGCGTTTTTCATTGATAAGCTGCAATCCGAAAATCGCCGAGACATACTTGTTCACCTTCCCCGTGATTGTGGTCGTGCTTCGAACGACAACTTCATCCATGTGTTTGATGGGTGAAAAGAGCTCAAGGTCGGTTTTGAATAGAATGTTATCATCCAGCCGGAGCTCGACGTTTGTGACCGACTCGATCCCGCCGTCGACGGAGGTTTTTTCGATCGCTGCCGTCGTCGGATCGTCGGCATACTTATTGAACTGATCCGTAATAATTTCCCTCAGCGCAAATCCAAGCCGCGTCTTGATTTCTTTTCCGGGCCGGTAACCGACGCCCACGCTTTGCGTCAGGTATCCCGGATCGAAGAACTTCGAGACTTCGATTTCATTTCCGGCAGGATCATACATAAATCCTTTCGCAAATTGCGACTTTACCGTAGCGGCAGCGTAGGGATTGAGGTATGTCCCCAGCTTGTAGGTATAGACAGTTGAAAGATCGATGATGTCGTCGGTCTTCCGCAAACCCTGACCGCCTAACCGTGTTTGGCCGAACGCGAACTTGTAGGTGTTTTCCCAGTTGGAACCCAGCTCATCGTCCACCGATTTGCCGTCGGCGTTAAACGTATAGGAAAGCGCATTTTCGCCCCCTTGCGCCCAGTCGGTAAACGCAACCTGGGTGAGCGTGAGTCCCGCCACCATGCCGTGTTTCCATCCATAGACGGGTGCAGGCTTGGTCGTATCCTGAGCCTGCATCATCGACGCGACCAGCACGAGCATACATAGTATCGAGGTTTTCATTTCAGTCCTTTAGGTTATTGATTTACAGATCTGGAGAAAAAACAGCTATGCCTCCACACATCGTGAAGGCATAGCATGCAGTAGGAACTTATTTTGTACGCAGGAACTCGATGCGCCGGTTCTTTTGCTTTCCTTCGGCGGTCTTGTTCGAAGCGATCGGCTTGTCCGGGCCGAATCCTTTCGTTGTGATCCTTGAAGCCGCGATGCCTTTTCCGGTGAGCCATGTCTTCACAGCATCCGCGCGGTTCTGTGAAAGCTTCATGTTGGATGCATGCCTGCCGGAATTGTCGGTATGCCCGTCGATTTCCACCTCGATTTCGGGATTCTGCTCAAGCGTGTTGTATGCTTTCGTCAGGATATCTTCCGATTCGGAGGTGATTTCGGCGCTGCCGGATTTGAACACGATGCCGTCGAGAACGATCGCTTTTCCGACCTCAGTCTGGAACTCTTCTTTCTTCTTCGGAACATCGTCGCTTGGATCGAGGGGATTCGTCTTGTTCGCGACCTCTGTCCCGTCGTTCACGGAGCCGCCGTCTGTGTCGGCCTTGAGCGGATCAGTCTTGTACTGATTCACTTCCTCGCCATCCTTCAAACCGTCGCCGTCCGTATCGGCTTTCAGAGGATCGGTGGTATACTTCATCACCTCTTCGCCGTCCTTCAGGCCGTCCCCGTCGGTGTCAGCTTTGTTGGGATCGGTCTTGTGCTTTTTCACTTCGTCGCCATCATTCAGGCCGTCACCGTCGCTGTCGGGCTTCAGAGGGTTTGTGTGATACACATTTACCTCATCGCCGTCCGAAAGTCCGTCGCCGTCCGTATCGGGATTGTTCGGATCCGTCCCCAACTGCTTTTCGTCGTCATTGAGGAGGCCGTCTTTATCCGGATCGCGGTCCGGGCCGACGCCGGTGGCAGTTAGTCCGAAGAGGAAATTCCAGTATCCATCCTTGTGATCGGTCTTGACGGCGTCGAGATCGTCCGTCATCGTCTGGTTGTAGCCGCCGCTCATTTCGAACAGAAGCTGATCGTTAATCTTGAATTGCGCGCCGACGCCTGCGGGGAACATTCCCGTCCACGCCTGAGGCCTGTCTCCGTTACTCACAGCCGGCGGATCCAGGACCTCGAAACGAAGAACTCCCGCGCCTGCATACAGGTAAGGATTCCAGCTCTCGAACTCGAACGGGCTGATGACAAAGCGATAATCGAAGGGAATGATGCGCGTACGAAATACTTCGCTGCGAACTTCGCCGATGCCGGCGCCGAAGTCGCCTTCGATGTGATTCACGAGAGGATAGCGCAGAAACGCCCTTCCGAATAATTCAGTCTTTCCTTGTTTGAGATCGGTATTCGCAACCGTCCCGCCGATACCGACACCGCCGCCGAGTCCTTCCTTCTTGATCTGGGCGTTCAACGGCGCCAGAAGCAGAAGCAGTAGTAACGTACAACCGATAAAATATTTCATGGTCAGAGACCTCCTATAGATGATAAAGTGAAGAAATAGAATTAACTTACGACCGCAATTCCACGCCGCAGTGTCCGCAGCGTTTTGCGCCGATGGGGATAACCATCATGCATTCGGAACAGGTTTTGGATGTCGGAGAGGCGATTTCCGCCGGCGCTGCTTCCTTCCTTCTCATCCTGTTCATTGTCCGGATCATCATGAAGATACAGAACGCGACGATGATAAAGTCGATGATCGTATTGATGAAGACACCGTATCGCACGACGACAGCCGGCGCCGTTCCGATTGCCTCTTTCAGCGTGATCACGAGATCGCTGAAATCCAGGCCGCCCATGACCATGCCGATCGGAGGCATGAGGACATCAGCAACGAGAGAGCTTACGATTTTGCCGAATGCCGCGCCGATAATGACGCCGACAGCCAGGTCGACGACATTACCTTTCATCGCGAATTCTTTGAACTCTTTCATCATGGACATGGCGATTCTCCTTTTTGTTGCGCGCGTGAAGGCGCGTGATTGGATAGATTATGAATGTTCATTCCCGGGACAGGCATGCTGCGGTTTTGCACAACCAATATAATCACGGGGTTATGGAAAGTCAACTTGCATTCCTTCGTTCATTCTCCTATATTTTCGTGTAGCCGTTAGGGGTGTCTCCCGAATCGTCGGGAGGCTGAGAAAAACCCTGGAAACCTGATCTGGATCATGCCAGCGTAGGAAAACGGAGAAAATTCGTGCCGTTTTCTTTGCTCTGAGAACGGCATTTTTATTTTCAACTACGTATTCCTCAATTATGAAGATCTTGCTTGTACTGCTGTTCCTCATCCCGGCCTCTGCTGCACGATCGCAGGATACCACAACGACGTCCCGTGACACAGTCTACGCCCTCCCCACAGTGACCATCAGCCCGGTCGAGGCGCGCGAGCGGGAAACGCCGGCAACTTTTTCGAATCTCAACGGCGAACAGCTGAAGACAAGGTATTCGGTTCAAGACATTCCACTCTTGCTTTCCGAGCTTCCGTCGATTACCTATTACTCGGAGAATGGAAACGGGATCGGCTACAATTATATCAACCTGCGCGGGTTCGATCAGCGGCGGTTGTCCGTCATGGTGAACGGCATTCCGCAAAATGATCCTGAGGATCACAACGTCTACTGGATCGACTTTCCGGATCTCCTTGCGAGCACCGGAAGCATCCAGGTCCAGCGCGGGGCCGGCAGCGCGTTCTACGGCCCCCCCGCGATCGGCGGATCGGTGAATCTCATTTCCAGCCCGTTCGAGCTGAACCCGTCTGTCTCTCTGGAATCGATATTCGGATTTCAGGAATATGGCGACAAGGCAACGGCCCTCACTACCCGGAAGTTTGGCGCCACCTTCAACTCCGGGCTTGTCGGCCAGCGCTATCTTTTTTATGGCAGGCTCGGAAAAATTCTCAGCGACGGCTACCGGGAGAACTCGTGGGTTGAGCTTAATTCGTATTTTTTAGGTGCGGTCCGTTACGACAAGGATATGACAACGAGGATACATTTTTTCGGTGGCCCGCTGACCGACGGGTTGGCGTACACAGGGCTCCCGAAGTTCGTCAACGACGATCCTGCGCTGCGCCGGCAGAATCTCGCCGCATGGGAGACTGACTCGACAGGATCGGCATATTCGTTTGTCCAGCAACGGCGTCTCCAGGAAGCCGAAAGTTTTTCACAGCCTCATTACGAGCTCCTCAACGAGTGGCACATCGCGCCAGCCCTGACCCTCGCCAACACGTTCTTCTATTATACCGGAGACGGGTATTTCGATTACGATGCGTCATGGGCCGACACGTCAATGCTCCGCATCGGGTACAGCTACGGTATTCCGGCATCTCAAAATCCCGGGAATACTCTCGTGCGTGCGTTCGTCGGCAACAAACAGTTCGGATGGCTTCCCCGGATTGAAATCGATCACACGAGCGGCAAACTCATCGTCGGCGCAGAAGCAAGAATTCACCGCTCGACGCACTGGGGAAAGATACAATTTGCCGAAGGGTTGCCGCCAAACCTCGATCCGGACTATCACTTCTACGAGTATAACGGTGAAAAAGACATCTTCTCATTCTATGCGCACGAATTATACCGGGTCTCGGAGCAGACGAATATTCTCGCCGACGTTCAGATGATTCATAATCGCTACGGCGTTGCAAATGAAAAATTTCTCGGCAACAATTTCAGTTATTCTTATTTCTTTGCCAATCCCCGCCTTGGAGTTAATTATAACATAAACGAAAAGGCGAATACGTATCTTTCGATCGGGTACACCTCGCGCGAGCCGAGGCTTCGCAATCTCTATGCCGCGGAGGATTCCTACTTCGGCGCCACGCCGCAGTTCGCAGCCGACACCACGGGAGGCGCCGTCACGTTCGATTTTTCCAAGCCTCTCGCGAATCCGGAACACCTTCTCGACGTCGAGGCTGGATTCGGCGTAGCGGCTTCAAACTATCGTTTCACATTCAACCTCTATTGGATGGAATTCACCGATGAGCTCGTGAACAACGGGCAGGTGGATATTTTCGGCCAGCCGGTTACCGGCAACGCTGAGCGAACCCGGCACCTGGGAATGGAGATCGAGGCTTCGTGCAAGCCGTTCGATCGATTGGAGCTCGGCGGCAACCTGTCGCTCTCCCGCAACAGGTTTATCCGGTCTTCTGTGATAGAAGGCGGTACACTGACGGTCCTCGACGACAATCCTATCGCCGGGTTTCCCGACTTCCTGGCGAATCTTCGCCTGATGTACCGCGATGAACAGTTCACGGCTTCACTGGCAGGACGGTATGTCGGAGAATTTTATACTGATAATTTTAAGGGTACTAAGAACGATGCGTATGGCGTCACCGATGCCAGCCTCCTCTACACAATTGAGAAGGCGTTTGGCGTCAAGTTGAACCTCCGGGCAGAAGTCAGGAATCTGTTCAATAATTTGTATTTCACAAGTGGCGAGTCGGATTCCTTTTTCCCCGCCGCGGAGCGCAATTATCTGCTCGGCGTAACAGTAACGTACTAACCTATGCCAGGTGCAAAGACCGCTCTTATCATCGCCAACGGCCCTCTCCCCGCGCAACCAAACCTGAGCAAGCTGGTTGCCGCGGCCGGTCTCATCGTCTGTGCCGACGGAGGTGCGAACAAGGCACGCAAACGACGCCTGAAGCCCGATATCATTCTCGGCGATCTCGATTCTATTTCTCCCGCGACAAAAAAACACTTTTCCCGCGTACCGATTGTCCTTATTGAAGATCAGGAGAGCACCGATCTGGAGAAGGCGATCTCGTTTTGTGTGCGTCGCGGCGTCCGGCAGGCAGACATCGTCGGCGCGCTGGGGGAACGGATCGATCACGCAACGGGGAGCCTCGGATGCTTTAAAGAATTTGGGGAAAGAATCGAACTGCGTTTTCACGATGCCTATGGAATGCTTCTTCGTGTTCACGGAACAATAAAAGTCGAGGCGAAAAAAGGCCAAAAGATTTCTCTTATTCCCCTTGACCGGTGTTCCGGTATTACAACCCGCAACCTCCTGTATCCGCTGAACAATGAAACACTGGAACTCGGCAAGCGCGAAGGGATCAGTAACCAGGCTACCTCCTCCGCCGTCACCGTCAGCGTAAGAAAAGGAACGCTTCTTCTCTATCTGTTCTCCCGGGCATGATTCACCTCGCTGCTGCGGATATTGTCGTCATCGTACTCTATTTTGGGCTCGTGATGTACGTCGGTTTTCGAACCGTGAAAAAGAGCAGCGCGGATGAGGAGGATTTTCTTCTTGCGGGAAGATCGCTCACCCTCCCTGTCTTTGTCATGACACTCGTCTCGACCTGGTACGGGGGCATCCTTGGTGTGGGAGAGTTTTCCTACCGGTACGGAATATCTAATTGGGTGATTCAGGGAGTCCCGTATTACGTTTTCGCAGCCGTGTTCGCCTTCTTTCTGGCGAAGAAGGTGCGGGCCACGAACCTCTTCTCCATTCCTGACAAGCTCGCACAGTCGTACGACAAGCGGACTGCGGTCCTCGGTGCGGGGTTGACATTCATTCTCATGACCCCGGCCCCCTACATCCTTATGCTCAGCGTCTTTATTCAAATGTTGTTCGGATGGAATTTGTTGATCAGTCTTCTCGTTACTGCCGTCACCGCAATATCGTACCTCTACGCCGGCGGATTCCGGGCTGACGTCGAAACCGACGTGGTCGAATTTATTCTCATGTTTGTCGGATTTGCGGTGATCCTTCCCTATGCTGTTATGACCTACGGCGGGTTCGACTATCTGAAAGCGCATTTGCCCCCGCTCCATTTGACGTGGCACGGCGGAAACTCAATGCAGTTTATCATCGTCTGGTTTTTCATCGCCCTCTGGACGCTTGTAGATCCGGCGTTCCATCAACGCTGTTACGCCGCGTCATCGGGAAAGGTCGCTCAGCGGGGCATTCTTGTTTCAATAATTTTCTGGTGTGTTTTCGATTTTATGACCGCGACCGCCGGCCTCTACGCGCGGGCTGCACTTCCGAACCTCGCCAATCCGGTCACGGCGTACCCCATGCTGGCAGAGGCGGTCTTACCCCCGTTCGCCAAAGGGGTGTTTTATGTTGGCATGCTTGCCACGATCATGTCGACGCTGAATACACTCGCGTTTGTTTCTGCTCAAACGCTGGGAAGGGATATTGTCATGAGATTGTCCGTCACGACAAGCCAGCCTGAAGTGCTTTCGACGCGGCTTACGAAGATAGGCCTCATCCTTTCATTGATGTTTTCAATTCTTCTGGCGCTTCTCCTCCCCAGCGTCATCAGCATCTGGTACACGATTGGGACGATCATCATTCCGGGATTGCTTGTGCCGCTGATTGCAAGTTATTTTCCCGCATTGCACATTCCGGCGCGGTACGCCTTTTACTCCATGCTGTGTGGATGGCTTACTTCGCTTCTGTGGCTGTTGGAAAGCTATGCTGCCGGCCGGAGCGGGACGTATCTCCTCGGCATTGAGCCGATGTATCCCGGATTAGCCGTGAGCCTGGTGTTGTGGGGATGTGGGAAACTGGGGAACCGGGGTAGTCTAGAGCAGCTCTCCTCGTAACGCCGTAACCGCGGTGCCTGCAAGTTTGACCCGGTCGCCGGCAACTTTCAGATGCAGTACTCCGCCACGCGGCGACGCCTGGTACGCAACAAGTTCAGTCTTGCCGAGCTTTGCACTCCAATATGGTGCAAGGCAGCAGTGTGCAGACCCTGTAACGGGATCTTCATCCACTCCAGCCCCCGGCGCAAAAAACCTTGAGACAATATCATATGCCGGATCTTGAGAACGGCTCGTCACCATGACTCCGCGTACCGGTAGCTTTCGAAGCGTAGTGAAATCCGGCCTGATGCCGCGAACAATGCTCTCAGACTCAACCTCGATAAGGTAGTCGAATCGGTTTTTCCCGGCGTACTGTGCGGTGATACCCAGAGCGATGAGAAGCTCCGGCGGAGGGGTCTCAGCAGCTTCGACTACTGCGGGAAGATCGATCTCGACGAATTCTTCCCTCCGTTCAGCGGTAAGCAATCCGCTTTTCGTGTGAAACCGTGCGGGCATTTCCTTGCCGAGCTGGCCCGTCTCCCAGAGCACATGCGCGCTCGCCAGTGTCGCGTGCCCGCAGAGCGCGACTTCCACCGACGGCGTGAACCAGCGAAGATCGTAACCATCGGAGCGTTTCACGAGAAATGCCGTCTCGGAGACATTCATTTCCATCGCCACGTTTTGCATCCACGCGTCATCCGCTTTCTCCGGAAGAATGCATACACCCGCAGGATTGCCGGAAAACTTTCGGTCTGAAACGAACGCATCTACCTGGTAAATGGGGACTGACATAATTCACATGCTCAAGCTTTTTGCGAGACGGCCCCGGATTTTTTTCCATTTATCGGCTGACGCAGCGTCGCCCGTGCGTATTCCCAGACGTATTCCGGCATCCAACTGAGCAAGCCAAACCGCCTGCGCCCCCGCATACGCCGCTTTTCCTTTCTTTGCGCTTCCGTAGAGAGAAACAGACTGTCCATCCATGCACGCGTGTTTTAGTTGTCCGTTCTGCTCGGCCCGGTAGCGCAGCGTCCCGTCGATCGTCCGGCGGACGGAGGGATACAGCTGTCGCGCAAGCCCTGAGTCTGCAGAGGCTCTCACATATCGATCGATGGCGAGGACGGACCAGCCGGAAACATCGTACGAGGACGCCGATGAACCCCGGATTTCACCGTACGACGAACGGGTTATGTCGGTATCCTGAAGTGCCAGCAAGGCGCGCAGATAGTTCATCCCGCCGTTGAGATAGAAAAGTTCGGATCCCGGAATGGAAGGCGCCCCGGCCCCGGCGGGCTGTTGAAGATATTTTACATTCTCTTTGCCCGACCAGAGCGCGGCAGATCCCGCCGCCGCCCATGAGAAGGCAAGACGGGTTGTCGAATCTGCTGTGGCGGGCGATACTGCCGAGATAAACCCAGCCCGTCGCGCATCCGTGTTGAGCTTGATCTGGTCGAAATTCTTGGCAACCCGCTTTAATCGAACGTAGGCATCCTTGAGAGAATCCCCGACGGTAATGAGAAGCCGGTGCAGGGTGTCCTGCTTGACCGTGCTGATATATGCCGGAGAAAAGTATGAACCGACCGGCTGAGATTCATAGAAGGCCGCAGCCGAGTAAAGTTCATTGAGAAACGACAACGCGACCGTGGCCGGGTAATCTTCCTTTGTTGTCCGGACCATATGATTGGTTCTTGAAATCATAAGCACATTGAGCTCGAACAGAGGTGAGAAATCGATATCGTGTGTTCCGCCGCTGAACGAAGGATGAACCGACAGCCCCTTTCCGCGGGCGTTCTTGAGGTCAACAACCAGCGCATTGACCGAATCCAGAAAATAGACGTTTTCCTCAACACCATTACGATAGAACCGTGTCAGGGAATACGGCGACACGACAACATCGGTGACTTCGTCCCGCCGCAGCGACAGATCGTCCATCTGAAAGGCATAGTCTTTCATCATTTCGCGGCCTGCCACGATGAATCCGTCCCACGCATATTGGCTCAACGCGTTTGTCTCCCCCAGGAGCATTGAAGAGGTATTATTCACCAGCGCAACCGGGTGTGCCGAATCGCCGGCGTGAATTGCCATCGCATCCAGAACAGGGAAATTAAGGACTGAATCCTGTTGGGTATAGGCGGATACCGATAACGACAGAAGGAGAGAGCAGAAGAGAAGTTTCATCAGTGCGAGAAAATATGTAATGCTCAAAGATACGCAGAAACGGACACTTAGGCAAGAGAGGTCCGCCCCGGCCTCCGCAGGGTAGTCCGGGGGTAAAGTCGATTAAAACATCGCAGGGCTGACGACAAGTTCGACCAGGAATTCACCCTGCTTATCTTTGTACTGGTAATGCAGGATGACATTCTCGTCGCGAAGCGTCTGCATTTGGGGATTAGTTTTATAGTTCGAGATCAGCGTCGGCTGCATGCTCTTTCGAAAGAGGCTTGTATCGACGTCGGATTTTGAATAGTTCACCAGCGTATACGAGTAGATAAACCTCTTGTTCCCTCCGAACTCCGTGGCATCCAGCCTCGTTTCCTTGTCGACCATGACGGGGAGGTTTTTATTGGCTTCGGCAGCAAAACGGGCGAGGTTGTCATCCATGCTGCCCTCGCTCCGGTTCGTCATGAAGCTGTTCACAATATATATTCCTAATGCGGCGGCAACTACGGCAACAACCGCTATCATGGCAATGTTTTTTCGGGTCATGAGATTCCAGGAGATTAAGAGTGTGATGGAGAGGTGCATCTGCGGATAGAGTTATCCGCAGTTGTGGAGTACTCCCCGGCAGATCAGAATGGGTACATCAACGAAGGACTTCGATCTTCAGTGCGTCTTTCTTCCGAAATATTTCTTCAGCGGGCGCCAGTAGTAATCTTTCCAACCCTTCTCGTAGTTCGGAGCCTGGATCGAGGGAACAAGTGACTGCACCATATTTACCACCGTACCGTTCCGCTTCTGTTTGAATGTGAATTCGATGACGGAAGGAGGATAGCCCTGCGGCCATTCCTGTGTCTTCCATTCCTGTATGATCCGGCGGCCGTTCTCTAACTTGACGTTTTTTCCGGTAATGTATCCGTCCCACGCCGTGAATTTGCCGCCGACGCGGCGATCGCAGGTGGCTTTTGCTCCGGTAAATGCCGAATGTTTCTTGTCGTTGAGAAGGGCGTCGTAAATCTCGACCGGTGTCGCGGAAATAAATTCTTTCTGCTTTATCGTCTTTGTCTTAATCAGCTGGCTGGCGAGTTTGCGTAATGAAAATCTTTTCTTCGTCGCCGGTTCCTCCGCGGGTTTCCTTTTCGACTCCATACTGAACACTCCTTTCGTTGTGGATAGTTCACTGAATTACAGACAAGGGGAGGCGTTATGCGTAAAATAAATATAAGAAGATCGAAAACTTGTGTCAATAGGTAAATCAGGGTATATAGCACCCTTCATTAGCCTGCAACGGTAAGGGGAAGTATGGAATTCAGCGTATTTCGGCCAGAATAGCCGAATCAGGGAAGAGCGTCAAGTATTTTGTCAGCGAGGAGGAGGATTTTCTCTTTATATACTGTCCCTCCCTGCGCGATCCTCTGATCGGCCCACAGGAGTTCACCCGTCCGGGAGTCGAGTATATAAAATGCGACCGTCACCTGAGATACGCGCTGACCAGCTACCTTTCCAATGGTGCCAAGATCGCTCGTTATTTCATCCCCCAGTTGCTCGCTCGGGGCAACGTTGAATCCACCCAGGAGAATGATGAGAAGCGTCTCCGCGCCTGTCTGCTTCCCGACAGACGCAGCAGACGGAACATACGATGCAGAGCCTTCGCTGCGGGACGTAGTATGGACGAGCGCGTCGTATGTCTCCCGGAGATTCCCTGCGGCCGAATCGCTATTGAATATTTCATTCAGGTAAAACGGAGGAAGAGCGACCGGTAAATCTTCCTGGTTCAATTCCCGGGACCGTATCGATTGCGCCACCTTGTAGACCTGATTCCGGTCCATCGCCAGCCCGACCGAGGTGAGGATATCATTGTCGATATGATATCCTTTTCCTTCCATTCTGTCGGAAAAGTAGGTAAGAATCATCCCTCCCATGCTTTTATTCAAAATGAGATCGACCTTGTTCGTGTCTCCCATCATGTCGTCGACGATAACGCAGTCGGCGAGAAGCGCGCCGGACGCCATTGACGGCTTATATGGTGCAAGACGGGGGTACAATGAGGTGAGCGAGGTCCCGCATCCCGACATCATGACGATGGCGGAGAGGCAAAGAGCGAGCCGGGTGCGGGCAGTTGGCTTCATCAATGCTTTTCGACTTCTTTCAATACCCTCATGAAGTTCCCGCCGAGGATTTTTTTGACATCAGATTCGGAATACCCTCTCTTGAGGAGTTCGCGGGTAATGTTTGGGTAGTGTGTCACATCATCCATGTCTTTGGGTGCTACTTCTATACCGTCGAAGTCAGATCCGATGCCGACATGGTCGACGCCGATAAGCTTTGCAACGTAATCAAAATGATCGACGAGCGTAGAGAGCGGCGGGCGGAACGGCTCGTAATCGTCCTTCATAAGCTCCGCAACATACTGTCCCTGGAGAAAGCCTTCTACCTTGACCGCTTTGTTCAAGGAATCGATTTTCGCCTTATTCTGTTCCTGCATGGCCTGTTCTTTTCGGTTAAACGTGCTGTCGATGAACGCCGGATAGAAGTTAATAAACACCACGCCTCCGTTTTTCTTAATCGCCTTCAGCTGTTCATCCTTAAGGTTTCGCCTGTGATGGCAGAGCGCCCAGGCAGAGGAATGCGATGCGATGACCGGTTTCCTGGTAACCTTCAGTACATCCCAGAATGTTTGTTCGCCGACATGCGAAATATCGACCATCATTCCAAGTTCGTTCATCTTTTTTACGACCTTTTTACCGAATTGTGTCAGTCCCTTGTGCGGCAGTTTGGCTTCGGGATCGGTTTCGTCCTTCGCCGAGGTGGCCCAATCGAGGCTGTTATTCCAAGTTAAGGTCATGTAGCGGACGCCCCGCTTGTAGAAATGCTCAAGCTTTTTCAGGTCGTTATCGATCGGATGTCCCCCTTCCATTCCGAGCATTGCGGCAAATTTCCCCTCCTTGACGAGCCGTTGAATATCTTTAGTGGAATAGGCCATGCCAACGCGGTCGGGGGTCCTCCTCGCGAGGCTTTCGACGGAATCGATCTGCTCATCCGATTGCGCATAATAGCTTTTCTTTGTCTGCTCCGGCGGCACCCAGATTGAGAACATCTGAACATCCAACCCTCCTTCCTTCCACCGCGGAAGATCGGATTGGCCGTGATGCGTCAGTTTCGAAATATCTTCTCCGCCGAGCATTCGCTGGACGACATCGTTGTGCGTATCGACGACAAGCGCATCGAAATGTATTCTTTTGTAATCCGCAACCTGGCCAAAGGAAAGGCAAGTGCAGACCATGGCCGCGGCGGCCAGAATGAAAATCTTCATGAGAATTCCGTTGTGAGGTTGGAGTAATCTAACGAAAAGCCCCTATAAAGAGCAAGAGACTTCCCCGGCCCCGCGAACGGAACCGAAAAAGTCTCCTGCCAACACGAACTAAAAAGTAATTACATTCCTCCGCCTTCGGATTCCTTCGCTTTTTGCTTGATTTCCTGGATCTCTTTGCGAATGTCCTGAGCTTTTTTCTTCAGCTCGTTCATCTCTTTTCGCACGCGAGTTCCGGCGGACTTGTTGCCTTTCTCGTAAAACTTGATAAAATCCTTCTCGTAGCTATTCAGCAGGTCCCGCAATTCGGTGAATCGGCTCATGTTTTCCCTCCATGATGTGGATGAATTTTCCCCGCCATTTGATTGGCGAGTCCTTTTGGGATTTGATTATGTTGTTATTTAATTTTTTTCTTGCGACGCAACACTTTTTGATATTCGTCATAGAGATTCGCGACCAGAATCCTTCGTTGATCGTAAAGCCGCTTGAGCTTTCTCGGCTTGGCATTCGCGAGGGCATACGACGTCATAATCGGCAGCGCAATCGTCGAGTCGAGATACGCCACAACGGCGTCGGGCAGCTTATCCGGATCGACTTTTCCCCATGTAACAGCCTCGGCCGGCGTGGCGCCTGAAAGGCCGCCGGTATCGGGACGGGCATCGGTCACCTGGAGATAAAAATCATGCCCTTTCTCATCGATCTTCAAGACTTCCTGAATCTGCGGTTCGGTCTGAAGGACAAAATTCTTCGGCGACCCTCCACCCATGATGAGAACGCCGCTCTTTCCCCCTTTGCGTTTCGCATCCAGGACGATCGCAGCCGTCTCATTGACATCGAGGAGCACGTCAATTCTGATTTTATGGCCGGTCAACGCGACTTCGGCGATATTCATGCCGATTGAGCTGTCCCCGGGCGAAGAAGTATAGATAGGAACACCGCATCGATAGGCCGTCGCAATCACGCTGCTGTGCTTGATGCCGAGGACTTTTTCGCGAGCTGCGATGTATTTTCCCAAACGGTAATGAAGCTCTGCAGTCCCCATTTCCCGTTGAAATTCGGGCAATCGAAGAAGTGTCCTGAAGTAGGCGTCGGTTGAGAGCAGCACCTCATAATCGAATACGATATCATAAATCCTGATAATCCCGCGCTGGCGAAGCAATCGATCGTCTGAAAACGGCGTTCCGCGATGAAGCGTATGGCCTATAGCGAAGTGTGTATCATGATACAAGTTCGCGCCTGTGCTGACGATCCAATCGACATATCCGGCTTTCATGAGCGGTACGATGCATGAACCGCCTAATCCGGCAGGAGTTAAGGCACCCGTGAGGCTCATTCCCACTGTTACATCCTTTGCAAGCATTTTGTGCGAGAAAAGATGGCATGCTTCCCTCAATCTGCCTGCATTATATGCTTGAAAATATTCGTCTACGAGCTTCGTAACGGGGACATTCTTGGGGACCGGCTTCGGAACGATCGGTCTGCCCTTGATATGCTTATTCTTATCCTGCTTCACTTAAATATATTAAATAGGTAAACGTTTAATGATGCACAAATATATAAAATTTGCAAAATTAAGCAAGAAAAATCTTTGGAAAATTGAAGATTTTTGAGGGTTCTGGATTCTATGGGATAATTGCCCTTTTTGGGACGCTTTTGAGGGGTGTTACGGAGTGTTTTCAGTCAGTCTGATCCGCCCTTTCTTTAAATCCACTTCCCGTATTCCGCGGTTAAGACGCAATTTGTAATTTCTGTTTTAATTATTTATATTTAGACTAAGTCTAAAGAAGGTCCCTCTCTTGGATATCGAAGCTGCAAAAACCACACTATCGTCATATTTGAAAGAAAAGAGGCTGCGCCCTACAAAGGAGCGGTTTCTTCTTCTCGAACAGATAATGCAATCGAACGGGCATTTTGATGCCGATCAGTTGTTCGCCTCTCTCAACCAAAAAGGACTGAAGGCCTCGCGTGCCACCGTCTATAATACCCTCGACCTCCTTGTCGAATGCGGATTGATTTCACGGCTCCAATTTGGCGAGGATCATTCCCGGTACGAAAAAGCATTTGGCCGGCCCCGTCATGACCATCTCATTTGCCTCGATTGCGGCGAAATAATCGAATTTGTCAATGATAAGCTCGAAAAGATCCAACGGGAAGTGTGTGAGGAGAAAAGATTTCGCCCGCGCAATTCCTCTCTTCAGATTTTCGGGACATGCGCAAAGTGCCAATCGAAGAAAAAATCTTAGGTTATGGTTGAATCGTTAATTATCGCCCTTCGCGAGGGAATAGAAATAGCGCTTGTTATAGGGATTCTCGTTGTCTACCTCCAGAAGATCGGAAGCCCCTTCCTGGTCAGCTCCGTCTATCTCGGGCTCTGCCTCGCAATCGTCGCCAGCATCGGCGGGGCGATGATATTTCAAAAATTGGCGATCGACCAGGAATCGCTCGAAGGCCTCTTCCAGCTTATTGCCGCAGTCTTTGTCATCTCCATGGTTGTCTGGATGTGGTTTACAGGCAAAAAGATCAAAGGAGAGATCGAACAGCGGGTGAACACCATCGTCGAGGCATCCGGGCAGTGGCGCGCACATCTCAGTATCATCAGCTTCACGTTTTTTATGATTGTCCGTGAAGGAATCGAAACGGCGATATTTCTCCAGGCGGTCTCTCTGAGCACAAACGCATGGGGAAGCCTGCTGGGCACGCTTGCAGGGTTTTCGATCGCCGTGGTCTTCGCCGTACTCTTTATCCGCGGAAGCATCCGCATCGACATCGTCCGCTTTCTCAAGGTCACGGCGATAACATTGTTGATCTTTGCGCTCCAGCTCGTCGTCAACTCCCTGCACGAGTTTTACGAGTACGGAGTGTTCCCCGCAAACCCGCACATGATGGGTATCCTGGGACCGATCGTTCAGCATGAAGTGCTCTTCATTATCGCGATCGTGTGTATTCCGGCGGTAATGTTCTTCATTCCCGGCCGCAGCAGCGGTACGGGATCTTCACGTCCTCAGCGGCGCTGGCAGCTCTCCGCCGCGATTGCCTCCCTGGGACTGGTTCTTTTCCTCGGGGTCGGAGAGATCTTCTCGTCGAACACTTCAATGGATTTTTCGGCAGAGTCAGTCCCGGTACCTTCTTCCGGAGTCGTGAGGATACCGATCACCCGCGTGAGCGATAATGCAATTCATCGCTTTACCATCGAGGACAACGGGCTGGAGATTCGATTCTTTATTCTCCGCCTCGGCCTTGGCAAATTCGGGACCGCCTTTGATGCATGTTATGCCTGCTACAGCTACGGCAAGTACTATTTGAAAAATGGCGAGCTGATTTGCTCGCTCTGTGACGCGCCCTCCCCCCTCAGCAAGCTCCGCCAGGCGACGGATGAGCCGCCCGACGATTCCAACAGCGGATCGATGGAGGGTAACGGATGCGCGCCGATCTTTCTCGCTTCGCGCCTTCATGAGGGAAATATAGAAATTCGTGTTGTCGATTTGCAGAAACAGAGAAAATATTTCGACGTGACAAAAGAGCAATAGTGCTCTTCTCCTTGTCACCATTATTCCATACCACGATTACTCACTTACGGAAGCTGCCAATGCAAAACTTTCTACGCCGTACTTCACTCATGTTCATCGCTCTGTCATTTACTCTCGCTGCCTCCGCGCAGGAAACCACCAGCATCGGCGGCTACGGCGAGCTGCACTACAATGAACCGGACGGGGCTGCCCGCGGAACGCTCGATTTTCACCGGTTCGTCCTGTACCTGGGGCATACGTTTAATGAAAAGATTTCATTTAAGTCGGAAGTGGAAATTGAGCACACGAAGATCGAGGCGACCGGTTCCGGCGGCGCTGAAGGAGGAGAGGTCGCGATCGAGCAGGCATACCTCGACTGGCATTTTTCCGAACATCTCGGGATGAAGGCCGGAATCATTCTTGCCCCTATCGGAGTTATCAATCAAATCCACGAGCCCCCGACATTTAACGGGGTCGAACGGCCCAGCGTCGATGATGTCGTTATCCCGACAACGTGGAGAGAAGCCGGTGCAGGCATTTACGGATCGTTTGCGGAAAACACGTCATACCAATTATACGCCATGGCGGGGCTCAGGGCTGAAGGTTTGTCCGGCGAAGAGGGCCTTCGTGGAAGCCGCCAGGAAGCGCTCGAGAGTTCGCCGATGAATCCCTCGATCACAGGCCGCATCGATGTCGTACCCAACACCGACCTCAAGCTTGGCGCTTCGTTTTTTGTCGGCAGCACAACGGAAGGTGATTCCGCGCTTGGAAGCGGGACGGTCGGTCTCGTCTCCGCCAATGCACAGTATTCCACCAACGGTTTCACGTTCCGGGCCGTCGGCGCTTTTGCCGCCATCAGCGACGCCGACAAGATTAACGCTGTGTATGGCAACGATGTCGCCGATCAGATCTACGGTTATTATATCGAAGGCGCCTACGACGTGATGCCTCTCTTATGCGCCGAAAGTGAATTTTCACTCTCCCCGTTTATCCGCTGCGAAAAATTCAATACCCAGGCGAAAGTCACGGGATTTGCGGCAAACCCGCTCTACGACCGGAATGTCACCACCGTCGGCGCTACCTTCAAGCCGACATTCAACACGGCGTTTAAGATTGACTATCAATTTTTCAACAATGCCGCAGATGTCAACACGAAACAGCTGAACTTCGGAATAGGATATAGTTTCTGAGAATGAAATCGCTCCTCTGCTTCCTGTGTTTCATTGCCTTCGCAGCAAGCTCGCGGGGACAATCGACGATTGAAGACAAGGCGAAAGCCGGACTTCACAAAATGTTCGGAGACTCAGCGGCCATCTCTTCTTCGTGGCGAAGGCTGTCTGGTTCAGAGATAGATTCGATCGCACGGCTCTCACACAGCAGATGGCAGCGCGATTCCCTGCAGGTCTACGTATGTTCAGCGCATCAGAAGACCGTGGGATACGGATTTGTCGACGATGTAAAAGGGAAGGTCCAATTCATCACCTACCTCACGGGGATAAACACCGACGGCAAGGTGCAGGATGTCGACATTTTAGCGTACCGCGAATCCTATGGAGGCGAAGTGGCATACGAGTCTTTCCGGAGGCAGTTCCGCGACAAATCTTCGGCCGACAAGCTGATACCAGGGAAGGACATCAAGAACATCAGCGGTGCGACTATTTCAGTCAGAGCGATTACGACTGGTGTCAGGAAGATTCTTCTGACGTACGACTTGCTGAAGGGAACATTATAATGAACGGACAGCGCTGGACTCTGCGCGATGCGGACCGTACGCTGCGGTTATTTATTACGGCATTCCTCATCGTGCTCAGCTCGGGATATGCCATCGGGCTCTTGTTCGTGGACCACACCACATCGGGCACAACCAGGGGTTTAAGCGAACATTTCCGGGGTACGCCGGAGAACGTGGAATCGGCGGAGCTGAAATACGCGAAGAGCGCCGATGAGATGTATATCTTCCTCCACAATCATATTCTATCGCTCTCACTCGTGTTTGCCGCGGTGGGCGCGATCTTTTATTTTCATTCTCTCCGGCCGGGCGTATTCAAAGACATCCTGTTGGTTGAGCCGTTTGGCGCGATCGGCACAACATTCGGAGGAATCTGGCTGATGCGGTTCGTGTCGGAGTATTTCAGCTGGATGGTCCTCCTCTCGGGCATCTCGATGGTGGCGTGCTACGTCATCATGGTCCTTCTTATTTTAAAGGACCTCTGGATACGTAAATGAATTCCCGCCGGACATTTTTAAAGCTCTCGACGGGACTGCTCCTCGGCACGACACTCCGGCCCTTCCAATCGTTCGCGAAGACCATCACTCCGATGCGGTATGTCGAACGGGCGGCATTTGCGATGGGAAGCATCGTTACGTTCAAGGCGTACTGTGGTGACGAAGCGCGCTGCAACCTGGCGATCGATGAAGCGATCAGCGAAATGAAATCAGTCGACAGGCTGATGAGCGTGTTCGACGAACAGAGCCAATTGTCTGCTGTAAATAATCGTGCGTTCGATAAGGAACTCGTCGTCGATACGAGAATTATCGAGGTCCTGCAAAGCGCGAAAAAATATAGCGCATTGACCGGCGGTGCGTTCGATATCACGGTAGAACCTTTGATGGAGCTGTACGGATTTCGTGACGACAAGAGCATTCACCATTTTCCCACAGATAAGCAAATAGCGATCACACTCGACGCGGTGGGAATGCGTAATGTCGCAGTTGATGCCAGCCGCTCAACGGTGAATCTACGGTATGCTCAGACGAAATTAGACCTTGGAGGAATTGCCGTAGGCTTTGCAATCGATAGAGCGATCACAATTCTGAAAGAACATGGAATCGAGTCCGCGCTCGTCAATCACAGCGGGGATATATATGCCCTGGGCGCCCCACCGGATGAAGAGGCATGGGAAGTCGGAATTGTCGATCCCATGGAACCTGAGAACATCATAACGAGCGTAACGATTCGTGATCAGGCCCTCTCAACGTCGGGAAACTACGAGAATAGTATTGAAGCGGACGGCGGGAGTATCGGCCACATTCTCGATCCGGCGAGCGGAAGAACGGCCTCGAAGATCCTGAGCAGCACCGTCATCGCTCCGACAGCTAGTGGAGCTGACGCGCTCTCAACAGGCATGTTTGTCCTGGGGATTGACAAATCCAGGAACATCATCCGCCAATCTGATGCAATACGGTGCATTGCCGTTATTCGCGACGGCGGCCGCGAAACGATTCTCGATCTTGCGTAAGCAGATTAGTCGTCCGGGCTGCGGGTTGCAATCCTTCGATAAATCGCTTACATTTTTATTGTAATATCTTTGAAAAATCATGAACGAAGAGAAATCCGCCACAGAAATCACGGAATCGCAGGTCATCGAAGCTTTACGGGAAGTGTACGATCCCGAGATCCCGGTAAATATCGTCGAGCTTGGCCTGGTGTACGACGTTAAGATCATCGATGACTGGGTAGGTGTAAAAATGACGCTGACAACCCCCGGATGCGGCATGGGGGGAGCGATCTCGAACATGGCGCGCGAGCGGGTACTCGACCTTCCGGGCGTCCACGAATGCGATATCCGCATCGTCTGGGAACCGCAGTGGCACACGGGAATGATGTCCGAGGCGGCGAGAAAGAAAGTCGGCATGGGGTAATGTATCCACGTCTGGAGAGAATCCTACCTAAGCTATTACTCCTTGCATCCTTATTTTGTAACCTGGCATTGAGTCAAATACCGTTTTGGCAACGAACGAACGGACCGTATGGAGGCACCGTCCATGGAATTTCAGGTAATGGCAAAGATCTTTACGCGGCTACTGAAAATAGGATGGTATTTCATTCAGCAGACCGGGCGGGAAAATGGATTGAAACAGATAGCGGAATCACACAGGAAGTTCAGTCACTTTTAGTAGCCTCTCAAGGAATCCTGTTCGCCGGAACCGACGGAGATGGTATTTTCACATCGTCAGACAACGGAAGAACCTGGAGGCCCGCGAACAGCGGTTTATCAAATTTGCGTGTTTGGACGCTTGCTATGGATACTCATAAGCATCTTCTCGCGGGAACGAGCAACGGAGTATTCAGGTCTGACGATAACGGCAAGTCTTGGAACGAAATGAACCGGGGCCTGACATATCCCGCAATAGTTTTTTCATTTGCCTTTGATAGACATGGACATATTTATATAGGAACGGGTAATGAGGGCATATACGTATCAAAAAACGATGGCCACAAATGGATACATCTTACAAACGGCTCAGACTTTTTTGATGTACGCGCCCTCGCAATTAATTCCCAAGGAGACATTTTTGCAGGGGTACCTTTTGGGATCTACCGTTCGCAGGACAACGGAAAGAATTGGTCAAAGGCGAGTAAGGGTTTGCCCTCTAATTATGCCAGCCCATTACAAATAGCTTCAAACGACAATATCTTCGTAGGAAGCCCTTACAACGGAATTTATAAATCTTCGGATAACGGGGACAGCTGGATACAGGTCAACGCTGGTCTAACCCATCTCATCGTGTACGCGATGTACATCGACTCCTCGGACAACATATATGCGGGCACGTTTAAAGGCGGCATTTTTCGGTCAACAAACTATGGGAATACCTGGGTACAATCAAACACAGGGATTACGAATACGTTTGTTTCATCAATCGCCATAGATAAGAATCATAATATTTTTGCCGCGACCGAGGGCTAAGGCATTTTTCGCTCAACTGATATCGGATTGAATTG
>DATJGD010000062.1:0-74466 GCA_035495255.1 Bacteroidota bacterium | reverse complement strand
TACTCGAATGTCAGCGGTTCTTTGTGCAGATCTTCCTTCTGCCCATCTCCCTTGTACTCCCATGCGGCCGCATAGGAGAAGAGATCGTCGTTTCGCTTTGCTTCGCCATCTTCAGTCTGGTACTCTTCGCGGAAATGGCCGCCGCAGGATTCTTCCCGGTGGAGCGCGTCGGTCGCCATGAGCTCGGCGAGCTCAAAGAAATCGGCTACCCTGCCGGCCTTCTCGATTTCCGGATTGAAATTATCGACGCTTCCCGGCACCCTCACGTCGCTCCAAAACTCTTTACGAAGCCTGGGAATCTCGGAAAGGGCCTTTGTGAGGCCTGCCGCGTTTCGTCCCATGCCGCAAAGATCCCACATAATTTTCCCGAGTTGGCGGTGGAACTCTTCGACGGTGCGTTTGCCGTTGATGGAAGTAAATTTCTTTGTCGTCTCACCGACAGCCTTCGACGCGTCTTTGAACTGCTGCTGGTCGCCGCTGACCGCCGGAAACTTGTTTGACGCAAGATAATCGCCGATCGTATAGGGAATGATGAAGTATCCGTCCGCAAGTCCCTGCATGAGCGCGCTCGCCCCGAGGCGGTTCGCGCCGTGGTCGGAGAAATTAGCTTCGCCAAGCACGAACAATCCGGGAACGGTGCTCATAAGATTGTAATCGACCCACAGCCCGCCCATCGTGTAATGGACGGCAGGATAAATGCGCATCGGTACTTCGTAAGCGTTTTCGTTCGTGATCTCGTGGTACATATCGAAGAGGTTGCCGTACTTTTCCTCGACCCATTCCTTGCCGTTCCTTCGGATGACATCGCTGAAATCGAGGTAAACCGCAAGCCCTGTTTCGCCGACGCCGTGCCCCTGATCGCACATGTCTTTCGCGCGCCGCGAAGCGACGTCACGGGGGACGAGGTTGCCGAATGAGGGATAGAGACGTTCCAGATAGTAATCGCGTTCGGCATCCGGAATCTGACGCGGGTCGCGCTTGTCCCCTTTCGCTTTCGGCACCCAGATCCTGCCGTCGTTGCGAAGGCTCTCGCTCATCAGCGTGAGCTTCGACTGAATTTCTCCGGAGACCGGGATACAAGTAGGATGGATCTGAGTGAAGCATGGATTGGCGAATAACGCCCCGCGCTTATGCGCGCGCCAGATTGCTGTGGCGTTACAATGCTTTGCGTTCGTCGAGAGGTAGAATACGTTGCCGTAACCGCCGGTCGCAAGAATGACCGCGTCGGCCACGTACGTTTCAATTTCACCGCTTACCAGGTTGCGCGCGATAATCCCGCGTGCTTTGCCGTCCATAACGACGAGATCAAGCATCTCGCGCCGTTCATAGAACTTCACCCCACCCTTGTCGATTTCTTTGCAGAGCGCCTGGTAGGCTCCCAGCAGCAGCTGCTGCCCGGTCTGGCCGCGCGCATAGAATGTGCGCGAGACCTGAGCGCCGCCGAATGAGCGGTTATCAAGCAAACCGCCGTATTCGCGAGCGAACGGAACGCCCTGCGCGACGCATTGGTCGATGATATTGCCGCTGACCTGGGCAAGCCGATAAACGTTTGCCTCGCGGGCGCGGTAATCGCCGCCTTTTACGGTATCATAGAACAGGCGCCAGACACTGTCGCCGTCGTTCTTGTAATTCTTGGGAGCGTTGATGCCCCCCTGCGCCGCGATGCTATGAGCGCGGCGGGGAGATTCATGGTAACAGAGTGAAATAACTTTGTAGCCCAGCTCCGAGAGTGATGCTGCAGCGGATGCGCCGGCGAGGCCAGTTCCAACAACAATGACGGTATACTTTCGCTTGTTCGCCGGGTTCACAAGCTTCATGTGAAACTTGTGATCATCCCATTTTTGCTGGATCGGGCCGTCGGGTATTTTGGAATTAAGAGTCATTTTCCAGGAGCTATTACGATTTCAAGAAAAAGTAGACCGGGATGATCGCAAATCCCACGGGAATAACCAGCCAAAAAATTACTCCTATGGCTTCAATAAGGCCTGATAATTTTGTCGCTTTGAGGCCGAAGGTCTGGAAGGCCGACTGAAACCCATGGCGCAGGTGGAACGCCAGAAGTCCCATCGCGATCAGATAGAACACGTCATAGTAACCGTTGGAGAACACGTCAGTCACCGCCCGGTACATCGAAAAATGCTCCTCCGTCGTGAACCGGGAGTTCACCCAGAACTGCTTCATGTGAATGACGAGGAAGATGAAGATAATGCTGCCGGTCAGAAACATCGTGCGCGAAAAGAACGAGCTGTTCGCCTCGGGATGATTGGCGGCGTATTTCTGAGGACGCGCGGCCCTGTTCTGGAACCAGAGCACCGTGCCGCTTATCATGTGAAGAAGGAAGACGGCGTAGAGGCCGTATTCGATAATTTTTATGATCGTCAGACTTGGGAGCAGCTCGGCGTATTGGTCAAAGCCCGCACCGCTGTCCGGTTTCAACAGGAGCAGGTTGCCGGCGAGATGGATGACGAGATATGAGCAGAGAAATAATCCCGTCAGCGACATGAGGATTTTCTTGCCGATGGAGGAACGAAAAACGCTTGCGAGCGTGGACATTACGTAAAGTCGGTGCGAAATGTAGGTATGATCGCGTTAATCACGCGCACAATGTAGGAAAAGCGGAAGAAAGAAGCAATTTGAAAGCCGGGAATGTCAACGGACGACGACGTACTCCGCGACAGCCGTCGATTTTGGAATCGGAAGCTTGTCCTCTTTGAGTCCCTGGATGTGCATTTCGACCGCTTCATGCATATTTTGCTCAGCTTCTTCCCGCGTCTGGCCAGTTGCTACACAGCCCGGCAAATCTGGCGAATATGCAGAATAATTCTCCAGACCTTAGCTAGCAACCTTCTCCCCGATAAATCTTCTCACGGAGACCGCGCTTCCAAACAATCCCAGGACAATTCCCGCCGCCACCATGAACGCGTACATCAGCATATCGGCGCGAAGGAACAACGCGAGATCGTCCGACACAAACTGCGTCGCGGCGCCGATCATGTAATACAGCAGCGCCGCCGAGATTCCTCCCCCCAGAATTCCCTGAAAGAGGCCTTCGACGAGAAATGGCGCTCGCACGAACCAGCGCGACGCGCCGACAAGCTTCATGGTCTGGATAGACTTCCTCTTCGCGTAGATCGCGAGGCGGATCGTATTCGAGACAAGGAAGATCGCCGAAATCGAGATAAGAATTCCGATACCGAGGCCGATGTAATACAAAATGCCCGCCTGCTTTTCGATGAATTCCAGCATTCCTTTTCGGTAAACAACTTCATCGACACCGCTTATATTCTTAATGGCCGTACTTACTTCATCTGCCTTCGCAGTGGTCCGGTACGGCTCCTGGAGGAACACCTTGAACGACGGAGGGAGCGGATTGAAGTCGAGCACGTCCTTTATTTCCTCACCGAATTCTTCTTTGAAAATCCGGGCAGCTTCTTCTTTGGAGACGAACGTCACATGATCGACCCCTCTCACGTTCATCAACGCCTTTTGAATTTCCGCGACGCGCTGCTCGCCGACCGGCTGCTGGAGGAAAGCTTCCATTTCCACGCGTTCACGAATGCCCTCGACGATCCGCGATGTATTCGAGGAGATGACATAAAATACTCCAACCAGGAGAAGCGCGATCGCGATCGTAATGATCGAACCGACCGCCGCAAGCTTCGCCCGCCGGAATCCCGAAAGCCCTTCTTTAACGATATAGAACGTGCTCATGCCGCTCCCCCTCCGGCTGTTTTGCCGATCGGGTAAGAACCGAGGATCTTCAGGTAGAGCGCGATCTCACGCAGATGATCCAGTGCGTGGCGGCAAGCTTCATCACGAATGCTTCCCTTGAAGTCGATATAGAACAGATACTGCCACGGCTCTTTCGACTTGCCGGTGAGAGGCCTCGATTCAATCTTGAACAGATCGATGTCGCGCAGGGCGAACACGCTCAAGGCCTTAAAAAGCGCGCCCGGGATATTCTTCATAGACAGAATGATGGAAGTCTTGGCGTTGGATACCGCAATACGCCTCTGACGTGATACAACAATAAATCGCGTAAAGTTCATGTGGTCGTTTTCAATGCCGGTTTTCAAAGCGGCAAGCCCGTAGATGCGCCCCGCATCGACGCCGGCGATCGCGGCAGCATCATTCCGATGTTCGGCTTTAATCATTCTTGCCGAACCGGCAGTGTCATAAGCAGCTACGACTTCACAATTCTTCATGGTCCGGAGAAATTGTTCGCACTGTCCCAGAGCCTGAGGATGGGAGTAAATATACCGAATGTCGTTCATCCTTACTCCTTTGTTCACGAGGAGCGCGTGCACAACCCTCAATTTTATTTCGCCGATAATATTCAGTTCGTATTCCTGCAGCAGGTCGTACGTCTGATGAATGCTTCCATACAATGAATTTTCAATCGGAACGATGCCGCACTCGGACGTTCGCTTGTCGACAGCGGCAAAGACATCATCAAACGACTTTTTAGGAACCGCCGAGGCGCGTTTACCGAAAAACCTTTTTGCCGCCGCCTCACTGAACGCACCAACTTCACCCTGGAATGCCACCGTTCGTGCCTTCATCAGTAATTCGACTCGTCTCTCCAGCGGATGATCTTCCACGGGTCGTTCACCGTGGGCCGGGTGAATGTCAGGATCGCGTTTCCGTCCACGCGCGTAATATCGCTCGGATTGAACGTCACTGTCAAGTTGAAGGCGCGCTGTACCGACCGAAGCGTATCCGACGCGACGATGGGAACCTCGTTGTTCCAGATCAGCGTCAGCGACTGGACGCTCTGAAACAGGCCGTACGTCGTCCGCATTTCCTCGTCCCTTCCCCATTGGACATCGACGCCGGCGTCGTAATCGCGGTAGAGAAACGTAAAATCAGGCGATATGATAGATCCGTACAACGTGGTGTCCTTAAAGGCGTACGCGTTGCGAAAGGTGCAGAAGACGTTCTCGATGTTCGTGAGGTCGCTGCAAAGCTCCGCCTGCAAATCGAAATCGAGTTTTGGAGCGAACGGGTTGCAGCTCAGGTTGAGGGCCGGGATTGCAATGATCAGGAGGACGAACGCCGCAGCTTTCATCGGTCACCTGTTGAACCATGCCTTGAGATAGCTCCAGGTCGAATCGGCGGCGGTCTTCTTGTCGACCCAACGGTAAATCGACCAGCGGTGCAGGCTGTCTTCGACCATGTAGAGCTCCATGTTGCCGCGGACCGAGCGGGGCGCCCGCGGATCCGGATGCGGCACATACAAAAGATAATTCATGTAGAACACGGCGGAGGCCGGCGGGCCGGGCGAAATGTTTTTGTTCGATATCGAATCGATGAGCGACATCGTGCCGTTCAATGCCGAACCCATGTTCTGGAAGTACCTGCGCTCCGCGTCCAGGTTCCACTGCGTGAAATTGACTGCCTCCTCCGGCGACGGTTCGAACACGTAGGGACGCAACGCGGTGTCGACGAAGCAGCGCATGTAGTTCTCGACGTTGTTTTCGGAGATCGCATAGGTCAGGTTGCGGAGGACGATGTCGTATGTCGTGGGAGTTTCGAATGTCGACGTGTTCTGGGTCGGCTGCTCCGGGTCGCGCGTCTGAAAAAGATCACAGCTATAAAAAAGAAGCGCGCACGCGAAGAGGAGGCAGCCTGCGGCGCGGTTCAAACAGAGACTCTGCCTTCCAGCGCGCGCGAAAGAGTCGCCTCGTCGGCAAATTCCAGGTCGCCGCCGATCGGAATGCCGCGCGCAAGTCGCGTCACCGTCACGCCGAGCGGTTTGAGAAGCCGCGTAAGATAGATCGTCGTCGCCTCTCCCTCGATATCGGGGTTCATGGCGAGAATAATTTCCTTGACGCCGCCGGTTATGCGTGAGAGAAGCTCCCGCACCTTGAGATCTTCAGGCCCGATGCCGTCGAGGGGCGAGAGCGCGCCGCCGAGCACGTGATAGAGGCCTCGGAATTCATTAGTCTTTTCCAGGGCGATGACGTCATTTGGTTCCTCGACCACGCAAATCACGCTGCCGTCCCGTTTCGGATTAGCGCATATCGCGCAGGGATCGTCTTCAGTAAAATTCCAGCACGAGGAGCAGTAGCGGATCTTCTCTTTGACGTCCAGAAGCGCCTGCGCCATGCTTTCCACTTCCTGTTTCGAAAGTTTCAGGATGTATAAGGCAAGCCGCTGGGCGGATTTGCGGCCGATGCCGGGAAGCTGCGCGAATTCTTCGACGAGCTGGTTAAGAGAGTCTGAGGTGGTAATCATTAAAATTAAAAAGCTGGGGTGCGACCGTCACATGCCCGGTAAATTCAGTCCGGGAATATTCGGCAGCATGCCGGATGTCGCCTTCGCCATCTCCTCCTGCGCCATTTTCTGGGATTCGTCGAGGGCTTTATTCACCGCGGCGACGACGAGATCTTCGAGCATTTCCGCGTCTTCCGGATTGATGACTTCCTTTTCTATCTGAATTTTGGTCAGCTGCTGTTTGCCATTGGCGGTAACTTTCACCATTCCCCCGCCGGCTTCCGCGAGAACCGTCTTGTGCTCCAGTTCGGCCTGAACCTGAGCCATCTTTTCCTGCATTTTCTGAACCTGCTTCATCATGCCCTGCATATTCGGTAAACCCATGCGTTTCTCTTTCTAATTCTAATTCATTGAAAAGTTTCGTGATTTTCTTTGTTAATATATTGCTTTTGATATGTAAAACCAATATTCCTGCATCTTCTTCGGCAATTTCTCCCGCTACGTGCCTCTGCTATGTAACAAACGGAACATATTTTTCGTCTGGAGGGTTAAAGTAATGACATGTGAATACTCGGGATCCGACAAATATCTTCTTCCATAAATTTCATTTCTTGATCGCAGGCTGTCTCCCCTTCTGCCAAACTGCAGGCCAGACGCGGATTCCTTGACTTTTTACGCAAAATCAGTTAACTTTCATAGCTATTTTTCACCATTTCACCTAATTCTGAGCCATTAAGAAGGATCATTCCTCCCTCCATCCGATGACGGAAGACGAGAAAATTCAGGAAAAACTTAAAGAAGGTACAATTCCTGGTCACGTTGCCATTATCATGGATGGAAACGGACGGTGGGCAAAAAAACGGGGGCTGCCGCGAATCGCGGGACACAACGAAGGTGTCGAATCGGTCCGCGATGCCGTAGAGGCGTGCGGACAGCTTGGCGTCAAGTATCTCACCCTATATGCGTTCTCCACGGAAAACTGGAAGCGCCCTCTCGAAGAAGTTTCTCTGCTCATGCGCCTGTTAATGCGGGCGTTGAGGGATGAAACCGACAAGCTCCATAAAAACAACGTCCGCGTTCATACGATCGGCGACACCTCCGCTCTTCCGAAAGAAGTACAGGATGAGCTGATCGACGCGATCGACCGGACAAAAAACAATACAGGCTTGAACCTGCTCCTGGCATTGAGCTACAGCGGGCGATGGGACCTCGTTACGGCGATGAAGCAAATCGGGTCCGACATCCGGAACGGGTCTCTCGCACCGGAGCAGATTTCCGAAGAGCTCATCTCCAGCCGTTTGTCCACCGGAAACGTTCCCGATCCCGATCTCCTCGTGCGGACGAGCGGGGAATTCCGGATCAGCAATTTTCTTCTCTGGCAGCTCGCGTACGCGGAGATCTACATCAGCGAATGTTTCTGGCCTGAGTTCCGGCGCAACGAGCTCTACGAAGCGATCAGGAGCTTCCAGCACCGCGAGCGCCGCTTCGGGATGGTGAGCGAACAGGTGCAGCCTCTTACTCTTACCGCCAAACTCTTTAAGCGCGTTTCTGGGATATAAAACATTGCGTTATATAATCTTTTCGTTACTCGCGGGACTCACTCTCTTATTCACCGTGGCATTTGGACAAACTCCTCCTCCGCAGGAGAAATACAAAGTCCTCGGCATTTCGGTGGAAAATGCCACTCAAAAAACCGGCACTGAAACTTCCGGCATTATCGGCCACGCCGGGATCAAAATCGGAGATGAGATCACGGTCCCGGGAGACCAGGTCCGTCAGGCGATCAACCGCCTGTGGGCATTGCGCATCTTCTCGGACGTTCAGATTCTCATCGACAACAAGGTCGATAACGGCGTTTACCTTTTGATCAAGGTAAAAGAATATCCCCGGCTCGATCACGTGGACATCGAAGGAAGCGACGACGTGAGCCAGGACGACATCATGAAAAAAGTTACGGTCGTCAAAGGCCAGGTAATTTCTCCGGACGAAACAAAGAAGATCACCAACAACATCAAAAAGCTTTACGAGGGAGAAGGGCACCTCCTCGCGGAGATTGCGTCGTCGACGGCTCCCGCGGACACGACAACCGGAAACTCGGTGGTGCTGAAAATTAAGATCGACGAAGGCCCGAGCGTGTCGATCAATAAGATCCATGTCGCCGGCGGAAACGTCTTCAGCGAAGACGAGATCAAGGACCAGTTCGACGACACCAAAGAAAAAACCTGGTGGCACTTTTGGTCGCATCCGCAGTTTGACAGGAAGAAATTTGAAGCCGACAAGGACCGCGTCCTGAAATTCTACCGGAAGAACGGTTATATCGACGCAGAAATCGTCTCCGATTCCACGTGGTACAGTCCCGACAAGCGGAAGATCGACGTGCTCTTGAACGTCCGCGAAGGGGCCGAGTACAAGATCCGCCGTATCATCTGGGACGGCAACACCGTGTATAGATCCGACATCCTCAACGAGCGGCTCGCGATCGCCCCGGGGGAAGTCTACAACGAAGAAAAGTTCGACCAGAATTTGCGAGGCAACCCGGACCAGTCGGATGTGGGATCGCTCTACCTCGACAACGGATACCTGCAATTCCGCCTCGATCCCGAGATCAAACGCGTCGCGCCGGACAGCCTTGACATCCTCGTCCACGTCTCGGAGCGGAATCAGTTTCGCGTCCGCCAGGTGGATATCGTCGGAAATAAGAAGACCCACGACAACGTCATCCGGCGCGAGCTCTTCACGAGGCCGGGAGATTTCTTCAGCCGGTCGTCGATTATCCGGAGCTTGCGGCAGCTGCAGCAGCTGAACTACTTTAATCCGGAAAAACTGAAACCGGAACCCCGCATGGTGGACGACGAAAATGTCGATATCGTCTACGAGGTCGAAGAGAAATCGAGCGACAACGTGAATGCGTCGGTCGGGTACAGCGGCGCCTTCGGCGTCACCGGCTCGCTGGGCTTCACGATCAATAATTTTTCACTCTCGCAGCCTCTGACGGGGGGCGCGGGACAGGTCATGAGTTTCGATTGGCAATTCGGCGAAGGCGCCCGGTTCAGGACGTTCTCCCTCGGGTTTACGGAACCGTGGCTCTACGACAGCCCCACGACGCTCGGCGTCAGCCTCTACGACACGCGGCAGATATTTGTCTACGATCTTCAGCAGACCGGACTCTCGGTGCGCATCGGACGGGGACGGCTTAAGTGGCCGGATAATTATTTCAGGATCGACTGGACGATGAGATTCCAAAGCAATAATGTCATCGACAACGGCGGCAATCTATTGTACCAGACCGGCAAGACAACGCAGTGGAGCCTGACGCAGACAATTTCGAGAAACAGCACCGACAGCCCGATCTTCCCTTCTGTGGGTTCGAACGTGTCGCTTTCGACGGAGATCTCCGGCGGCCCGTTCCTCCCGGGCAACGTCGATTACCACAAATGGCTCTTCAGCGGCGAGTGGTATACGCCGCTCTTCAACACGCAAAAGCTTGTTCTCTATTTCGGAGAAACGTTCGGGTATGTGAACGGATTTGAGGATGACTCCAACATTCCCCCCATCGAATATTTTTACATGGGAGGAACCGGCATCGGCCTGGTCTCGACCACGTCGCTGCGCGGATACGAGGATCGCAGCGTCGGCCCCCTCGACCGGCTCAGCAGGGAAATCGGCGGAAGAGTGCTGACGAAGCATTCCGCTGAAGTGCGGCTCGCACTCACAGTCAACCCGATCCCCATCTATATTCTTGGGTTCGCGGAAGCCGGAAACGTGTTCTCAGATTTTAAGACGGCCGATTTCTTCGACCTCAAAAGGTCGTTCGGATTCGGCGCGCGGCTCATGATTCAGCCGCTCGGGCTCATCGGCTTCGATTACGGTTACGGCGCCGACGACGTGCTCCCAAGGGACGGTCAGCCGGACGGCTGGAGATTCCATTTCCAGTTCGGCAGAGGATTTTAATTTAGATCATTCATCATCAACATTTACGAGGTAGCTTGTGAAAAATAGCATATCGAGATTATGTGTCTTCTTGTTCGTCACTCTCGTCGCGCTGTTCGCGACCGTTTCGGCCCAGACGCAGAAGATCGGGTTCGTGAACTCATCGAAGATCCTGCAGGAGTATCCCGAAGCGCAGGATGTCAACAAGAAGCTTGACGCCATGGCGGCGGGATGGCAGGCCGAGCTCGAAAGAATGAGCAAGGACTTCGAAACGAAGTACCAGGATTACCAGAAAGGCCAGGCGCTCATGAACGATGCGGCGAAACGCGCGGCGCAGGAAGATCTCCAGCTCATGGAGCAAAAAGGGGTCGCGTACCGCCAGCAGAGATTCGGACAGAACGGCGATCTCGCGAACGCGACGGACTCACTGCTGGGCCCGATCAAGAAGAAAGTTCTCAAAGTCATCGAGCAGGCCGCCAAAGAAGAGAAGCTCCAGTTTATTTTCGACCGGAACGACCAGATCACGGTGCTCCTCTACGGCGAACCGAAATACGATTACACGAATTACGTCATCGATAAATTAAAACGAGGCGCGGTACCAAAAACAGGAAAGGAATAACATGAAGACAAAACGTGGGAGTGCACTGCTCCTGGCATTACTGTTCGGCTGCCTGGGATTCGCCGGCGCGCAGTCAAAGATTGCCTGGGTGAACACGTCGGCAATTCTGGAAAAATTGCCCGAGGCGCAGGACGCACAGCGGCAGATCGACAATCTTGTCGCCGAATGGCAGGCGGAGCTCGCGAAGCTTCAGAACACCTGGATGAAGAAGAAAGACGAGTACGACAAAAAGAAACTCATCCTCACCGATCAGCTTCGGTCCGACGCCGAGAAGGATCTGGAAGACCTGGATAAGAAAATAGCCGATTACCGCTCCAAGAAGTTCGGCCAGAACGGCGAGCTTTTTAATAAACAAAACGAACTCATGAAGCCGGTGCAGAACAAGGTCTTCAAGGTCGTTCAGGACATCGCGAAGGAAGACGATTACGACTACGTGTTCGACAAGAGCGCCGATATTCTCATGCTCTATTCGAAAGACAAGTTCGATCTTACCGCCCAGGTCCTCGAGCGGCTGACGACATTCGGGAAGTAATGACCTTAGGGGAAATCGGCAAACTCCTGGATGGAGACCTCGAAGGGGACGGGAACGTAACAATCGCCCGGGTCGCGAAGATTGAAGACGCGGCGGCCGGAGACATTACGTTTCTGGCGAATCTCAAGTACAGAAAACATCTTGCCACGACGAAGGCTTCGGCCATCCTCGTAGCGCGGGGTGCGGAATTCGAAGAGCTTTCCCATAAAGAGAGCGATCGCCCGCCCTTCCTTCTCCGTGTTGCCGATCCGTACATGGCATTTCTCGTGCTCGTGGACCGGTTTAATCCCCCGCCTGCTCCCCTGCCGCCCGGCATCCATCCTACGGCAATCGTAGCGCCGACCGCGAAACTCGGCAGCGGAACTGCCATTGGGGCTCATGTCGTCGTCGGCGACCGGTGCACGGTCGGAGCGAGAACCTCGCTGTACCATGGAACGGTCCTTCAGGAGGGCGTGCAGATCGGAGACGATGCAGTTCTTTATCCCAACGTGACGGTTCGTGAAGAATGTAAAATCGGAAACCGCGCCGTGATCCACTCCGGGACCGTCATCGGCAGCGACGGATTCGGTTTCGCTCCGCTCCCGGACGGGACCTACAAGAAAATTCCGCAGCGGGGCACCGTCAGCATTGAAGACGACGTCGAGATCGGCGCGAACTGCGCCATCGACCGGGCGACGATCGGTGAAACGAGCATTCGGCGCGGCGTGAAGCTCGATAATCTCATTCATATCGCGCACAATGTCATCATCGGCGAGAACACCGTCATCGCGGCACAAACCGGAATCTCCGGCAGCACAAAGATCGGCAGCAACTGCATTATTGCCGGACAGGTCGGTATCGTAGGCCACATCGAAATTGCCGACCGCGTGACGCTTGGCGCCCAGTCCGGGATCTCGAAGTCGTTGACAGAAAGCGGGAAAATGTACTTTGGATATCCCGCAAAGGAATACCACCAGGCTCTTCGGATCGAGGGGGCGCTTCGCCAGCTCCCCGAATTGCTCGCGCAGATCCGAAAGCTCGAAGAGCGATGCGCCGAGCTTGAGAAGGGCGCCAAACATTCATCTCAATCGCAATCACATTAAGATTCTGCCATGTCATCTCTTCAACGCACAATCAAGCAGCCGGTAACGGTCTCCGGCACCGGGCTTCATACGGGCGTCGCAACAACGATGACCTTCCGGCCCGCCCCTGCCGGCCATGGAATTAGATTCCGCCGCACCGACCTCAACGGGTCGCCGGAACTCCCCGCGCTCGTCGATTTTGTCGTCGAAGTAGCACGCGGCACAACGCTCCAGCTCGGCGAGGCGAAAGTTCACACCGTCGAACATGTCCTCGCGGCGATCGTAGGGCTTCAAATCGATAATATCGTCATCGAGCTGGATAACATCGAACCTCCGATCTGCGACGGGAGTGCCAAACCTTTTGTGGATGCGCTCCTGAAGGCCGAAGTCGAATTGCAGAACAGCCCAAAAGATTATCTCGTCATCGACGAAACAGTCCGGTATACCGACGAGAAAAACGGAGTCGACCTCGTGGCGCTCCCGACAGACGACTACCGGCTCACGGTCATGATCGACTACCAGAACCCGGCGCTGGGCAGCCAGCACACGGGACTCTTCAGCGTTGAAAAGGAATTTATCGAGGAATTTTCCTCGGCGAGAACCTTTTGTTTCCTCCACGAAGTCGAGACGCTCCACGCCCAGGGCCTCATCAAAGGGGGAAATCTCGACAACGCTATGGTCATCGTCGACCAGGATATCTCTCAAAAAGAGATGGAACGCATCATGAAAAAGGTCGACATGGGAAGCTCAGTCGTCCTGGGACAGAGCGGCGTACTGAACAATAAGCAGCTGCGGTACAGGAATGAGCCGGCCCGCCATAAACTTCTCGATCTCATGGGAGATCTCGCGCTCGTGGGAGTGCCGCTGAAAGCCCAGATTCTCGCCGCGCGTCCGGGCCACGCGAGCAACGTGGAGTTTGCCAAAAAAATTCGTAAGCTGCATCAAAAGAAGTCGCTTGTCCGCCGCTACCAGTCGGACAACAGGGAGGGGGTCGTGTTCGACGCGATCGCCTTGAACAAGATCCTCCCTCATCGCTACCCCTTCGTTCTTGTCGACAAGATTATCGACTTAAAACTGGATGAAAAGATCACCGGTGTAAAGAATGTCACCGTCAACGAGTGGTTTTTCGAGGGGCACTTCCCCGGCAGGCCCGTCATGCCCGGCGTCCTTATTATCGAAGCGATGGCGCAAACGGGAGGTATACTTCTGTTGAACGGCATGGAAAACCCCGAGAATAAGCTCGCAATGTTTACGACGATCAACAACGCGAAATTCCGCAAGCCGGTCGTCCCGGGCGACCAACTGATCCTCGAAGTTTCGCTTGTCAACAAGCGGTCCCGCATCGCGATGCTGAGCGGGGAAGCATTCGTCAACGGCGAGCTGGTCGCTGAAGCGCAGCTAAGCGCGGCGATCATCGACCGCAATGAGAACGGCTCGGCCACCGCAAGCGAGCGCGTTCAGCAAGCGGCTCCTGCGGAACGACAATCATAATCACGCTCTCCTTCTCACTATGAGCACAACCATCGATTCCCGCGCGGTCGTGAGCCCCAAGGCTCAGATCGGCGATAACGTTGCAATCGGACCATTTACCATCGTCGAGGACGACGTCGTCATCGGCACCGGGACGCATATCGCGTCGAACGTTCTTGTCGCGAACGGCTCGAGAATCGGCAAAGAATGCCGCATTCATCACGGCGCCGTGATTGGCACCATCCCGCAAGATCTCAAATTTCACGGGGAAGCCTCGCTCATGGAAGTCGGCGATCATACGACCCTGAGGGAGTACGTGACGCTCAACCGCGGGACCCACGCCCGCGGCAAGACGACCGTCGGCAGCCACTGTTTCCTCATGGCGTACTCTCACGTCGCTCACGATTGCGCCGTCGGAAATCATGTCATCCTGGCGAATTCCGTGAACATGGGAGGCCATTGCATTATCGAGGATTATGCTGTCGTCGGCGGGATCGTCGCGATTCATCAGTTTACAAGGATCGGGCGGCACTCGATGATCGGCGGAGGTTTCCGCGCGACAAAAGACGTTCCCCCCTACGTGCTGGCGGGGGCGGAACCACTCTCATTTACCGGTTTGAATTCCGTCGGGCTCAAACGAAGAAATTTTTCGCCGGAGACAATCGAACTTCTTGACAAGGCGTATACGCTCATCTATAACTCCTCAATGAACGTATCCCAGGCCCTCGAAAAGATCAAGCAGGAGCTCACGCAGGCCGACGAGGTGCGCCACATCGTCAACTTCATAGAAAAGAGCAAGCGCGGGATTATCTGGAGACGGCGCTGATGGTGTGGAGATTCATGAATACCGGACATCGATCCGGAATCACCAATATGAATCTCGACATCCGGCTGGCCAATCAAGTGAGCGAAGGCGCGCTGCCTGTCTTGCGTCTGTACGGATGGAACCCGCACGCGATCTCAATCGGCATGCATCAGCGATTTGAGGACTTTGACCCGGCGGCGTTATCAAACGCCGGCCTCGATATCGTCCGGCGTCCTACCGGCGGAATGGCAATCCTCCACGCGAACGAGCTGACGTACAGCGTCGCTATGCCTCTCGGCTCGCTGAGTCTGCGGGAAGCCTACCGGTTCATCAACGAGGCGCTTCTTCAGGGGCTTCGTATGCTGGGAATACCGGCAGAACTTTCTGCCTCGTCTGAAGACTTCCGCGAGGCGTACAGGAACGCGGCTTCCATTCCTTGCTTCTCGACCTCGGCAAAATGCGAGATCCAGGCGCAGGGAAAGAAGCTTCTGGGGAGCGCCCAGCGAAGATACGGGAACGTCGTCCTTCAGCACGGCTCTCTCCTTCTCGGCCCGGAACACCGGGAGATCACCGAATACCTATCACACTCATTGCAGCAGTCGAAGAGCCTGATGGTTCAACAGCTCGGCGCACGCGCGACCGACGCGGAGAGCATCCTCGGAACTTCCGTGCCGTTTGAAGACGCGGCGGCAGCGGTTCGGCGCGGATTTGAGGCTGCGCACGGAATCGAATTTTCCCCAACCGATGTTTCATACTACGCGGCTGACACTTTACCAGACACTATTTTACCCTGTTTATGAAATCGAAACCCAAAAAAGCGCTGAAACCCCGTGTCGTCACGACCAAGACCGTCATGACGATGAAAGCGGATGGCGAAAAAATCACGATGCTGACGGCGTACGATTACCTCGTGGCGAAATACCTTGACCAGGTCGGCATCGACATCATTCTCGTCGGCGATTCGCTGGGAAATGTCGTTCAGGGTTACGAAACAACCCTCCCGGTAACGGTGGACGACATGATTTACCACGCGAAGGCCGTCAAGCGGGTCGTCAGGAACGCGCTCATCGTCGTGGACATGCCGTTCATGTCCTTCCAGACGAGCGTCGACGACGCTGTGCGGAACGCCGGCAGGATCATGAAGGAAGTGGGCGTCGGTGCGGTAAAGCTCGAGGGAGGAGCGTACATCGCGGATATCGTCCGGCACCTCGTGAAAATCGGCATTCCGGTGATGGGACATCTCGGCCTTACGCCGCAGGCGATCAATAAATTCGGCACGTATGAAGTTCGCGCGCAGAGCAAGGAAGAAGCCGACGAGCTCATCAACGACGCAAAGGTGCTGGCGGACGCCGGCGTCTTCGCGATCGTCCTGGAGAAGATTCCCGCGTCGCTCGCTCGGCGGGTGACAAAAGCGGTGAACGTGCCGACAGTGGGCATCGGCGCCGGGCCGCATTGCGACGGGCAGGTGCTTGTCGTGTACGACATGCTCGGCCTGACCGAGGAATTCCAGCCGCGGTTCGTCCGACGGTACGCCGAACTTGCAGAGACGATGCGCGGCGCGTTCACGAAATTTATCGCCGACGTAAAGTCGGAGCAGTTCCCCAATGCCAAAGAAAGTTACTAAGCCGTGGCCCCGAAGAAAACGACAACAATAAAGAAATTAAAAAAACCGGCTCACCGGAAGTTACACATCCTTGTCTCGAACGATGACGGCATTGACGCGCCGGGGATCCACGCGCTGGTGCGGGAGCTCAAGAAGATCGGCGAGGTGATGGTTGTGGCACCCGATAAGCAGCGAAGCGCTGTCGGGCACGCGATCACGATGAATTATCCGCTCCGCGTGACGAAGTTTTTCAAGAACGAACGGTTCTTCGGTTACGCCGTCGAGGGGACTCCCGCCGACTGCGTGAAGCTCGCGATCCGGTCCCTGTGCGAGGTCAAACCCGACATCATCGTCTCAGGAGTCAATCTCGGCTCCAATACAGCGATCAATATTATCTATTCGGGGACCGTATCCGCCGCCACCGAGGGGACGATTCTTGGCATCCCGTCGATCGCCGTTTCTCTGACGACCTTCGAACATCCGGATTTTTCATATGCTGCGAAGTTCGCGCGAAAGCTTGCCGCGTTCATCGGAAAGCGCGGATTACCCGAGGCAACGCTCCTCAATGTCAATGTGCCCGCGATTGAGGCAAAGCAGATCCGCGGCGTGAAGGTAACCCGGCAGGGAAAATCGCGATGGGACGACAAATTCGAACTGCGCCTGGATCCGAACAACAGAGAGTATTACTGGCTTGCCGGCAAGCTTCATATCATCGACACCTCGGCGGACACAGATGAAATTGCTGTCGTGAATCACTACGTTTCCGTGACGCCTCTCCACTACGACCTCACCGATTACGAAGCGTTAAAGAAGATCCAGCAGTGGAAGCTGGAGAAGCTCGTCAAGAAATGATGATTACTTCAGCAGGAACGTAAGCACGATACCTCCCAGTATCGCGTATTCCAGATACCCGGCCACCTTTCCATTCCAGGCCTTCGTCCTGTGCCACACGAACGCCATCGCGTACATGACGATGGTGAGTCCGGCAAACACTCCGAAGCACTGCAGGTAATTCAGCGTCGGGCCGTACACGCGCACAAAACTGAACTCATACGTGTGCCCGTACACGATCAGCAAGTGTACGACGTAGACAAGCAGAGACTCCTGCCCGAAGAGCGACAGGACTGAATTGGCGGAAGTTTGTTTGCGATGTTCCCTCCACCACAACCCGCAAAGCAGAAGAACGACGATGCCGAGCCTGACAAAGAAGAATTCCGGGCTTGCCCTCCAAAAATCGTGGTTCGGATAGACCGACAGGGGCGCGAGTTCCAACAAAAGCGAAACCGCGATTGCCGCGAACGAGTACCACGCCAGGCGGCGCACCAGGGCGTTCGACTCCCCTTTCTCATTCGACCGGATGTACCACGCGCCGATGAGCATCCCTGACATTAAGAACGCAGCCCAGGGGAACAGCGGAAACTGAGAGGGCACATGGAGCGTCAGGTACGGCGCGAGCCACACCGGGAAATTTTCATAATTAAGCTCGCGGACGACAGGCGCCGCGAACACGAATACCAACGTCAGCAGCAAAGTCACGGCGTAGAATACTTTCTCGGTTCGGAGGATCACGACAAGAACCGCGAGAAGCATGAGGCTCACCGCGATGGCCTGAAGGATGTCGGTTTGGTAAAACGATAACCAGGCTTTCGGATCCGAAACTTCCATAAGCTGGTGGAGCGAAAACTTCGGAAGGTGAAGCGAGTATCCGACAACAAGAATAAAGAGGAGCCTGACGAAGTAGCGCCAATACGGCTTCTCGAGCGAGATGTACGCATTCCATTTCCGGCGGGCGGCTATCGCGAACGCGAATCCCGCGCAAAAGAGGAACGACGGGGCGACGAGCCCGTTCATAAACGTTACCGCCTTGTAGAAGACGGTTTCTTTGAGCTCAGGGACGAGCAGCGCATTGAACACATGCGTTTCGATCATGATGAGGACAGCCCACCCCCTCAGCAGATCGACAAAATGAAATCTGGGAGAGCCTTGCGGGGGAGTTGTCAACGGGACAGGAATTACGATTCGGAAAGCTTATTCTTGATCGCCGTGTCGAGATTGTCGAGATCGACAGGTTTGGTGATATACAGGTCGACGCCGAGCTTCTGGCCGTACTTTTGGGCCAGGACATCGTCCACGGCAGTCAGGAAGAAGAACGGAATCCCCATGTGTTTCTCGATCTTCTTTACCTCCTGGAACAAATCAAAGCCGTTCATCGGCTGCATCCGCAGATCGGCGATGATGAGATCGGGAGTGTAGGATTTGAGAAGATCGAGCGCCTCCGCCCCGCTCGAAGCCGTGACAATTTCGTAGCCACGGTCGGTGAGCCCGACCTGAAAAGCGTCCAGCACGTCTTTTTCGTCGTCAACAAATAGGATCGAAGCTTTCTTCATCGCAATTCAAAATAATGTGAGAAGAAAGTAGCAGGAATTTTGTCGAAAGTCAAGAATCCTATCTGAGGAGCAGCATTTTCCTGGTCTCTGTCAGAGATTCCGACGCTGATCGCGCCCAGGCCGTCGCACGGCAGAGATATACCCCGCTCGGCAGCGAAGACGCATCCCACCGGACCGAATAATATCCCGACGGCTGCGTGCCATCGATGAGCGTGGCGACAACCTGGCCCAGGATGTTGTACACCTTCAGCGTGACCCGGTACGACATCACGCCTTGCCCACCGGAGAGAACGCCTTCCCGGCCTGTCGGCAGCTCATAGCGAAGTACCGTTGCCGGGTTAAATGGATTGGGAAAATTCTGGAGCAGGGCAAACCTGGCGGGCAGCTGGTTGTTTTCTTCGCCGACCCCGACAAGCGGCAGATGGGGGCCGTTCGCGATAATGGTCGCCGAGGTATTCTCCGGATCCCCGATGACGAGGCTATCTTCGTATTTCATATTCAGGCTCTTTCTCCCGGCTGTGTGAAGCAGCACCTCGCCGTCATACGATGTGTCAAATGCCACGCTCGACCACTTCAGGAGTATGGGATAGTCCCCGCCAAAAATCAACCCCGGCTGAAACTGTACTATAAACGTATCGGACTGTGCCGGAGAGGTATACGCGCGCACATCGGTCCATGAACCGTTCCCGAATTGAGCCGTGCCGCCCCGGGGATCGACAAACCTCGCGTCGAAGACGCCGGGGAGCTGGGGAGGGAGATCAAACTCGCCTTCAGTATAGTCGACGACCGTACTGAACAAATCGACGCCCCAGATGCCCCGCGAGGCTCCGGGCTTCACTCCGAACCAGATAATTCTCTTCGCGAATGTCGTGCTGTCTTTAATGGTGAGAGCGATTTTCACCCGTGGTGGGATTCTCCGCAGTCCGAAGTTCTGGCCGTCAAAGTGCTGATTATAATTGGAAAAGTAGTACTCATATCCCGCCTGAAGCTGCGGGGAGGTCTGCTCCCACCCTATTTCCTTGATAAGATCCAGCGAGTAACTGAACAGGACGAGATTCGGAAACGCGAACGTCCCCGCTCCGTCGGTCACCGTTGAGTCGACCTTGTTATTTGCAATCCGCACCGTCCACCCTTGAACTCCGGGTTCACCGATGTCCTGCATTCCGTTCTCATTCTTGTCAAAGTACACCGTGCCCTGAACAGAATTCCAGGCGGCATAGCTGCCAAAATCGCGGGAAGCAACCGTGTCATTGGCGGACATTGGTATGTCGTAGAAGCCCCCCGGAGGAATGCTTGTTGTCCTCGGGCCGTCGAGGAGTTCACGTATCGTATACTGTCCCGTTCCGAGGCCGATAAAGGAGTACGCGCCATGGCTGTCGGAGAGGCGCTCTCCGGTGACATTTCCGGAAATGGTAATTCGTTGGTTCTGAAGGCCGCTCTCCCCTTCGTCCCATATTCCGTTTCGGTTCAGATCTTCGAATACGTGCCCGCTGATAACCCCCTTCGCCGTCGTAAAACTCCAGGCGGAAGACCATGGAGAGGCGCTGCCATTCTCGTAGATCGTTTTCAGCCGCCAGAAGTAGTTCGTCCCCGGCTGCAGGATGCTTGTCGTACAGGAAGTATCGAGGCGCGATCCTCCAAGAACGACGGCCGAATCGAGGAGTGCCCCCTGAACAAATGCCGGGTCCAGGCCGACCTGGATCCGGGTCCCAAACACGTTCAACGTGGGAAGAATTGTCCATCTGAAGGTCATGAGCGGGGCGTCTCCATTGTACGACATAAACGATTGTTGCTCCGAACCGTTCGCCGGCATCACCGGGACGCCAACCGGATTGGCGGCACAGGTATCGGCAACACGGACGATGGTTCCGCTGTCGCCAACGGCAAATTCACCGTATCCGGCGCTGGCCGCGTAGAGCTTGAGAGGCGACACCGTCGAATGCCACGAAGCGCCGTTGTTCGTCGTGTTGAGAATTATTCCCGACCCGGGGAATGCCCGCCATCCCACGGCTGTAACGTTTCCCGCCCCTTGATAAGAAATACCCCGGAGCACCAATGTGGAATCAGAATATACCCGGACCCAGGCGCTCCCGCCATTCGTGGTCCGAAGAATCGTTCCTCCGTTTCCGACAGTCATCCCATTATTTTTGTCCGCAAACGCGACACCGTAGAGGGACAACTGAGTGTTACTCGCCTGCCGCAACCAGGTTACGCCGCCATCCGTCGTCCGCAGTATCGCGCCGCCGGAACCTACGATCGTGCCGACGAGAGAAGTGGGAAGTGAGACTCCCACAAAACCGTCGGAGAAGCTTCCGGCAGGCTTCGTCCAATTCTTCCCGCCGTTGGTCGTCCGCAAGATCACTCCGTCGTCGCCGACGGCAAGCCCGGTATCGGGACCGTGAAAGGAAACGCTCCACAGCCCGCCGAGAATACCGCTCGATTGCCGCTGCCAGGTAACTCCCGCGTCGGTCGTGCGCAAAATCAGACCGGAGAATTCGGAGGCGTCAAATCCCACAATAGTCCCGGTGAACTCATCACTAAAACAAATCGAGCGCAAATCATAGAGAGCATTCGTCGAATGCACCGTCCAGTGCGCCCCCCCGTCGGTTGTTCTGAGAACCGTCCCCAGATCGCCGATGGCGGCTCCGAGCTTGGGGTCGACGAACGCGACTCCCGACAACGGCAGCGTAGTATCGCTTCGCTGATAGGTCCAGCATTGAGCAAAAAGACCAGTGGAAAACGGGAGGGAAAAAAATACCAGCAGAATCGGGTAATATATTTGACGGGATATTGTCATGCCGGGTTTCTACTGCCGGGCCTGCCTTACGAGCACCATCTTTTTTAAATCGTTTAATTGCTTGGAGGCACCGCCCTGCCACGTCGCAGTCACTCTATGGAAATACAGACCGCGTGCCGAAAATTTCCCCATGGCTGCCAAGGGCAATGGCGCTGGAAGTGTCCATCATCCGAACCTCGATGAAATCCTCAAGGAGCGAATCGGTTATGGTTTGCCGGTGCCACGTCAATCCGCCGTCTGAAGTCGAAGCTGCAATCCCTGAGATGCCGACCGTGATTCCGTGGTTTGAATCGGCAAACGATATCGCCATAAAAGAGGCGCTGTTGACTTGCAATAGGCTTTGAATACACTGCCCGCAGTGCGGTGACGAGCAAAGAATTGCCGTGAAAAGAAATCTGAAGAAAAATCCATACGTTGGCAGGTAAGACAGGATAATCCCGTTGTATATCGAAAAGTATCGATATTTTAAAATAGTGTCAAGGGAAACCCAATTTTTCCCATACGTATGAGAAAAAGCCCTATTTGATGAGCAGGAGCTTCCTGCTGGCCTGGTATGCTCCGGCAGTCAGCCGGTAAATATACACGCCTGACGGGAGCGATGACGCATCCCATTTCATAGATTTGTACCCTGCCTCCTCAAGCCCGTCGACAAGGGTCGCGACCTTTTGACCGAGCGTATTATAGACTGTTAACGTGACATGATAAGAAAATCCAACGGCTCCCCTACCCATGGATGGCGAGATTCGATTCTGCCTCTCAGGTAATTCATAGCGGATAACCGTCGAAGGATTAAACGGGTTGGGATAATTTTGTTCCAACGCGAATTCCCGCGGCATCGAGGGCTGATCCTCATGAACTCCCACCACCGGCAGGCGCGGCGAGGAGGCGATGATCGTCAGATACTTCACGCCGGTGTCCGACACCACGAGATAGTCGGCCGCTTTCATGTTGACGCTGTTCCCGTAAATATCTTTGATGATAACAGGGCCGCTGTAGCTGCTCTCAACCAGAGCTCTCGTCCATTGAAGGGTCATCGGATAATCGCCGCCGTAGAAATATCCCGGATTAAAGGTAACACGGTACGTGTCGACCTGCGCGGTCGACACAAGCGCCCTCATATCTGTCCACGAACCATACCCGAACTGTCCCGCGGCAGATGGGGGTGTCTCGAATCTCGCGTCGAACAATCCGAATGTCCGCGGCGGCAGATCAAACTCTCCTTCCGCAAAATCGATGTTTGTGGCCAGCGAGTCGGCACCCCAGATGCCGTCTGTCGCGTGCGACCGGACACCCCACCAGATATACCTGTAGGCGAATACGGTGTTGTCCTTCACGAACAGCGGAATCTTCACACGGGTGGGAATGCGATGGATGCTGAAATTCCTTCCTGAGAGATGCTGATCGTAGGTTGACATGATCGTCGTGTAGCCGCCTCCGAGCTGCGGATTGATCTGCTCCCATCCCGGTTGCGCGACGGAAGCGAAGGTCATCGTCCCGAGCGTCAGGCGGGGAAAGACAAACACTCCGTTGCCGTCCGTCATTGCCGAGTCGGCAACGCCGCCCTGAAACAGAATTTTCCAGTTCGCGAGCCCCGGCTCTCCCGGATCCAGGATTCCGTTCTCGTTCTGGTCGTCATAGACGATACCGCTGACCGAGTTCCAGGGAAAATAATTTCCGAACAGAAGTCCTCCGACGGAATCACCATACCCGAGCGTGATCTTATAGGAAGTATCCGGCGGCACGGTCCGTATCCATACCAGCGGCAATCCCGCATTGACGACGTATCCCCCTGAATCGATTCCAGAGAACTGAAATCGTCCGAGCGTATCGGTGAGCACGCTGTTCTTCACGTTTCCGGACAGGTCTACCTGCCAGTGATTAAGGCTGCGTTCGCCAGGGTTCCAGATCCCATCACGGTTATTGTCCTCGAAGACCTGCCCCGCGACCGTGCCGTTCGCGGTCCTCAACCGCCATACGTTGGTCCAATTCGAGGTGGTGCCGTCGTCAAAATTCAGCCTCAGCCTCCAAAAATACTTTGTCCCCGGATGAAGATTGGACACGACGAACGTTCGCGTGATGAGAGAGCCTTTGAGCGTGACAAGCGTATTGACAATCACGCCCGAAGCAAACGTTGAATCCGTACCAAGCTGAACCGTCGTCCCGGTGATGTTAATCGCGGGCACGAGATTCCATTGGAGCGTGAGATAGCGTGAGGACGACACCGAGCTCAACAAGGGCTCATGTTGAGAGCCGTCAGGCGGAAGCTGCTGGGTGAACTGCCCCGCCTGTGAGCAGTTGGCTGCTTCATGGATTATTCCTCCCGTCCAGGTAATCGCAGTACCGATTGATGAATCGGTGACGGCAACTCCGAACAAGGCGTTGTTCTTGATCGGAGTCCTTTGCCAAAGCGATCCTCCGTCCGTCGTGGCGGTGAGTATCCCGTCACCTTTTGAAAAGCCCGCGACAGTTCCCCTGTTGGAGTCTGCGAATGAAATCGCATAAAATAAGTATTCAGAATTGATCGAGAGGTCGATCCAGGTAACGCCGCCGTTCGTCGTTTTGAGAATTGTCCCGTTCATTCCGGCGATATAACCGGTGGCGGTGTCGACGAAGGTGACCGCGTTCAGCGAGGACGAACCGATCTGAGAAGCATTCCACGAAATGCCGCCGTTTGTCGTTCGCAGAACGACCCCGTACGCTCCGACGGCGATCGCTTTGCGCCTGGTGAGGAAGGCGACCCCGTGCAGATCGACCGTCGTGCCGCTTGTCCGCGGCCGCCAGGACCCGCCGCCGTCCGTCGTATATAGAATCGTCCCTCCGGTGCCGGCTGTCAGTCCCGTGTCTTTGCTGATAAACGAAACCGCGGAAAGGACTTCCGTCGTTCCGCTGGTTTGCTTGTTCCAGCTAACCCCGCCGGTGGTTGAACGATAGATCATTCCGGCGCTTTCATCGACGTTGTACCCGACCAGCGTAATCGTATTCGAGTCGAAGCAATCGACCGCATAGAAGGGGCTTGAAATTTTGAAGTTCAGGGTCGGCCAGGAAGCGCCTCCGTTGACGGTCCGCAGCACGGTGCCGTTATCGCCGACGATAAATCCATGTTTGGAATCCGAAAACGAAATGCCGTTGAGCCAGCTGGTTGAGCCGCTGAACGAATAGACCCAGCATTGGGAATTGGATCGAGAGGGAAAGAAGAACGCTGCCGCGAGAAGGAGGAAGAATGTAAGACGGGCGGCGCGCATAGTTCTCACGGTGTCATGAACCGCCGCGATAAACGCGGCGGTGGTAATTGTCAGCTACCTGGTTTCCTGTACTTCGTAATCTTCTATCGGGGGGCAGGAACAGATGAGGTTCCTGTCGCCGAACACGCTGTTGATCCTGCCGACCGAAGGCCAGAATTTCCTCTGGCGCAGCCAGGCGGCCGGGTAGGCGGCCTTCTCGCGCGGGTAGGGGAAATTCCAGGCGTCGCTGACGACGGTGTCTGCCGCGTGGGGCGCGTTTTTTAATACGTTGTTTTCACGATCGGCATCTCCGCGCTCTATCTCCGCGATCTCTTCGCGGATCGCCGCCATCGCTTCGCAAAAGCGGTCAAGCTCCGATTTCGATTCGCTCTCGGTCGGCTCGATCATCAGCGTCCCGACCACGGGGAACGAGGTGGTCGGAGCGTGAAAACCATAATCCATCAGGCGCTTCGCAACGTCTTCCACTTCGATGCCGGCAGACTGCTTAAATGCCCGGAGATCGAGAAGGAACTCATGCGCGCAACGGTCGTGAGCACCCTTGTAGACGATCGGATAATGCTTTTCCAGCCGGGTCATCATGTAGTTCGCGTTGAGGATCGCGATCTTCGTCGCGCCGGTGAGCCCCGAGGCTCCCATCATCGCGATGTAGGTCCACGAGATCGGAAGGATGCCCGCGCTTCCCCAGGGCGCCGATGCAACGGTGCCGCTTCGGCGATCGCCGTCAATCTGTACGACCGGATGGCCGGGCAAAAACTGTTTCAAATGCTTGGCGACGCCGATCGGTCCCATTCCGGGGCCTCCGCCGCCGTGCGGGATACAGAAGGTCTTATGCAAATTGATGTGGCAAACGTCTGCTCCGAGCTCTGCGGGCTTGCACAAGCCTACCTGCGCGTTCATGTTCGCGCCGTCCATGTAGACCTGGCCGCCGTTCGCGTGGATGATCCGGCAGATTTCTTTTATGGATTCCTCAAACACTCCGTGCGTCGACGGATAGGTCACCATCAACGCGGAAAGATCGTTCTTGTGCTGCTCCGCTTTCGCTTTGAGGTCGTCGACATCGATCGAGCCGTCTTCCTTCGCGCGAACGACGACGACTTCCATGCCGGCCATGACCGCGCTGGCGGGATTCGTGCCATGAGCGGATGACGGAATGAGGCAAACGTTACGGTTGGATTGTCCCTTCGACTCGTGATACGCGCGGATAACAAGCAGCCCGGTGTATTCGCCCTGGGCGCCGGAATTCGGCTGAAGCGAAACCGCGTCAAATCCCGTGACGTCGCAGAGCATCGATTCCAGCTGTGCGAAAAGTTCGAGGTATCCGGCCGTCTGCTCCATTGGGGCGAAGGGATGGATCGAGCTGAATTCAGTCCATGTGATCGGCAGAAGCTCCGTCGTCGCGTTGAGCTTCATCGTGCAGGAGCCCAGCGGGATCATGCTCACGGCAAGAGAAAGATCTTTCTCTTCGAGCGATTTGATGTAGCGCAGCATTTCCGTTTCGGAATGATGCGTGTTGAATACGGGGTGCTGGAGGTACACGGAAGAACGTTTCAGCGGGCCGGAATATCCGGATGTCAGTTTGCCGGCAATTTGTTCCGGGTCGGCGCTTTTCTTCCTGTTGTGAGAAAGTATTTCGAGCAATGTCCCGACTTCTTCCAGCGTGGAACGTTCGTCCAGCGCGATGCAGAACGAATTATCGTCGAACCACCGAAGGTTGATCTTTCTTGAATGCAGGGTCGACTCGATGTAAAACATATTCTCTCTGTCGCATTCGACATGAATCGTATCGAAGAAGTTCGTATGCCGGAGAGTGTATCCGAGTTCCTGGAGTCCCGACGCGAGCAGGTTCGTAAGATCGTGAACTCGCTCGGCGATTCTTTTTATGCCTTTAGGGCCGTGGTAGACGGCGTACATGCCCGCCATGATGGCGAGGAGCACCTGTGCCGTGCAGATATTCGAGGTGGCCTTTTCCCGCCGGATGTGCTGCTCGCGCGTCTGGAGCGCCATGCGCAGCGCGGGACGGCCGCGCGAATCGACGGAGACGCCGATGATGCGTCCCGGAATATGACGCTTGAAATCGTCTTTCGTAGAAAAGTATGCGGCATGCGGCCCGCCGAATCCGAGCGGCACTCCCAACCGCTGGGTGTTTCCCACGACGGCATCGGCCCCGAACTCTCCGGGAGGAACGAGCAGCGCGAGGCTCAGGATATCCGCCGCGACAACGACGAGAGCACCAATGCCGTGCGCCTTGTCGCAGAACGAACGGTAGTCATGAATCATCCCGTTGGTGGCGGGATACTGAATCAGCGCCCCGAAGACGTTTTCTGAAAACTCGAACGTCTCGTGCTTCCCGACGACGACCTTGATGCCGAGCGGCTTGGCGCGGGTCGTCACGACAGCGATCGTCTGCGGGTGGCAATCGATCGACACAAAAAACGTTCCGCCGGCCGGCCTTCCTTTGATTCCGAAGAACATCGTCATCGCTTCCGCCGCCGCGGTCGACTCGTCGAGGAGCGACGCGTTCGCGATCGGCAGCCCCGTAAGATCGATCACCATCGTTTGAAAATTCAAAAGCGCTTCGAGCCTGCCCTGCGCGATTTCCGCCTGGTACGGAGTATACTGCGTATACCATCCGGGGTTTTCCAGAATATTGCGCTGGATGACGGGGGGAACGATCGTGTCGCTGTAGCCCATCCCGATGAGCGAGCGGTACACATGATTCTGCGAAGCGATCTTCTTCAGCTCCTGGAGAACTTCGAATTCATTCCGGGGTGAAATATGAAGAGGCTGCCGCGATCGGATCGCCGGGGGGACGACGCTGTTGATAAATTCATCAAGGCTTGAAGATCCCACTTCCGCGAGCATGTCCTGTACTTCCTGCTCGTCGGGGCCGATGTGCCGGCGTTGAAAGGGTTGAAAATCTGAAAAGTCGATACTCATGGAATATTCTTTGAGGATGCAAAGAGCGAACTAGTACAATATGCAAAACTATCCGCCGCCGAACAAAGAGCGGAAGAGCGTCACTTTCCGATGAGCTCCCTGTACTTCTTTGCGTCGAGCAACGCCCCGGCTTCGCCCTTGTTGCTGAGCTTGATTTTAATCATCCATCCGCCGGTATACGGTTCTTTGTTAACAAGTTCCGGGGTTGCTTCGAGGGCGGGATTTACTTCCATGACCTCGCCGGAGAGAGGCGAATAGAGATCTGAAACTGCTTTCACTGCTTCGACAGTGCCGAAGGTATCACCTTGCCTCAAGGCTTTACCTTTCTGAGGAAGCTCAACGAACACAACATCGCCAAGCTCTCCCTGCGCGTAGTCGGTGATGCCGATGACGCCGGTTCCACCTTCGATGCGCACCCACTCGTGGTCTTTCGTGTACTGGTACTCTTCGGGGAATGTCATGGTAATTTCTCGTACTGATAGGGGTGAATGTTAGTCTCTGAAATAGTGTTTTTCGATAAAGCTTGTGTCGTAATCGTTCGACCGGAATGAGGCGTTTTTCATCACCTTCCGGTGGAACGGGATCGTCGTTTGGATTCCTTCGACGGTAAATTCCTCCAGGGCGCTCGACATTTTATCGATTGCCTCGTTTCGCGTCGGCGCGTAGACGATGAGCTTCGCGATGAGAGAATCGTAATAGGGCGGAACCCTGTAACCGGCGTAGCAATGCGTGTCCACGCGGACATTGTACCCGCCGGGCAGATGGAAGCTCGTGATTTCTCCCGGCGACGGGCGGAAATCGTGGTTCGGATCTTCGGCGTTGATGCGGCATTCGATCGCGTGGCCATGCGGCTTGAAGCTCTTCTTGCGTATCCTTTCCCCCGCCGCGACCTGCAATTGCAGCTTAATGAGATCGAGCCCGCTGACCATTTCCGTCACGGGATGTTCGACCTGGATCCGGGTATTCATCTCCATAAAGTAAAAGTCCCTGTTTGCGTCGACAAGAAATTCGATTGTCCCCGCTCCCTCGTACTTTACGCCCTTCGCGCCTTTAATCGCGGCGGCGCCCATTTTTTCCCGAAGCTCCTCGTCCACGATGGGAGAGGGCGATTCTTCAATCAGCTTCTGGTGGCGGCGCTGAACGCTGCAATCGCGTTCGTTGAGGTGGACGACGTTTCCGGCCTGGTCTCCGAACACCTGAATCTCGATGTGCCGCGGCTGCTCGACAAACTTTTCAATGTAAACATCGGCATTGTTGAACGCCGCTCCCGCTTCGGTGCTTGCCATCTGAAACGCTTTTTCAAATTCTTCCTGCGAGCGGACGATGCGCATGCCTTTTCCGCCGCCGCCGGCAGTTGCCTTGATGATAACCGGAAAACCAATTGACGCAGCAATCTCCTGCCCCTGCTTCAGATCTTTCACGATCCCTTCGCTTCCGGGGACAACGGGCACGCCGGCTTTCCGCATGGTTTCTTTCGCCAGGGACTTATCACCCATGTTCGTGATGGCGTCGGGGGAGGGTCCGATAAATTTGAATCCTGAGGAGAGGCAGATCTCGGCGAACTGGGAATTCTCCGCCAGAAATCCGTACCCGGGATGGATCGCGTCGGCATTCGTAATTTCCGCTGCTGAGATTATACGTGGAATGTGCAGGTAGCTTTCCTTGCCGGCAGGGGGCCCGATGCAAATCGCCTCGTCGGCGAAACGCACGTGCAGAGAGTACTTGTCGGCTTCCGAGTAGACGGCCACCGTCTTGATGCCGAGTTCATGGCAGACCCGGATGACGCGAAGCGCAATTTCTCCTCTGTTTGCTATAAGGACTTTTTTAAACACGGAGTGACCGCAGAGTAATGGATGATAGTGCGTGCTGTTGAAGTACCATAGTGAATGGTACTAGATCGGCTCGATAAGGAAGAGCGGCTGGTTGTACTCGACAGGTTTGCCGTTTTCGACAAGAATTTTTACGACCTTTCCGCCGACATCTGATTCGATTTCATTCATGAGCTTCATCGCCTCGATGATGCAGAGAACAGTTTTCGGCTGAACGGTCTGGCCGATCTCGACATAAGAGTCGGCGTCGGGGGCCGGGGCCCGGTAGAATGTGCCGACAATGGGGGATTTAACTTCGTGATACTTTGCCTCGGGCTTTTCCGCGGCAGGCGCGGGGGCTGCCGGCGCCGGCGCCTGTGCCGCAACCTGCATTGCAGGCGCAGGAACCGCCGAATGTATACCTACCGAATTAGTGTGCGGATTTCGTGCTATGCGAATGCGCAAGCCCTCCTCTTCCACCTCGATTTCGTCGACACCGCTGTGTTCGACGATTCGCACTAATTTCTTTAGATAGGCTAGATCCATAATCTCTCCGATTTATTGATATCGTGCAGAGTTAACAGAATGTCGTTCAATACGAACGATCGCTGAAATGCTGATGGCGCGGTTACGCGGCCTTTACCCGCTCGACGTAATCGCCGGTGCGAGTGTCGACCTTGATCATGTCGCCTTCGTTGATGAACAATGGCACGTTGACGGTTGCGCCTGTTTCGACCTTGGCAGGTTTTTGTGCTCCCGTGGCCGTATCGCCGCGAACTCCGGGAACAGTTTCAACTACTTTGAGATGAACCGTGACCGGCACTTCAAGAGCGACGATCTCGGATCCGTTGAACATGATTTCTACAGTTTCCGTCTCTTTAAGATAGGAAGCCCCCTCGCCTACGACTTTCTCTTCGACGCTGATTTGATCGTACGTTTCCTGATCCATAAAGACATACCCTGTACCGTCATGGTAAAGATACTGGTACTCTTTGGTCTCTACGCGCACGGCGTCTACAGACTCACCGGCACGGAACCGGGTTTCGATAACCTTTCCAGACCTCAAGCTTTTCAGCTTCGCGCGCACGAAAGCACGCCAGTTTCCGGGGTTGACATGCTGAAACTCGACGATCGTCCAGAGATCGCCATCCATACGAATACACATACCGGGCCTGAAATCCGATGTATTAGCCATAAAACTCCTAAGGATTGAAAAAAAATAGCAGAAATAGATTTGTTGGCGAACTAAAATACAAAGAATGAGGCTGAAAGTCAAGGTAACTTGGCTCTTCGGACTTCAAAGAAATTGCAACTTTTCATCAATTTTGTTACAATAATAGCAAGAAATGATGAAAAAGTCATACATTTTACTCAGCCTGCTGCTCGCCCTGGCGTGCCGAAACGGGCACACCTCCGGTTCTGCATTGGACCGTGACCTTCTGGTAAAGGTTTACGCGGATGTGCTTATTGTCAGGGAAGAAAACGGTATTTCAAGGCTGGATTCGGCACAGGGCAGGGTGAAGCTCGACAGTGTATATCAGGCCTACCATACGAGCTCTTCAGAGGTGGATTCCTCCATCCAATCCTACAAGATCGATATCAACCGGTGGAGGGAGTTTTATGACGATGTCGCCAGGCGCATAGAAGACATTCAGCAGAAACAGCGCCAGCAAACCTCAAATTAGCAGCCGTCGCCCGCCTACAACCCTCTGGCTTCCGGGATTCGCTTTAGTCTTCAGGCAAGTTTACGAGGCCTATGGCCTTCTGCCACTACCACGGGACCCGGTTTCTGCGGGACCCGGCGTCCCGGCGTCTCCCCGTGTCGACCCTGTTTGACGCGCAGGCTCCGGGGCAGGTGAGCTGGGGGCTGAATCTGTTCTCGTACCTTGTCCCCGCGAGCCGCCCCCGCTGTTGCCGGATGGTTCGGAATTTCCTCTCGTCGTGCCTGTCTCGCGATGCTCGCGGGTCGGTGTCGGTGGAGGATTGTATGAACCTCCGCCCCCTCCTCCTGTCGGAATTCCGGGTGGCGGTCCCGGATCACCACAATCAACACAGCCGCAATTAAGGCACGGCGGAGGTGGGCAATCCCAGCACGGAAGTGGAGGCTGGTATCCCCGGGTCGGATCGTAGGCGAAATCGATATTACCGTCCCTGTCAAAGATCACTCCATGAAATGAGAGGAATCCAATCTCGCCATCTTCTCCCCTGAACCTCGGGATTGCCTGGTCCACAGTCCCGTCTGCAAATGTCAGCAGGATCAGGGAATTTTCAAGCCGGTATACCCCTTCGCTGCGATCGATATCAACAATTCCCCGCTTTGTAGAATCCGGATCGGGGCATTGACTCTCCAGAACAAACGTGTCGTCGTCTTTCAGCGACAGATGCTCCTCGCATCCTGATGAATCAATTTCTGAGAAATATTCTCCCACACACTTATCTTCATAGATTCCGTTGCGTTCGTGCCTGAGCTCAAACTTGTCTCCGTAGACATCAGAGAGGACGAGTTTGTTGTTCTGCAGAGCGTACTCATACTGGTAGTCCCGATTATCAGTCCTGATCCTGAGCATCATTGCGTCGATGCGATATTCACCCGGCTCCCGGTCATAGACCATCCTTTTATCATCGAGAAATGCGATCCTGAATTTTTCCCTGTAGGTATGGGTTTCCCAGCTGCCCCGCAAAAGGGAAAGTTTAAGATCAGGCGATTCGAGTGGTTGGGCAAAGACCTGTCCGGCTCCGGATGCGAGCAAACAGGCGAACACTAGTATTCTCAAGGTTCTCACGGCCGCTCCTAAAGGTAAGTGGGTCAATCGCGCAATGAGCAATTTTGGTGCCATTGGCAAGGAAACTGAGATGTGGAAAGCGGTGCGACTTTCGGCAACCGGGCCGCCTCACCCTCTGGATTGGAATCGGCTCTGTACGTTCCAGTAGTCAGGAGTCAAACTGCTGTGTGAAAACTGAGACATAATTATTGTTATATTCAACTATTCAACGAGCTAACCATGCATCCCACATCGATCAAGCGCGTTAACCCGACTGAGCTGAAAATCGTCTGGAACGACGGCAAGGAAACAACCTACACGCTGGAAAACCTCCGCGACCATTGCCCCTGCGCCGGCTGTTCGGGAGAGCGGATCCTCCTCCACGAGTATGTGCCTCCGGAACCGGACAAACGGACTCCAGGCAGGTATGAGCTGAACGCCGTTCAGCCGGTGGGCTCGTACGCCCTCCAGCTCACCTGGGGCGACGGCCACAATACGGGCATCTATACATACGAGCTCTTGCGCAATTTTCCCGGGTAGCATTCGGATAGTATTTTGGAAAATTAGGCATAATTCCTTATCTACAGTCATTCCTTTCATCACCGATAACCAGAATGCATACTACCGAGACCCAACTTTCCGAAAGGCCGACACACAGCAAAGAATATCGCCTTCGCCGCTTCGCGAACTGGTTTCCCCTAGGCCTCACGTACGCGACCTACTATATGGGGAGATACAATTTTAACGTCGTGAAGGGCCAGATGGGAAGCATGTTCCAGCTCGACAAAGCGGAGATGGGAATCATCGCGACTGCCGGGTTCTGGACGTACGCCCTGAGCGTCATCTTTAACGGCCCGCTCGCTGACAGGATCGGCGGACGCAAAGCGATCCTCATTGGTGCGGTGGGCGCGCTCACTCTGAATCTCATTATCGGCCTGCTGTTTCTGAACGGATGGACTACCAAAGTGCTCGTGGGGATGTCGCTCCTCTATTCGGTCAATATGTACTTCCAGAGTTTCGGAGCCCTTTCTGTCGTAAAGGTGAACGCGGCATGGTTCCATGTTAAGGAACGCGGGGTGTTCGGCGGCGTGTTTGGCGGAATGATTGCGGCAGGGTATTTTCTCGCGATCACCGTCGGGGGATGGATTCTCTCGATGTTTTCATGGTACATGGTCTTCATAATTCCTTCCATTGCGATGGGGATCATGTTCCTTGTCGACTACTTTTTCGTACGGGACAAGCCGAGCCAGGCCGGATATTCAGACTTCGATACCGGGGATGCTTCCAGCGGAGACGAAACTCCCGTCGATTTCAAATACCTCGCCAAGAAAGTCTTCTCGCACCCGGTCATCGTGACGATCGCGTGCGCCGAGTTTTGCACGGGATTTGTGCGGCAGGGCCTGCTCCTCTACTTTGCCGAATTTCTGAACGAAGTCCACGGAGTGAAAGCCGGCACGGCCCTCTTCAGCTTAGCCGGGGCGGGCGTCACGGTAGGCGGCATCATCGGCGGAATCATTTGCGGGGTTCTTTCAGATAAAGTGTTTCAATCGCGGCGCGCCCCCGTTGCGTTTATCTTCTATATAGGCCAGATTCTCACGCTGCTGGCCCTTGGATTTGCTCCTTCACCTCTGGCCGCTACGTTGCTGATCGGAGTCTCCTGCCTCTTCATCTTCGGCGTGCATGGAATGCTCTCCGGCACCGCCTCGATGGATTTCGGAGGGAAGAAAGCGGCCGCAAGCGCCGCCGGAATGCTCGACGGCATTCAGTATGTCGCAAGCGGGCTTACCGGATTCGGATTAGGATGGATACTGAAGACGTACGGGTGGGATGGAAACCCCGGCGGAGCCGGCTATGTCCCGGCGAACGCGTGGGTCTGGGTTTGTACGATCATTCCGTTCTCCGCGATCGGAGGGTTCTTCATGACGCGGATATGGAACGCCCGGCCTACACGCCACGCGCATTGAGGCCGCGCTACTCCTGAGCTTTGTTGAGGGTTAGTTTAAACGTGGTCCCTTTGCCGAGCTCGCTCTCGATCCAGATTTTTCCGCCGTGCGCCTCGACCACTTCGCGACAAATCCACAGTCCGAGCCCTGCACCTTTGATTTCGCGGGTCTCGCCCGAGTCGACGCGCGAAAACTTTTGAAACAACTTGTCCACCTGTTCCGCGGGAATGCCCATTCCCTGGTCCGTCACCGAAATGAGGATCTGCTCGGGGGAATAATCGTCCACTGTAATCGTGACCTTCCCGCCGCGAGGCGAATATTTCACCGCGTTACCGACAAGGTTCTGCAGAACCTGCCTCAGCTTCGACTGGTCGCCTTTAATGAACGTAATCTTCGGATCGATCGTATAATCGAACTGATGCCTGCTTGAAAATCTCACCAGCGTTACCGCATCCTGGATCAGCCGCTCGACGTTGACGATCTTGAAGTGATAGCTGAGCCTGCCGGATTCAAGCTTGGTGATGGAGAGCGTATCTTCGGCCAGCTGGTTCAACCTGTTCGCCTGATTTAAAATCAGCTGAAGATATTCTTTCATCCTCGGCATGTCCTGGACCGCCTCGGTTTTCAGAAGCGCCCTGCTCGCGAGCATGATGCTCGACAGCGGCGAGCGAAAATCGTGCGAAACGATCCCCAGAAACTCAGATTTCATTTTATCCAGCTCGGTAAGCTTCATATTCGCGCGCCGGACTTCTTCGTAGAGCTTGGCATTCTTGATGGCGACGCCGAGCTGATCGGAGAGCGTTTCAAGAACGATGGAATCCATCTCGTCGAACGCGTGAAGCTTGGTATCCTCGACATTGAGCACGCCGACAACGACCTCCTCGATGCGTATCGGGATCGCCAGCTCGGATTTCGTGTTATGATATTCATACACCATGTAGCGGGGGTCGAGCGAGACGTCGTTGCAGAGGGCTTTCTCACCGTGTTCGGCAACCCACCCGATAACTCCCTGTCCGAGCTTCTGGCGGTACCCGTGAGGCAAGAAGTCGACAAAATTACCCGCGTGGGCTTCCACTATGAGCTCGGTCCGGTCTTCCGAAAAGAGAAACACCGTCACGTCAAAATAATTGAACGTTTTGCGGATCGTGGCGGCTGCGGCCTTGAGAAGCTCTTCAAGGTTCAGCACCGAAGTCATTGTATTGGCGACCGAATTGATGAGCTCGATCTGCGCGATGCGTTTTCTCGCGTCTTCGACGATGGACGTATTTCTCAGGGCAGAGGCCAGGACAACGGCAAACTGCTGCGCGACCGATTGATCCTCGACATTGTATGCTTCGGCACCCACCGAGCCGAAGACAAGCGCTCCTGTCACCTCGTTCGCGGTACGCAGCGGAACGATGAGAAGCGATTCGACGCCCACGTCCTGAAGGCGGCCCTCGATTGAATACGTGAACACCGGGCCCGACTCAATCCCGGCGATGATCGCGGCCTGGTTCTTGATGACCCAGCCGGGCATCCCTTCGTCGATGGCAAAATGCTTGTAGCTCAGCTCAGTCGTGTCGGCGACCGGCGAGAGCGACGAGACGACGTAATGCGTTCTGGGGGTATTGACGGAGCAAAGAAGACAAACCTGGTGCGGAAGCAGCGCGCGAACCTCGGAGCGAAGGATCGAAAGTATTTCGTCGCGGCCTGAAGCAGCGTCGATTTTCAGCGCGATCTCCTGCAGCAGCGCCATCCGGCGCAGGACGCCGGATTGCGCGGCCGCTTCCTGGACGGTTTCCTTTACGGACGCCGCAATCTTGGTTTCGCCTGTCTCTTTGGTGGACAATTATTCCTCCCGGCGTATGATTGTGGTTACGATTTTCGCACCTCACCGATGATGAAGGTCTTTTCTCCCTGCTGTTGGAGCGCGCGCACGATCTTCTCCACTCCCCGCTTCGCGGCGATGATCACCAGCCCGACTCCAAGGTTAAATGTCTTTCGCATGTCCTCTTCGGGAACATTGCCGTATTTTTGAATGAGCTTATAGATCGGCGGCCTGGTCCATTTCTTCCAGTCGATATGAAGCGAAAGCCCTTGGGGAACCACCCTGCTCGTGTTGCCGGCGATGCCCCCTCCGGTAATGTGCGCGAACGCGTGTGTGTCCGGAAATTTTGCTGCGGCCTGTATTGCTTTGAGATATGAACGATGGACGGCGAGGAGCGCGTCGCCCAGGCTGCTGCCGAGCTCGTCGATAAAATCTTCGACCTCGTGACGCTCGAATAAGATCGTGCGCGCGAGGGAGTATCCGTTCGTGTGCAATCCTGTCGATGGAATCCCGATGAGCACGTCTCCCGCCTTGACGTTCTTGCCGTCGAATATTTTCTTCTTTTCCACCACGCCGACGATCATGCCGGCGATGTCGTACTCATTCGCCCGGTAAAAACCGGGCATCTCCGCGGTCTCTCCCCCGACGAGCGAGCATCCGTTTTCTTTGCACGCCGTGACGAATCCGTCAACGACAGATTCGGCTACTTTCGGCTGCAGCTTCCCTGTCGCGAAGTAATCCAGAAAAAAGAGCGGCTGGGCGCCGCATACGGCGATATCGTTTACACAGTGGTTGACAAGATCCTGGCCGACCGTGTCATGTTTTTCCATAAGGAATGCCACTTTAAGTTTCGTGCCGACCCCATCGACGCTCGAAACCAGTACAGGCTCTTTTATTCCGGAGAATTTGCCGTCGTAAAAGGCGCCGAACGCGCCGATGTCCGCCAGGACCCTCGGCCCAAAGGTCGAACGCACCTTCCCCTTGATCCGCCGGACAAATTCCTCTCCGGCATGAATATTTACGCCCGCCTGTTTATACGTCGTCGGCAAATGAATTCTTTTGAATTCGTTCTGTGTTATTAAAAAGCGCCGCTAATATAAAGAGAATTTTGAACATTTTCTAACAAAAGCCTGATTTGCATCACGGATATGGGATTTATGTTGCTAAAAACTGCAATTGTGCATATATTTGACCCCTGTACCTATGAAAACGGTCAAAATACAAGGAGCGGATGGCGGAGTTCAGGTGGGCAAGATTCTTTGCCTCGGCAGGAACTACGCGGAGCACGCGAAGGAGATGAAATCCGAAGTTCCCACCACACCGGTCGTTTTTCTCAAACCGCCGAGCGCCCTGCTCACGAACGGCGAACCGATCGTCAGGCCGGCGATATCCCACGACATGCATCATGAAGTGGAGCTTATCGTGCTCATAGGGAAAAATGGCAAAAACGTTTCCGCAGCGAAAGCCCGGGAATACGTGTTGGGATTCGGCGTCGGCCTCGATATGACTCTCCGTGACGTGCAGGCCGAAGCCAAGAAAAAAGGATTGCCCTGGAGCGTCGCGAAGGGGTTCGACACCTCTGCTCCGGTATCCGAGATCATTCCGATCGGCAAGTTCGACGGACAAAACGAGATGACCATTCGATGCTCCGTGAACGGCGTGGTCCGGCAGCAGACATCGACTTCAAAGATGATATTTTCGGTGGAAAAGATTATTGAATACGTGTCGGGCATTTTCACGCTTGAACGGGGAGATGTTATTTTTACCGGTACGCCCGAGGGCGTCGGCCCGGTCGTACCCGGAGACAACATCGAAGCCGAACTCGCCGGGTTCGCGAAAATTACTCACCAGGTTGTCGCAGCCTAGGCAGAGATGCCGGAACGATTCGTCATATCCGTTGTCATACTTTGCGCGATGACGCTCCTTGTCGGGCCAAAGATCGTCTCCGAACCGCCGGCCGCCAGCCTTTCGCTCGCCGTACCAACTGAAACTACATTCACGAAATTCGATACGCTGAAAACCGATCTCAAAGATTACATGTGGCCGACAGACGCGAGCCGAAAGCTCACGTCGGCGTTTGCCGAGTACCGTTCCACGCACTTTCACGGCGGTATCGACATCAGCACAAATGGACAGACGGGGGCAAAGATTGTCTCGGTGCGCGACGGGTATGTCTACCGCATACGCATCACGCCGAACGGCTACGGGAAGATGCTCTACGTACGTCACCGCGACGGCTACTTCAGCACCTACGCTCATCTGCTGACGTTCAACGACACCATTAATGCGCTCGCCCGCGCGGAACAATACCGGCTGGGAACGTATGCAATCGACCTGCAGCTCGATTCCAACAGCGTGCCGGTGAAAAAAGGAGACTTCATCGCGCTCTCTGGCGAATCAGGGTTTGGCCCGCCCCATCTGCATTTTGAGATTCGTGACGAAAACCTCAACCCGGTCAATCCGTTGCTGTGCGACGCTTTTATGGTCAACGACCACATTCCTCCTTCTATAAGAAGGATCATGGTCACGCCCTTAAATGCTTCTTCCTGGATCGACAATTCGCTGAAGCCAAAATTACTGAGCAGGTTTCCGGGCAAGAAAGGGCATGTTCGGATTCCGCAGGTCCTGCGGGCTCACGGAATGATCGGATTTGGCGTCGAAGCGATCGACAGGCAGGAAGGGACTGCCGACAAAGCGGGCATTCACAGCCTGGAATTTTACCTCGACGACAGTCTTCGCTATGCGATGAGCCTCAATCGCGTACCCGCGGAAGAAACGAAAGAAATCGACCTCCATTACGATCTTCCCATGATCCTCAAGGGCTGGGGAAAGTTTCAGAAATTATATATCGACTCCGGGAACACGCTCCCCTTCTATAATAAGATGCCGATCGGCACCGGCGTCATCAACACCGAATCTCTTGTGGAAGGAGAACATGACTACCGCATCGTTTGCTCGGACATCCACGGGAACACAACAGAACTGACGGGTAAAATTCTCGCGAATCATCAGCCGGCAATTCAGATTCACAATGTCGATGATGAGGAAATCACTCTTTCAGGGAAGAATCTTGCGTCGGTCGAAAAGCTGTATGTCTACGGAAAGCGGAATTCGGCGTACGATTGGACGCAGCACACGTACGCGGCCGGTAAGTTCGAACGGGATAACGACGGCATCGAATTGCCGATCGATCTCAAGAAGTATGACGTCGTCAAGATCATCGCCGAATCCAAATGGGGATCGAAGTCGGCTCCGCTCTTTTATTTTGTCAATAAGCCGCAGGGCACCGGTCGGGAATTGCATCTCGCGACCGACATATCAAACGACTATGTGCAGTTTACGGTCAGCTCGACAGGCGTCTTCACGGCTCCCCCCGTCATCACCGTGCGGGAGGGAAACCAGCAGCAAACCGTCCCTCTTCAGGCGATAGATTTGTATAAGTATGCCGGGTCGTACAGCCCCTCCACCGATTTCTCTGGAAGGCATTTCGTCCACGTCGAAGGGGAGGTTCTGGGCAAGGCTTCCATGATGAATGATGGGTTTGACGTCACGCCGATCACTGCATCGCGGCGCGGTACCGCTCCGCTTCTGGGCGGCAAGCTGACGATTTGGTACGACTCAGCCGCTGTGTATAAGACATTGTATCTCCAGGCGTCGACAGATGTCTACAAGAGTTCTCCGGTGTACATTCTTGAGCCCCAGGATGTCGTGCTGAATAAAGGCATCAAAGTGCAGGTCGACGCGGGAGGAGCAAAGGACCATGCCGGACTTTATTTTCGGGCGAACGGGGGATGGATTTTTCAAACTGCGACGCCTGATCCCGGTACCTCTATATTTTCTACAACGCTCACCCGCACGCTCGGCGAGCTCGTCGTCATGAACGATGATATCCCCCCCTCAATTGGGAGAGTCGGCGCGCATGTGAGCAAAGGAAAAGCGCTTGTCTCGTTCCGTTATCATGACAACCTCTCGGGGGTTGATACCGACGAAATAAAGATGTACATTGACGATAATCTCGTTATCCCTGATATCGATGGCGAGCACAATCGCGTCTGGTACAAATCCGAGGAGCCGCTAACCAAAGGCAGACATTCACTTCGCATCACCGTGAAAGACCGCATGAAGAACTCCGCCGAGGTTACCCGCCTCCTTACCGTACGATAATCAACGCAGATTAAATTACAGGCGCCCGCTGCGCGCATGGGGCTCTCGTCGTCGTGGTTACGACTCGTGGCCCTGCGGTCTTTTATTATGTAGCAAGGTGCTTGCAGCCCAATATTGGTCGCGCGCACTATTCATCATCTGAAATCTCCCAATGGCTGAATTTCCAAAAGCATACATACCCAAGGACGCCGAAGAGCGTTGGTACCCCTATTGGGAGAACCACGGTTATTTTCATGCGAAGGTAAACGCGAAGAAAAAACCGTACACAATCGTCATTCCACCACCCAACATCACCGGCATCCTCACCATGGGGCACGTTCTGAACAATACGATTCAGGACGTCTTCATCCGCTGGAAACGCATGCAGGGCTTTGAGACTCTCTGGATGCCCGGGACCGATCATGCCGGCATCGCGACGCAGAATGTCGTCGAGAAGTCGCTCGCGAAAGAGGGCAAATCTCGCCACGACCTCGGCCGCGAAGAATTCCTCAAGCGGGTCTGGAGTTGGAAAGAACAGTACGGCAGCACGATCATTCGCCAGCTTCGCAGGCTCGGGACCTCGTGCGACTGGGAACGTGAACGATTCACGATGGACGAAGGTCTCTCTGCCGCCGTCCAGGAGATTTTCATCCGGCTCTACGATAAAGGGCTGATCTACCGGGGAAAATACATCGTCAACTGGTGCCCGAAGGATCATACGGCCCTCAGCGACGACGAAGTAAACTACGGAGAGCAGAATACCAACCTCTGGCACATCAAGTATCCGATCAAGGATACGAAAGAGTTCGCCGTCATTGCCACGACGCGCCCCGAAACGATGCTGGGAGACACGGCGGTAGCAGTTCATCCGAAAGACGAACGCTACAAGCACCTCGTCGGCAAAATGGTTCTGCTCCCTCTCACCAATCGTGAAATCCCCATCATCACCGACGAGTTTGTAGATCCCGCGTTCGGCACAGGCATGGTGAAGGTCACCCCGGCGCACGATCCGAACGATTACTGGGTCGGCCAGCGGCACAACGCCAGCATGGGTCAGCGGCACCAGATGCCGTTTATCAATATTCTGGACGAGTCGGCCCGCCTGAACGAAAATGTCCCGCAGAAATACCAGGGAATGGATCATCTCGAAGCCCGGAAACAGGTCGTTAAAGATCTCGAAGAGCTCGGGTTGATGCTGAAGATCGAACCCTACGTGAACAACGTGGGGCGCTGCTACCGGTGCGACTCGGTCATCCAGCCCTACCTCTCCGACCAGTGGTTCGTCAAGATGAAACCGCTCGCCGAACAGGCGTTGAAGGTCGTCGAAGACGGCACGATCAGATTTTATCCCGAACGCTGGGTGAAGACGTACGAGCACTGGATGACGAATATCCGGGACTGGTGCATCTCGCGCCAGTTATGGTGGGGCCACCGGATACCCGTCTGGTATTGTGAAGGCGATGAATTTTGCACGCTGGAATGCAAGCAGCCGCTGGTCTCCAAAACGAAACCGGAGAAATGCCCGCACTGCAATTGTACGGAGCTTAGGCAAGACGAAGATGTCCTCGACACCTGGTTCTCTTCCTGGCTCTGGCCGTTCTCCACTCTCGGTTGGCCGCACGACAATCCTGACCTCCGCTATTTCTATCCGACCGACACGCTCGTCACCGGTCCCGACATTATTTTCTTCTGGGTCGCACGAATGATCATGGCCGGCCTTGAAGTGACAGGCGAAATCCCTCTGCCGGACGGCTCACAGCGCAAACGGAAAGAAGATCTCGTACCATTCAAGCACGTGTATTTTACGAGCATCATCCGCGACGTCAAGGGAAGAAAGATGAGTAAGTCGCTGGGCAATTCTCCAGATCCGCTGGACGTTATTGCCGAATACGGTGCCGACGCATTGCGATTTACGATCGTCTACCTCGCCCCTCTCGGACAGGACGTCATGTACTCGAACGAGAAGTGCGAGATGGGAAGAAACTTTGCCAACAAAATCTGGAACGCGGGCAGGTTCTTGCTCATGAACAAGGAGCAGTTGAAAGCGGAGAGTGCAGAGAACGGTGGTCAGGCGGCGAGATCAGCCGGAAAACCCATATCATCCGGCACAGGAACAATCTCGGACGCGCATCTGGATTTGGCAGACCGCTGGATACTCAGCCGTCTCCACTCTACTGTGGACGAGTTCAATACCCTCCTCGACAAATTCGAGATCAACCAGGCGACGAAGATCATCTACGACTTCATGTGGCACGACTTCTGCGATTGGTACGTGGAGATGATCAAAGGCAGGTTGTACGGATCGGAACCAACAGAAGTGAAAGAAGTGGTGCTGAACCGGGCGTTGTATGTGTTCGATCAGGCGCTCAGGCTGCTGCATCCGTTCATGCCGTTCGTTACGGAAGATCTGTGGCAACGTTTGGCGGAGCGGGCCGAGGGAGAATCTATTATGGTTTCCGATTTCCCTGCCGCCGATACCAAACGAATCGATACGAAGACCGAGCTCGAAATGCGCTTCGTTCAGAACACGATTGAGAGCATTCGCAATGTTCGCGGCGAGCTCTCCGTGCCTCCGTCAAAGGAAGTATCAATCATCATCCACTTTGCCGACAAATCGAAGGCGGAGGTTATTCAGAAGTACCGCAGCTATTTTCAGCGGCTCGCCCGTGTCACGAACATCGAGCAGCTCACCGACGGCCAGAAGCCGAAGCAGGCTGCGTCAGCCGTGGTCGAAGGGGGCGAAGTGTTTATCCCGCTCGAGGGGATCATCGATCTCGGCGCAGAACGTGAGCGCATCGAAAAAGAGATCGCGCACAATCAGAAAATGTTCGACAGCATCCAGGGAAAGCTCTCCAACGACAGCTTCGTGAGCAAGGCTCCGCAGGCGGTGGTGGAAAAAGAGCGTGAGAAGCTGGAGAATTTCAGGACGAGCCTGGAGAAACTGAAGAAAAATCTGGAACGATTGTAACGCGCAAACAGCTTTGACCCGGAAACTCACGATAAGTATTCTTCTTTTCCTTTTTTGTTCCCCGTTTATCTCTTCACAGACAAGCGCCCAGGACGATCCCGCCGTAAAGGCATCCAAATTACTGAAAGACCGCGACTACGATGAAGCAATTGATTTTCTGACTGAATACCTGGAGCGCTCCATCGACACCTCCCGGCTGTATCCGTTGCTGAGCAAAGCGTATGTCGGAAGGGGCGATAAATTTTCTTTCGACAAAAAATACGCGGACGCCCTATCGGCATATCAATCCGCTCTGAAATATTCTCAGGACACCACTGCCTATTCGGGACTCCTCAACAGCTATTGGTACCTGCAGAAGGATTCCGCCCTTCTTGACCTGAGCCGTTCCCTGCGTACTTCATTGCCTGATTTTTACGAACCGAGGGGGTATATCGCCGGCGCGTTCGCGGATCAGGGGTATTCATTGGAGGCGAATGGAAAATATTCCGAGGCGATCTCCATGTTTAATCAATCGATCCTTGCCCGGGGTTGGGATACGGGGTTGATGGTGAATGAAATCGGAGAGTGCTACGAGCAGATGAACGATACCAATAGCGCCATTGCCGCGTATAAACGAGAGTGCACCGATTCCAACTTTTCCGCACTGGCCGCCTCCGGGCTTGTGGCAATTTACCAACGGAGAAACGAAGACGACAGCGTGCGCATCGTGTTGCAACAAGGTATAAATTATGATCCTACATATTCACTGCTCTGGCACCATCTTGTCAAACTTTACGGGCGCACAAACAGCCGTCCTGAAGCGCTCGAATGCAAAAAGATACTCGCCCGGCTTGGAGACAAACTGCAGAAAGACAGCCTTTCACATGCCGGCATCAGTTATGATATTATTGACGTTACAAAATTTCCCTGGCTGAATGCGAACTTCGTGTCGAGAATCGACTCGACGATGAAGCGTAGCGAGGAGAGCGACTTTAAGGAAATTGAAAAACAGCCAGTCCCCGCAAAAAGAGTCATGCCCGACTATCCCGACAACGCCCGCAAGAAAAATTTAGAAGGTACGGTTTGGGTAAAGTGCCTGATATCCAGGCGCGGCGACGTACTTAAGGCGATTGTTGTGAAGAGCGACAACCCTATTTTTGATGAGCCCTCGCTCGGCGCTATGAAGCAATGGAAATTTGTGGCAGCGTCATTTAAAGGGAAGCCGGTCGCCGTTTGGGTCTTGATGCCCTTTAGATTCAAGATCAACTGATAGGTATTCTCCGCGGGGAAACTATTTCGTCCCTCAAAACCGTTTCAATCATCATCCCGTATATCATCAAGCAACGTAGTCAAAGGAGAATCACGCCATGCCCGTAATAACCAAATTTGAACCCGGATCCTTCTGCTGGGCAGAGCTCATGACATCCGATTCGGACGCCGCAAAGAAATTCTATACGCAGCTGTTCGGCTGGGGTGTCAGCGAACTTCCGATGGGAGAAGGACAGTTTTACTCCATGATGCAGCTCAGCGGCAAGAGCGTCGGCGCGCTCTATCAGCGCGACAAGGATCATCAGCATGTCCCTCCGCACTGGGCGTGCTACGTCGCCGTCAGTAACGTAGATGAATCCGCCAGGAAAGTCGCGGAACTCGGCGGCAAGACGTTGATGCCCCCCTTCGACGTGTTCGATGTGGGCCGGATGACGTTCGCGGCGGATCCGACGGGGGCTACCCTCGGCCTCTGGCAGGCGAAATCTCACATCGGCGCGGGCATCGTCAACGAGCCGGGCTCGGTGTGCTGGAACGAGATCGGAACGAACGATGAGCAGTCGGCAAGCAAGTTTTACGAGCAACTCTTCGGCTGGACGGCCAAACCGCTGCCGATGACTCCCCCCTATACCGTATTCAACAATAAAGGTACCGACATCGGCGGAATGTATAAGCTTGACGGATCGATGGAAGGCGTGCCGCCGCATTGGATTCCCTATTTTCAAGTGAAGGATTGTGACGAAACGGTTGCGAAGGCAAATTCGCTGGGAGGACAAACGGTAGTTCCGGCAATGGATATTTCCGTCGGCCGATTCGCCTACGTTCAGGATCCTCAGGGGGCCGTGTTCGCCGTAATCTATCTGAAGCCGCGATAACCATGCCTCCGCCCTCAATGAAAATGCCGGACCCTTCCCACATCATGGAAGTCGGAATGGGGTACATGGCTTCCAAAGCCCTCCTCACAGCGGTAAAGCTGGGTTTGTTTACCGAACTCGGGTCGTCATCCATGAGCGCGACGGAACTCAAGGCCAGGTTCAATCTGAATGGGAGAGGACTTCTGGATTTTCTCGACGCGCTTCACTCCCTCGGCTTTCTCAACCGCGAAGGAGTCGGCGGGGATGCGCGCTACAGCAACACGGAGGCCACGGGCTTTTTTCTCAATAAGAATAGCCTGCAATACATCGGCGGGATTCTTGAGATGAGCAATGACCGCTTGTATAAATTCTGGGGCGACCTTGAGGAGGGACTCCGGACCGGAAAGCCGCAGAATGAAGTAAAGCATACGGGCAAGAACCAGTTCGAAGAATTTTACGCGAGCCCGGAACGTATGCGGAGCTTCATCGAAGGGATGGCGGGAATCCAGATGGGAAATTTCATGACGTTCGCGCGGCAATTCGACTTCTCGGGATACAAGACCCTTTGCGATATCGGCGGGGCGAGCGGCCAGCTTTCGATCATCGTTTCAATGCATCAGCCCCAGTTGCAGTGTACCTCGTTTGACCTGCCTGTCGTGGAGCCTCTGGCGAAGTCGATCATTGACAGATTCGGATTTTCCGGCCGCGTCGCGACCGCAGCCGGAGATTTTTTTGCGGATGATTTTCCGAAGGCCGATATCATTACGATGGGCAATATTCTCCACGACTGGGGGCTTGAGGACAAGAAGAAATTGATGAAGAAGGCGTATGATGCCCTTCCGGCAGGAGGCGCGTTTGTTGCCATCGAGAGCATTCTCGACGACGAGCGCAAAGCGAACTCCGCGGGCCTTCTCATCTCGCTCACGATGCTCATCGAGACGCACGAAGGGTACGATTTTACCTTTGGAGAATTCACTTCATGCGCGCAGGAGATTGGGTTCCGGAAGACGTCGCTCATGCCCCTTACCGGGCCGACAAGCGCGGCTATCGCGGTCAAATGAGCGACAGAGGTAATTCCGAATTTCGTATATGCGCGCCGAACGCACTAATCATGAAGTCTTATTATAGCCCGGTATGACCCGCAAGCTCGTCATAGCGATCATCGTGATAACGATCGTCGTTTCATTCGTATGGCAGGTAAAAGTTGGCTTATGTCCGGTCCCATAATTATATTTGGACATGAACGAACCTCTTGCCATTGTTGAAGTCAGGGTTTTGGGATCGCTGATCGAGAAGCAGCTGACGACCCCGGAATATTATCCCCTCACGCTGAACTCTCTCACCACCGCCTGTAATCAGAAGAACAACCGGGATCCGGTCACAGCCTTTGATGAAACGACTGTCGTCCGCGCGCTCGATCTTCTTCGGGAAAAGAAGCTCGTCAGCACAGTGACCGGCGCGGGGATCCGCGTGCAGAAGTACAAGCACAATTTCGACGAGGTATTCTCCGTCAACAGGCAGGAAATATCCATCATGTGCCTGCTCATGCTGCGCGGGCCTCAGACTATGGGCGAGCTGAAAGGGCGTTCCGGTCCGATGTTTCAATTTACGTCGGTGGAAGAGGCTGAAGGTGTGGTATCAGGGTTACTGCAGCGCGACCATCAGCCGCTCGTGCAGAAACTGCCTCGGATGACGGGGCAGAAAGAATCGAGGTTTTCTCATCTGCTGTCTGGAGCTCCCACAATTTCGGATGTCCCCCCGCCTCCTGAGCCTGCCCGGCTCCAGGTCATCACCGAAAACGAACGGATTGGCGCGCTCGAGGAGACCGTCAAATCCCTCCAATCGGAAATCGAACAACTTCGAAAGACTTTCGCTGAATTCAAGAAACAGTTCGAGTGACTCCAGGGTTTGAGAAATTCCTAAGAATTTATTATAATCGGAGCGAGTCTGTTATCAATCCACCATCATAACTAGGAGTTCTATGAAACGCACCACGTTTATTGTTTCGTTCGCGTTGATGATTGTTCTGGCCGCGGCCGTTACGGTCACAACGGCGATCTCGCAGAAGAAGAAATCTTCAGGAGGAAAATTCGCGAAGGAAACCATGGCCCAGCGCGGAGAGTACCTCGTCCGCATTTGCGCGTGCCACGATTGTCACAGCCCCAAGATCATGACGCCCATGGGCCCGCTGCCCGACACCACCAGGCTTCTGTCGGGGCATCCGGCAGGCGATAAGATTCCTGAGGTTCCCGCGGGGGCGATCGCTCCTGATAAATGGGGCGCAGTCGCATCGAACGACTTCACGGCATGGCACGGAGCATGGGGAACAAGCTACACGCAAAACCTCACGCCCGACGTCGAGACCGGTCTCGGCTCCTGGACAGAAGACATGTTCGTAAAAGCGATCCGGTACGGCAAACACATGGGCGTCGGCCGGCAGATCCTTCCGCCAATGCCCTGGCTCGAATACCGGAACATGACTGACGAGGACCTCAAATCGGTCTTCGCGTATCTTAAGACGCTGAAGCCGATTTCTAATCCGGTACCGGATCCTATCTCTCCGACCGGCCAGGCAATCCCGACGCCAAAAGTTCTCAAGTAAGCTTTCAGCAGTCTGATGTTCTACTCTTTTCATAACGGCAGCTGCCTCAAATCCATTGCAGCTGCCGTTGTTGTATTTCTGTTCGTCGCAAGTTCCAGTAGTTTTGTCTCAGCGCAATACAAAGAGATTACCGTCGAGCACGGCGGCACTATCCGTGGAAAGGTTTCACTGAAAGGTGATCTTTCGAAAGTTTCCCGCATGGAGGTGACGAAGGATAATAAGACCTGCGGAAAAGTAAAACCGTTTTCCTGCCTGAGCGTGGGAAAGAACTCAGGCATGGCGAATACCTTCGTCTATCTCGAAGGGATAACACAAGGTAAACGCTTTGATGCCGCTTCCACGTACACGCTGCACCAGCACAAGTGCGAGTATGCACCTCATGCGATGATCGTCCCCCTCGGCTCGCGTCTTGAAATAGTCAACGAAGACCCCATTCTTCACAACGTCCACACGTACCTTGACGGAAAAACCCGCCAGTCACTGTTTAACATCGCTCAGCCGATGAAGGGGATCCGCACGAAGACGAAACCGATGGAAAAGCCCGGGCTGGTCCTCGCCACCTGCGATGCAGGCCACCCGTGGATGTTCGCGCACGTCATGGTTGCAGAGCATCCCTATTACGCGATCACCGACGCGAACGGAAACTTTTCGTTGACCGACGTCCCGGCGGGGACGTACACGGTAAAGTATTGGCACGAAGGAATCTGTATTGCAAATAAGGTCACCGAGGAGGGCAAAGTCTCAAAGTATGAGTTCGAGCCCTGCTATGAGGACACCCGCCAGATCACGGTGACATCAGGCGCTGAAAGCGTCGCTAATTTCGAAGTAACTCTCCGATAAGCCCGACAAGGGCTCGTTTTTCGCGTTTCCTTCTGAAGGGAGGGTTTTCCCCTATTGATTTCTACCTAATTTTTTCGTAAACTGTTCAAGATTCTTTCATGAACCTGCAATCTACGAAAAAATCGGGGGGATGTGCGATGCAGCTTGGATCAGGTCAGGGTAAATTAGCGCCATTGGTTGGTTCGTTGCTTTGCTTGGTTGTTGCTATCCTCTTTGTTTCCGGCTGTAATGACGATGACCCGCCTGTTGTTGTTCCACCGGATTCACCTCCGGACATAACGTTGTTTACGGCAGACTCGACCTCGTTTGATGCCGGATACGATGTCACCTTTGGAATCAGAGCATCAGATGACGTGGGACTTGACTCTGCAGTATTTGACTACGGTGATAAGAGCAAGAGAACTTTTTTGCTGAACGGTATAAAGCACTTTGCTCCATTCTATCAGCGTGAGTACGGTGTGGCCGGTTTCTACACAACAACACTCACTGTTTTCGATAAGAAAAAGCAGACCGCGCAGGCATCGATAGAATTTATGGTCTATCCATCTCCCGATTCTACACCCTCCACGCTAAAGCCAAGTTTCTTTCGGAAGAACCACTTCCAAAATTAAGATCAGGCTTTTTAGTTGACATTCTCCGGCAGATTATGTAAAATATTGCCGGAAATCACTTCCATATTCTATTCCTAAACTCATTTTCAACCAATTCTAAGGAATTTATGCGTCCGTTCCGGGTCACATCGCTTATCATCTTTGTAATCCTTTCCATCACTCTGTCATTGGGGCAGGAAGCGGGCTCGCTCAAGAGCAAGATCGCCCGGTTTGCGCCAACCAAAATCACGGGCAATACCTCGAAGCTCTCGAAGGGAGACAAACTCGCCCTTCAGAAACTTCTCCAGGCCTCTGTCATCATGGATTCTCTCTACCTGCGGCAGGCGTGGAAGGGAAATATCGACCTCTGGAACGATCTGAAGAAGGACAAGTCGCCGGGAGGAAAAGAGAAGGCGCATTATTTCAGGATCAACATGGGCCCGTGGTCGAAGCTCGACCAGGACGCGCCGTTCCTCAAGGGTGTGCCGAAGGAAAAGCCCCAGGGCGCGAACTACTATCCTTCTGATATGACGAAAGCTGAGTTCGAGAGCTGGCTCGCTGCGCAGCCCGATTCGATTAAACAGCAGGCGACAGGATTTTTCTACACCATTCGCCGCGGGAGCGATGGGAAATTGATGACCGTCCCCTACAGCGAGGAATATAAGCCCTGGCTCGAGAAGGCGTCCGCGCTCCTGAACGAGGCCGCAAGCGCGACAGACAACGCGTCGCTGAAATCTTTCCTCAGCAAACGCGCCGCGGCATTCCTGAGCAACGATTACTATGACAGCGACGTGGCGTGGATGGATCTCGACAGCCCCGTCGAACCCACCATCGGCCCGTACGAAGTCTACATGGACGAGCTTTTCAATTACAAAGCGGCATTCGAGGCGTTCATCACTCTCCGCAACGACGGAGAGACCAAGAAACTTGAAAAGTATTCCTCCTACCTCCAGGAGATCGAAAACAATCTGCCGATCGAAGCCAAGTACCGCAACCCGAAACTCGGGGCACTCTCCCCCATCCGGGTTGTGGATGAAGTCCTCGTCGGCGGCGAGTCCCGCGCCGGTGTTCAGACCGCCGCATTCAATCTCCCGAACGACGAACGCGTGACGAAAGAAAAGGGGAGCAAGCGTGTCATGCTGAAGAACGTGCAGGAAGCGAAGTTCAACTCGATCCTTAAGCCCATCTCGCACGTCGCGGTGGAAAAAGACCAGCAAAAGCTGATAGCATTCGAACCTTTCTTCACGCATATTCTCGCGCATGAACTCATGCACGGCCTCGGACCGCACACGATCACGGTCAACGGCACGCAAACGACCGTCCGCCAGGCGATGAAGGAACTCAGCTCGGCGCTCGAAGAGGCAAAGGCCGATATCTCGGGCTTGTTCGCCCTTCAATATTTAATCGATAAAGGCGTGATCGAAAAATCATTCGAGAAGAAAATGTATGCGACCTACCTCGCGAGCACGTTCCGCTCGGTCCGCTTTGGAACCAACGACGCGCACGGCAAGGGCATCGCCGTTCAGTGCAACTTCATCCTTGATGAAGGCGGGTTCGAGGTCAATACGTCGGGCGAGTTCAAAGTAAATTACGATAAGATTAAAGACGCGGTGCGAAAGCTTACCAGTAAGATTATGACACTGCAGGCGGAAGGCGATTATGACGGCGCGAAAAAGCTCCTCGACACCTACGGCGTCGTTCGTCCGCCGATGCAGAATGTCCTCGACAAGCTAAAGAAGGTACCGACTGATATCGAGCCTCAATTCTCCAGTAAGTGAAATGTCACGCATTCGTTTCTTCGCGCTTTCGGCACTTCTCCTCTGTGGAGGAGCCGTCTCCCGGGGGCAACAGTATAGCCTGATCATCCGGAACGGCATGATCTACGACGGGAGCGGCATGCCGCCTGTGAAAGGCGATATCGCGATCATGGGGGATTCCATAGTTGCGATGGGCTCTTTGAATGGCGCGACGGCCAAGACGGTCGTTGATGCCGGGGGGCTCGCGGTCTCCCCAGGGTTCATCAACATGCTTGCCCACTGCGAGGAATCGCTTATCGAAGACGGTAGATCGGAAGGCGAACTCCGGGAAGGGGTAACGCTGGAGGTGTTTGGCGAATCTTCCATGGGACCTCTCTCCGACACACTGAAAAAAGAGGGCAAAGAATCTCAGGCGGATATTAAATACGACATAACGTGGACCACGCTTGGGGACTACCTGGATTTCCTGGAAAAGCACGGGATCTCGACGAACGTTGCCTCCCTGGTTGGCGCAGGAACCGTACGCTCCAATGTTATCGGGTACGAGAACCGTCCGCCGACGCCGGAGGAGCTTGAACAGATGCGCGGGCTTGTCCGCCAGGCAATGAAAGAGGGGGCGCTTGGGCTCACCTCCGCCCTGCAGTACGTTCCCGATGTCTTCGCGAAGACAGACGAACTCATCGCTCTGGCGAAAGTGGCATCGGAGTACGGCGGCATTTACACGTCGCATATCAGAAGCGAAGGACGGCACATCTTCGACTCTATTGACGAGCTAATTACAATTTCCCGCGAAGCGCATCTCCCCGCCGAGATCTATCATCTCAAAACCTCCGGAAAAGAGAACTGGGCAAAGCAGGACAGCGTCCTCAGACAAATTGAAGCGGCGCGGGCAAGCGGACTGCCCATCACGGCCGACATGTACACCTATGTCGCGGCCGCGACCGGGCTCGATATCTCGATGCCTGCCTGGGTGCAGGAAGGCGGCTACAAGAAGTGGGCGGAGCGCTTGAAAGATCCTGCCATCAGGGAGCGATTGAAGAAAGAGATTACAACCCCCGACTCATCGTGGGACAACGGTTATCTGCGTGCCGGGTCGCCTGAGAATATTCTCCTTGTCGGTTTCAAGAACGAAAAGCTCAAGCAGTACACCGGCAAGTCTCTCGGAGAAATTTCCAAAATAAGAGGCACCTCTCCGGTCGAGACGATGATGGATCTTGTCGTCGAAGACGGTAGCCGTGTCGGGACAGTCTATTTTTTGATGTCCGAGGAGAACGTCAGGAAGCAGATTGCCCAGCCTTGGGTGAGTTTCGGATCGGACGAGGCTTCGCAAGCGCCCGAAGGGGTTTTTCTGAAGTCTAATCCTCATCCGAGGGCATACGGAACGTTCGCAAGATTGTTGGGAAAATATGTCCGCGATGAGAAAGTAATCTCATTGGAAGAGGCAGTGCGCCGGATGACCTCATTCTCAGCCGCCAACCTTCACATCGCCCGGCGCGGAATGCTGAAGCCGGGTAATTTCGCCGACGTCGTTATTTTTGATCCCGCGAAAATCGAAGACCATGCGACGTTCGACAAGCCTCATCAATACGCGACAGGCGTACGGGACGTTTTCGTCAACGGCGTGCAGGTTATCCGCGACGGCGAGCATACCGGAGCGAAGCCGGGGCGGTTTGTGCGGGGCCCGGGGTGGAACAAGTGAAATTATCGCTTGAGGAGATCAAGCAACGGCCTGTTAATAAAAAGATGGTACTTGCCGACGTAGTGTTCCCGTAGAATCCCGCTTTTGGCCAGCGCGGCAAGATACCGGCTTGCCGTTCTATAGTTGACATCCAGCCTTTTCCCCAAATTCACCGGCGTAATTATGGGATATGCAAACAGTGCCTCGACCAGATCGGCAGAATAAAACTTTCTATGCTTCGTTTTTATCACTTCCTTTGCACGCTCCAGCATGGCGATGAGTTGCAAAAGAGCATGCTTCGTTTCTTTTGCCTGAGCGTGGAATCCCTCAAGCATATAAATAATGAACTCGTTCCATTTACCATGCGAGCTCACTTCCCGCAACCGCCGGTAATATTCGTTTCGATGCTTGTTTATATATCCGCTCATGAACAGGGTAGGCAGCGCCAGAAGCTTTTGTTCAATCAGGTATAGGACAATGAGAATTCTCCCGGTTCTCCCGTTTCCATCATCAAAAGGATGTATGGCTTCGAACTGGTAATGCGCAATCGTGCTCTTGAGCAGCGGATCAATACCATCCTCAGCGTGAATAAACTTTTCCCAGTCTCCCATGAGTTTGGAAATATTCTGCGCGGGGGGCGGAGTGTAAAGGATTTCTCCGGTACCAGCGTTCGAGATCGCATTCTGAGTTGTCCTGTATGCGTGCTTCGCCCCCGGAAGTAGCTGCTTATGAATGCCGAGGACAAGCCGGGTGGATATCGGAAGCTTTTTGAGTTGATTGAATCCCCAATACACTGCTTCGCTGTAGCGAAGGACTTCTTTGTCGGCCATCCCCCGCTCCGATTCCGGAAACAGTTGCATCTGCAGCACCTCCTCGACAGTAGTGTTAATGTTCTCAATGTTGGAACTCGCCACCGATTCTTTAATGATATTGGGCGATAGCAGAATCATCGGATTGGGTAGCGAATGCGAATAACCATTAAGCTCTCCCAGTTCAGTCCGCGTTGTCAACATGATGTCGATGAATTTCTCATGCCTGAAATCCAGAGCCGGGGGAAGCAATGGTAAATCAAACGGCGTTCTCGGATCGAATGTCATTTTTGCCTGAATTTTGATATGTAATAAATATACAAAAATTGTTACATATCGCAAAACATATGGAACATCGTGTTACATATGGGTCTTATGGTCAAAAGGGCTGTAAAATCCGACTGAGGTACTTCCCCGCCTTGACTCAGCCGCCGGAAAATGATATATTCACCGCAATGAACTGCCTACAGCTCGGAATTCGCCATTGGCCTTACTAAGCTTCCTATAAACTGACGTGAGTCTTTCAGAAGACATCCAACGCGTCCGTGAGTTTTGCAAACTTGCAATGGACGGGAAAATTAATTTTGATGACGTATCAAAGGCCTGGCCATCAAGTCTTAGAGGAATATATTTTTATGATCAGATAGAAAATGATATTTTCCAAGCCATAGAACATTTTCCGACCTCGCTTTTTACGGGCCAAGTACCTGATTACTGGGGTGTGAGTGATGAATTTGTTCGTATTTACTTGGATTGGAGAATTTTAGAACTCCAAACGGGTGCTTCACAAATGAATCTGATGCGAGAAGAACTAGTGCGTCAGGATCTTTCGTTGGGTCAGATTGACAAGATCGTTGATCGATACCTTTCGAGTTTTTAGCGCTATGGACCGTATTGGTTCATACCGTCAATTTAATCTACCCTCCTCTCCGCAAGCCGTCCTGGCGTGAAGATCCCCTCGCTTTCGTATATCGCACAGCACGCGACCTCAACATTCCGGCGGTTTCCATTTGCCATCTTAGACGCGGTCGTAGGCACGGCCGCCGCATTGCTCTTTATCCACTATGAGGGGAACCGTCCTGAGGGAATCCTTCCAAACGTCATCCTCGCGGCCACATTGGGAATCTCCCTCCTCACGACGGTCGTGGTCTTCGGGGAAAAACGGGGTTGGAGCTGGGGAGCAAAGACTCTTGCCCAGCTGATCGTTGTACTTCTGCTTGCCGGATATTGTTTTTCCCTTCCCTCTGATCTCGAGGCAGGTCCGGAGCTGCATTATATCCGGTTTGCGATTCTTCTCGTGGCGATGCACCTGCTCACCTCGGCAGCTCCCTTCGCGGGGAGAAATGAGCCCATAGGATTCTGGCAATACAACAAGACCCTCTTCTTAAGATTTCTCACTGCGGGGATTTATTCCGCCGTGCTCTGGGTCGGCCTCATCATAGCGATTGAGGCGCTCAAGCATCTGTTCGGCGCGAACATCGACTTTAAGTGGTACGGAAAATTGTGGGTTCTCGTCACCGGAATATTCAATACCTGGTTTTTCCTCGCCGGAATACCCGAGCAGCTCGATCAGCTCAATGAAAGCACGGACTACCCGAAGGGGCTGAAAGTCTTCGTGCAGTACATTCTCATGCCGCTGATCGTCATCTACCTGCTCATCCTCTATGCGTACATGGGAAAGATTCTCGTCGAACGAAATCTGCCGCAGGGATGGGTGTCTAAACTTATTCTGGGATTCTCGATCACCGGCATTCTTGCATTATTGTTAGTCCATCCGATCAAGGACCGCATCGAGAATCTCTGGATCCGGACGGTCTCAAAATGGTACTACATCGTCCTTGTGCCGCTGGATGCCATGCTGATGCTCGCGATCTGGCGCAGGACATCCGAGTATGGCTTTACGGTGAACCGGTACATTGTTATCGTACTGGCGTTCTGGCTCACGGCGATTACGATCTATTTCATCGTCAGTAAATCGAAAAACATCAAGGTCATCCCCACTTCCCTCTGCATTATCGCGTTTGTGATTGCGTACGGGCCGTGGAGCGCGTTCGATGTCTCCATGCACTACCAACTCGACCGCCTGCGGACGCTGCTTGAGAAAAATGGAGTGCTCGTCAATGGAAAAGTTCACAAAGCGACGCAAAAGGTTGAGCTCGAGGAGTCGAAGGAGATCAGCTCGATCGTCAGATACCTGATTGAGACGCACGGTTCGGTGTCGCTCCAGCCCTGGTTTGAGGAGCGAATTGATTCGCTTCGATCTGCGGCATCAGGATCGCCGCGTACCGCGCAATATCAAACGCCGCAGCTCGTGATAGAGCTGATGGGCCTGGATTACGTGACGCCCTGGGAATACCGGGGAAAACATTTCAGAAACGTTTCCACCGCCAGCCGGAATGCCGTCAATCTGGCCGGCTACGAAAAGCTCATTCACGTCAGCGCCGGCAGTATACCAGAAAGTGAAACCGCGCGGTTGGGAGGCGAGGAGTACACTGTCAATGTCAATATTCAGGATTTCACATTCCGAATACTCGGAACCGGGGGCGGTGATTCATTGAGGTTCGACCTGTCGCAGATGGCGAAGCGCCTGAATAAATTGGCCGATTACAAAACAAACGTCCCTCAAGATAGCATGACGATACGCGCCGAGGGCAGACGGCTAACAGCGATGCTCATCGCATACCAGCTTCAATACTCGATCGATTCTACGAAGTTCACAGGGTCCTCTATCGAGGCGGATCTTTTACTAGGGGCGAGGTAGCATGCCTCGGCGTAGATGGGGGATTATGCCGCTGCTTGCTGTGATCTACATTGTCCTCTTGTCCCCGGCGTATACTCAGCCGCCGACGCGATTTGCCGTTATCGGAGATTACGGGCTTGCAGGGCAACCTGAGCTCGACGTTGCAAATCTCGTCAAGAGCTGGAACCCTGATTTCGTCCTTACTCTTGGCGACAACAATTATGAGCTCGGAGCAGCATCCACGATCGATCAGAATATCGGGCAATATTATCATCAATTCATTTCCCCGTATTTGGGTGCGTATGGCCAGGGCGACAGCGTCAGCCGGTTCTTTCCGTCGTTAGGAAATCATGATTGGATTGCTGCCGGCGCAGCGCCCTATCTCGGCTATTTCTCGCTCCCGGGAAATGAACGGTACTACAATGTTTCCAGGGGGCCCGTTGAGTTCTTCGTCGTGGATTCAGACACGAACGAACCGGACGGATCAACGGCGCTTTCTGCTCAAGGACAATGGCTCCAGGCCGCGCTCGGCAGCTCTTCTGCGCTCTGGAAACTCGTTCTGTTTCACCACCCTCCTTATTCCTCCGGAACGCATCACGGATCCACAGCCAGAATGCAGTGGCCGTTCCAGGCCTGGGGTGCGACGGCTGTCCTGAGCGGGCATGAGCACAATTACGAAAAAATCATCGTCGGCGGATTCCCCTACTTCGTCAACGGCCTTGGCGGAAGAAGTTTATACACGACATTCGGAACCCCGGTCAACGGCAGCCAGATACGCTATGCCGGAAACTACGGCGCGATGCTCGTCGAAGCAACAATGGATTCAATCCGCTTCAGGTTTATCACCCGGACCGGCACGACAATAGACTCCTATACGCAGTACGCACCGGGGTATTCAACGCAACAGGTGTCGCTTGAACAGGGATGGAATATGGTTTCGCTGCCAGTGCGGGTAGCGGATGCCTCGGTTTCGGCTCTATTCCCCAGCGTCTCCTCTCAACTTGCATATTTCTTTACCGGAACGGCCTACGAACAGGCAGAAATTCTCCACTCAGGCACGGGCTACTGGGTGAAATCAGACGTCCCCGCAACTATCAGCCTTTTCGGCGAAACCATCCACCGGGATACCATTACTGTATCTGCCGATTGGAATCTCGTTGGTTGTTCGAATACTGTAGTGCCTGAGAATATTATTCCGGATCCGCCGGATATCCTCTCCTCGGGCTTCTTTGGCTACAAGGGAAGCTACATTGCAGCAGACACACTACGTTCGGGTAAGGCGTACTGGATAAAGATCACACAGCCCGGAAAGCTTATCATCGGCAAACCGTAGTGCGCGTCAAGCACTCAAACTTTTTCGGCAAGCACGAAACGGTAGCCGATCCCCGACTCGGTAAGAAATAATGTTGGATGCGAGGGATCTTCTTCAAGCTTCCTGCGTAACTGGGCGACGAAGACCCTCGTATACTCGCTCTGTTCCGAGAATGCCGGCCCCCAGACCTGCTCCAGAATGTATTGATGCGTAAGGACTCTCCCGAGATTCCGGACGAAGAGCGAGAGCAGGTTGAACTCGGTAGGCGTCAATTTCACCTGCTCACCCGATCTTTTCACGATCCGCGCCCCAAGGTCGATCGACAGATCCCCCGAAACGACAGAGCTTTCCTGATGCACGGCGGGCCGATGCCGCAATGCTGTCCGGAGGCGCGCCAATAACTCCCCCGACCGGAAGGGTTTGACAAGGTAATCGTCGGCGCCGGCGTTCAAACACGAGATAATATCCTCTTCAAGATTGCGGACTGATAGAATGAGAACTGGGACATTCGACCATTTCCGGATTTCCTTCAGTACGCTCAATCCGTCCCTATCCGGCAAACCCAGATCGAGGATGATCAATTCCGGCCTGTCCATGCCCGCGCGGCGGATCCCGTCCTCACCTGTTTCGGAAAAGAGGGCCCTGTATCCGTTCGAGTCGAGCGTCAGCTGCAGGAGCCTCCTGATCTGAACTTCATCATCGATCACAAGGATCACGGGCTTATTCTCCATTCGATTCCTCCACGATGGGTTGCGCCGGCGGGCCGAATGGTAAGCGCACCGTGAACTTTGCTCCCCCGTGCTCGTTATTCTCGGCATGAATGGACCCTTTATGCGCTTGAACGAATCCAAGGGCGATCGAAAGTCCAAGCCCGATGCCTCCGGTTTTCGCACCCGGGACGCGATAGAACTTATCAAACGCTTTGTCCAACGAGTCGGGGGGAAGCCCCGTTCCATTGTCGGCCACCGAGATGACGACCTCTTTCCCTTCCGTCGTGACAGTTACTTTTATGCATGAAGTCGAAGGCGTGTGGAGCGCGGCGTTTCGAAGAAGATTCACGATCACTTGTTCCATCAGCGGAAAGTCTACCTTCACAAGAGAGACGCCGGCCGAAATATCAATTGTGAGTTTATGCGTCGAAAGTTCTTTCTGGAGTTTTGCGACGGAGGAATTGATAATGTCCCTCACATCGGCCCAATCGAGTTTGGGCTGGATAAGGCCCGATTCCAGCCTTGTCATCGCGAGCAAATTTTGGACAATATTATCGAGCCTCTCCGCCGCAGATTGAATTTCAATCGCGAGTTCACGGCGGATCGATTCCCTTCCGCCCACATTGTCCTGCGCAAGGCTCTCAGACGCCCCCAGAAGCGCGGTAATCGGAGTCCGCATCTCGTGCGAAATGGAATTAAACAGCGTCGTATAGAGCCGTTCCGACTCTGCCAGCGCCACAGACTGTTTTGCCATTTCATTGAGAAATTCCCGGTCGAGCGCCGAAGAGATCTGGCTGATAAAATTTCCAAGAAGAATTTCCTGGTCCAGGGAAAATCTCTGTGCCGGTTTCACACCGATGACACCCAACGGATATCTTGGCCCGGAGAGTGGAAGATAGATGGCTTCGGCGAACGGGAGCGTATCGGTGAATTTCCCCGCCCGTTTTTCATTCCAGTGCACCCATGCCGAAACTCCCAGCTCCTTGTCACCGGGGGTATAGCTGCTCGCGGAATGAGGTCGGTTTACAAAATCTCCGTCCAGTTCGCTTAAGAAGATCGCGACTTCCGCGTTGAAGAATTTCTTGATATTGGAGACGGCGGCGCCGACAACCTCATCCTGGCTGTTCGCGGACGAAAGATCGTTTGTCAGCGAGTACAACGCCGTCGCCCTCTCCTCGCGCAGGCGAACGGCCTTTTCACGGGCACGAACGCGCACCGTGAGCACCCCCGTCACGGCCGCGATGGCAAAATATGTCACTACCATGAGAACATCCTGAGGGGTGGTGATAAAAAACGTGAACCTGGGCGGGATAAAGAAAAAATCCCATGACAGCGCGCTCAGGACCGCGGCGAGGAGGACGGGCCCGACTCCCAGACGCAACGGCAGCAACACGACGGTAAGGAGCAGCATCAGCGACACGGTCTGGTAGCCCAGAAGCGAGGTAAACGGATAACATAGAACTGAGACAAGAACGATGATGCCCGTCGCAATGGCATACTGCGCGAAGCCCGATTGAATATCAGGAACTCTGAAAAGCGCTTTTGGCTTTCGATCCTCAGCCTCTTCACCGCTGGTGACATAGACGTCGACATCGCTGCTGAGTTCGATGAGCCTGTCGACGACGCTCTTCTGCATGAAGCGCTTTTCCCCCGACTTGCCGACAATGATCTGGGTTGCGTTCTGCTCTTTTGCGACGCGAACGAGTGCGGCCGCGATGTCTTCGTCGGCCGTTGTGATGATTTCAGCCCCCAGCTCGCGCGCGAGAGCGATATTTTTTGCAAACTGGTCGTGCTGCGCCTCGTTGAGCGGGGCTGCCCGCTCAACGAATACCGCCACCCAGCTCGTTTGCATCGCAAACGCGAGCCGCCGCGTCCACCGGATGAGACGGACGGAATCGCGGCTCGGGGTAACTCCCACGAGAAGCCGTTGGCCGGATTTCCACGGACCCCGGATCCGTTCGGCCTGCATGTAATCCCGCAGCTGATGCTCGACACGCTCCGCCGTAAGCCGGAGCGACATTTCGCGCAAAGCGGTGAGATTTCCTTTCCGAAAGAAATTCTGGATTGCCTGCTGGGATCGTTCCGGAGTGTAGACTTTTCCGTCTGAAAGGCGTTTTAACAGTTCATCGGGGGGAATGTCGATTATTTCTACTTCGTCGGCCTGCTCGAAGATCGAGTCCGGGACGGTTTCCCGCATGACCGATCCGGTGATGCGCGCGACGGTATCGGCGCGGCTCTCGAGATGCTGGACATTCAGGGTCGTATAAACGTCGATGTTGTTATCGAGCAGCTCCTGGACATCCTGATACCGTTTCGTGTGACGGCTTCCGGGAGCGTTTGTGTGGGCGAGTTCATCGACGAGGACAAGCGGAGGTCGGCGGGTAAGAATCGCATCGAGGTCCATTTCTTCCAGAGAAGCGCCCTTGTATTCAATGCGCTTCCGTGGAACAATCGGAAGACCGGTGACAAGGGCTTCTGTTTCCAAACGCTTATGCGTCTCCACGTATCCGATGACGACATCGATACCCTTGGTTTTTGCCTCCTGCGCCGTCTTCAACATGTCGTACGTCTTGCCGACGCCGGCGCACATGCCGAAGAAGATTTTGAGCTTTCCTTTTTCTTCTTTTTTACTTTCGAGGTTTACAGTCCGAAGAAGGTGGTCGGGATTCGGCCGTATTTCATCGTTATTCAGCATTATTACAGTAATATACCAAACGTCATAATACCAAGTTTCCGGCTAACGTCGTCCCAGGCAGCGGATGCGCAAGTGAACGCAGCATACGACAAAGAACACTTGTTTCATGACATTCTTCTCTACTATTTCAGGCTATTGTGGATTTTCGTTGTGTCGATCTGAGTCGTATCGGCAATCATGAAATTTTTCCAGATGGGTTTGTGAGGGTCTATGAGATGATCGTGGACCAGAATCACCAGAAGCAAAATCACGACGACGGCAAGAATAAAAGTTATCGTCTTATAGATGTTCGGCTTCATGGGTACGATTCCATTCCGTATCATCCGTATCCGAGGGCATGGATCAGGATGTCGACCAGCTTGATGCCGATGAACGGAGCAACCAGTCCCCCCAGGCCGTAGATGAAGAGATGCCGGCGCAGCAATCGCGCTGCGCTCATGGGCCGGTACTTGATCCCTCTGAGCGCCAGGGGTATGAGGGCAATAATGATAAGGGCGTTGAAAATGACTGCCGAGAGAATCGCGCTTTCGGGCGTCGCAAGCTTCATGATATTGAGCGCGCCGAGTACGGGGTACGTCGTGGCGAACGCGGCAGGGATAATTGCAAAATACTTCGCCACGTCGTTCGCGATGCTGAATGTCGTGAGTGCGCCGCGCGTCATCAGGAGTTGCTTCCCGATTTCCACTACCTCAAGCAATTTTGTCGGGTTACTGTCGAGGTCGACCATATTCGCGGCTTCGCGCGCCGCCTGCGTCCCGGTGTTCATCGCCACCGCGACATCCGCCTGAGCGAGCGCGGGGGCGTCGTTCGTTCCGTCCCCGGTCATCGCCACGAGTCTCCCTCCCGTTTGATGGGTGCGAATGAGCTTTAACTTGTCCTCGGGTGTGGCTTCCGCGAGGAAGTCATCGACGCCCGCCTCCGCGGCGATTGCAGTCGCCGTCAGCGGATTATCGCCCGTGATCATGACGGTTTTTATCCCCATCATGCGAAGCCGCGCGAATCGCTCCTTGATTCCTCCTTTTACGACATCCTTCAGATGAATCACGCCAAGGACATCCCTGTTCTCCGACACGACCAGCGGAGTCCCGCCTTGCTTGCTGATATGGTCGAGGATGTTCTGAACCCCCGGAGGAAACTGTCCGTTCTGCTGCTCGACATATCTTTGGATCGCGGACGCCGCACCCTTCCGGATGCTCCGCGAGGCAGTCCCGTCGACAGCCGGGAGATCAGCGCCGCTCATTCTGGTTTGCGCTGTAAACGGGATAAACTGAAGGCGGGAGGCAGCCACCTCGCGTCCCCGAAGTCCGTATTTTTCTTTCGCGAGGACGACAATGGAACGGCCTTCCGGCGTCTCGTCGGCAAGGGATGCGAGCTGCGCGGCATCGGCGAGCCTCTCGATGGAAACGCCTGCGGCGGGAATAAACTCCGAAGCCATCCGGTTACCGAGGGTAATCGTCCCGGTTTTGTCGAGCAACAAGACGTCGACATCTCCGGCAGCCTCGACGGCGCGCCCTGACGTTGCGATGATATTGTGCCTGATCATTCGATCCATCCCGGCGATCCCGATCGCGGAGAGCAGGCCGCCGATTGTCGTCGGTATGAGACAGACCAGCAGTGCGACGAGCACGGTGACTGTAATCGGCAACCCATGGCCTGAAGCCGAGACGCTATAGAGAGAAAACGGCAGCAGCGTCATGCATACAACAAGAAAGATTATCGTGAACGCCGCCAGCAATATATTCAGGGCAATCTCGTTCGGAGTCTTCTGGCGTTTTGCCCCTTCGATCAGCTTGATCATGCGATCGAGAAACCCTCCCCCCGGTTCAGTTGTCACCCGGATGACGAGCCAATCGGACAATACTTTGGTACCGCCCGTCACCGCGCTCCGGTCGCCTCCCGATTCGCGTATGACCGGCGCACTTTCCCCTGTGATAGCGCTTTCGTCGACCGAAGCGATGCCTTCGATTACCTCTCCGTCGGCAGGGATGATTTCCCCGGCCTCAACGAGGATCGCGTCGTTGGCCCGCAAACCTGTTGAAACAACTGTCTTGAATTTTGACCCGTAGCGTCCTTCGTCAAGGAGTTTCGCAGGAGTATCGCTCCGCGCTTTACGGAGCGCCTGAGCCTGCGCTTTGCCTCTCCCCTCCGCTACCGCTTCTGCGAAATTGGCAAACAGAACCGTAAACCAGAGCCAGAGCGTAACCGCGCCGATAAACCACGCCGGCGCCTCGCCCGACCCGACGAGCGCCTGCATCCAGAGGAAGGTAGTCAAGACGCTTCCAACTTCGACGACGAACATCACGGGATTGCGAACCATCGTTTTTGGACTGAGCTTGGAGATCGAATCCAAAAGCGCGCTGCGAAGCATCACGCCGGTCAACTTTGACGGTTTTGGCTTCGAAATCGATTGTACAGAGTTTTGAGCCTGGATCATGTCGGAAATTCCTGTGAGGTATCTATCTGCACATGAGATGTTCAACGATCGGGCCAATGGCGAGCGCCGGAAAGAAATTCAGAGCTCCAACAATAATGACGATCGCGATAAGCCAGCCCACAAACAGCGGGCCATGGGTTTGCAGCGTCCCTTCCGTCGCGGGAACAAGTTTCTTTGAGGCAAGCGAACCTGCCAGGGCAAGCGTGGGGACCGCAAGCCAATACCGGCCAATGATCATTGCGATGCCGCCCCAAAGATTATAAAATGGAGTATTGGCGTTGATTCCGGCGAAGGCACTCCCGTTGTTGTTGCCTTGAGAAGTGAACAGGTACAGCACCTCGCTGAATCCATGCGGCCCGGGATTCAGGATCGCCGCTTTTCCGGCTTCGGTCGCCACCCCCGCCGCCGTCAGTACGAGCACGGTGATTGGCATAAACAAAATGAGCACCGACGCCATCTTCATCTCGAAGGCTTCGATCTTATGCCCCAGGTATTCCGGAGTCCTTCCCACCAGCAGACCCGCTACGAATACGGCGATGATGACAAAAACGAGCATACCGTAAAGGCCCGATCCTACCCCGCCGAAAACAACCTCCCCCAGGTGAATCATAAAGAGCATGACAAACCCGCCAAGCGGGGTGTAGGAATCGTGCATGGAGTTCACCGAACCGTTCGACGCCGCCGTCGTCGCGGTAGCCCACAGTACGGAATTCACGATGCCGAACCGCACCTCCTTCCCTTCCATGTTCCCGCCAGACTGCAGGCTGCTCCCGGCCTGATCAACCCCCAGGGCCTTCATCCCGGGGTTGCCCCGCTGCTCGTAATTCCACATGAGGGCCAGGAGGGAAATGAAAATCAGTGTCATCGCCGCGAAGACTGCCCATCCCTGGCGCATGTCGCCGATCATTTTTCCGAAGGTGAAGCAAAGCGCGGCCGCGATGAGGAGGATCGAAAGCATCTCCACAAAATTTGAAATGGGTGTGGGATTTTCATAAGGGTGTGCGGAGTTCACGTTGAAGAATCCTCCTCCGTTGGTGCCAAGCTGTTTGATGGCAATCTGCGATGCCGCCGGGCCCATTGGGAGCAGTTGTTCTGTCATCCTCTGGTGTGACGAATCGGCGGGTTGCAAATGCTCGAGCAGGGTGGCCGATGTATACGGGGAGAAATTCTGCACGACCCCCTGTGAAACGAGTACGATCGAAAGAACCGCCGAGAGCGGAAGAAGGATATACAGAATGCTTCGCGTGAGATCGACCCAAAAATTGCCGAGCATTGTTGTAGAATGGCGCGCAAGGCCGCGGATAACAAGGGCCAGTACGGCCATGCCGCTGCCTGCCGAAACGAAATTTTGTACGGTGAATCCCAACATTTGCGTCAGATAGCTCATCGTTGTCTCGCCGCCATACCCCTGCCAATTGGTATTCGAGCCGAAGCTGATGGCAGTGTTGAACGCGGAGTCCGCCGCGACGGGCGGGAAAGACTGGGGATTGAGCGGCAGGAAAGATTGCAGGCGCTGCAGCGCATACACGACGAGAATACCAAGAAAGTTGAAGACGAGCATCGCAACGGCATTCTGTTTCCAATCCATCTCTTCACCCGGATGTACTCCGCAGATTTTATAGATCGCGTTTTCGAGGGGCGTAAGAACCGGATCGAGAAATGTCCGCCCCCGGTTGTAGACTCTGGCAATAAATATTCCGAGAGGATAACCGAGCGCGAGCAAAGCTGCGAAGAAGAAACCAATCTGCCAGAGACCGTTAAGCATCACTCAAATTTCTCCGGTCTTAACAACGCGACAAAAAGATAGATCAGCAGGCATAACGCAATCGCTCCTGAAATCAGATAGAGGACGCTCATTCTCGGCCTCCCTGGCTCTTGCCGGAGAGCCGGTCACACAATTTGAGCAGGCCAAACGTGGCGCAGCACGACAGCAGAACTATCGTCAGGTAAAGAACATCTGTCATTGGTTTTCTCCGTCGGGCACGACACCGTCAAGCGCAAGGTTGAGCCTGAGAACATTAACTCCAGGTTCACCAAGAAAGCCAAGGCCTTTGGATTCTGTATATCTGTTCACAAGTTTTCGGACTTCGGCTTCCTTCATGCTTCGTGCGCGGGCGACACGCGACAGCTGGAACAAGGCACCGGCCATAGAAATATGAGGATCCAACCCGCTTGCGGATGATGTTACGAGATCAACGGGCACGCTTTGCGCATTAAGAGTATCCGCTGAACGCAATAGCTGAAGCCGGCTGCTCACAGATTTGAGGAGGACGGGATTTAAGGGTCCGAGACTCGAACCCATCGAAGCACCGCCGTTATAAGGATCAGGAGACGTTGCGGAAGGCCTCGACCAGAAGTATCCGGGCCCCGTAAACTGCTGGCCGATCAGCGCAGAGCCGACGATTCTGCCCTTCACGCGAAGCAGGCTTCCCCCGGCCTCTCCCGGAAAAATCAGAGTTGCAATACCGGTGATTGCCAGCGGATAAAGTAATCCCGTGAGAAGCGTGAACAGCAACAGGCTCACGATCGCTGTACGGATATGGGTCAAGAGCATAATGTTTCTTTCAATGTTTGCAAATAATTTATGACAGCCACGAACGACTTCAAATGAAGAAAGGGTAAAGAATCGGACGGTGTATGTTAATTTTTTATAAAGATTTGGAAATCTTGAGCGATTGGGTCATACCGGCAGGATTCAAACTGCGGTCTCTTGATTCAGCAATCGGAATATTCTATATTATTTCGACCACTTTGCCCGTATATTTTTCTGCTCTCCGACATCGTCGAATGAATTCTTTGCGCTTCATCCTTGTGTCTCTTGCCCTCGCGCTGCTCTTCATTCTAGCATCGCCTTCGTCGGCAACGGCTCAGATTGTCCTCCATGACGAATTTCCGAACCTTTCGTTCGGCTCCCCCGTGGGGCTCTACGAACCCGGGGACGGCACGAACCGCTTGTTTGTCGTCGAGCAGGCAGGACGGATCCGAGCCTTTCAAAACGACTCTCTTGTAACATCGACGAAAATGTTCCTGGACATCACCGACAGCATCGCGAGCGGCGGAGAACTGGGATTACTCGGACTCGCATTTCATCCGCAGTATGCTTCAAACGGATACTTCTACGTTGACTATACCCGAAACAACCCGTTGAGAACCGTCATCTCGCGATTTCAGGTGAGCTCCAATCCCGATTCGGCGATACGCGCCAGCGAGCTCGTGCTTCTCGAACAGCCCCAGCCGTTCGACAACCATAACGGCGGCCAGCTCGCCTTCGGGCCGGACGGATATCTCTATATTGGCTTCGGCGACGGCGGCAGCGGCGGCGACCCCTTTGGGAACGGGCAGGACAAGTCGACAATGCTGGGGAAGATCCTTCGTATCAATGTCGACTCCGCCGCCGGCGGAAAACAGTATTCGATTCCGGCGGATAATCCCTTTTACAACAACGATTCCGGGTTCGTCCAGGAAATTTTCACGGTCGGCATGCGCAATCCCTGGAGATTCAGTTTCGACAAGCCGACCTCGAGGCTGTGGGTTGGCGACGTAGGCCAGAATCAATGGGAAGAGATCGATACGGCGGTCAACGGCGGAAACTACGGATGGAACATCATGGAGGGAGATCACTGCTACAATAGCGGAAGCTGCAACCAAACCGGCTTGTCCCTCCCGGTCTGGGAATACTTTCATAACAACGGCCGGTGTTCGATTACGGGCGGGTTCGTGTACCGCGGTAGCTCGCTCCCTTCGCTGTATGGAAAATATGTCTACGGGGACCTCTGCAGCGGAGAAGTCTTTACGTTGAAACTAAATCAACTCGGCCCGCCGACAAACGAACTGCTGCTCAATGCTGAAATGATGTCCTCATTCGGCGTGGATAAGTTTCAGGAACTGTACATGTGCGCGTATAGCGAAGGCAGAATTTACAAGTTTATCAGCCCCTCTCCGCCCGAACCTGTCAGCCTTGTCTCCCCTGCGGATGGCGCACACGGCCTTCCGAACGTCGTTGAATGCCGGTGGACTTATTCCGTTGCCGCCACGAAGTATCATCTCGAGGTGGCGACCGACTCGGCGTTTACTTCTTTCTTTCTTAATGACAGCACAATTTTAGACACGGTGCGGCAAGTCGGCCCGCTCGCGAACGCCACGAAATACTATTGGAGAGTTCGGGCGCTCAACGATAACGGCGGAAGCGTGTTTACGGCATCCCGTTCGTTCACGACTGCCGCCTATTCGGCGGCGTACCATGTGATGCAGGGCTGGAACCTCTTCTCTCTCCCTCTCGAGGTGGCTGATTCACGGCTTAGCGCCGTGCTTCCCCCCGCGATATCGGGAGCATTTCGATACGATCCTGTTTCCGGGTATCAGATGACCGACACGCTCATTCCCGGAACCGGATACTGGATAAAGTTCGGTGACAGCACGACCGTAAGCATCGTCGGCGATCCCCGGGGAACGGACACGGTAGACGTCGTACCGGGCTGGAACCTCATTGGCGTCCTTTCAGGGCCGGTCGCAGTCGATTCCATTATTCAAATACCTTCAGGCATTCTCCTCTCCAGCTTCTTCGAATATCAGGGCGCGTATCAGAAGGTTCCTGTCTTGTCCCCGTCAAAAGGCTATTGGGTAAGAGCCGGAGGAGCAGGGCAGATTATTTTGCAGACCGCATCGCCGGGGATGCTTCCACGTGCTCGGCTGGCGGGATTCCCAAAACGTTAGCCGGGTATCGGAAAGATGTAGTGATTCCGGGTTCATAAAACGCCTCCCCCTTTTTGTCGTTCTCTCCTTTTTTTCTTAGATTGGTTGGTCTTGTATGTCTATCCCGGAGCCGATGTCATAGCTATGAAATATTTTTTCGCATTCTTCCTTCTTCCGCTGCAGCTCTTCGCGCAGGCCGACTCAACTCAACCAGCAGATCTTAAAACATTATACGCCATTACCGCGACGAGCCCTCAAACGGCGTACGCCGCCGGAGAAACGGGAACCATCCTCGAAACTGAAAATGGCGGAGCGACCTGGAACGCTGTACACAAGCCGAAGGGTCCGGCAAGCGATCTCCTGGGAATAGCGTTCGCCGGCAAGATGGCGGGTGTCGCCGTCGGCAAAGACGGAGTCATTCTCCGCACGACGGACGGGGGCAAGCAATGGGCTCAGGCGCAAAGCGGCACAATCCAGACGCTCATCGACGTTCAGTTCGTCGATTCGACCACGGGATGGTGCGTCGGCTTCGAGGGGACGATCCTCAAAACGACTAACGGAGGGAAATCCTGGGTGGCGCAGCAAACCGGCGTGAACAACGTCTTTTGGTCGGTATGGTTTACCAATAAGAATATCGGATGGGTCTGCGGCAGCAGAGGCATTATTATGAAAACCACGAACGGCGGAAAATCCTGGTCCGGACTCGATGCGGGGCTCCCGAATTTCTTTTACTCCATCCAGTTTGTGAACCCGAAGATGGGGTGGGTGACCGGCGGGTACGGCGCCGTGCTGAAATCCACCGACGGCGGAGCATCGTGGGAGAAACAGAATACCCGGCCCTCGCTGAGTGTCTTTAAATCCAACACTTTCTTTTACGGAATGGAGTTCACCGACTCATTGACGGGCTGTATCGTCGGAGACGGGGGCCTCATCATGCGAACGGCAAACAGCGGCGAAAAGATTGAAGCGGTCTCCAGCCCCACGCAGGAAGTCCTCTATGCCGTTCATTTTTCGAACCACAACACAGGCTGGGCTGTCGGAACCCAGGAGACCATTCTAAAAACCACCGATGGGGGAATAACCTGGACCACTCAGGGAATTCTCCAATAGCAAAGCAACACACATACCTGTTTAACTCACAAGAGTATTGCGTTTTAGCAATTTTCAAGGTACATTTACACAGTTTTTTCACGATTCGTAAAATATGCAGTTAAGAAAACTATACCGGACAATCGAATCGATCGCCTATCAACAGTTCGACAGGGAGGAAGACCTGTTGAAGCATGTTATGCATGAGATTGTTCAGAATGAAGAAATTCACATCAAGGGGGGAAGAACCTGGAAGTTCGATCCGAAAACCGGTACGTACGTCCTCGTCTACCAGGAAGGTGAAGTGGACCCCATTGAGGCAAATTACCGCATTAAGGTAAAGGACTACCCGGTATTCCTCGAGCTCCCCAAGGTTCGCACCGTCCTGGCCAGCGAGCAGGATCAGTATCTCCGGGAGCAGGGCATCCTCCATTATTCCGCCACCGGCATCGGAGACAAGACCGTATGGAGAGGCCAAACGTTGTACCGTTATGTCTTCGCGTTCAACGCCGACACGCTGGATGAGAGCCTTACCTCGACGCTGAACATCATCAGCGCGGCGTTAAGCTCGGTGCTCCGGAACAGAAAGCTCGAGCGCAGGGCGAAGGTCATCGAGCAGGACCTTGATAAAGCGAGCGAAATCCAGCGCAGCATCCTTCCCCAGCACGAGATGAAGTTTCATTCGTACGAGCTGTACGGCGTTTCGGTGCCGCACCAGATCGTCGGCGGAGATTTTTTCGATTATCTCCAGGTGGAAGGGGACATCGAACGGCTCGGGGTAGTCATCGGCGACGCTACGAGCAAAGGCGTTTCGGCGGCGGTTCAGGCGCTCTACACCTCCGGGGCCCTGCGCATGGGGTTTGAATACCAGACGAAGATCAGCTCCCTCCTTTCGCGCGTCAACAAATTATTGAACAAAACATTTTCCGAAGAGCATTTTGTTTCGCTCTTCTATGCCGAGCTCACCGACGACAAGAACGGGCTCGTCCTTTACGCCAACTGCGGCCACAACAACCCGGTCTTCTACCGCTCTTCAACCGGCGCCATGCAGTTTATCGAGGCGACAAGCCAGATGCTCGGCCCGTTCCCGGACGCAAAATTTAAGACAGAAAACTTCACCATGGCTGCGGGCGATGTGTTCCTCTTGTACACCGACGGTGTGTCGGAAGCCACCAACGAGCACGGCGAGTTTTTCGGCGAGGACAGGATCGCGAAGCTCATCGCGCAGAACGCGGGGCACAGCGCCAAGGAAATAACCCAGATGTTGTTGCAGGAAGTCCAGCAGTTCAATAGTCTCGGAACGCAGTTCGACGACAAAACAATCGTGACCATCAAGAGAGTCGGCTAACTAAAAGGAAAACTATGGAACAACAGCCAACGTATATCGGAACGATCTATAGCGTGACAAGCAGCGGTATATCGGTCATGCTGCGCGATCACGGCAACAAGACGGGAACTCCCGCTCCCAACAAGATCGGGAAGCTGGGATCGTACGTCATGATGCCGGACGGAGCCGTCTCCGTGATCGGTTCGGTCACGGCGATCCGCAATATCGACGTCAACGTGCCGAATCATCAGCTCCAGACCGTCCCGCTGACGCGCCAGGTGATGGACGTGCAGCTTATCGGCGTCCTCCGCAATGGAAAGTTCGAACGCGGCGTCACCTCCTCCCCCGTTCTCGACGGCTCGGTGTACGCGGCCGATACGACCGATCTCCGGATGATCTTCTCGCAGTACCGCGAGCACGATTTTTCCATCGGCGCGATTTCCATGCTCGAAAACGAGCGGTTGTACCTCGATCCGAACAAGTTCTTCGCGAAGCACATCGCCTGCTTCGGTTCGACAGGCTCGGGAAAATCCTGTACGACGGCGTCGATTCTGCAGAAAGTCGACAAGATGCAGAATACCCACGTCGTCATGCTCGATCTCCACGGCGAATACGAGCCGGCGTTCCGGGAGACCGGCAACGTCATCAAGATCACCGAGCTCGAGCTCCCCTACTGGCTCATGAACTTTGAAGAGCTCTGCGAAACCTTCATCGACGAAAACGAAACCTCCGCGCACAACCAGATGATGGTCATGAAGGAAGCCATCCTCGACGCGAAGCGGGGCAAGAACCTGGCGCTGAAAGATTATCTCACGATCGACACCCCCTTGTATTTCGATTTTCTGGACGTCAGCTCGCGCATGAAAAGCCTGGATACCGAACGGACGCTCGGCGGCAAAGAGGGTCCGTTCTACGGACAGTTCACGAGGTTCCTCATCCGGCTGGAGAGCAAGCTCATGGACAAGCGGTACGAGTTCATGTTCAAGCCGAAAGTGTACCGCTCTTCCGAGACATTTGTGCAGCTCCTTACGAAGATCTTCGGCCTCGACACTGGCAAACGCATCACGGTGCTGGATCTCAGCCGGGTGCCGTTCGACGTCATCAACGTTCTCGTATCGCTTCTCGGACGCATCATTTTCGACTTCAACCTGTGGAACAAGGCGCGGCATGATTTTCCGGTGCTTATCGTGTTCGAGGAAGCGCATACCTATCTCTCCACCGTCAGCCGCAGCATGGCGGCGAGAAAAACGGTAGAGCGCATCGCGAAGGAAGGAAGAAAATACGGCGTGAGCTCGATGATCGTGAGCCAGCGGCCCGCGGAAATTTCAGAGACCATTACCGCGCAGTGCAACAACTTTATCGCCATGCGCCTGCTCAACCCGAACGACCAGATGTACGTCCGAAAGCTCGTTCCGGACACGCTTTCCAACCTTATCGACATTCTGCCCACCCTTCAACAGGGTGAGGCGTTCCTCATCGGCGATGCGGCAGCGATTCCCACGCGCGTTCTCATCGACCAGCCGAAACCGTTTCCGGCGAGCAGCGACATCAAGTTCTTCGATAAATGGCAGAAGGGGGCCGTCCAGACGAAGGTCGCCGAAGTGGTCGACAACTGGTGGAAACAGCTCAGGACCTAAAGTTCTATCCGTTCGTCGACAAACCGGGGTAGAGCATCATTCCCCCGTCGACGAACAATGACGCGCCCGTAACGTAATCGCTCGCATCGGAGGCAAGCCAGGCCGCGGCCTTGCCGATATCGCTCGCTTCGCCAACCCTTCCGTACGGAATTAACCTGATAAGTTCTTTTTCAGCCGCAGGCGTGCTCCATGCAGATGTATTAATGGGCGTCTTGATCGCGCCCGGAGCGATGCTGTTAATGCGAATCTTGTGCGGCGCGTATTCCTGGGCAAGCGAACGCATGAGCATCATCACTCCCCCTTTCGACGCCGTATAGTTCGCGTGACCTGCCCACGGGATGGTTTCGTGGACGGAGCTAATGCAAATAATCTTCCCCGCGGCGCACGACCGCGCGGTATCAATGCCCCTCCGCAGGAACTCCCTGATCGCTTCGCGGGCGCAGAGGAATTGGCCTGTGAGATTGACGTTGAGCACGGTTTGCCACTGCGCGAGCGTCATGTCAACGCTCGGAGCGTCAATCTGAATGCCGGCGTTATTGACCAGAATGTCGAGCGTGCCTTCTGTCTTCACCACGTCGGAAATCATCCGCACGACCTGTTCCTCGACGCTCACGTCGGCCTGATAGATTCGGGCATTTCCTCCCTGCTGAGCAATCCCTTCGGCGACACCCTCCGCCGCCTCTTTCGACCCGGGGGCCGGATAGTTAATGACGACCGTGGCGCCTTCGGCCGCCATTTCTCTGGCGATTCCGGCGCCAATACCGGAGCTCGCTCCTGTGATTACTGCTATCTGACGTTGTAGTAATTGCCCCATGTACCCCCTCCGTGTCATGCGTTCAATCTCTGGTTCGGCCCGGCATCAATATCCGGCCGGCCAGAAGTAATTTCCGTCCAGGGCGACGTCTCTCTTACCCCCGCGGCTTCGACGCGCTGACGTTTTTGTTCCGGCTATCGTCGAGCTGCCTGTCGAGGCTGTAGGCGGCGCTAATCAGCCCGAGGTGAGTGAAGGCCTGCGGAAAATTGCCCAGATGTTCCCCCTTGAATCCGAGTTGCTCGGAATAGAGCCCGAGATGATTCGCGTAACCGAGCATTTTTTCAAAATACAGCCTCGCCTTTTCGAGCTGTCCGGCGCGGGCCAGGCACTCGACATACCAGAAGGTGCACATCGAAAATGTCCCCTCCTCTCCGCGAAAGCCGTCGGGTGCCGCCGCCCCCGGCTTGTATCTGTACACAAGAGAGTCCGAAACCAGGTCGTTCTCGATTCTTGCCAGCGTCGAGAGCCACTGGGGATCTTTCGGGCTGATGAAGCGAAGCATGGGCATCAGGAGCGTCGAAGCGTCGACGTTGCCGGCGCCTTTGTATTGAACGAAGGCTTGTAGTTCGCTGTTCCAAAAATCTTCATAGATGCTCTTGTGGATTCGGTCGCGCTGTTCTTTCCAACCGCTTTTTAAGGGAAACGAACGTTGCTCCCCGATTTTGATCGCCCGGTCCAGCGAGACCCAGCTCAGGAGCCGCGAGTAGAGAAATTCTCTTTTTCCCCCGCGCACTTCCCAGATCCCTTCGTCGGGTTCGCGCCAATGCCCGGCCAGCCAGTCGACCTGCTGTTCGAGGTCTTTCCAGAGCGCGTGCGAGATCGGCTCGCCGTACTTATTATAGAGGTAGACTGAGTCCAGGAGCTCGCCGTAGATGTCGAGCTGAAGCTGCTCGTAGGCGTCGTTCCCCACGCGAACAGGCCGCGATTGCTTGTATCCTTCGAAATTCTCCAGCGTTGTTTCCCGAAGCTGCCGCGTGCCGTCGATCGAGTACATGATGCCGAGCCGTTCGCGGCCCCTGACATCCTCGCAGAGTTTCTCCACCCACTTCATGAAGGCGCCCGCTTCCCTCGTGTAGCCCAACCGCAGGAGAGCATATACCGTAAACGAGGCGTCCCGGATCCAGGTGTACCGGTAATCCCAGTTTCTTTTTCTTCCGACGGCTTCCGGCAATCCGAAGGTCGGAGCCGCGACGATCGACCCGAACTTATGCGACGTGAGAAGCTTCAAGACCAGGGCAGACCTGTTGACGGTTTCCCGCCACCTGCCGTTGTAGTTCGATTGATCCACCCATTCTTTCCAATAGTTGATCGTTCGGAACAGCGCGCCGGTGATAAACTTTTCAAATTCCTTGGAATCCCGATCCTTCGCGTCTGCCCCCTCGAGAACAAAATCCGCCGTCTCATTGACGCCGAGGTTGAAATTTGCCTCCGCGTCCACGCCGTTCAGCGTCATTTCGACCGAGCTTGTGAGCCTCATGGAGGGTACCGCCTGGTCCTTCGGTTCGAAGACGATGACGCGCGGCGAGACGCTCCGCGCCGTATGTTCGCTCAACCCATAATTGAACCTCGGCCTGCATTGCATCCAAAAATGTCCTTCGCCGCGGACGTTCG
>DATJGD010000061.1:0-9972 GCA_035495255.1 Bacteroidota bacterium | reverse complement strand
TAAAGTCTCCCGCATCATCACGTACTATCACCCGATCTTCAAAGCCAGGTACGACGATTTCAACAAACGCAGAAAGGATCTCGACGCGTTTGAGCAGATCACCGCACGGTACGAGGATATCGGGGAGCTGCTTGCCGATCTTGCGCTTGAACCGCCGGAAAGCAGCATCGTGGATGTCGCCGCTCCCGGAAGTGACACGGAATATCTGACACTTTCGACGATTCACAGCGCCAAAGGCCTCGAATGGCGCGCCGTGTTTTTGATCTTCGCACTGGATGGAAGGTTTCCCTCGTCCCGGGCAGTCGACGACATCGAGGAACTTGAAGAAGAACGCCGCCTGATGTACGTGGCGTGCACCCGCGCGAAAGAACACCTTTTTATCACCTATCCCATTAATGTCTACGATCGCGAATCGGGGATGGTGCTCACCAAACGATCACGGTTTCTCGATGGGTTGGATGAAAAGCTCCTGGAACCGTGGGTGGTCGGTGAAGAATAGACCCGGTGTAACGCCGGACACCTCCCTGTTGATTACCATTCGGAAGGGCCATAAATTGCCATTATGTTATGGCTCATTCTCGGCATTGAAGCAATTGCGGCGGTTGTGATCGTCGTTCAGATGATCCGCAAGCGCGCGGCTCTGCGCGACGATGCGGATTTCGTTGAAACGGAAGGTGTCTCCTCGCCCGCGGCGCTCAGCCTGCCTGAAGAAGAGAAGTGGGAATGACTACTTCGTGCGGGTTGAAGTAAGAATGAGTTTCCGGTAGAGAATACCGAACATCCAAATCCCGTTCATCAGGATGACATTCAGCCAGAGGTAAAGATATAAGTTGTTGAAGAGCGAGCAGATTGTAAGAAGCGCGAGCTCTGTCCCAAATCCAAGCAGCCCTGAAATCCTCAGCCCCGGCTTGTCCGAGTACCACCTCCGCACATCATCCTCCGTCTTTGCTTCTCCCCTGCACCCCATACACCATCGATCGATGCGATACATGATCTTATCCTGCCATGTATAGAGCAGATTGAAGATCACCTGAAGCCGCAGCGCAACCGGATCACCCTTTTTATCTTCCTCGGTAACTTCTTCGATGATGCGATTGAGCTTATAGCGGTCTTCGAGATGGAGAAATGATGCCTGGTAAAAGACGTGGTAGGAAACCCGCAAGGTAATACCAAAAAATCCAAGAATCCCGAGAAAGATCGTAGTTACATCCGGATGTTCCCGGTAGACAACGTAGGTGATCGACCCGAAGAGACACATGTCGACGACAAAATCTCCGATCGAATCCAGAAACCGTCCGCGGCGAGAGTACTGCTGCTTCGCGCGGGCGAGCTGCCCGTCGGCATCGTCGAGAATGTCCTTCGTCGTGACGAGAAGGCCCGCCGCGACGATTGCTGAAGGCGTATCGAGGAGGTAGACGGCCGCAGCTGCGCATCCGACAAGGACCGCGATAATGGTCAACTGATTCGGAGTGAGACGAGTCGGATAAAGCAGCCAGACAACGCCCGCTGCAAGCGGGCGAAGGAGATAGATATTAATAACCTCGTCCGCGTAATATGCGTCGGACTTGAGCGATTGCCTGAAAAACGTCATCGGCCCCGGTCGTGTCGTCATGCCGGCCGGAGTTTGCTGTAAATTCGTTTCTGAGCAAGAGAGCATGCTATCATCCAGACGTTTCCCGCAGCAACAACCGTCCATAGAAATATGTCGACTCTTCCGGCAAGAGCACAAACGATCAGCAGCGTGCGATTGGTGGTCGGCCCGAGAAAACTCCACAGCCGGATCATGGTGAGATTTTCCAGCCGGTATGTTTCGGGGTCATATGGTTGTTCCGTTGTTGCGGACATGCGCTGTTGGACCTTAAGATAGCGAAGATAGAGCCGGAGTATGAATGCCCTGCCGGGAGTCTTCCCCGCTGCTGTTACACTCTGCAGTTCGTTCGTGGTACGGTTCACTTCGTCACCGAGAGCATTCTGTTCTCCGCGGACAGTCGAGATGAATTCCCCCTGGTATTTATCGAACAGGATGGCATGAAGGGCGCTGCTTACACCGGCTGCAATCACAAGCCCCCACGCAGTATGACCGGTTGCCGACAAACCCATGCCGATTCCTATGAAAATCGCGACGCTCGAGACGTAATCGGCCACTCCGTCTATGACTCTTCCGAGCGGCGTGCCGCTCTTTTGTAAACGGGCAAGCTGGCCATCAGAACAATCAAGGATGTTTGCAGCACAATACCACACCGCCGCGAGGATAAGGGCCGATCCGGCAGCGACGGACAAATACCACGCCGCTACTACGCCGGCAATCAGCGATAGCATCGTGACCTGGTTCGGGGTGATCGGGAGAAGGATGAGAACGTTCACTAAAAGGAAAGCGACCGGACGATAGAAAATAAGATCGAACACTTCCTCGGCTTCAGGCATTTTCAGGGAACGCCGGTACGTTTCAACCCACATCGGAACCCTTCATCATTGTCTGGATGATAATTCCAGCGTCCTCGAGAGGATCGGAGGAAAACTGGTACTTAAAATCTTCGGAGATTCTTGCCGCGAGGCGCGTCGCTGCGTCCCGGCATTCTTGTGAAAATTGTGGGTCGTCTTTCAGGTGGTTGAGCTGCGAGAGGGCATCGGCTCCCCAATCGGGGTGAGGATGCTTCGTGAGAAACCATGCAATTGCGCGGCCAGCAGCACGCCGCGCGCATACCCGCGCCTTGCCGGGGTTGCCCAAAGCGTGAGCTTCTCTCGCGGCGAGAAGTTCCTTTTCGACAGCTTGAATGAATGATTCTTTCGTCGGCATGCATCAGCTGAATTGTATGCACACGAGCGAGACGTCATCCTGGAAGGTCTTCGCACCGGCAAACTTTTCGAGTTCTGAGATGAGTTGGCTGCAGGTTTCCCGGGGCGAAGAGCGGGATGATCGCAGAAATTCCTGAAGGCGCTCGATGCCGAACTGTTCTTGTTGCTTGTTCATCGCTTCGGTGAGGCCGTCTGTATAAAGCAACAGAATGTCTCCTCGTTCGAAGGTTCTGTCAAGGGATGAGTAGGCCGAGCCGGATTGAATCCCGAGGCCCATGCTGACCGTGCGCAGCTGCTCGAGTGCCCCGGTGGCAGCGCGTTTGAGGAGCGCCGGAGGATGTCCCGCGGTCGCTACGGCTATACTCCGTCTTGCGGGATCGGCTACGGCATAGGCGAAGGTCACGAACATTTTTTCATCGGAAACCTCGTACAGGGTGGCATTCAGGTTCGCGAGGACATTGACCGGGGAAGAATCGTGCTGAAGCTGCGAGCGAAGGGCGCTTTTTGTCATCGCCGAAAGGATCCCCGCCCCGACGCCGTGCCCCGTGACATCGGCAATCGCGACGGCCATGCGGCCATCAGGGAGCGGTATAATATCGTAATAATCTCCGCCGACTTCCGTCGCCGGGATCGTCGCCCCGGCGATGTCACACCACGATTCGCGCGCACCTCCATCCGGCACCAGCGACCGCTGAATATCCTGCGCAATGTTGACTTCGGTCTCTAACCGTGAACGGTCTTTGACTTCCGCCCGGACGACTTTGATGAAGGAAATGTACCCGAACGCGAGGAGGAGAATCGCTCCGACGCCGAGAATGCCGCGCTGCGCGTACAGTGCGTCGAGCTGTTCCGGTGAGAGGGTGAGAGGTTGTGTTATGACGTTCAGGGGTTTCGCGTTGTCCGGACCGTTCAACCGCACCCGAAAGTTCGAGTTTTCGTCGAACTGCAGGCTCAACCCGCCGCCGTTGAACGTAAGAACAGAGGTCCAGAACGCGACGACGAGTATCATTATCCACCACCGTTTTCTGCCGAAGAACACGATGCTTGCCGCCATCCCGCCGGACGCGAGGGTTTGAATCGCGACAAACTTCCAGGAGACGAGATGAAGCTCGGATTCCATGAGGATTTCAATCGGCCCGAGGACGCTGAACATGAGAAACACGGCCACCGCCAGGCGCAGGAGCGCGGCCGGCTTCATCTGTTTCCACGTGTCGAATGCCTTCGGCTTGCGGACCATTAGAAGGGGAGGTTTTTGCTATGCCAGTGTTTTGTCACATCCATCCAGAAAAAGAGGCCTTTCCATTTTCCGAACGGTTCGTAGAATTTTCCGATGGTTCTATCCGAAACAGTCCGGCCGCCTTTATGAAGTTCGAAAAACTGCTTCCGGCACCAGCTGTCGATCCCCAGGTAATCGTATCTTCCGAGGAGTTTGAGAATGTTTCCGGCTGCATAGGGACCCACTCCCTTGACGGAGCGGACTTCGTCGAACAGTTCAGTCGTCGGGGCGGAGCTGTCTCTCCAGGCTTCGAGGTCGACATTTTTGTTCACGATTCTTTTTGAAAGCTCAAGAAGATAGGGAGCTCTGTATCCCGCGTGGATTTTCTTGCGAAGGAATTTTTCGGTGCAGTCCGCGACGGCTTCCGGAGAAGGGAATGTCTTTCCGTTTCCTCCGGGTTCACCAAGTTCGGTACAGAGGTTCGCGACCATGATTTCTGTCAGCGCCCAGCTGCAGTTTGTCGTGCAGATCATTTTCACCAAATCTTCGAAGACTGTCGGAGCCCGCAGCATCCGTCCCGACCCGCTTTCAGGGATCCAGCGAAAGCGGGGATATTTCATTGCCTCGGCGTAAAATTCGGAGAATTTCTCCTCGAGCCGGAAGCACGACCGTACGGTCCCGGCGACTTCCTCTTGTTCAGAGGCATTGAGCGGCGTATCGGTTTCAAGGACGATCTTCTTCGCCCCTCCCGACCGCATTTGCAGCGAAATGATCTTTCGGGATTTCAGCGGCAGAATTGCGTGAATCTGTCCGGCTTCTTTGTCTACGGAGAATGGCGGAAGCGAGCACCAGCCGTGGCTATACACCGTCCTCAAAAAATTAAACTCAAGAGGGACGGGGATGTTCAGCGTCATACAGGTTCTTCGATCCCTGTGAGCTTTGCGAGGAGCTTTCTGTTGGTGGGATATTGTTCGATCGCTTTTGTCAGCGTTAGGATCGCCTCTTTCGGCTTCATCCGGTGGATCGATCTACGGAGTGCCTGGTAGCGCGGTGTTTCCCTGCCAAAGAGCAGTTCTTCGCGCCGGGTTCCGGATTCGGGGATATTAATCGCGGGGAAAATCCTTTCGTTGGCGAGGTCGCGGTCAAGCACGAGCTCCATATTTCCGGTCCCTTTGAACTCCTGAAAGATCAGCTCATCCATTCTGGAGTTCGTATCGACGAGAGCGGTCGCGATGATCGTCAGCGATCCGCCTCCTTCGAGCGCGCGTGCCGCGCCAAAGATGCGCTTCGGGATCTCAAGGGCGCGAACATCCACGCCGCCGGACATCGTCCGGCCGCTGCTTCTCTGGACAGCATTGAAGGCACGGCCCATCCTTGTTAACGAATCGAGAAGAATGACGACATCCTTGCCGACCTCGACCTGGCGTTTCGCATATTCGAGGACGAGGCGCGCCAGGCGGACATGGCTTTCCCGGTCGCTGTCGCTGGAGCTCGCGAAGACCTGGCCGCGGATCGTGCGGCGCATATCGGTGACTTCTTCGGGACGTTCGTCAACTAACAATATCAGCAGCTCTATTTCCGGATGGTTGGTGCTGATCGCATGAGCTAATTGCTGCATGAGAATCGTCTTGCCCGCCTTGGGGGGTGAGACGATGAGCGCGCGCTGTCCCTTGCCGATCGGGCAGAGAAGATCGACGATGCGCATGGAAACATCCGAAGGGCCGGTCGTGAGCTTGATCCGTTCCACCGGATCGATCGCCGTCCTGCGGGAGAATTCCTGGACCTTCAGCCAGTCCTCGGTGGAGACGCCGTTGATGGTTTTGACCTGCTGCTTGTGCTGGAGGAGACGTCCTCCGTTGACGAACGATTCGACGAGCGATGCTTCCCGCAGCTGAAGCGCATGGATGATCTGGGGGGAGACTTTCACGTCATCCCGCTCGCGTTCCAGCTCCAGCGATAATTTGCGCAATTGTCCGCCGCGATGTCCTTCGAGTTCGAGGAGTCCTGTCGATGATTGGGGTTCCATAGGGTACTACTTCTACGTATGCAAAAGATGAAAAGTTTTTGTAAGTTATCTGCGGACTGGAGACGCTATGAAAATTTCAAACATTCAAATTCTCATTCTGCGGCTGGCAATCGCAGGGTTATTCTTGCAGATTGGGATCGAAAAATACCACGAGGGCTGGCTGACTTCGTCCGAACATCTTTCCGGTTCTCTTACCAAGTATCAGGAGAACGCGGCGGGCGCTCAGCGAACGTATCTCGACCTTGTGGCTGTTCCCTATGCGGGCGCCTGGTCCCGCGCTATCATTGTGGGTGAATGTCTCCTTGGCGCGTCGCTGCTTCTGGGATTGCTGGTGCGCTTCTCGACGTTCCTCGGTATACTCATGGTGCTGAATTTTCACGCGGCCAACGGAAATCTTTTTTCGCTGAACTTCTTCGGTAGTCCGTGGGCGGCGCTCCTCGTGGCCGGATTGCTCGTGCTGTTTCTCTCCCGAGCGGGCCGATGGGCCGGTATCGATGCCCTCCTTGCGACATGGAACGCGAAGAGCATCTTTTGGTGAAACTAAAACTCCGGTGGATGATCGATGTCCATTTCCAGCTTCATCGATGCATTCGCGTAGATCGGTGTCGTCCTCGTTGAGGAAATCTGAATGTCCCAATCACCGCGTTGGTTCTTGATGATCGATCCCCAGAGTTTCCTGATCTTCCACGAAGTAAACTGCTCCCAGAATACCCATCCGAAATAGGCGATCCCATCCTGGATGTAAAACGCAGGCACCCGCTCACCCGGTTGAACCTCGACGTCGCCGACGGTCGTTTGTGAATACCCGCTGTTCTGAAGTTCCCCGATAAACTCCTGTGTCAGGTCGCGCCCTTCGTACCGCAGGTCGTGCCTGATTCTCTTAACATTCTTACCTTCGATTATGTCGCGAAGCGCATCCCGGATATTGCCGCGAGAAATGTCCACAGTCGTATGGCGTGAAGTGCCCTGCTTCTAAAATATACGTACACAATGGCTAAAATGCAATGTGGAGCAGGGAATCGGGGGGCCGCCGGGATACTTCATTAAAATGAGTTAATCGACTTGAAACAAGACAGGAAAATCACCACATTAAGGCTGGCAACCTCATTCCACTAATTTCAACCTATGCTCGTTAATTAACACTTCGTTACGCAACCAATAGAAAGGCCCGTCTCATGAAGACTGCATGTCTTGTGCTTCTCTCATTGTTGTTCGTCCCGGTGGTTGTTTTCGGACAAACGCCGAACACAGTTAAGCCTGCTCCTCCTGCCACACTTGACCCAAGATCACCGAACGGGGTTGCGACCGTACCATTATCCGTCTCTTACCAGGGCTTATTGACGACGTCCAACGGCAGTCCCGTTCAGGACGGAAATTACGATCTTCAGTTTGATTTGTTTACCGTCCCAGTGGCTGGGTTAACTCAGTGGACCGAAACGCATTCAAGTGTCCCGGTTGCGAAAGGGACGTACAGCGTAATCCTCGGATCTATAACGACTCTTAATAATTTCGATTTTAACCGTCCGTTATATCTGGAAATGACTGCGACGGCCGGCCCTTCAGGCCCATCGTATCCGATAACTTTTCCGCGCTCGGCATTGGCGAGCGTGCCGTCATCGCTGGCACCGTGGACAACGAATGGCACGGGCATTTATTACAATATCGGCAACGTCGGCATCGGGAAAACGATACCGGTCAATAAACTCGACGTGGTTAGCAGTTCAAACAATCCGTTAAATGGCGCTTATACGGGGACGAGCAGTAGCGCCGCCGGCGTGAGTGGCACGTCCTCCGCCACCGGCGGCAGTGGCGTTTACGGAGAGTCGTACAACGGCGTGTTCGGTACTTCTCAGATCAGCTATGGGAATGGTGTGTATGGATATGTCGACGGCGGATCTTCAGCATTTGGCGTATGGGGAGCCAGTCCTCAAGGCCACGGCGTACACGGATCTTCCACCACCGGTTACGCGGGATATTTTGAGGGGAACGTGAGCGTCACGGGTACGCTCTCCAAGGGTGCCGGCTCGTTCAAAATTGATCACCCGCTCGACCCGGCGAACAAGTATCTCTACCACTCCTTTGTCGAGAGTCCCGACATGAAAAATATTTATGACGGTGTCGCGGCGCTTGACGCCAGCGGTGAAGCCACCGTGGACCTCCCGGTATGGTTTGAAGCGCTGAATAAAGATTTTCGGTACCAGCTGACATGTATCGGCGGCTATGCGCCGGTCTTTGTCGCAGAAAAGATATCGAACAACAGATTTAAGATCGCAGGCGGAAAGCCGGGCATCGAGGTCTCATGGCAGGTCACAGGAATCCGCAAAGATGCCTTTGCGAACGCTCACCGCATTCCTGTCGAGGAAAACAAATCGCAAGCGGAACGGGGAAAGTACATCCATCCGAAGGCATTCGGATTGCCTGAAACAATGAGTATTGATTATGGGAAGGCAAAGATGGCGGATGAGAAAAAATAACAATTGTGAGATTACGACTCAACAACTGATTTCACAGGAGACTCAACTATGAGAACAGGAATAGTCCTCTTCGCACTCTCGGCCTTCCTCGGTACTGTGTTGTACGCTCAGACGATTCAGCGTCCATGGTCTGTTGTTGACGGCGGCGGCGGTAAGGTGACGGCCGGCGGAATCACGCTCCGGTCGTCGATCGGCCAACCTGCGATTCAAGCGGGCACGGCGGATAGCGTGACCGGCGAGCCGGGATATATTCCCGGGTTGCGACAATTAAATGGTGCCTTCGCGGCATTTGAGCTTGAGGCTGACAGCGCGTGGAACCTGATATCTGTCCCTCTTATCGTGACCAGTTATCTGAAAACCGATCTCTACCCGTCTGCCATTTCCGTAGCATACGGGTACACAGGGACGTACAAACAGCGTGACACGCTCCAGCTTCTCAACGGGTACTGGATTAAGTATCCGCACCCGACTGCCTTGAGTTTTTCCGGGACTGCAATGGTCATTGAAACCACGCAGGTGAACAATTACTGGAACATGGTTGGGTGCATATCGTATCCTGTCGTGACATCCGGCATCGCCGCTCTTGGTACATCTGTCACTTCAAGCTTCTTTGGCTTTAATAACGTGTCAGGTTACTCCCCGGTAGACACGCTGAAGCCCGGTTACGGTTATTGGGTCAAGACGAGCGGACCGGGCCAGTTGGTGATGTCTTCCGGCCCCGTTATTGTGCCTGAGGTCTCTTCTTCTCTCGTCATGCAAACAAAGCGCGAACGGAACCAGCCTGAGAAATTCAGCACGCTGACGGTCCGGGACGCGCAAGGCAGCGAACGCACGCTTTCGTTCACAACGGTTCCCACAAAGCCCGACGTGAACAGACTTGATCTTCCGCCGGCCCCTCCTTCATTCGATGTCCGCTACGCATCGAACAGGATGGCTGAATTCGCGGATGAGGGAAGAGTGAAAGACGTCGCGCTCCGGATAACATCTGCAAGTTACCCCCTCTCAATAACATGGAAATCCCATGATGAAGCCACGTTGCTGATTGACGGCAAGGCCACCTCCCTCAAAGGTGCCGGAAACGTGGTGATCACGAATCCTGATTCTCCGATCAAACTCAGGCTGATTCCGTCCGGCGGGGTAGAACTTCCAAAAGATTTTGCGGTTCATCAGAATTACCCCAACCCGTTCAACCCGGTGACCACTATCCGGTACGATCTCCCGACTGCCGCAAAGGTATCATTAAAGGTGTATAACGTCCTGGGGCAGGAAGTTGTGACGCTGGTTGACGAAGTTCAGGATGCGGGATACAAAACGGTGAAGTGGGACGGCTCTGCGATTGCAAGTGGTTTGTATTATTACAGAATAGTTGCCGGTAACTTCACGGATGTTCGGAAAATGATGCTCGTGAAATAGTATGTGCACCAATCACACAAACGGTGAAAGGGAACTCACGATGTCGA
>DATJGD010000060.1:0-13306 GCA_035495255.1 Bacteroidota bacterium | reverse complement strand
CGGCATGGGGGGAGCGATCTCGAACATGGCGCGCGAGCGGGTACTCGACCTTCCGGGCGTCCACGAATGCGATATCCGCATCGTCTGGGAACCGCAGTGGCACACGGGAATGATGTCCGAGGCGGCGAGACAGAAAGTGGGTATAAAATAATTCGCGCGTAGAAGAGCGCTAGTCAAAATTTAGATTTCGAAGAGATTGAAGAAGGTGATTCATCAGCTGGTTCCCCCATACACATTTCACGTTTGGACAATCCGCATTCGATACGCGACGATGATTCTTCAAAAGATATATTTTCCTCAAGCCTGTATTCTGCTGTTCGCCGGCCTCTTCCTGAGCTGTAGGGATAATCCCGTGGCGCCGGCATCCGTCCTCGGGAACTACGACTATGTGGCCTTTGATTCAACCGGGACACCTGCCGTACGCGGTGGACTTCGCATTACCTCGAGGGATTCAGGACTCATCAAAGGTGTCTGGGAATTTGCCTCGACTGACTCCGTCATGAATTACGGACCGCAGGTCGGAAGAGGCATCTTTGCAGGATTCATAGATGATGATTCGACGGTAACCATTAATCTCAATCCGGGATGGGCAGACAACAATGTCTTTCTGACGGGAAAGATCAACGGGCCTCTCATCGAAGGCAAGTGGTCATGGGACACGATTATCGGGGAAACCAACAAGGGAACGTTCAAGGCAAGAAAGCTTTTGTTAGCTGTATGACAGAGTCAATCAAAGGCCGCGGCGCCTCCTTCAATCCCCAAAACCGTTTCGAGTCAATATCGTTCGAGCCCATCGATGTCGATTGGGACGATGGCGAAGAAGGTCGGGCTCCGCAGACGGTATTTTACCGCGACTCCTCGAAGTCGATCTTCGCGAAAAATGACAGCCCCGACGTTCCGTTTACGTTTAGCATCAATCCTATCGCGGCTGCGAACACGGATGCATCTATTGTTACGCCCGGCCCACGCACGAATATCTCGGATTTTCAGCCGGCGTTGATTTCGAAACAAAGATTATGGTCAAGGAGGATGCCCCAAAGCTCCTGGGGGAAGCGTTGAATAAACCCGGATGGGAACCTCAGACTGTGGCGCTTTCGGGAAATACAGACTGCTACCAGCCGGTCGAACGAAAACTTCAGCTCACAAGAAGATGCCTCGAAGTATTTTTGAAGTACAGAAATCCGGTCGGGATAATTACGAAGAACCATCTCATTACCCGCGACATCGACATTCTCAGGGAACTTGCCTCGCTTGACCTTGTTTTCACCTGCTTATCGATTACGAGCCTGGACCCCGAGCTCACCCGGGTGATGGAGCCGCGAACCTCATCGCCGGCAAAGAAACTTGAAGCAATTGAATTGCTCTCCTCAAACGGTATTCCGGTCGGAGTGAATATTGCCCCTGTCATTCCGGGGCTTAACGACGAAGAGATACCTGCCATCCTGAAAGAAGCTGCTGCACGAGGGGCACGATCGGCAGGCAAGATTATGCTCCGGCTTCCCTACGCGGTTAAGCCGTTATTTCTTGATTGGCTGATCCGGAATTTACCCGATCGTGCGCCGAAAATTATTAACCGCATAAAGGATGTTCGGGGAGGAGAGCTGAGTGACGCGAGATTTGGAAACCGGATGAGCGGCGACGGAGAGATCGCGGATGCGATCAAGCAGCTGTTCAACATCCACTGCGAGAAATACGGGCTGAATAAAGACAGGCTGGAGCTTTCAAAAGAGCACTTCCGGCGGGAGCGGAAGGGGCAACTAGAGATGTTTGGGTGACCCGCAAACCTTGCGGAGGCCGGCCCTAGACGTTAAACCGGAAGAATACCACGTCGCCATCCTCGATCGTATATTCCTTCCCTTCGATGTGCAGCAACCCCTTCTCTTTCACGATATTTTCATTACCCAGTGCATCAAGATCCGCGAACTTCATCACCTCCGCACGAATAAACCCACGCTCGATATCGGAGTGGATTTCGCCTGCGGCTTGAGGAGCGGGTGAGCCTTTTTTTACCGTCCAGGCACGTGTTTCTTTCGGGCCGGCAGTGAAGAACGTTATAAGATCGAGGAGCGCATATCCCTCGTGGATAACCTGGTCGAGCCCTGACTCCTTGACGCCCAATTCGCGGAGAAACTCTTCCCGTTCATTGTACGGCATCGCGGCAATTTCCGCCTCGATCTTCGTGCACGCAACGACAACCTTTGCGCCCTCCTTGGCTGCCAATTCCCGCACTTCGTTTACGTATTTGTCTTCGCCCGAAAGATGTTTTTCGTCGACGTTGGCGATATAGAGGACCGGTTTTGCAGTTATTAAGTGAAGATCCCGCATCCAGATCAACTCGTCGGGGGTCTCAGGCTTTACATACAGCGCAAGCCTTCCCAGAAGCAGGTGTTCCTTCAACTTCCGGTAAAAGTCGGCTTCGGCGGCAAGTTTTTTGTCCCCGCTCTTACCCCGTTTTTCCGCTTCGGACAATTTTTTTTCGACCGTGTCAAGATCTTTAAGAATAAGTTCAGTCTCAACGACTTCGATGTCCCGTTTCGGGTTTATGTTGCCCTCGACATGGACGATATTTTCATCTTCGAAGCAGCGGACAACATGGCAGATCGCGTTGACATCCCTGATGTGGGACAGGAACTGGTTACCCAGACCTTCCCCTTTGCTCGCGCCTTTGACAAGCCCCGCGATATCGACGAACTCTATCGAGGTGGGGGTGATCTTCGCCGGTTTGTAGATATCGACAAGCCTGTCGAGCCGCTTATCGGGTACCGGGACGATTCCGACGTTCGGATCGATCGTACAGAAAGGATAGTTTTCAGCCGCGGCGCCTACGGCCGTGATGGCATTAAACAGCGTGGACTTCCCGACGTTGGGAAGTCCAACAATTCCGCAATTAAAACCCATGAAATGTCTTAGCTATGAAAGAAAATCGCGTTGCGATGTGTTCGGGTACAAATGTAAGGAATATTTACGAGGCATCCAAAATGCCCCACAATAACGGAGCTTACATCAGAGTACTTGAGCTTGCGGCTTACGAGGTCGCGACGACCTGCTTAACGGCTTTGAGTGAGAGGATCTTTGCGAGGATGGATGTGTCTTCACCGAGTTGACGGCGGATGGAACGTAGCGCACCCATCGAGTCATCGACTTTCTGGAGATTTTCCGCGAGGAGTTTTACAAAGGTTTCGCGTTTGTCCTTCGGAAGATCGGGTTTTTCGAGATGATAGAGGGTCAGGCGGATGACGCTTAATGGAGTATTGATCTCGTGAATAACGTTGCCGATAGATTCACTGACATGTTCAAGCCGATGTCGGAGAACATCGTACTCTTTCGCCTTCTTCCGCACGTCCGCATGTTCGAGCATACTTTGAAATGTCCAGGTGAACAGCGGGGTTGCGATCTCTGCAATATTGAGCATGTCATCTACGCCCGCAAGATTAAACTTCTGCGACAATTTTGCTTCGCTTTCGATCGTCAGTTTGAAGATCGGTATTGATGCTTCCCGCAACCGGATGAGCTTCGTAAGATCCACCACGGTCGCGGCCGACGCACGCTCGCCGAACAGAATGACATCAAAGGTATTCTTGTTCTTGCGAATAGTCTGTTTCGCTTCTCTTGCGCCAACGAGGGTAACAACGAACTTCAGTGACTGAGCATCGACGATGCGCTGCTCAAGAAGCTGCTTTACCGTCTCCTTGGTGTCAACAAGCAGGACACGGATTGTCTGCATGAGTTAGTGTGTAGTGATGGACCTCTTACACCGCGTGCGTCGCATGATTACGGACGTTGCGGCTTCGTAGAATTGTCGCTGATACTCTTGCCTGTTTCGGTGACTCCAGCATATTCTGCAGAGAGTCCAGTAATTCAGATATTTCTTTTCGTTTCTCCCATACCTCGTCGGCTACGCTGTTTGCGAGGCGTTCCTGCGCTTCGGCGTCGATATACGCCGATAGCACCACAACTTTCATCAAATTATCTTTCTTCCGCGTCCGGAGCAATTCAAGGACCTGGTATCCGTCGACCTTCGGCATGCGCAGATCGAGCATGACAACCGTGGGCTTTCTCTCTCCGATGAGCAGGAGCGCTTCGTACCCGTCATCGGTACAGATGACATCGGCATCCTGGAACCGGGTCAGGATCGCTTCTTTCAGAAGCATCTTATATGCAGGGTCGTCATCGATAATAAGAAACGAGACCTGCCGGTCGTCGACAAATTGAAACGGGACATCAAGTCCGGCCTTTCCGAGAAACTTCTTCAGATCGCCCGGCCACACCCGGTAATGACCTCCGAATGTCGTGAATGCCTTGAGGGCATCTTTATAGATCCAATTGAGTACTGTTTTCTTGCTTACTCTGCAGATCTTGGCAACCAACCCTACATTGAGGGGTTTTCTATACACCGTTGACGTTCGCAATCCACTCGGGCTCTGTCTGTATTCAACCATGTCAAACTCGTAAAATATGGATACTGAGTAATTTGAACTTAAATATAGAATCTTTCAAAAAGTGCGGAGTGACTTTTGTCACTCAGAAGCGGCTATTGTGATTCGCATCGGCCGATCTGATGCAACTCACATCGCAGCGTAATCACTATTCCGAAAGTTCCATACGAAAGTTCATAGAGTGCGCGGGCGTCTCCTGGGAAAATTGAAATTGAAGAGAATTTTCAGTACATTTTTTGCGGGAAAAGCACTAGATAATTCCTCCGGCCTCATCGTCTAACGGTTTAGGACGCAGCCCTCTCAAGGCTGAAATACGGGTTCGATTCCCGTTGGGGCTACTCCAACCGCTAAATCTTCACCTCTGGCCTAAAACCTGTAACCTGTAACCTATAACCTATTATAGTCCGGCTTCTTCCACGTTCACCATATCCCCCGAGGATCCTTCTGACCTCTGAGAGGATTGCGGACGAGGCCGACGTTCGGTAACACCGAGTCCGGCCCTGTACAGCAGCGGCACCTTAAACTCGCTGCATGAATCCACATTCTTTCCGACCGGAATCAGCAGTCCTACGTCGTGAACGGCCCTGATCGCTTCATCTCCCTTCGGTGAGAGAGGCTCGAAGAGCATGTAGAGCTCTTCCCGGTGGAATGTAGCGCTGTCGCTGCCGCGGAATACATCAAAATGCTTCGCAAGATGAGGAAACTCTGCATACAGGTACGTATCGCAGCGGTACGCCGACATCTTTTGGAAGGCATCTTTTAAGGCCTTCGGGCTGATGAGCCGTGTGGAATCATGGCGTCCCTCCGCCCTGTTAATTTCTCTCTGTTTTTCTGCGGCCATATTACCGAGATGGATGATCTCTCTCGGGAAACTGTTCCCAAGGCCGTCGACAAGCCGCTTGAGGATCCATTGATGCGTCGGAGTGGCATTCGCACTGGCGGTGCCGGCGGCATTTGCCGACTGGCTCATCGTTGGTTCGAACAGCGCGTAGAAGACCTTCTTCACATACCCGTCGTCGTTGAGAATGACGCTTGTGACGTCGACTTTTTCATTGAGAATCTCTTCACAATACGCGCGAACGTGAGGATCGATAATGGCGCGAGAGACCAATAATTTGAGGAGGAGCGGGCCTCGCCATTTCATCTCGGTCGTATAGGTGATGAGATGCGATTTATTGACGATATGCAACTGCCGGTAAATGTCATTCCGGATAAAGATCTTGAAATGGACATTGGTAAACTGGTTTCCGTATTGCACCAGCAGCTGGATAAGGCCGGTAATGGCTCCTTTGAGCCGTTCAAAATCTTCAATAAAGAGAAGATCGAGTTTGTCGAGCATAATCCATGCGACGCTTTTTGTCTCGCGCAGGAGGATGTCGATATTTTCGATCAGGGCGATGACGCTCATTCCCGTTCGCTGCTTGAAATCGGCGGCAGTCGCGGGATCGGAACTTGCGGAAGGCTTGGAGCGCATTCCAACCTTCTCCTTAAACTTTGAAAACATTCCCTTTTCTTTGGGAGCAAGCCCGAAATCGATAACAAGCGCTTTCAACGTTTCAAACGCCTGCTTTGCTTTTTCATCTTTCGACTTGCTGAGCATGGCAAGCATGCGCGGATCCTGGGTGAGGCTCCCCGCGGCTTTTAATCCGATATAGAGCAGCCAGAAATACCGAAAATCGTCGGCAGTCTTGGGCTTCAATTCTCTGATTTCAATTCCCGAGAGATATTCCTCTGTCTGAAGTCCGTAGGCGGGGATGCAGAACACCTCTTCGAACTCCTTCGGAAGAAGGGGACCGACCTTGTTAATGTCCTCGCACAACAGTCTGCACATGGCGCTTTTGCCGGCGCCTTTGCTTCCGACGACCAGCGTGTGCTGGGGAAGCAATACCTGTCGCAGCATTTCAGTGCCGATGAAGCAATTATCAAACCGGGTGTCGGATTCACCATCCACACGGCCGAAATTAATCTTCGTGAGTACCTGTTGAGGATCGACGCTGCCCGCAGGCTTAACCTGCGGAACAGTGACTCCTATGTTCGAGAACGTGCCTGTATGTTTTTTCTGATCCAATGTCATTATCCCCTTATCTGGACGTCCAAAATTGTATTCAATTTACTGCATATTTCAAAAATAAGCTGTGTGATTGCTCACATTTCCCGTTTTTGGATACCTCAAAACAGCTTGTTTTAGGGCATAATTCTGCGCCATCCTCCAAAACGTGATGCAGAAATCACCGCTGTTGAAATATCGGAATAAAATTCTTAATTTTCGCTGTCGAAAGAGGTAAATCAGGAAACGAATACGTGAGAGAGAATGACAAGCGCTGTTAGACAATACAATTACTTCGAAAGCCTCGAGAAAAAGATAAAGTCGGCGCTCGCCGTCTATCTCGTTCTCTTTGCCCTCGGCATGATTTCGACAATATTGGGTATGACAAAAGTCATGGGGTTTGCCTCACTCCATCCCGCGATGTTTTCCGCGGCAGCTGGCCTCTTCGTCTCCATCGCATTCGGAAGTTTTCTCGTCGTCATCGGAAAAGTAGACTGGCTCGGCGATCTCCATATTAAACTCGACAAAAAGTTCTTCGGCTTCCTGGAAAAATCAAATGAGACGATTTTTCACACGCTCCTCTCCGTTCTCGGCAAGGGCGAGCGGAAGCACTTCCAGAATCTTCCCGCCGACAAAAAGGGTACGATTGCTCAATCGATTTTTTCGCAACTCTCCGACGACGACAACTATCTCTTTAACAAGCTCATGAACAGCGGGATCTTCCAGAACTGGATCTGGTACTGGATTTCGATCTACGGAACGTTCGCATTCACGATTCTTACCGTGAGTTCGTTTGCCGCCGCGTGGATCAAGCTCGCCTTCTTCTCGAAAGAATTCTTCGGGTTCTTTTGGGGGGCCGCGCTTCTCCACCTCTTTGTGAGTATTTTCATCGGGAAGTTTCTGGTGAACAAGACGAAGAACACAGTGCAGGCGATCGTGGACGCCCATCAAATGGACATTGCCAACGTGCTGGTTTCCCGGATCCAGGACCAGCCGGAACCGGAACCTGAGACGGAATTACAGGAGACTGATAACTAGACAAACGCAACAAGCTTGAAACATGAAAAAGCCCCGGTCGGTTTCTGATCGGGGCTTTGATCTTTATTAGGCCAGTTTAGGGTAAATTATCGTCTTCCTCGTTTGCTGTGGCTACCCTTTTTCATTACTGATTTTGAACGACGTTTACGACCGGTCGATGAACGTCCACGGGAGCTGCTGCTGTTGCCGGATGACCTGCTTTCGGTCGCCCAACCACGGCGATCGGAATCATCGTCTCCCATTCCGCGGGCCTGGTAGCCTTCATCTATGTCTTGCGGGGAATGACGCGGGCGGGGCTCATACGTAGCCCTGGAATTGTGTGTCATAACATTATCCTTTCGTGTTAATTTTGAATCCATTAGCCATAACGTTGAGCGGAATACTCAAGTTCCGGTGTTGGACGGTTATTCGGAAGGAATTTCACAGTGACGGCGCTCTCATTGGAACAAGGCAGCAAGAACGAAGTGCAAACCTGTCCGAACGACAATTCGTTGTTCAACATATACAGTGACTTAGAGCGCAAATACTTTTTTTAAACAGGGGGTGAATCACGACAGGTGTGGCATCGATAACGTCGCTTCAGAAGGAGATTTGAAAGCCGGCGGGAGATTTCAGCCACAACAACAGACGGAGAATGGGCCGGAGCTAAGATCAGGTGAGCCCCGGAAGGGGCCTCGGCTTCGCTTCGTTGACAGTAAGTGTTTGGCCCTTCAGCTCGGTGGCGTTCAGGGCCTTGATAGCGGCCTCGGCCTCTTCACTCACCGGCATTGCCAAAAACCCGAAACCGGCCGAGGACTTTAGTTTCCAATTCCACACGATGTTGACAAACGAGACAGTGCCGAACGCGGCAAATGCTTTTCTCAGATCTTCTTCCTTCACTTCTTGTGACAAATTTCCGGCATAGATATTCATCGAGCTCCTGTTCAATAATACGTGATTCTGTTCAATGCCGCGACGAATGAATCATGCCATCGTGATGGCCCGTTCCTCTTCGCCAGCGGAGCTTGCCGTTTTTTAACCTTTTCACGAGAACATCGCGGACAAGCGTCTTCCACCTGGGTGTTTTAGAGAGAGACGTGTGGGGCTGACGATCATCGTCGTTGAGATTTCCATGCAGTTCAACAATCGCATAAATATCCCTCGCGGAAACCCATCGTTCTCTCGGCATGTATCCCTGGAGAATGTTCCAAATTGTGCCTTCAGCTATCATGGTGCTCCTTTCCCAAATACGCTCCGACATGTTGCGGCCCCGTGCCGGACTCAATACGCGACACCGGGCGTTTTGCGTATATACGATGTGTCGGTCAGTTGCTTCAGCATGAATTCGGCTACGGAGGCGCGGGAAATCCTTACCGTTGAAATCTTGCTCCCGATCGCCAGCCCGTGTCTGTAGAGTGTCCGCCTGGGTCCATTCGTCAGTTTCCCCGGCCGGACGATTGTCCATACGAGCGAACTCTTCTTGATCAATTCTTCCTGAAGCTCTTTATCCTTAAAGTAAAAATAAATGATAAAGGGGATCACGAGCAAGGTATAGTATAACCCCAGTCGTCCGCGGCTGTTTCCCACACCGATCGATGTTTCACAGATCAAGCGTGGAACGCCATGTTTTTCCATCGCAGTGATAATATTTTGTGTGCCCCTCGAGAGAATCGAAGTCTTGACAATCCACTTCTTATGTCCGAGGGCAGAGAGGACGGCATCCTTGCCTTTTACGGCTCCGTCGATCGTGCGGTAATCGGTCACGCTCCCTCCAACGACGGTAAGGTTTTCGTGCGCGATCGTCACCCTCGAAGGTTTCCGGGCAAACGCCGTTACGTGATGTCCCTGCTCGAGCGCCTGTTTTGTAAGCTCCCGGCCCGTTCCACCCGTTGCGCCGATAATCAGAATATTCATGAGCAACTCCTCAAAATTATTCTGTGAGTGGTCAAGCCGTTTTCGCCGACGGTGCCGGATCGGTTCCTTCTTTTGCCGGGGAGTCCTTCTCAGGGGGAGCGATGACATTCGTTCCGGGCCGTTGTAACCATGTGCGGTAGACTTCTTCAGCCGTTTGAGGCGGGGAGCTTCCTCGCTTATGCTTTGCAGGCTTGCTTTCTTTCTCCATTGCGGTTCCTTTCTTCTTCAGGTGCCCGGCATGAACGCGTTATGCTTTATGCATGAGGAACGCTTTATATATGTCATTCCCGGTGAGTGCGGTGGCAAGACATGGTCTCTTCGATTAGCGGAGATGCAGCATCAGAGCAAGGGTGGGTCAGAACGAATGCTGTTTGGCGAAACCGATCCTGCTCACTTGAGGGTTCTTAACCAGCAACCAAGCAGGGGTAGAGGTACCACAACAATCCTCTTCTTACAAGGTACCTCTAATTCGCGCCAATAGCAATGATTTGAGAAAAATATAGTTGTGAAAAGGAACCTCTCATGTTGTTATTAGCCATTATTTGTGCTACCTTAAACTGTCACTAATATCTCGCACTGAGCGGATAGGAGTTATTCTTCTCTCTCGACGTTACTTACTCGACGGCGAAGTGCCGTTACCATACCTCTCTCTTCGAGCGAATTTCACAAACGTTTTTTTTCACATCAACAAGGAGCCACACCATGAGGCTATACGCTGGTAATTTATCCCGCGATGTCACCAAAGAGGATTTGAAAGAGGCTTTTCAGCAGTTTGGCGCGGTTGACGAAGTAACGATCGTTAAAGATCGATCAAACGATGTTTCGAAGGGCTTTGCATTTGTCGAAATGCCGAATAAGGCCGAGGCACAGGCTGCGATCGACGCGTTGAGCGGTAAGGAGTTTAAAGGACGCTCGATGGACGTCAACGAGGCCCGGCCCCGCACCGATCGCCCGAATCGAGGCGGATTCGGCGGCGGTAGAAGGTCCTGGTAAGGTGGTAACGATTCACCATCAGGCTATTGCCGTTTTCAGGGCAAACTTGTTCATTTACTACAGGAGCGATTCCTATCGTTAAGGGAGAAACACTGCCGGTGACTTCCTCGCGTTTCGAGGTAATTCAGACCATTGAAGAGTTCGTTGGCGTCAACATCGGGTCGTTGTTAAAATCTGTTGAGGAGAGCTGGCAGCCCAGCGATTTTCTGCCGGATAGTTCAAAAGAGGATTTTCACGAACAGCTTGCGACATTTCAGGAGCAGGCAAAGTCGCTGCCGGATGATCTCCTGGTCGTTCTCATCGGCGATATGGTGACGGAAGAAGCGCTGCCGAGTTACCAATCCTGGCTTAACAGGCTTCAAGGCCTGGCAGACGAGACGGGAATGAGCAACAGGCCCTGGGCACAGTGGAGCCGCGGTTGGACAGCCGAGGAAAATCGTCACGGCGACCTGCTCAATCGTTATTTGTACCTTACCGGGAGGGTGAACATGCGATCGGTAGAGACGACGGTGCATCATCTTATAAGAAACGGGTTCGACGCGAAAACCGATAACGATCCATATCTCGGGTTTATCTATACATCGTTTCAGGAACGCGCAACGAAGATCTCACACCGAAATGTTGCAACCCTCGCGTACAAGGCCGGGGAGGAACGATTACAGACAATTTGCGGGCTTATTGCGGGAGATGAGGCACGCCACGAGTCAGCCTACAAATTGTTCATGAGCAAGGTTTTTGAAATCGATCCCGGTGGGGCGCTGCAATCGTTCGCAACGATGATGAAGCGAAAAATCGCCATGCCCGCCGTCCTCATGGATGACGGGAACGATCGTCAACTCTTTGCAAAATTTTCTACGGTGGCTCAGAAGTTAGGCGTCTACACAGCTCACGATTATGCAGAGATTATTCAGGATCTCGTGGATCACTGGAAGGTGGATAGCCTGGCTGGATTATCAAGCGCTGCGGCGCAGGCCCAGGAGTATCTCTGCGGCCTGACCGCGCGTTATCAACGACTCGCCGAACGGGTGATTTCAGATAAACACTATTCCTTCAGCTGGATTTACGCAAAAGAGCCCGTCTGATTGTTCGGTCCGCTAAGAAAGTTCTGAAAAGCGGATTACCTGACCTGAAACGGCGAATCCGGCAACGTGATGCTTTCCCGCTTGCCCTGCTCAAAAGCATCGAGACGGAGGAGCCACATTCCGATTCCTGCGGCGCCCTGCATATAGCCGGTTTGAGCTATGAGCAACCCGGGCCTGACGCGATGCTCAGCCTGGATCCATCGAATGCCTTTCGAGTCGCTCGTATCGCGTGAGAGCAGGTTGGCCGTCAGTCGTTTGGAGAAGTCGAGATACGATAGCTCATGGGTGATCCGGTAAAGGCTGAGAAAGAAATCAGCAACGCTGGCAGTACCGCAGCAAATGCTCACGTTATTCCAAAATCCCGGCGTCTGGTGTTCAGGAATTCCGCTGATGAGCTCTGCCCGCGCAAATTTCTTCACCCACCCCATCCACTCATTATCTCCCGTGATTTGGTACAATCGATAAAATAACCGCGCCGTGCCTGCCGGACCGTGACACCATCCCAGGTAGTACAGCTGTTGATTATCCGGTTCGTCATGAAAAATGCGCGCCGCGTTGGAATCCGTATCGGCAATCGATAAGAGATACCGGGTCCCTTGCAGGGCCGCATCCAGGAACTCCTTCTGTTTGGTTTCCGCATACAATGATGCGAGAAAGTAACAAATACCAGCGGTACCGTGGGCAAAATTCGGCATCAGTCGTCCAAACATCGTCGTAAACTTTGGCTCACGAGCGTCCATGGCCCATTTCATGCCACCATCGGTCCGCTGACCCGCTTCAATTAGTCGCCTCCCCGCCATGACGGCAATCTGTTGATAGGCCGCATCCTTGAGTTCCCGGGACGCGTAGAGCATGAACAATCCGATTCCGGAGCTTCCTGAGACGATGTCGGTGAAGAAATATGTCGTATCGGCGCCTTGCTGATATGTCCACTCGACTCCGTTTCCGAATTTCGCTGCACGTATTCGGAGCAACTCCGCGCTTCGCCGCAGCCCTTCACGGTACTTAGACTCTCCTGTTGCCTTAAACACCTCTCCGAGGGTAAAACCAATCCCCCCAATTCCCGTGTACAATCCGTTGTCGAGGTTCGTTAGTTCGGTGCTGTCCGAAAGTTGCCAGAGCAAATAGTTTGCGCCCGAGCGGGCATCTGCAAGATAAATAGTGTCTCCCGTAGAGTGGTAGACTTCAAGGAGGAACAGGACAACCCCTGCACTTCCGCCGTAGAGTGTTGTCCCCACCGTTGTTGAATCGCCCGGGTCGCCTGCCCAAACCATGCCTTGAGGTGTAGAGATCGACGTAGAACGAATCCATCGTGCTGCCTTGACTGCATCTTCCAGATAAGGCCGTTCTCCCGCAATCGAGGGTTCCGAGAGAACCAGAAGGAAGGCAAGAGTGAAGATGTGTTTAGTCATTGAAATGAATATACAGGGACACTCCGAGAGATTCAACTGGTTGGTTTTTTGAAAATTGGCAGGAATTTGTTACTTTTGTGTGGCAATAATCTGGGTTTCTGCCCAGACCTCTCCAAAAAGCGGTTTTTCCACAGTTTTCAAGTACGCAAAACAACGCGCCAGTAGCTCAACTGGATAGAGCATCAGCCTACGGAGCTGAGGGTTAGGGGTTCGACTCCCTTCTGGCGCACAACATCTGCTCACGACGAGCACCTCCTTCGCACACTTCTTGAGTGATGTAACTGCTCCGACAACTTACATATCTCTGTTCGCTGATACTCATGGTGTCGGCCTCTTCGGCCATGGCACAGCCATTTTTCGAATCTGATGTTCAAATTCCCGGAATGACCATTACCGAGGCTCGCT